>NZ_MDDU01000024.1:0-463491 GCF_001854795.2 Mesorhizobium sp. LCM 4577 | reverse complement strand
CAGCCCATGCCACACGCCCAGCAAGAGACAGCGCAGCAGCGGTTCGGCCGGATAGCTGGTGTTGCCGGAGCCGGGACCGCTGCGCTGACCAAGCAAGGTTCGGATCGGCGCCCAGTCCAGTTCCTTCGCTACCAGGTCGAAGATCGTCTCATCCGCCGACGCAAAACCGTCCGCCAGGCTCAACTGACCAAGCACTCGATCGACCATCGCGAATCCTCCTTGCCGGATATCCGCATGGAATCACTGATCCGATTCTGTGCAAAGCCCTCACAAGGGGAGAAGGGAGAACTCGCCGGCGCCACTGCCAATCGCAAACGCTGGTGATTGACTGAGGAGTGAGCGCCAGATTCCCCCTTCTCCCCTTGTGGGAGAAGGTGGCTTGTCGCAAAGCGACAAGACGGATGAGGGGTGTTCCAGCTTGGCGCTGACGGACGTCGTTGCTCGACCTCAAGCCTCCCCAAACACCCGCTTGAAGATCGTGTCGACATGCTTGGTGTGGTAGCCGAGGTCGAATTTCTCACGGATATCGGCTTCGGAGAGGRCCGCCGTCACGTCCTTGTCGGCAAGCAGTTCCTCCAGGAAATCGGCGCCGTGCTCCCAGACTTTCATGGCGTTGCGCTGCACCAGGCGATAGGCGTCCTCGCGTGACAGGCCGGCCTGCGTCAGCGCCAAGAGCACGCGCTGCGAATGCACCAGGCCGCGGAACTTGTTGAGGTTCTTCTCCATGTTCTCGGGATAGACGAGCAGCTTGTCGACGACGCCGGTCAGACGCGCCAGCGCGAAATCCAGCGTCACCGTCGCATCCGGTCCGATCATGCGCTCGACCGAGGAATGCGAAATGTCGCGTTCGTGCCAGAGGGCCACATCCTCCATGGCCGGCAGCGCCATCGACCGCACCATCCGGGCAAGGCCGGTGAGGTTCTCGGTCAGCACCGGGTTGCGCTTGTGCGGCATGGCCGACGAGCCCTTCTGGCCTGGCGAGAAATACTCTTCCGCTTCCAGCACCTCGGTGCGCTGCAGATGGCGGATCTCGACGGCGAGGCGTTCGACCGACGAGGCGATGACGCCGAGGGTCGCAAAGAACATGGCATGGCGGTCGCGCGGAATGACCTGGGTCGATACCGGCTCCGGCTTCAGCCCGAGCTTTGCCGCCACATGCTCTTCGACATAAGGCTCGATGTTGGCGAAGGTGCCGACCGCGCCGGAGATGGCGCAGGTCGCAATATCCTCGCGCGCGTGCACCAGCCGCTCGCGGCAGCGCGAGAACTCGGCATAGGCCTGCGCCAGCTTGACGCCGAAGGTGGTCGGCTCGGCATGGATGCCGTGGCTGCGGCCGATGGTGACGGTATCCTTGTGCTCGAAAGCACGGCGCTTCAGCGCCGCCAGCAAGGCGTCGATGTCGGCAAGCAGGATGTCGCTGGCCCGCGTCAGCTGCACGGCAAGGCAGGTGTCGAGCACGTCCGACGAGGTCATGCCCTGGTGAATGAAGCGGGCATCCGGCCCGACGAATTCGGCCAAGTGGGTGAGGAAAGCAATGACGTCATGCTTGGTGACGCGCTCGATCTCGTCGATCTTGGCGACGTCGAATTTGGCCGCGCCGCCTTTTTCCCAGATGGTCCTTGCCGCTTCCTTCGGGATGACTCCCAATTCCGCCAGCGCATCGCAGGCATGCGCCTCGATCTCGAACCAGATGCGGAAGCGGGTTTCGGGCGACCAGATGGCGACCATTTCCGGCCGGGAATAGCGAGGGATCATTCGTTTTTTAAGTCCTGCCTAGATAAGCGCTGGCCGCGTCCTAACAGAGGCGGGCCCGATGCTCAACGCCGCCGCCGCGCAAACCAGATGCTGACCCCGACAAGCGCTGCAAAACCCAGCGGAAAATAGAGCCGCACGCCAAGCACGACGAACTGGTAGAGCGCGGTCAGCAGCGTGAAGGCGAACTCGAACGCCCAGGTCAGCGTCAACGCCGGTGCGTGCCACTCGGCATAATAGGAGCGATACTGCAACGCGAACAGGCCGCCGGTGAAGGCGAGCGTTGCCGCCAGAAGCGACACGAACGCCGCGGCGAAGGCCGTTTCCCAATTACGGCCGCGAGAAACCAGCCTTGCCAGCGTCAGCCCAACCGGGAAGGCAAGCAAGCCGCCAAGACCATAGAGCAGCGCAACGAACCGGATCCTGTCGGGTGTCTCCCAGGCGGCCAGCAGAAGATTTGCCAGCGCGCTGGCACCCATGGCTGTGCCCCAGAGCAAGGTTCCGACAGCAGCCTCGCTTGCCGAAGGAATTGCGGGACGGAGCCGATCCATGAGGCCGCGGCGCAACGGGACTTGCTGCAACGGCGTCATAGGTGGCAAATCCCATCGCGCGTCGCGCGACCGGGCAGGCTAGGCGTCATCTGTCTCATCGGCGTCATGCCTATCACGCCATGGTGAACGAGACGTGCCGTGCGATGCATCCAATCCGGCGTTCATTTGTTATTGTCGGTCGTCTCGCATCCGAAAGGGCAAATCGCCATCCAGCGGAGGACCAGCATGAGCACCGACATCAGCAAGATACGCGGACATATGGAAGTGATCGGCGCCGATGGCGTCCATATCGGCACCGTCGACAAGGTCGAGGGTGACCGGATCAAGCTGACCAAGGCCGACAGCGGCATGGGCTCGCATAAGGGCCATCACCACTACATCTCGCTTGCCCTGGTCGCGGAGATCGACGGGCAGAAGGTATGGCTCTCCGCGAATTCGGATGTCGCCGTCACCTTCGAGGAAGAAAAGTCCGATCCGACCTGATCAGCGCGACGACCACACAGGGAACAAATCACCCGCGGCCGGCGTCGCGGCATGGACGCCGCGGCTGATCGCACGCGCCATTGTGGCGCCAGCCGCCGCGAACAGGTCGATCGCGGCATCGGCGCCGAGCTCGATGCCGCTCCTGCCGGTCGCCAGGGCAAAGACCAGATCGCCGTCGGCCGGCGTGTGCGTCGGCCAGATGCCGCGGGCGAAGCCGTCATGCGCCGAAATTGCCAGCCGCTTGGCCGCGGCCTTGCTCAGGACGGCGTCGGTGGCGATGACGGCGATGGTGGTGCTGCCGCCTTCGACCTCGCCGCCGACGCTCCGGTCGCGGTATTTCAGCAGGATCTCCCGGGCGTCCTCGGGCATCTGGGCGGGATAGCCCAGGCCGCCGAACTCGTCGCCGATCTCGAAGGGGGCAGCCCAGAAATGGCGGCTGCGGCCGACCGTCACCGAGCCGGTCGGATTGACGGCGGCGAGCGCGCCGATGGTGACGCCGCTGTCGAGCACGGTCGAGGCGGAGCCCAGCCCGCCTTTCAGCCCGGAGGTCAGCGCGCCGGTCCCGGCGCCAGCCGTGCCGATGGCGAAATCGCCGGTTGCCGCCTGCACGGCCTCATAGCCGAGTTCGCGATAGGGCGGATAGCGACCCCAATCCTTGTCGCCGCCATTGCGCAGGTCGAACAGGATCGCGGCCGGCACGATCGGCACGCGGAAGCCGCCAACCTCGACACCGATGTTTTTCTCGCGCAGCGCCGCCTGCACGCCCGAAGCGGCGTCGAGGCCGAAGGCGGAGCCGCCCGACAGAACGACGGCATGGATCGTCGCGATCGAGTTCTGCGGCTCGAGCAGATCGGTTTCGCGCGTGCCCGGCGCGCCGCCCAGCACCTGGATGCCGGCAACCGCGGGCTCGTCGCACAGCACAACCGTGACGCCCGATTTCAGCCTGGCGTCGGCGGCATTGCCGATGCGGAGGCCGTCAACGTCGGTAATGAGATTACGCGGCCCGGTGCGGAACATCACTTGTCCTCCAGCGGTACGAAATGCGTGCCGTCGAAGCGGAAGACGCGGAACGGGTTCTGGCTGAGATCGCCCTTGTCGTCGAAGCGGACGGTGCCGATCGCGGTTGCGAAATCATGGCCAGTCAGCGCTTCGGCGAGCGGCTGACCGGAGCTTTCCGCGCCGGCCAGCGCGGCCTTGGCGACCTCGACCGCGGCATAGGCCGGCAGCGTATAACCATCCGGCGCGATGTTCTTCGCGGCAAAAGCCTGCACGACCTTTGGATCGGCAACCTCCGACCATTCCGGCGTGGCGATCATCAGCGTGCCGACGGGATAGGGCACATCGCCGGGCGGTGTGCGCAGGTTTTCGCCGCCGGCGAAGGTGATGCCGACATCGAGCTGGGCGGCGTCGCGGCCCATGATCGCGATGTCGTCGCCGTCCCCGCCAGCGAACACTTTTGTTGCGCCGGCCTTCTTCAGCCGGCCGACCAGCCCGATCTGGTTGTCGAGCTGCGGCCGGAACGTGTCGACGAAGACCGGCTTCAAGGCAGCCTGCTCGGCCGCGGCGCGAAAGGTCTCGGCCATCTCGCGGCCATAGATGGTGCCGTCATCGACGATGGCGAACAGGTCGTCGCGCCAGAGCTGGGTAAGCTTGGCGGCAACGGCGTTGCGCTCATCGTCGCCGCGCGGGCCGAGCCGGTAGACCGGCCAGCCGGTCTTGGCGCGCCGGTCGGTCAGGCTTTCGGTGCGCACGCCGACGGTGATGACCGCGATGTTGGCATCCTTCAGGGTGGGCAGCGCGGCCTCGATCGCCTCGGTGCAGAGAAAGCCGACCACGACATTGACTTTGGCGTCGACGAATTCCTTTGCCGCCGCGGCGCCGCCGTCGGCGGTGCAGGCGTCGTCCACGACCTTGATGGCGATGCCGTTTGCTTCCGCCGCCATGCCTGCGCCGGCCTCGATCTGCTTGCCCAGGATAGCCGACGGACCGGAAAGCGGAGCGGCGACGCCGATCACCATCTCGGCGTCGGCGCTCGCGGCCAGCGACAGCCAGAACAGCGCGGCTGATGTCGTCGTGAGGAGACGCATTCGGGCTAAGAGATCCTCCATGCCGGGAATACAGTCCCGACACTATTCCAGGAAATGCCTAAAGGCTGGCTAAGCGCCGCGCAACACGCGAATTTGCGGATTGCAGTCAAGCACTTCGCCCGTGCACTGCAACTTGTGGCGTGCAATATGCCGCCATATATAACGAGCTGGTTTCGACAGGTGGATTATCGGGTGCTGAAGATCAACGATATCGGGCCGCAGCACTATCGCGATGCGATGGCGCATTTTGCCGGCCATGTGCATGTGGTGACGACGGACGGGCCCAGCGGCAAACGGGGCGCGACGGTGATCGCCGCCTGTTCGGTCTCGGACACCCCGCCGACGGTGCTGGTCTGCCTCAACCGCGAGAACGCCAAGAACGATGCTTTCGTCAAGAACGGCAAGTTCGCGCTGAACACACTCGCCTCGGATCAGGAAGCGGTATCGGTCGGCTTTTCCGGCGTCACCGGCCTGCCGGCGGAAGAGCGCTTCGCGCTGGCCGAGTGGGATGTGATCTCGACCGGCGCGCCGACCCTGAAAGGCGCGCTTGCCGTGTTCGACTGCGAGATCATCGATGCCAAGGATTTGGCCACCCACCGTGTGCTTTTTGGTAAGGTGACAGGCCTGCGCATCGGCGATAATTTGCGGCCGCTGATCTACCATAACCGCGGCTATCACGTTCTTTGAAACGGGCGGGCGGGATCCACGGAGACGAGATGACCGCGCCGCGCCCCGCGCCGAAATCGATCGACGAAACGCTCGATCTTTTGACCGGCGCGGACTATGTCGCGGACCGCTCGCTGGCGACCGTGCTGTTTTTATCGCTGCGCATGAAGCGGCCCTTGTTCCTCGAAGGCGAGGCGGGCGTCGGCAAGACCGAGATCGCCAAGGTGCTGGCCGACGCGCTCGGCCGCCGGCTGATCCGCCTGCAATGCTATGAGGGGCTTGACGTCTCCTCGGCCGTCTATGAGTGGAACTACGCCGCTCAGATGATCGAAATCCGCATGGAGGAGGCGGCGGGCAAGGTCGTGCGCTCCGACATGGAGCGCAATGTCTTTTCCGAGAAATACCTGATCCGCCGCCCGGTGCTCGACGCGCTGACCGGCAAGGCTGGCGCCGCCCCGGTCTTCCTGATCGACGAGCTCGACCGCACCGACGAAGCGTTCGAGGCGTTCCTGCTCGAGATTTTGTCGGACTTCCAGGTGACTGTCCCTGAACTCGGTACGATCAAGGCGGAAGAGCCGCCGATCGTCATCATCACCACCAATCGCACGCGCGAGATCCACGACGCGTTGAAGCGGCGTTGCCTCTATCATTGGGTCGACTACCCGAACGCCGAGCGCGAGCTGGAGATCGTGCGGCGTAAGGTGCCGCAGGCGAACCGCCGGCTGTCGGCGGAGGTCGTGTCCTTCATCCAGAAACTGCGCCAGGTCGAGCTGTTCAAGGCGCCCGGCGTCGCCGAGACCATCGACTGGGCCGGCGCGCTCACCGAGCTCGACAAGGTGGCGCTTGATCCGGAGACCGTGTCCGACACGATCGGCGTGCTTTTGAAATACCAGGACGACATTGCCCGTATCGGCGAGGGCGAGGGCCGGCGCATCCTCAATGAGGTGAAGGCCGAGCTGTCGGCGGCGGAGTAGATGCGATGCCGTCGCCGCGCCTAGAACCCAAGGAGGCGACAGCCGATGGGCGCATCGCCGACAACATCGTCTATTTCGCGCGGGCGCTGCGCAAGGCCGGCATGCGCGTCGGCCCGGCCTCGGTGAAGGACGCCATCGAGGCGGTGCTTGCCGCCGGCATCGGCTCGCGTGACGATTTCTACTGGACGCTGCATGCGGTGCTGGTCTCGCGGCACGAGGATCATCCGGTCTTCGACGAGGCTTTCCGCCTGTTCTGGAAATCGCGCGAGTTGATCGAGAAGCTGCTGGCGATGTTTTCGCCGATCGCGCCGGACAACGCTGAAAAGCAGAAGCCGCGGGTGGCCGAAAACCGCGTCAGCCAGGCGATGTTCGAAGGCCACCACAAGAACCAGCCGATGCGAGAGGTGCCGGAGATCGAAGTCGACGCGCGCCTCACCTTTTCCGGCAACGAGGTGCTGCGGGGCAAGGATTTCGCCCAGATGGATGCGGCGGAGATGGCCGAAGCCAAAAAGGCGATCGCGGCTTTGCGGCTGCCCTTCGATCTCGTCCGCACGCGGCGCTTCAAGGCCGACGCGCAGGGGCGCCGCATCGACCCGCGCGCGATGATGCGTTCGGCTGCGCGCACCGGCGGCCAGCTTATCCTGCCGAAATTCCGCTCGCCGCGCGAAGTGCATCCGCCGCTGGTGGTGCTGGCCGATATTTCCGGCTCGATGAGCCAGTACACGCGCATCTTCCTGCATTTCCTGCACGCGCTGACGGAGAAGCGTCGCCGTGTGCATGCCTTCGTCTTCGGCACCCGGCTGACCAACCTGACCCGCCAGATGCGACATCGCGATCCGGACGAGGCGCTGGCCGAGTGCTCGGCGGCGGTGAAGGACTGGTCGGGCGGCACACGCATCGGCGATACACTTGCCGAATTCAATCGGCTGTGGTCGCGGCGCGTGCTGGGGCAGGGCGCCGTGGTGCTTCTCATCACCGACGGGCTGGAGCGCGACGACGTCGCCGGCCTGTCGCAGGAGATGGAGCGGCTGCATAAATCCTGCCGGCGGCTGATCTGGCTCAATCCGCTGTTGCGCTTCGACGGCTTCGAGGCGCGCGCGCGCGGCGTCAAGGCGATGCTGCCCTATGTCGACGAGTTCCGGGCGGTGCACAATCTCGATGCGCTGGCCGATCTCTGCGCCTCGCTCGACCAGCACCCGGCAGCCGCGGTAGACCCGCGCCGCTGGCTGCAAACTGGCGGGAGGCGTGCCGCGTAGCCATATGTTTCCTTAGGGGGAACTGAAGTTCCCCTGAAAAACCGATTTTGTGAGAAGCGACGATGGATGAGAGCATTTATCTCGACGAGGCCCGCGATCCCCTGATCATCGCGGAAGGCTGGATGAAGGACGGCAAGGATGTCGCCATCGCGACCGTGGTCGAGACCTGGGGTTCGGCGCCGCGTCCGGTCGGCAGCCATCTTGTCATCGACGCCGAGGGGAACTTCCATGGTTCGGTCTCCGGCGGCTGCGTGGAGGGCGCCGTGGTGACGGAGGCGATCGATGTCATCGACAGCGGCAAGGCGAAGATGCTGGAGTTCGGCGTCGCCGACGAAACCGCCTGGCAGGTCGGGCTGTCCTGCGGCGGCCGCATCAAGGTCTATGTCGAAAGGCTGGGCTGACCGTCGTGGATCCGTATGTCCTGAAGACACTGAACGAAGAACGCCGCGCCCGCCGCGCCGCGGTGCTTGTCACCGACCTTGGCGATGGCCGCGACCGCATCGTGCGCGAGGGCGACCAGGTTGCGGGCGATCTTGGGGCGGCGATCGCCAATGCGTTCCGCACCGGCAATTCGCGGTCGGTGGAAGCGGAAGGGCGGACCTTCTTCCTCAACGCGCATCTGCCGCGCCCGCGCCTTGTGGTGATCGGCGCGGTGCATATCAGCCAGGCGCTGGCGCCGATGGCCAGGATCGCCGGCTATCCCGTCGAGATCATCGATCCGCGCACTGCGTTTGCCACGCCGGAGCGCTTTCCGGACGTCGCGCTGCATGCCGAATGGCCGGAGGATGTGCTGAAGCGCGCGCCGCTCGACAGCTATACCGCGCTTGCCGCCGTCACCCATGATCCGAAGATCGACGATTTCGCGCTGAAGGCGGCGCTCGACGCCCGGTGCTTCTATGTCGGGGCGCTCGGCAGCCGCAAAACCCACGCCAAACGTGTCGAACGCCTGCTGGCGCTTGGCGCCGGCGCCGACCAGATCGCCCGCATCCATGCGCCGATCGGCCTCGACATCGGCGCGGCCAGTCCGGCCGAGATCGCCGTCGCCGTCCTGGCGCAAACCATCCACGCCTTCCGCTCGCGCGGCCTCGAAGCAAAAGGCGCCGTGGCGTGAAATTCGGGCCGGTTCCGATCGATGAGGCGGAAGGGGCGGTGCTGGCGCATGCGACCGCCGCCGGCGACAAACGGTTCCGCAAAGCGCACCGGCTGAGCAGCGAGGATATCGCGGCGCTCAAGGCGGCGGGCATCGGCGAGGTCGTCGCCGCGGTGCTCGCCGAGGACGATCTCGGCGAGGACGCCGCCGCCGCGAAGATCGCCGCCGCCATGAGTCATCGCAACATCGAGGTCAAGCCGGCCGCGACCGGGCGGGTGAACCTGCATGCGGGTGCCTCAGGCGTGTTTACCGTCGATGCCGGGATGATCGATGCCATCAATGCCGTCGATCCGGCCATCACCATCGCGACGCTGGCGCAGCATGCGCCGGTCGAGAAGGGCCAGATGGTGGCGACGGTGAAGATCATTCCCTTCGCCGTCGCCGCCAGCCTGGTGGACAGCGTGGTGAGGATCTGCGGCGGTCGTGAGATATTTGCCGTCAACGCCTATCGCCCCGTCACCGTCGGCGTCATTCAGACGGTGCTTCCAGGCGTCAAGCCGAGCGTGCTCGACAAGACGCTGCGCGTCACCGAGGCGCGGTTGGCGCGTTCCGGCGGCCGGCTGACGGCCGAGCGGCGCACGCCGCACGAGATTGCGCCGGTCGCGGCGGCCGCAGCCCAGCTGGCGCGCGACAACGATATGGTGGTGATCTTCGGGGCCTCGGCCATGAGCGACTTCGCCGATGTCGTGCCGGCCGCGATCGAGCGCGCAGGCGGCACGGTCGTCCGCGCGGGCATGCCGGTCGATCCCGGCAATCTGCTGGTGCTGGGGACGCTGGACGGCAAGCGCGTCGTCGGCGCGCCCGGCTGTGCCCGCAGCCCGAAGGAGAACGGCTTCGACTGGGTGCTCGATCGCCTGGTTGCCGGGCTCGAGGTGACAGCAGGCGATATTGCCGGCATGGGCGTCGGCGGGCTGTTGATGGAAATCCCGACCAGGCCGCAGCCGCGCGAGCCGGCGCCGCAACCGGCGAGGTCGGCGCTGAAAGTCGATATCGTGCTGCTGGCCGCCGGCCGGTCGAGCCGCATGGGTGGGCCGAACAAGCTTCTGGCGCTGTTCGACGGCGAGCCGCTGGTCCGCCGTACCGCCTCCCGCGCGCTGGGCTCGAAGGCCGCGGCCACCATCGTCGTCACTGGTCACCAGCGCGAACGCGTGCGTTCGGCGCTTGGCGGGCTCGAGGTGGAACTCGCGGACAATCCCGATTTCGCCGACGGCCTTGCCTCGTCGTTGAAGGCGGGCATCGCCAAGGTCGCGCCCGACGCGGCCGGCGCCATGATCGTGCTTGGCGACATGCCCGGCGTCTCGTCGAAGGACCTCGACAGCCTGATCGATGCGTTCCGCCGTTCCGGCGGTCACGCCGTAGTGCGCGCCTCGCATCAGGGCAAGCGCGGCAATCCGGTGCTTTTGCCGCGATCGCTTTTCGCGGCCGTCGCGCAGCTCGAGGGCGATACCGGCGCGCGCCATCTGGTCGAGGCCGAGGGACTCGATGTGATCGATGTCGAGATCGGGCAGGGCGCCGCGATCGATGTCGACACGCGCGAGGCGCTGGAAGGGGCGGGCGGCGTTCTGCAGGATTGACAAAGCAGAGCCGAATTTCGCATGCCTCTAGGCATGTTTTTCCGCTTCCTCTTCGCCCTGCTCGTTGCAATCGGTTTTGCCGTCCAGGCTGCCCATAGCCAGACGCTTTCTCTGAAACCGTTCAAGGACGACCTGTTCGCCTATCCGGCGGCGCTCTCGACCGGCGACAATGGCGCCTACACCGTCCTCGACTATCATGAGATGCGCGACATCAACCAGCGTGACGAGGTGCCGGAAAAGCGCGTGCGTGCGCAATACACCGACCCAGGTGTGCGCAAGGTGCAGCAGGACCTGATGCTGAAGACCGACGCCGGCGATATCAGGCATGTCGCGGTCGGCAGGACGGAAGGCGCCTCCATCATCGTGCTCTACCTGCACGGGCAAGGCGGCAGCCGCAAGCAAGGCGTCGACGACTTCACCTTCGGCGGCAATTTCAACCGTATCAAGAACCTGATGGCCGCCAATAACGGCCTCTATCTGTCGCCCGATTTCCCCGATTTCGGCGACAAGGGCGCGGCGCAGGTCGCGGCGCTCATCGGTCACTATGCCCAACAATCGCCGGGCGCGAAGATATTCGTCGCCTGCGGTTCGATGGGCGGGATGATCTGCTGGAAGCTGGCGGATCGAAAGGACACGGGCAGCCGCATCAACGGCCTGCTGCTGCTCGGCTCGCTATGGGACGACAGCTTCTTGACCAGCCCCGCCTTCAAGCGCCGCGTGCCGGTTTTCTTCGGCCAGGGCAGCCATGACGTGGTCTTCCCAGTGGAGAAGCAGGAAGCCTTCTTCCGCTCGATCTTGGCCAAGAAGTCTTACCCGACCCGTTTCGTGCGCTTCGAGACCGGCACGCACGGCACGCCGATCCGCATGGTCGACTGGCGCGGCGCGCTGAACTGGATGCTGACGAAAGCGCCCTGATCAACGGTTCCGCGTTCAAGGGGCGGTGTTGTAGTCGATGACCGTCTGCGGGTTGATCTCGCCGTCATAGGACGCATCGACGTCATACTGGACGAGCGAGAAATCGCCGTTGCGGAACAGGTAGGTTCCCGATGACGAGGCATCCCCCACGCCGCGCCATTTGTTGGACGTGGTGATGGTTTTGGTATTGTCGTCATAGTCGGAGTTGGTCGCCCAGCCGCTGGTCTTGAAACCAATGATGTGGATCGATTCGACCTTGCCTTCGCTGTTGTTGTTCTCGTAGCGGATGTCGAGGTCCGGCTCGGTGAATTGCAGCTGGGTCACGCCGTTGACATCGTCGGCGATGTAGTAGACCGCCGTCTCGTTATAGGCGGCCATCGAGCAGAAGAAGCGGAACAGCCGCGTCTCGCGCTCCGGGTCGTTGGGCTGGGCGTCCTTGTCCTTGTAGTGGATGGAGTAAGCCTCGGGCTCGCCGATCGGCTTGCCGTTCGGATCCTCCTTGTCGCACTGGTCGCCATAGGTAGCGAGGAAGGCTTTCCTGGCCTGTTCCAGCGCCTCGTCCTTCTTCGGCGGCGGAGGGCCGTCGCCACAGCTTGCCGGCACGGCGCTGTCGAAATCCTCGGTCGACGGCTTCAGCGTGCCCTTGTCGATGAAGATCGGCTGGAAGGGCGGCTCCTGGATCTGCGCGTTGACCTGGCGGACCGTGTAGCAGCCGGCGAAAATCTTGGCCTCGCCCTTCTTGTCGGTTGCCTGAATGGCGACCGGGACGCTGTAATAGATGCTGCCGGCCGCCCCTTCGTTCGACACGGCGCCAGTCTTGACTTCAACGCTGTCGGTGCCGTCATAACCCTTGACGAAGGCGTTGAAGTCCTTTGCCGGCTTCGTGTCGCCGAAATAGCCCCAGGCGCGGGCGAATTCGTGGCGATTGATGGCGCTGTAGAGCGAACGGACGACCGCATCGGCGCTTGACCGGTCATCGATATAGGGCGCATCCGCCGCGAGCGCCGATTGCGTGAAGCCGGCCACTGAAAAAAAGACGGTCGCTGCGAAAACGGCTCTTTTCATCGAATCCTCCGCTCGGTAACGAAAATACTACCATGGCGATTGCGGCGGCGTGGTGACGCCATGGGCAGGGCCGCTTGAAGAATCGTGGCGGGAGGCGCTAGGTCACGGCCCGCGGCGCTGGGGCCGCATGGGGAGATTGCCCGTGACCATTTCCATGTACGACATATCGGTCGGCGTGTTTGCCGCCAGGCTGAAGGCGCTAGCCAGCGTCCTGACCGCGGCGGAGCAGAATGCCGGCGAGCGCAAGATCGATCCGCAGGTGTTCCTCACCGCGCGGCTGGCGCCCGACATGTTCGCGCTGACCAGGCAGGTCCAGACCGCCACCGACCATGCCAAGGGCGCGCCGTCGCGGCTGGCCGGCCGCGAGGTGCCGAGATACGAGGACAATGAAGCGAGCTTCGCCGAGCTGCAGGCCCGAATCGCCAAGACGCTTGATCATCTGGCGACGTTTACGGCGGCCGATCTGGAAGGATCGGAAGACAGGACGATCGAATTGAGGCTTGGCGGTCGCGAGACCACGCTGCCCGGCCTGCAGTACCTGCTCAACGTGGCGACGCCGAATTTCTACTTCCACGTTACCACGGCCTACGACATCCTGCGCCACAATGGCGTGCCGCTCGGCAAGCAGACTTTCCTCGGAAATCGCTGACTTTTGAACCGGTTGGAGGTTTCCCGGCATCCCGGGAAACCTCTTTGGTTCAGCGCGGCCTCAGCGGATCGACATTTCACGCGCGATGCGCGGAAAATCCGCAGGCTTGATGCCGATATCGGCGCGGTCGGCATTGCTCATCGCGTTCAGAAGCGCGAGCGCCGCACGGTAACGCTGGTGTTCCTGCGGCCTCGGCCGAGCGAACATTTCAGTGAAGAACCCCATGACTCAATTGCCCCTGTTGGTCCTCCCGACATCACGATATAGGTGATTTGCTAAGATTGTGCAGTGCAGCAATTGCATGGCTGCCATGCCGGATGAAATTTTTTCCGCCACAATCGATTTTTCCGTGAAACTTTCCGGTGGGCTCGATCGTAGGGACCGGTGCCGGCTCATGGCCGGCTTTTTCCTCGCCACTCCTGGCGACCCTGCCGGGCTGCCAGAAAATGCAGTCCGGCTTTTTCCCGTCTTTCCGAGCGCAAAGCCGCCAATTGTCAGTGTCGCCAGCATTCATTTTTAACGACAGCGCCCTATGTTCGGCGGCATCAACGCATGCCGTCATCACAGGGGAGGCTGAGATCGGTACCGGGACCAAGCTCGATTTCGCTTCGTTGCTCGACGACCTGATCGTCGCCTCGGAGAAAGGCGAGGAGCAGGGCGCCCGGCCATCTATTCCCTTCGACTATCTGTCCGTGGCCGATGAGCTGCATTCCGGCCGCATCAAGGTTGCCGGCGAGAGTGTCGCCGCCGAATATCGCGAGTCGGGCGCCGACCTTGCGGCTGAGTTCGCGGCACTGCTCGACCAGGCGAAACTGACGCTGGCCGGCGAAGAACACCGGCCTGAGGAGAAGCTGCCGCCGATCGATCCCGAAGCGATCGCCGGCGAGCTCGGCCTCGACCGTCCGGCCAAGAACGCCGATTTCGGCCGCATCCGCCGCAACTTCGCCTTCGCCAACCATCCGGACCGGGTCGCGCCGCATCTGCGCCAGCGCGCCATGATCCGCATGCAGGTGGCCAACATGCTGATCGACGAGGCCAAGCGGCGGGCTTTGGCGGCAACACGTCGGTAGCCGCGCTGAATCCTTAAAAAGTCGATGGCCGCAGGGGCTTGGAGAAGCCGCGGCCTGTGCTTTATGCTTGAATTTCCTCCCCGCGCAGCCCGCGCAAGACCTCCCGCCGGAGAACCCCCATGCATAAACGCCGCCTCGGTCGGACCGACCTCCTTGTTTCGCAAATCTGCCTCGGCTCGATGACCTGGGGTCAGCAGAACACCGAGGCCGAGGGCCACGCCCAGATGGATCTGGCGTTCTCGCGCGGCGTGAATTTCATCGACACGGCCGAGCTTTACCCGATCCCGCCCAAGGCGGAGACGCAAGGACGGACCGAGAAGACCATCGGCAGCTGGATGAAGGCCAATCGCAACCGCGACAAGGTCATCCTTGCCTCCAAGGTCGTCGGCCGCACGGCCAACGCGTGGTTCCGCGGCGATCGTCCGTCGAAGCTGGTGCGCGCCGACATTTTCGACGCTGTCGAGAAATCGCTGGCCAAGCTCGGCACCGACTACATCGACCTCTATCAGATCCACTGGCCGGACCGGGATATTCCGTGGGGCTCGAATCCGACGCGCGTGGGAGCGGTGGCGCGGCGCGCGGATGCGGCAGGTGCTCCGGGAGACGAGACGCCGATCGCCGAAACGCTCGCCGTCTTCGATGAACTGGTGAAGGCCGGAAAGATCCGCCATCTCGGCCTGTCGAACGAAAGCTCCTGGGGCGTCATGCGCTTCGTCTTCGAAGCCGAGAAGGGCACGGGTCCACGCGTCGCCTCGCTGCAGAACGCCTACAACCTCGTCAACCGCACGTTCGAGGTGAACCTCGCCGAGGTTTGCGAGCGCGAGGAGATCGCGTTTCTTCCCTATTCGCCGCTGGCGCAGGGCTATCTCACCGGCAAATACGATCATGGCGCGCGGCCGCAGGGTTCGCGCTCGCAGCTCTTCAACCGCGGCCAGCGCTACGAGACGTCGAATGCGGCGGAAGTGCTGCTTCAATACACCGAGCTGGCGCGTTCCTTCGACATGGAGCCGGCGCTCTTCGCCAACGCCTATGTGGYGAGCCGGCCGTTCGTGACCGCGAATATCGTCGGCGCGACCACCATCGCGCAGCTCGAGATGGCGCTGTCCTCGGTCGACGTCACCTGGACGGAAGAGATGCAGAAGGCGGTCGATGCCATCCACCAGCGTGTCGGCAATCCGTGCCCTTGAGCGGGAATCGTTTGCAAAACAAAGGGGTGGAGAAGATGGCAGATTTTCCGATCGAGGCCGTGCGCGGCAAGTTTCCGGCGCTCTCGCTGACCGATAAAGGGCGCCGGCGCATCTATCTCGATAATCCCGCCGGCACGCAGGTGCCGCTGACGGTGGYCGACGCGGTGTCGCGCTGCCTGCTCTCGACCAACGCGAACCTGGGTGGGTTCTTTGAGACCACGCTTGCGGCCCAAAAGGCGGTCGATGGGGCGCATGCCGCGATGGCCGATTTCCTCAATGCTGCGAGTGCCGAGGAGATCGTCATCGGCGCCAACATGACGACGCTGACCTATCACATGTCGCGCACGCTTGGCCGCACGATGAATCCCGGCGATGAAATCATCGTCACGCGCATGGACCATGAAGGCAATGTCTCGCCCTGGTTGCAGCTCGCCGAGGATCTCGGCCTTGTCGTGCGCTTCCTGCCGTTCGACGAGCGGAGCTGGCAGGTGGAGGAGACAGCGCTCAAGGCGCTGCTTTCGGACAAGACGCGCCTCGTCGCGCTGAACTATGCCTCCAACCTCACCGGCTCGATCAACCGGGTGAAGGCGCTGACGGCGGCAGCTAAACAAGCCGGCGCGCTGGTCTATGTCGATGCCGTGCAGTTCGCGCCGCATGGGCTGATCGACGTGCAGGAACTTGGCTGCGACTTCCTCATCTGCTCGGCCTATAAATTCTTCGGGCCGCATATGGGCATATTGTGGGGCCGCCGCGATGTCATCGACGCGCTGAAACCGTACAAATGCCGCTGCTCTTCGAACGTCCTGCCCGAGCGGTTCGAGCTTGGCACGCCGCAGATCGAGCTGATGGCCGGGCTGACGGCGGCAATCGACTATTTCGCAGATATCGGCGCTGCCGCCGGCGAGGGCGGCTCACGCCGGCAGCGTATCGCCAAGGCGTTCGAGGTTTCGATCGCCTACGAGAACACGCTTGCCCGGCAATTGATCGAGGGCCTGTCCGACATCGAGGGCCTGGTCATCCACGGCATCACCGATCCGGAGCGTCTCGCCGAGCGGGTGCCGACCATTTCCTTCACCGTCGAGGGCATCGAGCCGGAAACGATCGTGCGGCAGATGAATGCCGAGAACATCTTTGTCTGGTCAGGCCACAATTATGCGTGGGAGGTCGTCCACCAACTCGGCATTCCGGCCGAGCAGGGCGTCGTGCGCATCGGCATCGCGCATTACAACACGGCTGCCGAGATCGGAGAGACGCTGGAAAGCGCGCATCGCGTGATCGCGATGCTGAGGCAGCAGCGCTAGTCTTTCTTGCCGCCGAAACCGGTCAGGAAGGCTGTGAGGTTGTCGCCGAGCGCATCGCAGAGATAGCCGCCTTCCTGGACGATGACCGTCGGCAGGTCGAGCCCGGCTATCGCCTCGCCGATGCGCGAGAAGCCCGGCGTCGTCACCGACAGGCCACCGAACGGATCGCCCTCGAAAGCGTCGAGGCCGAGCGCCACCACAAGCGCTTCCGGCGCGAAGGCGCGGATGCGCTGGAAGGCCGTCGCCAGCGCTTCGAGAAAGGCCGTGTCGCCGGATTTGCGCGGCAGCGGCAAGTTGAGATTGTAGCCGAGGCCGGGACCTTCGCCGCGCTCGTCGGCATGTCCCCAGAAGAACGGATAGAAGCGCACCGGATCGGCGTGCAGCGAGACGGTCAGCACATCGGGACGGGCATAGAAGATGCCTTGCGTGCCGTTGCCGTGGTGCAGGTCGACATCGAGGATGGCGACGCGGGCGGAATTCTTGCGGAGAACCTGAGCCGCGACGGCCGAATTGTTGATGAAGCAGAAGCCGCCGGCGACATCGGCGAAGGCGTGATGGCCCGGCGGGCGGCAGAGCGCATAGGCCGACGGCGCGCCGGCCATCACCGCTTCGGCGGCTTCCACCGCGCTCCAGGCGCTCCACAACGCGCTGTTCCAGGTCTCGGCCGAGATTGGGCAGGCGGTGTCGGCCATGTGGTAGCCGGCCTGGCCGACCGCCGTGGCCGGATAGGAGCCGTTGCGGGCGATCGGGTGGATGTTCGGGATCACCTCCGCCGATGCGCCTTCGATGCGCTGCCAGCGCGTGAAAATGTGCTCGAGGAAGTCGAGATATTCAGGCGTATGCACCGCCGCGACCGGACCAAGCCCATGATTCCTCGGGCGTTCGACCGTCAATCCTGCCAATCTTGCGCCGGCTAACAATCTTTCGATCCGCTCCGGCTTTTCCGGGTTCGGCTGCGGCGCGCCGCTGGAGAGGAAAGCCTTGGGATCATGGCGTTTCTGTTCCTCGGCATAGAAGGCTTTCATCGTCATTCCTCCGGCGTGTCGGCAAAGGCGAAAAAAGCGTCGCCGACGATCTTCTGCACCTGCTCGTAACTCGACCAGCCGATGCCCAGTTTCTCATAGAAGGCCTTGGCGGTTTCGTTGTCGGTGTCGACGGAGAGCCTCAGATAGGCGCCGCCCGTCGCGCGGCACTCTTTCGCGACGCGCCGCAGCAGCCTTTCGCCCACCCGGCGGCCGCGGAAGCGATCCTCGACGTAAAGGTCCTGCACATAGACGCCCGGTCGGCCCATCCAGGTCGAGAAGATCGGAAAATGCAGGCAAAGCCCGGCGAATTCGCCGCCGATCTCGGCGATCAGGGTCGAGAAGGCGGGCCTTTCGCCGAAGCCGTAGCGACGAAGGTCGTCGGGCGTCGAGGTGATTTCCTGATGCGCGCCGATATGGGTGCCGAGGCGCAGCAGGGCGCCGTGGATGGTTTCGACGTCGTCGATGCGACCGGGGCGGAGGGTGACCGGTGCCGGCATCAAAACACCTTCATCACCCTTCCATCGGCAGGTCGAGTTCCTGCGCCAGCGCCTCCAGCGAATCGCCGATGATGGAGATCATCTCGCCGATCTGCTCTCTGGTGATGATCATCGGCGGCGCCACCATGAAATTGTCGCCGTCGACGCCGCCCTTGACCTTGCGGCCATAGATGATGAGGCCGCGCGCATAGGCGTGGTCGAGCAGGCGCTGTGTTGCCTTCAGGGCCGGATCGATCGGCTTCAATGTCTCCGGATCGGCGACCATTTCGGCGCCGGTGAGCAAGCCCTTGCCGCGCACGTCGGCGATGAAGGGGAAGCGCTTTTGCAAGCCCTTCAACTCCGCCATCAGCACGTCGCCCATGGCGGCTGCGTTGGCGATGAGATCGAGCCGGTCCATCTCGCCAAGCACGGCAAGGCCCGCGGCGCAGGCCAGCGGATTGCCGGCATAGGTGTGGCCGTGCTGGAAGCCGCCCGAGGCAAGCAGCGGCTCGACCAGCCGCATCGGCGCGGCCAGCGCTCCGAGCGGCGCATAGCCCGAGCCCAGCCCCTTCGAGAGCGCGACGATGTCCGGCCTGCAATTCCAGTGGTCGCCGCCGAGAAATTTGCCTGTCCTGCCGGCCCCGCTCATTACCTCGTCATGAATCAGAAGGATGCCGTAGCGGTCGCAGATTTCGCGGATGCGCGGATAATAGCTGTCGGGCGCGACGAGCGCAGCCGTTGCGGCGCCGCCGACCGGCTCCATGATGAAGGCCAGAACGCTTTCCGGGCCTTCGGACTGGATCTTTTCCTCCAGCATGTCGGCATAGCGGAGGCCGCGCTGTTCCATCGACAGGTTATCGCGGTCGCGCCAGGCCGTCGGCGCCGGCACGGTCGGCATCACCTTCATCATCGGGGTGAAGGTCTCGGCCAGCGCGTCATCGCCGGTGATGGAAAGTGAGCCGAGCGTGCCGCCATGATAGGAAGGGAAGCGGGTGATCACCTTCCAGCGCTTGGGCTGGCCGGTGGCGACCGCCCATTGCCGGGCGAGCTTGATGCAGGACTCGGTCGCTTCCGAGCCGCCGGAGACGAAGAAGATGCGGTCCATGCCTTCAGGCAGCTTGCCGGCAAGCTCCCGCGCGAGCTCCTCGGCCGGCTCGTTCTCGAAATGCAGCCGGTAGGCGAAGGTGGTTTTGTCCATCTGCCGCTTCATGGCGTCGAGGACGTTACGGTTGGAGTGGCCGATATTGGCGACCATCGGCCCACTCGAGCCGTCGATGAAGCGGCGGCCGTCCTTGGTCCAGAAATAGATGCCCTCGGCGCGGTCGACGAGTGGCCGGCGCAGGCTCGACAGATAGAATAGATGCGACGGCGGCCGCGCTTCGATTTCGGGCGAGGGCTTGGCTTGGGACTTCGGCATTGTCAGGACTTTCCAAGATAGCGGTCGAGAACATTCTTGGTCACGCGTTCGACCATCGCGTCCTGCCTTAGCAGGCCGGCGACCCATTCGCAGCTTCCGGCGTGGAAGACCTCACCCTTGCCGCGCGGGAAATTGACGATCATGCCGTTGCCGCGCTTGACCTTTTCGAGATTGGCGTCGCTCGCCTCGCCGAAAAGCGTCTCGGCGGTGAAGCGGCCGTCCTCGTCGGTGAGGAACTGATCCTCGATCGGAATGTCGGCGCTTTCCTCGACCTGGCTCGCCATGCCGACGGCCAGCACCTGCAGGCCATCCGGCGCGCCGCTGGTTTCAGTCGGGTAGGGCAGGCCGCCACGGATTTCAAAATCCAGGCCGTCGACCTCATAGCCATAGACATGGCTGTCGGCACCGAGCAGGTCGCCATAATAGATGCCGGTGCCGGCGAAGGCCCAGTGCTCCGGACGGTAGACCGGAAAGCCGCGCACGCCGCGCGGCGCGCAGCCGCCCCAGCCGGCATAGACGCCCCTGGTGGCGTTGAGGCCGAAGGTGGCGCTGCCCGGGCGGCCGATCTCGGGCGCCTCCCAGGAGTTGGTGGCGCGGGTGACGTTGCCGCCGCGATAGGCGGGGTCCTCCGCGCGCGCCTTGTATTTGTAGCAGACCTGGCGGCGGCCTTCGTCTTCCAGCCTCGTCTGCCACATGAAATTGCCGGCGAAGCGCGCCGCATGTCCGCCGCGCTCGACGTAATTGTCGACGGCGTCGCGCATCTCCCAGGTCCAGTATTCATCGTGCCCGACGAAGACGACGCAATCATAGCCATCGAGGATGTTGGGCGAGAAATGGAGCTCGTGCTGACTGGCGAGATCAATCGCATAACCGGCGCGCTCGGCGAAGCGGAAGAAATGGCTGTCGTAGCTCGCCCAGCCCGAAGAGGCGTATTTCTTCGAATGGCCAGTGGCGAAGGCCCACTCCATATGCGGATAGCGCGGCACGGTCTTCGGCGGCACCGCGACGTCCAGCGGCACGCGCGGCGCGTCCTGGGGCAGCACGACGAAGCCGCGGCACCAGGGGCGCTGCGTCGATACCGTCGTGGCATATTGGTCGCGGTTCGGGCCGGTGATGCCCTGATAATGATTCGAGCCGCCCCAGGTGTTGTAGGCGGTCCAGGTGCCGGTGGCGGCGACCTGCAGCAGGCGGCCTGGCTTGCGACCGGGCAAGGGCGCTACGATGAAAAGATGGTGGCTGCGGATCGGATTGCCGTCGCGGCCGTCGGCAAGAAGCGTGACGCGATAGGCGCCGGACGGCCAGTCGTCGCCGATGCGGAATTCGAACGAAGCCTCCCAGCCGCAGCCTTCGACCGAGCATTGGTCGGGCGTATCCTGCCAGCGCGCCGACAGGCCAGCTCCCTCGAAGACCTTGGTTTCGCTGTTGCCGTCGCGGATGACGGCAAGGCTGAATTGCGGCGCCGTCGCGCTGACGAAAAGCGTCACCGTCTCGCCCGGATGATAGGAAAACCGGTCGCTGTAACACCAGATCTCACCGCCGGAGCCATCCATTCCCGGCCATTCGTAATAGTGGCCGCGCACCGCTTCGCGGCGCTGCTCGGGCGTCAGTCCGAAGTCGGGAAATTCGGTGGGCAGTTGCGTCAAGGAACACCTGAGATCACGAGGCCGTCATTGAGACCATTGGCCGGCCGAGCGTCAAATGGAAAGCATCGGGCCAGCGCGCGCTTGGCCATATCCGGCAAACAGACTATTTCATGGGAAGGCGACGTTCAGTGCCGGGGAGTCGACATGCTGCGGGTACAAAAGGTCAAGGTCGACGACATCTACGTGCCGACGGCGCGTCGCAAGACGCTGCATCCCGAGACCGTGCGCCATCTTGCCGAGGATATCCTCGAGAATGGCATGAAGACGCCGATCCAGGTGCGGCACGACGGCAAGCGCCACATCCTAGTTGAGGGGCTGCACCGGCTCGAARCCGCCAAGTGGCTCGGCGAAACCACGATCGACGCCTATCTCGTGCAGGCCAAGCGCCACTGATCCTGAGCGTCCGGCCGCTTCATCACCGTTACCGATCGCGTCCCATCAATGCTTTTTGATTGACGCTGCCGCGCCGGCGGCTAGAGCGTGCCGATAGTTCACGAACAGGAAGCTTGCCATGGCAAAATATGAGGGCGGATGCCTGTGCGGCGCGGTGCGCTACAAGGCCGAAGTCGAACCGGTCAACGAACGGGTCTGCCATTGCCGGATCTGCCAGAGAGCGATYGGCGCCGCCTTCAATGCGCGACTTCTGTTCCGTATCGACGACGTGACCATCGAAGGCCCGGTGGCGACAATCAATTCCACGCCGGACCTCAAGCGCGGCTTCTGCCCGGCCTGCGGCACCACGCTGTTCTCACGGCGCGACTCCCGGGGCATTCTCGGCGTCACGTCGGGGTCGCTCGACGACCCGTCGCTGTTCAAGCCCGACATGCATTTCTGGACCGCCTCGAAGCAGCCCTGGGTGATGCTCGACGATGGCCTGCCGCAATATGAAGGCGCGCCGCCGGCCTGAGTCATTGCGACGCAGGCCTGCACAAAAATTTCATCTTCGATTCACGACATAGCCGGCAAAGCGTCATTGGCGAGCCATCATTGCTGCCTATTTAAAGCGGTGCGGGCCGGCATCGAGGAGGCGACGGATGAGCGAGAGCATCAACACCCTGGACGAGCTTTTGAACGACCCGATGATCCAGCTCGTGATGGAACGCGACCGGGTGCGTCCGGCCGAGATCCGCCTGCTTCTGGAGAAGGCGCGCGACAGGGCTGGCGATGATTCCCGCATCGACCAGGCTTCGGTGCCGCCGGCGCATGTGGTGGCAAGAAGCTGCCTGAAGCAATGGCTCTACCGCTGAGGCGGCCCACAAAATGTCAGTTTCCCGCCGGAATTGCGCAGGGACAACAGCTGCCGATCAACTCGAATGCGCGGGCAGGTAGCTGTAATGATTGCGCAAATAGGCGAGCTTGAAGCCGAGCCGGTCGTAGTTGCGATAGGCCGGTCCGTCGCGGTCGGGGCGCGGCGCCTCGATGTCGGCGACAAAAAGTTTTGCGCCGGCGGCGATGCCGTCGCGAACCAGCCTTTCGCCAAGCATGGCGTCAAGATCGAAGCTCGGCGCCATGATGCCGGGCACCGGCGCATCGATGCCGCTCCAGGCGGTGCCGTCTGAGATGAAGAGCGAGCGCACGGCGGCGACCGCACCCCTGCGTTTCAGCATGTAGTGACGCCAGCCCTTGCGGCCGACAAGCGCCATGAGCCAGGGCGAGGTGGGGAGCCTGTATTTGGCATCGATGAAGGAAGCCCATTGCGAAGCTGTCCTGGGCGTGACCTGCTCGACCACCAGATCGTCTACCGGGATCAGCGGGTCACCCGGGAAAAGTGGTTTGTCCGGCAGCGGCGTCGCGTCGCGATAGATGCGCTCCCAACCGCCCTGATGCTGCAGGCCGCGCGCTTCCAGCCAGCATCGCAGCCGCGCCGGTTCGACATGCGGGTTGGTATAGAACCACGGCCGCGTGATACCGGCATCACGGTAGCGCGCGAGCAGCGCGTCGACCTGTTCTTCCGTCGCCGGACCGTCGACACCGATATTCTTCACGCAGTTGAAATGGATGAACGGGATCGTCGTGCAGGTGGTCCAGACCAGATCGCCCTCGCTCGCGATCGACAGCCCTTGCCGCGCGGCGAAGTCGGTGGGCGCCGCTTCGTAGAGGTCGAGCCAGGCCGCCACTTCGGCGCGCTCGATGGCGCGGCTGAAATCGCGCGACACCTCCTCGATTGCGATTTCAGGGACATGCGTTTCCGGCGGCGTGACCGGCTCCAATTCCGCGAGGGCGGCGGTCGACATGACTATCCTCCTGCGATACACCTTACAGTGTAAGATTAGTGGATGATAATATGGTGCCGAAGGTTGTCAAGCAGGATTAGCGGCACCTTACAAATCCGTGAGTTGGAATCACGCTATCGTGAGGCTAAGCCTGTCTTCCAGGGCTTTCGAATGACGATTCACTTTTGCCTCGGCAGGGGCCGGGGCGTCGGGAAAAGGATTGAGATGACCGACGTCTGCACTCAAGGGTTGGATACCGGCTTTGTCGGCCTGGGTTATGCCAAGGTGGCATTTCTGGGCATCGTGCAAGGCATCACCGAATTGCTGCCGATCTCGTCGACCGCGCATATGCGCATCGTGCCGGCCGTGCTCGGCTGGCAGGACCCAGGCTCGGCCTTCTCCGCCGCAATGCAACTGGCGGCGCTGGCGGCGGTGGTCAGCTATTTCTGGAGCGACGTCAGGGACGTGCTGTTCGGATCGATCTCGGCGATCTCGCGCCGCGATTTCGGTGACCGTTATTTCCGCCTCGCGATCAGCATCGTGCTTGCCACCGTCCCGATCGTCATTGCGGGCCTTGCGCTTTCCGGCGTGCTCAACGCCTGCAATTCGCCGCTGCGCGGGCTCGCAGTCATCGGCTGGGCCTGCATCGCCATGGCCATCCTCTTGGCGCTCGCCGAGATTTTCGCCAGCCACAAGCTCATGCTGCGCCAGGCATCGATCCTCGACGCGCTGCTGGTGGGCATCGCCCAGGTCGGCGCGCTTATTCCCGGCGTCTCGCGCTCGGGCTCGACGCTGACGGCGGCGATGGGGCTGGGCTTTGCCCGGCCGGAGGCGGCGCGCCTGTCCTTCCTGCTCGGCTTGCCGGCCATCGCGCTGGCCGGCCTCAAGGAGCTCTATGAACTGCACAAGGTGCATCTCGACGCGCATGGCTGGTCGATCCTGGCTGTCGGCCTCGTCGTCGCCTCGATCTCAGCCTTCTTCGCCATTTGGGGACTGATGCGGGTGCTCGAACGCTTCTCCGCCTGGCCGTTCGTCATCTATCGCGGTCTGCTCGGCGTGGTGCTGCTGATCGGCGTCGCCACCGGCTGGCTCACCTAGGGTGTGTCGATATTCAGGTGAGGCCCGGCCTGCAAATGGCGGCTTCCTGCGCTTCCGGTGCTCACGTACTTAAGTACGCTCCGCTCCGGTTCTCGAAAGCCACCATTTTCGGCTCGGCCTGACCTGAATCTCGACACACCCTGCCTGGCCTGGAGGCCGCCACGCCATCCGCTATTTCTTCGGGGCTCTGATGGATCTAGTGACGCTGCTGCAATCGGTGCCTTTGCTGGCAACGCTGGTGAAATCGGCGGTGCCTGCCGCGGTCGGCGCGGGCATGGGCCTTGGCCAGTGGCTGGCGGCGCTGCCGCCCTGCCGCAACCAGACCTTCGAGAACGCGACCTACCTGGTCTGCGAGACCGATCCGAAGCATTTTTCCATCGAACTGTTCTGGAAAGACAAGGACGGCGAGCTCTACCGGTCTCTGCACAATCTGCGCAGCGCACAGCAGGCGACGGGGCGCACCATGCTCTTCGGCATCAATGCCGGCATGTATCATCCGAACCTCGCGCCGGTCGGGCTCTATGTCGAACACGGCGAGCAGGTCACGCCGGCGAGGACCGGATCGGGAACCGGCAATTTCTCCATGCAGCCGAACGGCATCTTTTATCTCAGCGCCGGCAAGGCCGGCGTTCGCGCGACCAGGGATTACCTGAAGCGTCCGCCGCGCGTGGACTACGCAACGCAGTCCGGACCGATGCTGGTCATCGACGGCAAGCTGCATCCGAAATTTCAGGCAAACGGCACCTCGCGCAAGATCCGCGACGGCGTGGGCGTGCGCGCCGACGGCGTCGCGGTCTTCGCGATCTCCGACGACGTCGTGACCTTCCACGAATTCGCGCGGCTGTTCCGCGACGAGCTCGGCTGCCCGAATGCGCTCTTCCTCGACGGCTCGATCTCGAGCCTTTATGCGCCCGGGATCGGCCGCAACGACGATTTCTGGAATCTCGGGCCGATGATCGGCGTGTTCAGGCGGTAGCCGACCGTCTTCGGCGTCATCTCGAATCATCCGATCGCGCCAAAGGTAAATTTTGATTCAAACTTTGTTGGTAATTTCTCATTAGGAATGGGGTTTCCGGCGGCGTTGTTCCTGCCTTCGGTCTGTTTTGTCTCGCGTACAGGTCAAAGATGCGGATTTTTGGCGTCGTCAGTTTCGTGCTCGCAGCGCTTTGCCTTGGCGGCTGCTCGTCCACGTCGGGCGTCGATGCCTTGCAGTTGCCGTCCAACGAGACGACGAGCTCGGTCGTGCGGCCGAGCGCGCCGGTGTCGAAAGGCGTGAAGACCGCCGTAAGGGAAAAGACCGTCGAGACCGCGTCGATGTCGGGCATGGCGCGCATCACGCCGCCGGCGCCGCTGCTTGACGAAGGTAACGCGGGCGCTGACGACGAGAATTCGCGCCCCTTCGGCCTCGCCGAGGAGGAGACGGTGAACTTCCCGGCGACCGATCTGCCGGACAGCGTCGAGCCGCCGGTGCAGGAGGCAGCGCTCGTCTCGCCGCCGAAGCGGCTGTCGCGCGCCGCGCCCGCCATGCTCGCCAGCCCGGTCACCCGCTATGCGTTCCGCGATGCCAAGCCGATCAATTTCGGCCGCTCCTCGCCGCGGCATCTCGCCGTGCATGGCGTCGACGTCTCGCGCTGGCAGGGCAACATCAACTGGGAAAAGCTTCGCGCCCAGGGCGCCAACTTCGCCTATATCAAGGCGACCGACGGCGGCGACCATCTCGACCCAATGTTCATGAAGAATTGGCGCAACGCCGATGCCGCCGGGCTGAAGCGCGGCGCCTATCATTTCTTCTACTGGTGCCGCACGGCCGGCGAGCAGGCCGACTGGTTCATCCGCAACGTGCCGAAGGTCGACGGCGCGCTGCCGCCGGTCATCGACGTCGAGTGGAACGGCGAATCCTCCTGCAAGCGCAGGCCATCGCGCGACAAGGTGCTGGAGAAGATGCAGGTGTTCATGGACAAGCTGGAGCGCCATTACGGCCAGCGTCCGATCATCTACACCAGCCCCGACTTCTATCGCGACAACCTGCGCGGGGCCTTCTTGGATTACCCGTTCTGGCTGCGCGCCGTGGCGGCGCATCCGTCAAAGGTCTATCCCGGCCGCAAATGGCTGTTCTGGCAGTATTCGGGCTCCGGGCTGTCGCATGGCGTAAGCGGCCGCATCGACCTCAACGTCTTCCACGGCGACGAGCGCCAATGGCGCGCCTGGCTGGGCGGCGGCGGGCAGATGGTGGCCGACGCGGATTAGGCGCTTCTCCTTCTCCCCAAGGGAGATGAGCGGACGCCTCGCAATGCGCCGTCGTCATACTCGGGCTTGACCCGAGTATCCATGCCGTGACCTTTGTCGTAGCGTGCAACGGCGCAGAATTCTGGACCGCTGCAACGCGTTCATATCACGGCATGGATTCCAGGGTCTTCGCGCGTCGCTTCGCTCCTTGCTCCGCCCTGGAATGACGAATTTGGAGGGGGCGTCGGCACATCACCCCTCGTTGATCATCGCCTCGATGTTGTAGCCGTCGGGATCGAGCACGAAGCAGGCGTAGTAATGCTCGGCATAGTCCGGGCGCGGCCCCGGGCGCGCCATTGTCCGCTGCGCCCGCTTCGAGCGCCGCGCGGTAGAACGCGTCGACCTCGGCCTTGCTCTTCACCCGGAAGGCGACATGCAGATGGGTGAGCGGCGGCGTCTCGCCCGTCCGCTGGATCTCGAACAGGCAGCCTTTGCCGACATCGAAGGCCCAGAACACGCTCTCCTTGCCGAAGGACAAGCTGTAGCCCAGGGGCGCAAAGGCTCTCTCATAGAAGAGCTTGCTCTTGGCGAGGTCGCCGACTTCGATGGTGATGTGGTCGATCATGACGAATATCGCGGACGCTCAGATGAGCCGACCGCAACGATTTTTCAAGCCAGCAAGCCAACCTCAAGTCGACGCACGTTGCGGGCTCGCCTTGTGTCCCCAAAAAACAGCAAGAGTTGTGACCTCAGTTTGGATGGGCGAGCCTTTTGGATCTTCGGGAATGATTCCGTGACCCCCTTGAGCCAACTCCTGTCTAACACCGTATCGGAGTAGTTCTGTCGAACTCTTAGCCTCTTAATGTGGTTGAGAACACGATTTGCTTGGCCATGTGTCAGCCTACTTGATTTCGCAAGTTCCCCCACTCCGGTGAACTTCTTGAACTCTGAGAACGGGTAAAGAAAGCAGAGCGCAAACATGGTGGCTTGCCATTCAGCGCTGTGAGCGAAACCTGCTCCCTCGACTCTCTGCTGATAAGGTTCTGCAGCACTGTTTAGCCCAAGCGCTGCGTATCGATGATGCAGCAAAAGGTGCCCAACCTCGTGCATGATTATTTCCGCCGAAAACATGCATCCGTTAGACGCGCCTTCGTAAATGCTATCTGAGACGACTATTCCCAGCGGATCCTCGGAGACGAATGCCCGCGCGCTTCCCATCTTATTATCCGACTCGATGTGAACATATAACCCTGGAAATAGCTTTGGTAGGTCAATCTCAATAAAACGAATTATATCAAACGTCCCTTTGTTTGAGTTTGAAAGTTCTTTTCGGACCCATTCGGCCAATATGCGAATTTTGTTGGCCGAAGCACCTCTGCTAATAAATACATCGTCCATTGTTAAGCACCATATCGGGGCTGGGTAACACGGGTGATTTTGTAGGTCGGATCCTGCTCTGCGAGCGCTAACTCGACTTCAGTCTTGTCGAGCTCAAGTATGTCCATCACCAAGAGCACATAGTGGGCTGGCGGCGATTTTTCTCCGCGCTCGATACGAGATATGTCGAGGGGGGATGTCCCTACTAACTTCGCTAGCTCGGGCCTTGTCATAGTCATCGCACTGCGCCCTTCGGAGCAAAGACGTCCGAAGGGCGTGAGGCGATAGGGATCCGAGCTAAGCGGAGTATTCATTGGGGTCGATCAGCTGCACCCGCTCGTCGAACCACAGGTGTCGCACTTCTCGCAGGTGCCGTTCCGCACCATGGTGAAGTTGTGGCACTCGGAGCATTCGTTGCCGGTGTAGCCCTGGAGCAGCGACTGCTGGCGCCTTGTCGCGGCGAGCTTCTTCGCTTCGGCCGCCTCGTTGGCGGCGGCGTCGGTGAACAGAGCCTCGGCGCCGCCGGCGGCCTCAGCTTCTTCTTCCACCATGTCCTCGGCCAGTTCCCGGGCGCGCTCCTCATAGTCGCGCTTGTAGGCGAGCGCCTCGTCGCTGGCCGGCTTCAGCGCCAGCACGTTGGAGCCGGCGAAGGCGGTCGGCGCCGCGCGGGCAGGGGCCGGCGTCGACGTTGAGCCGCCAAAGCCCTTCGGCTCGCTGCCGATGCCGCTCACCAGCTTCACCGGCGAGGCGCCGCGATAGAGGCCCTTGGAGAAGGGCGTCGCTTTGCCTTCGGTGATGCCGCGGCCGAGCGCCGTCTTGTCGAAGTCCGACTGGTCGACATGGGCGAGGTCGTGGCGGCCGAGATAGGAGACGGCCAGCTCGCGGAACACGTAGTCGAGGATCGACGTGGCGTTCTTGATCGCGTCGTTGCCCTGCACCATGCCGGCCGGCTCGAACTTGGTGAAGGTGAAGGCCTCGACATATTCGTCGAGCGGCACGCCGTACTGCAGGCCGAGCGAGATCGCGATGGCGAAGTTGTTCATCATCGCGCGGAAGGCAGCACCTTCCTTGTGCATGTCGATGAAGATCTCGCCCAGGCGGCCGTCGTCGAACTCGCCGGTCCTGAGATACACCTTGTGGCCGCCGACGACGGCCTTCTGCGTGTAGCCCTTGCGGCGGTTCGGCAACTTCTCGCGGTCGCGGTAGAGGCGTTCCACCACACGCTCGACGATCTTTTCCGTCACCTGCACGGCGCGCTGCGCGGCGGGCGCGGCGATGAACTGCTCGACCGCCTCGTCCTCATCCCCGTCGTCATCGGCGAGCAGCGAGGCGTTGAGCGGCTGCGACAGTTTCGAGCCGTCGCGATAGAGCGCGTTCGCCTTCAGCGCCAGCTTCCAGGACAGCATATAGGCGTTCTTGGCGTCCTCGACCGTCGCCTCGTTCGGCATGTTGATGGTTTTGGAGATGGCGCCCGAGATGAAGGGTTGCGCCGCCGCCATCATCAGGATGTGGCTGTTGATCGACAGCGAACGCTTGCCGATCTTGCCGCACGGGCTGGCGCAGTCGAACACCGGCAGGTGTTCGGCCTTGAGGAAGGGCGCGCCTTCGAGCGTCATGGCACCGCAGACATGGATGTTGGCGGCGTCGATGTCCTTCCTGGAGAAGCCCAGCGCCGGCAGCATCTCGAAGGAAACGTCTGAGAGCTGCTCGTCGGTGAAGCCGAGCGTCTCCTTCACCCAGTCGGCGCCCAGCGTCCACTGGTTGAACACGAACTTGATGTCGAAGGCCGACTTCAGCGCCGCGTTCAGTGCCGCGATCTTCTCGTCGGTGAAGCCCTTGGCCTTCAGCGAGGACGGGTTGATGCCGGGCGCCTGGTTGAGGTTGCCGTGGCCGACGGCATAGGCCTCGATCTCGGCGATCTGGCTTTCGGAATAGCCAAGCGTCCTCAGCGCCTCCGGCACGGCGCGGTTGATGATCTTGAAATAGCCGCCGCCGGCGAGCTTCTTGAACTTCACCAGGGCGAAGTCGGGCTCGATGCCGGTGGTGTCGCAGTCCATGACGAGGCCGATCGTGCCGGTCGGCGCGATCACGGTCGCCTGCGCGTTGCGGTAGCCATGCTCCTCGCCGAGCTCGATGGCGCGGTCCCAGGCGGCGCGGGCATGCTCGGCCAGCGCCTGCTGCTTCAGGTCGGCAGCGACCAGCGGCACCGGGTTGACGGCAAGCTTCTCGTAGCCGTCCTTGTCGCCATAGGCGGCGCGGCGATGGTTGCGCATGACGCGCAGCATGTTCTGGGCGTTGCGATCATAGTCCGGGAAGGCGCCGAGTTCGGAAGCCATCTCGGCCGAGGTCGAGTAGGCGACGCCGGTCATGATCGCGGTGAGCGCGGCGCAGATCGCGCGGCCCTCGTCGGAGTCGTAGGGAATGCCCGAGGTCATCAAGAGGCCGCCGATATTGGCGTAGCCGAGGCCGAGCGTGCGGTAGTCGTAGGAGAGCTTGGCGATCTCCTTGGATGGGAACTGCGCCATCATCACCGAGATCTCGAGCACGACGGTCCATAGCCGCACGGTGTGCTCGTAAGCGGCGATGTCGATCGTGCCGTCTTCCTTGCGGTAGGGCAGGAGGTTGATCGAGGCGAGGTTGCAGGCCGTGTCGTCGAGGAACATGTATTCCGAGCACGGGTTGGAGGCCCGGATCGCACCGGCCGACGCGCAGGTGTGCCAGTCGTTCATCGTCGTGTTGAAGTGCAGGCCCGGGTCGGCCGACGCCCAGGCGGCGTAGCCGATCTTTTCCCACAGGTCGCGCGCCTTCAGCGTCTTCAGCACCTTGCCGTCCTTGCGGGCGGTGAGCTGCCAGTCGCCATCGGTCTCCACGGCGCGCAGGAAATTGTCCTTCAGCGACACCGAGTTGTTGGAGTTCTGGCCGGAGACGGTGAGGTAGGCGTCGGAATCCCAGTCGGTGTCGTAGGTCTTGAACGACATCGAGGTGTAGCCCTGACGGGCGAACTGGATGACGCGGTAGATGTAGTTCTCCGGCACGGCGTCCTTCTTGGCCGCCTTGATCTCGCGCTTCAGCGCGGTGTTCAGCGCCGGGTCGAAGCAGTCGTCGCCATCGCCTTCGCAATTGACGCAGGCCTTCATGATGGCTTCGAGGTGCTTCTTGACGATCTTCGAGCCGGTCACCAGCGAGGCGACCTTCTGCTCCTCATTGACCTTCCAGTCGATGAATTGCTCGATGTCGGGATGGTCGGCGTCGACGATGACCATTTTTGCCGCGCGGCGCGTCGTGCCGCCCGACTTGATGGCGCCGGCCGCGCGGTCGCCGATCTTGAGGAAGCTCATCAGGCCGGACGAGCGGCCGCCGCCGGAAAGCTTCTCGCCTTCGCCGCGCAGCATCGAGAAGTTCGAGCCGGTGCCGGAGCCGTATTTGAACAGGCGCGCCTCGCGCACCCACAGGTCCATGATGCCGCCCTCGTTGACGAGGTCGTCCTGCACGCTCTGGATGAAGCAGGCATGCGGCTGCGGGTGCTCGTAAGCCGACTTCGACTTGGTCAGCTTGCCGGTGAAGGGGTCGACATAGAAGTGGCCCTGGCTCGGGCCGTCGATGCCATAGGCCCAGTGCAGGCCGGTGTTGAACCATTGCGGCGAGTTCGGCGCGACGCGCTGGGTGGCGAGCATATAGGCAAGCTCGTCGCGGAAGGCGCGCGCGTCTTCCTCGGATTTGAAATAGCCGCCCTTCCAGCCCCAATAGGTCCAGGTGCCGGAGAGGCGATCGAAGACCTGGCGGGCGTCGGTCTCCGAACCATAGCGCTCGGCCTCGGGCAGCTTGGCGAGCTCGGCCTCGTCGGCAACCGAGCGCCACAGGAAGGAGGGGACGTCGTTCTCCTCGACCTTCTTCAGGCGCGCCGGCACGCCGGCCTTGCGGAAATATTTCTGGGCCAGGATATCGGCCGCGACCTGGCTGAATTGCGCCGGCACATCGATGTTGTCGAGGCGGAACACCACCGAGCCGTCGGGATTCTTGATCTCCGACAAAGCCTTGCGGAATTCGATCTCCGCATAGGCTGATTGCTCTGGCTTGGTGAAGCGACGCTCGATGCGCATTGGTCCGGTCCCTTTGTCTCTATATATAGCGCTTTTCCCCGGGGATTTCTGCCCCACATGGCGAAAAGCACGGTCCGCCGTTTGCCGGCATCGCGGTGACGCCGGCATTCTCCTCGTCGCGGGCGCCGCCATGCAGACAGCAAAACACCTGGCCGGACATTTGCCCGGGCTGCAGGCCGACCCCCGCGGGTCCCTCAACTGAAACTTTGGTCGATTCCCTCGGAAGAGGGAGGTTCACACTATCTAGGGTCCAGCCTGCCTGCAAACGCTAAATATAGTGTTAACAGATCATTTTTTCCAGGCCGACAATTCTCCCTTTCGCCCACCCAAGCCATAAAGATCCCAACGCTTCCGCCGGCCTCGTGAACGGGCGGAAATGTGGGCAAAACGCACAAAATCCGGGAAAAAAGACCGGCCTCTAAACTCTCCGGTCACGCCCGCAACAGGAGCGCATGGCCCATAAAAAGCGACTCGTTCCGACCCGTCAAGGATTCGTTTTTGTAGCTTTTGTGACCCCAACATCTTGTGTGTCACACATGTGGATAACGGGGACATAACAAGCCCGGGTTTGCAGGCACTTGACGCCGTTTGTCAGGCCGCCAGGAAGCCGTGTCGGGCAGCGGCTTTTCATTTTAGCTGGCTTGCACTATCTGTTGCGTTCGCGCGGGGGCGCGCCTTGTCAACACCAAAAGCATCCGCTACGCCCCGCTCATGACAGTTACCGTACGTTTTGCTCCATCGCCGACCGGCCGCATCCATATCGGCAATGCGCGCACCGCGCTGTTCAACTGGCTTTTCGCCATGAACAACAAGGGTCGTTTCATCCAGCGCTTCGACGACACCGATATCGCCCGCTCGAAGCAGGAATATGCCGATTCCATTCTTTATGACCTGCATTGGCTGGGCATCTTCCCGGACGTCACCGAGTACCAGTCGCGCCGCTTCGAGATCTATGACGCGGCGGTCGAGCGGCTGAAGGCGGCTCGCGTGCTCTATGCCTGCTACGAGACGCCGGAAGAGCTCGACCTGCGCCGCAAGGTGCGCCGCACGCGCGGCCTGCCGCCTGTCTATGGCCGCGAGGCGCTGACGCTGACGCCGGAGCAGGTGGCCGAATACCAGTCGGACGGACGCAAACCGCACTGGCGCTTCCTGCTGCCCAACTTCACCAGCGATCCGCTGCAGCCGGAGCGCACCGAGGTGCATTGGAACGACCTTGTGCGTGGCGAGGAGACCGTCGATCTCGCCTCGCTGTCGGACCCCGTCCTGGTGCGCGAGGACGGCACCTATCTCTACACGCTGCCTTCGGTGGTCGACGATATCGAGATGGGCGTAAGCCACATCATCCGCGGCGACGACCATGTCACCAACACCGGCGTGCAGATCGCCATCTTCAAGGCGCTCGGCGCCGAGCCGCCGATCTTCGGCCACCATAACCTGCTCACCACCGTGTCGGGTGAGGGGCTGTCGAAGCGCACCGGCGCGCTGTCCATCGAAAGCCTGCGCGAGGACGGCATCGAGCCGATGGCGGTCGCCTCGCTGGCCGTGCTCGTCGGCACATCGGAGAATGTCACCGCCGCGCACGACCTCAACGAGCTTGCCGGCCATTTCGACCCGGCGGCGACCTCCAAGTCGGCCTCGAAATTCGACCCGGACGAGCTCTTCGTGCTCAACCGCACGCTGATGCATCATATGCCGTTCGAGGAAGCGCGCGACCGGCTGATGGTGCTGGGCATTTCCGGCGACAAGGCCGAGCCGTTCTGGCTGGCGGTGCGCGGCAATCTCGACCGCCTGTCGGACGCGGTCGCCTGGTGGCGCATCCTGAACGAGGGTCCGCAGGAGCCGGCCGACTTTTCCGGCGAGGACCGCGACTTCCTCAATCAGGCGTTCGAGCTGCTGCCGGAGGAGCCGTGGAACGGCACGGTCTGGAAGGACTGGACCGGCAAGATCAGGGAAGCCACGGGGCGCAAGGGCAAGCCGTTGTTCATGCCGCTGCGGCTGGCGCTTACCGGGCGGACTTCGGGGCCGGAGCTTTCAGATCTATTGCCGCTGATGGGTCGGGAAGGAACGCTGGCCCGACGACCCTGACCTTGCGCTGATCCGGCGGCAGCGCCGAGACCGGCGACACCGGTACCTTGGTGGTCAGCCGCTTGATCGCGTCCAGGTCGAGCCCGCCTTCGGCATTGGCGAGCGTCTCGGGATCGGCGCCCGGATCGGGCTTGGCCGCCGGTACGGGAATGAAGGGCGCTGCCCCGCCGTCCGGTTGCGACTGTTCGGGATTGGGCGGGTTACCGCCGATGATCGTGAAATTGCCGGCCTGGGCGTTGCACCCGCAACTCGGCGGGCGCGAGTAATTGGCCTGCTTGTAGAGATAGGCGGTCGGCAGCTCGCTGTAGGGTTGCCCGGTGACCGAGGAGGTCATCGATCCCGAATCGTCGTCCATTCCGCGCGAATAGAAGACCTGCATCTCGGTGCCGGGGCAGCTCGATTCGCAGTTCTTCTGGTCGCGCTCGAAATCGCCGACGGAGGCGGCGTTGGACATCGGGAAGAAATAGCCGTCGCAGGTGCGCACGCACATGGTGCGGAACCCGCCGCCCAACCTGGGCAGGTCCATGCCGTCCGGCTGGTTGATGATGCGGCGGATATTGCGCACGCTGGGATCATCGGCAGGTACGTCCGCCGCGTCCGGCATGTCAGGGGCATCGGGCGTTTCGAGCTGCTGGTCCTGGCGCCCGAAAAGCTGCTCGAACAGATTGCCGCCGCCATTGTCGCGGGAAGCCTCCTCCTGAAGCGGCGCCCGGCGGAGCGGGGGCTCGTCGCCGCGGCAGCCATTGGCATCGAGCGCCGCCAGGATGCGGCTGCGGTCGCGCCGCGTGCCGCCGCCGGCGGATAGTCGCTCGCGCTTGGCCTGCAACGTGTCGAGATTGGCGTTCATCCGCTCGATCGAGGCGTTGATCGCCGCGCATTGGCTGACATTGCGCGAAAACAGCGTGAAGCCGCAATTGGCGTCGCTTGCCCGGCCGCGGGCCTTGGCCAGTTGCTCGCGCTGGCGCTGGATGGCATCGTCATATTTGCGCACGATGCCGGGCCCCCCGCCACCGCCGCGTGCCGCGGCGAGCTCGGCTTCGAGTTGCCTGCATATGCGAGAAGCCGCCTGGGATTGCGTGACGGCGAGAGCTGAACCTGCAAGCGCTGCAAGCAGCGCCGCAAGATGCATCAGCTTCAACCCCTTCATCCGCCTGGAATCCCGATTGCCCTTGGCCGGAAACTACCGCGTTCGTGGTTAACTGTTCCCTAGTCTGCACCGGTGCTTGGTGCGCCGCCTCAATTCAGATCGACAAGCGCCTGCGCCTTGTGCGCGGCCTCGACCACGGCCAGCGCGGTCATGTTGACGACGCCGCGCGAGGTCACCGACGGCGTCAATATATGCGCGGGCTTGTCGGTGCCGAGCAGGATCGGTCCGACATGCAGCGCATCCATCATGGCGCCCAGCGCCGTCAGTGTGATGTTGGCCGAATCGAGGTTCGGGAAGACCAGCAGATTGGCTTCGCCCTTCAACCTGGAATGCGGATAGACGCGCTGGCGCAGATGTTGCGAAAGTGCTGTATCGGCATGCATCTCGCCGTCGCATTCAAGGTCGGGCGCGATGCGCGCCAGGATCGCGGCGGCCTGCCGCATCTTGAAGGCGCTCGGCGCGTCACGCGAACCGAAATCCGAAAACGAGAGCAGGGCGGCCTTGGGCTCCAGGCCGAAACGCCTGATCTCCTCCGCCGCCAGAACTGTCATCTCGGCGATCTCCTCCGCCGTTGGATCGATGGAGACATAGGTATCGGTGAGAAAGACGATGCCCCGCTGCGAAATCAACATGGAGAGCGTCGACAGATCGCGATCCTTGACGCCGGCGCGCGGCCCTATGATCAGCGAGACATTGCGCAAATGCCGCTCGAAGCGACCTTCGAGCCCGCATATCATTGCATCCGCGTCGCCACGCCTCAGCGCGAGCGCCGCGATCACCGTATTGTTGGTGCGCACCATGGTGCGGGCGGCTTCCGTCGTCACGCCGCGCCGGCCGGCAAGCTCGATCAAAAGGTCGACATAGTGGCGGTAGCGCGGATCATCCTCTGGATTGATCAGGGCGAAATCGACGCCCGGCCGGATGCGCAGGCCGTAACGCTTCAGGCGCACCTCCACCACATGCGGGCGGCCGATCAGGGTCGGTTCGGCAATGCCTTCCTCCAGCACCACTTGTGCTGCGCGCAGCACGCGCTCGTCCTCGCCGTCGGCATAGATGACGCGCTTGGTGCTCGATGTCTTGGCCGAGGAGAACACCGGCTTCATCACCAGGCCGGAGCGGAAGACGAAGCGGTTGAGCTTGTCGATATAGGCGGCGAAGTCGGCGATCGGCCGCGTCGCGACGCCGGTGTCGCAGGCAGCCTTCGCCACCGCCGGCGCGATGCGCAGGATCAGGCGCGGATCGAAGGGCGAGGGGATCAGGAAATCGGGACCGAATATCGGCGTCTCGCCGGAATAGGCGCGTGCCGCGACATCGGAAGGCTCCTCGCGGGCAAGGGCGGCGATCGCCCTGACCGCCGCCATCTTCATCTCCTCGTTGATGGCGCTGGCGCCGCAGTCCAGCGCGCCGCGGAAGATGTAAGGGAAACAGAGCACGTTGTTGACTTGATTGGGAAAATCCGAGCGGCCGGTGCAGATCATGGCGTCCGGGCGCGCGGCGCGCGCCACTTCCGGCATGATCTCCGGATTGGGGTTGGCCAAAGCCAGGATCAGCGGTTTCGGCGCCATGTGCTGCAGGAGCTCCGGCTTCAGCACGCCGGCGGCGGAGAGGCCGAGGAAAACGTCGGCGCCGGGAATGACATCGGCCAGCGTGCGCGCCTCGGTGTCCTTCACATAAGGGTCTTTCCAGCGATCCATCTCCTCGACGCGGCCCCTGTAGGCGACGCCGAAACGGTCGGTGACCCAGATGTTTTCCACCCTGGCGCCGAGCGAGACCAGAAGGTTGAGGCAGGCAAGTGCTGCCGCACCCGCGCCCGAGGTGACGATCTTGATGTTGGAAATCGCCTTGCCGGCCAGTTCCAGCCCGTTGAGCACAGCGGCGGCGACGATGATCGCCGTGCCATGCTGGTCGTCGTGGAAGACCGGAATGCCCATGCGGGCCTTGAGCGCCTCTTCGACCTCGAAACATTCCGGCGCCTTGATGTCCTCGAGGTTGATACCGCCGAAAGTCGGCTCGAGCGCGGCCACCGTCTCGACCATGCGCTCGATCCCGGGCGCGTCGATCTCGATGTCGAAGACGTCGATGCCGGCGAATTTCTTGAACAGCACCGCCTTGCCTTCCATCACTGGCTTGGAGGCGAGCGGGCCGATATTGCCGAGTCCGAGGACCGCGGAGCCGTTGGAGACGACGCCGACGAGATTGGCGCGGGCGGTGTAGTCGGCGGCGGTCGCCGGATCATCGCGGATCTCGAGGCAGGGCGCGGCGACGCCCGGTGAATAGGCGAGCGCCAGGTCGCGCTGGTTGCCGAGCGGCTTCGTCGCCTGGATCTCGAGCTTTCCCGGCTTCGGGTGCTTGTGGAAGAAGAGGGCGGCCTCGTCGAGGTCCGACCGGGCCGGTTTCTTGTTCTCGCCGTCCATTGCGGCCCCTCCCTGCGATGCTGGTTTGGAGCCTTTTAGCATGCGCCCGCGATTTTTCGCGACCGCAAATCGCAGGCTCCGGCTTCACAATGCCGGAGCGCAAATAATCTACCGATTCCAGCTGGTTGGCTGGAGAGCCTCAGGCGATGCTCAGAAGGCGCTGACGTAAAGGCCGCCGTCGACCGGGATGTTCTGGCCGGTGAGGTAGCCGGCATGGACCGAGCAGAGGAAGGCGCAGATCTGGCCGAATTCCTCCGGCGTGCCGAGACGTTTCGCCGGCACGTCGGCGCTAATACGGGCCTTGCGCGCGGCGGCCGCGGCCGGATCTTCTTGCGTGCCTGCCTCATGCGGGCCGCGCAACCGGTCGGTGTCGAGCTTGCCGGGCAGCAGGCTGTTGATGGTGACGTTGCGGTCGATCACCGTGCGCGCCACGCCGGCGAGGAACGAGGTCAGTCCGGCACGCGCGCCGGACGACAGGTCGAGGCCGGGGATCGGCACATAGACCGACAGCGAGGTGATGTTGACGATGCGGCCGAAGCCGCGCTTAGCCATGCCGTCGATCATCGCCTGGATCAGCTCGATCGGCGTCACCATGTTCTGCGTCACGCCCTCGAGGATCTTGGCGCGGTCGAGCTCGCGGAAATCGCGCAGCGGCGGGCCGCCATTGTTGTTGACCAGGATATCGGGATCAGGGCAGGCGGCAAGCAGCGCCTTCTGCACCTCGGGCTTCGACACGTCGCCGGCGACCTCGATCACCTTGACGCCGAATTTTTCGCGAATTTCAGCAGCGGTCCTAGCCAGAAGCTCGGCGTTGCGCCCGTTGACGACGAGGTCGACGCCCGCCTCGGCCAGCGCCATGGCGCAGCCTTTTCCAAGTCCCTTGCTCGAGGCGCAGACGATGGCCTTCTTGCCGCGAATGCCGAGATCCATGGTGATTTTCTCCTGGTGCTTTGCCGGTGCCAAGCTAGCGCCTGGGCTGGACCAACCGCAACCGTCATACGGTTGTTGCATGAATCGGGGCATAGGCACGCGAAAGCAAAGGGTAAATCGTGATGTCAAACCCAGAGCCCCGCACCTTCCGCGCCCTGTTCATTTCCGACGTGCATCTCGGCTCGAAAGCGGCCAAGGCCGATTTCCTGATCGATTTCCTGCGCTATCACGATGCCGAGATCATCTATCTGGTCGGCGATATCGTCGACGGCTGGCGGCTGCGGCGCAGCTGGCACTGGCCGCAGAGCCACAACGACGTGGTGCAAAAGCTGCTGCGCAAGGCGCGCAAGGGCGCTTCGATCACCTATATCGCCGGCAATCACGACGAATTCGCCCGCCAGTTCCAGGGCGTGCATTTCGGCGGCATCGTCGTCGCCGACCGCGCCATCCACGAGACCGCGGCCGGCCGGCGCCTGCTGGTCATCCATGGCGACCAGTTCGATACGGTGGTGCACAACCAGYGCTGGCTCGCCTATCTCGGCGACTATGCCTATGACACGGCGATGCTGATCAACCGGGTGGTGACCAAGCTGCGTCACCTGCTCGGCTTGCCTTACTGGTCGTTCTCGTCCTGGGCCAAGGTCAAGGTGAAGAAGGCTGTGAACTTCATCGGTTCGTTCCAGACGGTGCTTTCGGAAGAAGCGCGGCGCTCGCATGTCGACGGCGTGATCTGCGGCCACATCCATCACGCCGCCATCGAAAGCTATGGCGATGTGCAGTACATCAACACCGGCGACTGGGTGGAAAGCTGCACGGCGGTGGTCGAGCACTTCGACGGCCGCATGGAGATCCTGACCTGGGCGCATGTGCTGCCCGAATCTTCGACCGGCAAGGATGTGCTGGTGCCGGTCGACCTCGTCGATCTCAAGGGCAGGGCGGCTCAAGCGGCCTGAACGCCGCCGCCCCCGGTTCAGCCTGACCCTTTCGTTGCGTTGACATTGAGCGGGCCGCGCTCCCGAGCCTCGTTCGTCAACAGCTTTGCCCTTGATCGATTGGTCCAGACAGTTCCGCCGCGCTTTGCCGCATGTTAGGGATCGAGACGCGTTGCAGGCTGTCGATTGCAGCGTAATTGGATCGATTCATGTCGCTGCCGCCCCTGTCGCCCGAGCAACTCGTCAAGCCCTGCCATTTCGAACTGCGCATGAGCCTGATCTTCGCGACCTTGTTCGTGTCGCAGGGCACGCATCTGCCTTATTTTCCGCTCTGGCTGCAGTCGAAAGGCTTTCATGCCGAGCAGATCGCCGTCATCCTGGCTGCGCCGATGTTCCTGCGCGTGGTGACGACGCCGATGCTGACGGCGCTTGCCGACCGGGCGAAAGACCGCGCCAATGTCTACATCGTACTGGTGGCGGCCTCGATGGTCGTCTCCGCGGGCTATTTCCTGCCGGCCACCTACGCCATCGTGCTTGCCGTGTCGCTTTTGCTGACGATCGTCTGGACGCCGCATTCGCCGATGGCCGATTCGCTGGCGCTATCGGGCGTGCGGCGCTTCGGCTCCAATTACACCGCCATGCGAAAATGGGGCTCGATCTCCTATCTTGGCGCCAATGTCGTGGGCGGCTTCATCCTTTCGGCCACGGGTCCGCAGGCCGTTCCGGTCATCATCTTCATAGCAATCGGCGCGGCTCTGGCCGCAGGGCTATGGGCGCCGCGCATGGGGCGGCCTCGCAAGGCCTCGCCGCTGTCAGCCACCGAGATCCAGCATAAGGCGCCGAGCCTCTTCAACGCATATTTCCTCTATTTCACGCTCGGCGTCGGCATCATCACCGCCAGCCACGCCTTCCTCTACGGCTTCGTGTCGATCTACTGGAAGTCGATCGGCATCGGCGATTCCGTCGTTGGCCTGCTATGGGCCTGGGGCGTGGTGTCCGAAGTCTGCATGTTCCTGTTTTTCAACCGTATTTTTGCTTCCACCTCGGTGGTCAGGGTGATGGTGATCGCCGGTATCGGCTCGATCGTGCGCTGGATCGCCTTTCCACTGGTCTGGCCGCTTGGGCTTGGCGTCGCGGGCTTCTTCCTTGTCCAGTCGCTGCATTCGGTTTCGGTGGCGATGGTGTTGATCGGCCTGCAGAAGATGATCGGCGAGACGGTTTCCGAGGAGCGCACGGGTGCTGCGCAAGGCATCGCCTATTTCTTCAACGGCTTCTTCATGGCGGCGGTGACGCTCGCGTCCGGCCCGCTCTACGACCGCCTGGGCGTCGACGGTTTCTGGGCGATGATCCCGATCGCGATCGTCGGCGTGGTGCTGATAGGCCTCGCTTCCCGCTCAGCCCCAAAGCACCCTGTCAGGGGGTGAAACGAGCGATCCCCGGTAGACGAGGCCAGGCTCGCGATCATGCGCAAGCAGCAGCGGACCGTCGAGGTCGACGAAGTCGGCGCCCTGCGCCAGGAGCACCGCCGGCGCCATGGCGAGCGAGGTGCCGACCATGCAACCCACCATGATGCCGAAGCCCAGGTCGCGGGCTCGGTTGCGCAATTTCAGCGCCTCCGTCAGGCCGCCGGACTTGTCGAGCTTGATGTTGACGGCGTCGTAGAGACCGACCAGCGCGTCGAGGTCCTTCGCCGCATGCACGCTTTCATCGGCGCAGACCGGCACCGGATGCGCGATCCGGCGCAGGATCTCGTCCTTGCCGGCCGGCAGCGGCTGCTCGACGAGCGCGATGCCATGCTGCGCGGCGAAGGCAAGGTTCGCCTCGACATTTTCATGCGTCCAGCCCTCATTGGCATCGAGGATGATGCGGCTTTCGGGAGCGGCCTCGGTTACGGCGCGGATTCTCGCCATGTCGTTGTCGCCGCCGATCTTGACCTTGAGCAAGGGCCGCGCGGCATTGGCGCGCGCCTGCGCCGCCATGGCTTCCGGCTCGGCGAGCGACAGCGTGTAGGCGGTCTCCAGCGGCCTGGTCGGAAGGATGCCGATCGCCGCCGCCACCGGCGTGCCGGTCAGCTTGGCTTCCAGGTCCCAAAGCGCGCAATCGATGGCGTTTCGCGCGGCGCCCGCCGGCATGGCCGCGAGCAGAGCGGTCCGGTCGATGCCGGCGATGATGGGATCGCGCATGGCTTCGATGGCCGCGCGCACCCCCTCCATGGTCTCGCCGTAGCGCTTGTAAGGCACGCACTCGCCGCGACCGGAACGTCCCTTGTCGGTGATCGTTACGGTGATGACTTCGGCCTCGGTTTTGGATCCGCGTGAGATGGTGAAGGTGCCGGCGATCGGGAATCGCTCCATTTCGACCGAAATGACACGCACCATAATTTTCTTCTCCGGCTGTGCGACACCGGTCTGCCGGCAAATCGACACGCCAGTCCCGTCACGCTAAACAGGACGCCATGTTGACCATCCGCAAACGCGACGCAAGCGGCGAGGCCGCCAAGGACGCCGAGCACCGGCCGCGCGTTGCCGTGGGCGAGGAAGGTGGTGTGCTCGGCTGCGCCTTTTCCGGCGTGTGGACGACGCGCACCGTCGCGGCGGTCGATGCCGACATGCGCAAGATCGAGCAGAGAAGCGGCGCGAAACAGCTGATGCTTGATCTCTCCCACATCGAGAAGATGGACACCGCCGGCGCCTGGCTGATCGACAGGCTGGCCAGCGCCTTCGAGAAGAAAGGCGTCGAGGTCCATTTGCAGGGCCAGAGCGAGATCGCCTCGATCCTGCTTGGCGCTGTCGGCGACGCGGTGCGGCGCGAGCCCGAATCGGGATCGGCCGGCCCGCCCAACATCATCCTGCGCGCTCTGGAATTGGTCGGCCGCCGCGTCTACGAGATGCGCGACGACTTCCTGGCCTCGATGAACATCCTCGGCGCCACGATCCGCGGCGCGCAGATGAAGCTCGGACGCGGTCACGCGGTCAATCCCGCCGCGATCTTCAACCAGATCGATCGCATGGGCGTCGGCGCCATACCGGTGGTGGTGCTGATGTCGGCGATCGTCGGCGCCATCGTCGCCCAGCAGGGCGCCTACCAGCTCAGCTATTTCGGCGCCAACATCTTCGTCGTCGACCTTGTCGGCGTGCTCATCCTGCGCGAGCTCGGCGTGCTGATGACGGCGATCATGCTCGCGGGACGTTCGGGCAGCGCCATCACCGCCGAGATCGGCTCGATGAAGATGCGCGAGGAGGTCGACGCGCTGAAGGTGATCGGCCTCAACCCGATCGGCGTGCTGGTCTTTCCGCGACTCGTCGCGCTGGTGATCGGGCTGCCTTGCCTCACCATCATCGCCAATTTCGCGGCCCTTGCCGGCGGCATCGTCGCTGCCTGGCTCTATTCCGACATTCCGCCGGCAGCGTTCATCGACAGGCTGCGCGTGGCCATCGATCTCAGCACCATCTTCGCCGGCCTGATCAAGGCGCCGTTCATGGCCCTGATCATCGGCATCATCGCATCGGTCGAGGGCATGAAAGTCGGCGGAAGCGCTGAATCGCTCGGCCTCCACGTGACCGCGTCGGTGGTGAAGTCGATCTTCGTCGTCATCATCCTCGACGGGCTTTTCGCCATGTTCTACGCAGCGATCGGGTTCTGAGATGGCGGACGGCAACGGCGCCACAGCAGCGCAGGACGCGCATGACGATGAAATCGTGCTTTCGGTGCGCGACGTCACCGTCGCCATCGACGACAAGCTGATCCTCGACAAGCTTTCGCTCGACATCAAGCGTGGGGAAATCCTCGGCTTCGTCGGCGCTTCGGGCGCCGGCAAATCGGTGCTGTTGCGCACGATATTGGGACTGATGCCGAAGCAATCGGGGACGATCAAACTGTTCGGCGTCGACGTCGACAAGGCAAGCGACGCAGACCGTTTACGCATCGACATGCGGCTCGGCGTCCTTTTCCAGCATGGCGCGCTGTTTTCGGCGCTGACCGTGCTGGAAAACGTGCAGGTGCCGATGCGCGAATATCTCGACCTGCCCAGGGCGCTGATGGACGAACTCGCCATGCTCAAGATCGAGCTGGTCGGATTGCCGGCCGACGCCGCACAGAAATTTCCCTCCGAGCTGTCCGGCGGCATGATCAAGCGCGCCGCGCTGGCGCGCGCCTTGGCGCTCGACCCCGACATCGTCTTTCTCGACGAGCCGACATCGGGGCTCGATCCGATCAGCGCGGCCGAATTCGACGAGCTTGTCGTCAAGCTGCGCGACACGATGGATCTGACCGTCTACATGGTCACGCACGATCTCGACACGCTGTTCACCGCCTGCGACCACGTCGCGGTGCTCGGAAAGAAGCGGGTGCTGGTCGAAGGCACGATCGACGACATGCTGAAGAGCGAGGAGCCGTGGGTGAAATCCTATTTCCGCGGAAAACGCGCCCGGCAACTTGATCTTGCGGCGCGCGCATAGCCATAAGTGGGTCGATGGAAACAAGAGCCAACTACGTTATTGTCGGCATCTTCACGCTGGGAGCGATCCTGGCGGCTTTCGCCTTCGTCTATTGGACCGCGGCGATCGGCGACAGAGGCGAAACGACAATGCTGCGCGTGCGCATTCCAGGTTCGGCCTCAGGCCTCGGCCGCGGCAGCTTCGTGCTGTTCAACGGCGTCAAGGTCGGTGACGTCAAACGGGTCTATATCGACGTCGACAATCCGACGGTGGCCATCGCCGACACCGAGATCGACCGCATGACGCCCATCACCAAGTCGACACAGGCCGATATCGGCCTGGCTGGCTTGACTGGCCAGGCCAATATCGAGCTCCGCGGCGCCGACCCCAAGGAAGCGAAGCTGCTCGACGAGGCGGAGAAAGAGGGCAGGATCCCAGAGATAACCGCCAACCCGTCGGCGGTCACCAATCTTCTGCAGACGGCGCAGAACATTTTCACGCGCGCCGACAAGGTGCTGAGCGAGCTCGAAGGCTTCACCAAGGACGTTCGCGGCCCGCTGACGCAGACGGTCAAGAATGTCGAGACCTTCTCGGACGCGCTGGCCAAGAATTCCGACGGCATCGACAAGTTCCTGACGGCGGTGAGCTCGCTTTCGGATCAATTGAAGAATGTCTCGGGCCGGCTCGACAGCACGCTGAAGGCCGCCGAAGGCCTGCTTAATTCCGTCGACAAGGACCAGATCAAAAGCATCGTGGCCAATGTCGACACGGTGACGGCGAACCTGAAGGAGACCTCGAAGCAGTTCGACACCGTCATCGGCAACGTCAACACGGCGGTCGGCTCGATCAACGATTTCGCCAAGCAGACGCAAGGGACACTGGCCAAAGTCAACGGCGTGCTCGACGGCATCGATCCGGCCGACGTCAAGGCCGCTTTGGCCAACATCCAGAAGGCCAGTGTCAGCGCCGACAAGGCGGCTTCCGACATCGCCAAGGTCACCGACAAGATCGCCAACCGCTCCGACGACATCAATGACACGATCAAGAATGCCCGCCAGCTTGCGCAGCGCCTCAACGACGCCTCGGTGCGCGTCGACGGCATCCTGGCCAAGGTCGACAATCTCCTTGGCTCCGGTGAGGCCAACGGCGTGATGGCCGATGCCAGGGCGACGTTGAAATCCTTCAAGCAGGTGGCCGACACGCTGAACTCCCGCCTCGGCACCATCGTCGACAACCTGTCGCGCTTCTCCGGCCAGGGTCTGCAGAACGTCGAGGCGCTGGTGCAGGACAGCCGCCGCTCGATCAACCGCATCGAGGAGGCGGTGACCGACCTCAGCCGCAATCCGCAGCGCATCCTGTCCGGCGGCGACGGCGAGGTCCGGCAGTTCGATGGAAGGGCACGGCGTTGACTTCGGCCGCCGCGACCGCCAAGAAAATGAACCGCAAATGCGGGTTGATCGTAGGATCCGGGGACAACGGGGATCGCGCGTGAAGTCGGTCAGGGTGGTAGCGGGGAGTTTCAGATCATCCGCGGCGGCGTTGCTGGTGCTTTCGCTTGCCGGCTGCGCGGCCCTGGGCGGCAACCCGGCGCCGCTCGACACGTTCGAATTGTCCGCGCCGTCGGTCGACGTGCGTGCCCACAGCCGTCGCCAGATCCTGATAGCCCAGCCATCGGCGCTCAAGGCGCTCGATAGCCAGAACATCGTCATCAGGCCTTCCGACAGCTCGATCCAGTTCCTGAAGGGCGCGCAATGGGCCGACCGGCTGCCGCTGATCGTGCAGGCGAGGCTAGCCGAAACCTTCCAGCGCTCCGGCAGCTTTGCCGGCGTCGGCAAGCCGGGCGAGGGGCTGGCGATCGACTACCAGATCATCGTCGAGGTGCGTTCCTTCGAGGTGCGCGTCGATGGCGGCGAGCATGCCGACGTCGATCTGTTCGTGCGCATCCTCAACGACCGCAACGGCGAGGTACGCGCCTCGAAGAGCTTCACCGCGAGCGCGCCGGTCTCCGGCAGCGGCAATGCGGCTTATGTCGGCGCGCTGGACAGCGCCTTCGGCCAGGCGGCGAAGGACATCGTCCACTGGACGGACCAGACGATCTGAGGCGCTGGCCAAGCCGGCAATCAAATTACGGCGTGAAAAAGGCGGGTCGAGACCCGCCTTTTTCAGTTCCGGTTCTGCTTGGCGGCGTCAGTGCAGCCGGCCGCTGGCGTGGGCCAGCATGGTGTAGACCTTGCCGGTGTCGGACGTCAGATAGGTCTGCGCCATGATGTTGTCGCGGTCGTTGCGCGAGACATCCTTGAGCAGCTTCTCGAAATCCTCGCAGTAGCGGTCGACCGCGGCGCGGAATTCCGCCTCGGCCTGATACTTGCGGCGGATCTCGTCGAAGGTCTGCTGGCCCTTCAGCGTATAGAGGCGGCGCGTGAACACGTCGCGCTCGCCGCGCCGGTAGCGGTTCCAGAGCTCGATCGACGCGTCATGGTCGATGGCCCGCGCGATGTCGACGGAGAGCGAGTTGAGCGACTCCATCACCTGCAGCGGCGAGCGCTGTGCGGGCGTCGCGCGCGGCGCTTCCGCCGGCGCTGCCGGCCGCAGTTCTTCCTCGCGCGAGGCGTTGGTCAGCAGGTCGCGCACCCAGCCGCCCTGCGGCGTCTTGCCGTTCTCCCGGCGCGGCGCTTCGGCGGGACGCTCCAGGTCGAGCGTGCCGCGCAACGTGGTCTCGGCGAGCGGCGCCTGCGGAGCGCGCGCCGTGGGTTGCGGCTGCGGCTGAGGCGCCGGCGGGCGGCGCAGCGGCGGCTCGGCGGCGCGGGCCGGCGCCTGCGGAGCAGGGCGCAGTCCGCGCGGCTCGCCCTGTTCGCTTGAGCCGCTGCGGCCGGATTTCGCAACGATATCCGACAGTTCCTTGAGCGCGTTGATCTGCTCGGCGACGGCGCGACGAATGGCCGAGGTCGATTCCTTGGYCTCTTCCGGCATCTCGATGACGCCCTTCTTCAGCTCGGCTCGGGTGAGATCCAGCTCGCTCTTGATGGAGCCCGCGGTGCGCCGCATCTCCTCGGTCGCGTCGGCAAAGCGGCGCGTCRCCGAATCGACAACCTCGGCGATGGCGGTGCGGATCTTTTCCGCCGACTCCATCGTGCGCCCCTCCGCGGTCTGCATCGTCTGGCCGACGAGGCTTTCGAAGGAACGCATCACTTTCTCGAGGTCTTCCGACTTCTTGACCAGGCCGACGGCGAGGTCTTCCAGCGAGGACTGACGCTCCAGCGTGTGCTCGAGATTGCTCTGCGCGGAGCTGAGCAGGTTCGAGGCGCTGGAGAGCAGCCGGCTGTGCTCGTCGAACTTGGTCGCGATCGAGGCCACCTCGCGCAGCGTCGCCGAGGACAGGTCGGTGAGCCGCGTCGTGTTGGAATCGACCAGACGCGCCGAGCTGGCGAAGGTCTGGGCGGCCTTCTCCGTGGTCGTGGCGAAGCTCTGCGTGCTGCCCGAGAGCCGTTCCTCGACCTGGCCGAGATTGACGGCAGCCTGCTCGATCAGCTGGCCGAGCTGCGCGCTGGAGGTCGTCATGCGGCCGATGAGATCGGCCACGCTGTCGGAAAGCGAGGAGCGAGCGCCTTCGACGGCCGAAAGCGTCTCGGCGGTGCGGCTGGCCAGCGCGTTGACGAGGTTCGTATTCTCGCTGCGTAGCTTCTCGGCCGCCCTTTCGGTGACCTCTTCCATGCTGCGCTGCAGTTCGGAACCGCCCTGGGCGAAACGCTCGACCAGCGGCTTGGCCGTCTCGTCGAGGATCTTCGCCATCTCGGCCGAACGCGCCGCCAGCATGGTGTTGAGCTCGCGGGTGTTGGCGCCGATGGTCTTGGCGGCCTCGTTGGTGCTCTGGCCGATATGCTGGCCGACCGCCGTGAAGGTCTCGGCGATGACGTTGGCGCGCGAGATGAGCTGGGCTTCGGCGCTGGAGACCTGCTCGTTGAGCTTCTGGCCCATGGTCTCGGCAGTGTGGGCGAGGCGGCTTTCCACGCTCGCGACCTGGTCCTCGACGCGGGAAGCGGCAGCCGCGGCACTTGCGGCAAGCCGCTCGTCGGCGCCGGCCAGCGCCTGCTCGATCTCGCGGGCATGCACGGCAAGCTCCTGGCCGGTCTGGCGGGCGCGGTCGGCGACACGCTGTTCGGTGGCGGCGAAGGCGCCGACGATCGTGTCGGCATGCTCGCCGATGGTCGAGGTGCTCGAGGCGATGCGCGACACCAGGCGGCTGTCTGCATCGTCGAAGATGCGGGCAATTTCGGACGCCCGTGACGACAATGCCTCCGAGCCTTCAGCAATGCGCGAGATCAGGTGCTGGTCCGCGGCGTCGAAGATGCGGCCGAGATCGCTGGCGCGGGCGGCCAGCGCTTCGGCCGATTCGGTGATGCGCATCGACAGCCGCTCGTCGGCGCCCTCGAAATTGCGCAGGATGTCGCCGGCACGCGCGGCAAGCGACTGGGCCGTCTCGACGGCACGGGCAACCAGCTTCTGGTCGGCCGTGTCGAAGGTGTTGGCGATCTCGCTGGCGCGCGTGGACAGCTTGTCGGCGGTTTCTTCGGCGCGCGCCATGAGCGCGTTCGAAGCATCGTCGGCGCGCGCCATCAGCATGTTGGACGTGTCCTGGGCGCGCTCGTGCAGACGGCGGTCGGCCGCCTCGAAGGCCTGGGCGATGTCCTCGGCCCTGGCAAGCAGCGCAGCGGAGGTCTGCTCAGCGCGTTCGGCGATCTTGCGATCGGCGTCGCTGAAAGCGGCACCGGCCTGCTCATGCAGGGCGCTGGTGACTTCCATGACCTTGTCGCGGAGCGCGCCCGCCACGAACACCGCGGTCTTTTCCAGCACGCCGCGGACATTGTCGACACCGGTCGACAGCGCACGCTCCATGGTGCCGGCGCGCTCCTCGATGATACCGGTTTGCCGGCTGAAAGCCTGCTCGATCTTCTCGACGTCGGCGGCAATCGCCGCCGAGATGTCGCTGCTCCTGGCGGCGATCTGGTCGATATGCCCGGAAACCGAACGATCGACGTCCTTGCGCGCATCGCCGAGCTTGGCGAGATCGTCCTCCAGGGCCTTGGCGAGCATGTTGCGGCCTTCGGACAGCTTGCCGACATGGCCGGCGATGATGTCGTCGATCTCGGAGCGGCTTTCGGTCAGCTTCTGAAGGTCGGCTTCAAGGGCGCGCCTGAGGATATCGCGGCCTTCGGCGAGCTTTTCCACCTGGCCGGCGACGAGGCCGTCGATGCCGGAGCGGCTTTCGGCCAGCTTGGCGAGATCGGCCTCGAGGGCGCGGCTGAGCACGTCGCGGCCTTCGGCGAGTTTTTCGACCTGGCCGGCGACCAGCCCGTCGATGCCGGCGCGGCTTTCGGCCAGCTTGGCAAGGTCGGCTTCAAGGGCACGCGTGAGGATGTCCCGGCCTTCGGCGAGCTTTTCGACCTGGCCGGCGACGAGGCCATCGATCGAGGCGCGGCTTTCGGCCAACTTGGCAAGGTCGGCCTCCAGCGCTCGCTTGAGGATGTCGCGGCCTTCCGCGAGCTTCTCGACCTGGCCGGACACCAGGCTGTCGATGCCGGCGCGGCTCTCGGCAAGTTTGGCGAGATCGTCCTCCAGCGCCTTGGACAGCGTCGCGCGGTTCTGCGACAGCTGGTCGGCATGGGTCTGCATGAGGCCGCTGGCGCTGGCCATATCGGCATCGAGCGCACGCGAAAGCTCGGCGCGGTGGTCGGTGATCTTCTGCGAATGATCGACGATCGCGCCTTGGATCGTGTTGAGGTCGGCCTCCAGCGCGCGCTTGAGGATGTCGCGGCCCTCGGCAAGCTTCTCGACCTGGCCGGCGACCAGCCCGTCGATGCTGGAGCGGCTCTCCGCCAGCTTGGCGAGATCGTCCTCGAGCGACTTCGACAGCACCGAACGGTCCTGAACGAGCCTGTTCTGATGGTCGGCGATGGCGCCGCTTACAGTCTGGAGGTCATCCTGCAGGGCCTTCGACAAGGTCGAGCGATCCTGCGCGAGCCTGTCCTGGTGATCGGCGATGGCGCCGCTGACGGCCTGCAGGTCGGCTTCGAGCGCCTTCGACAGCTGGGCGCGATCCTCCAACACCTTGTCCGAATGTCCCGCAATGGCACCCTTGATGGTGTTGAGGTCGGCTTCCAGCGCGCGCTTGAGGATGTCGCGGCCTTCGGCGAGCTTCTCGACCTGGCCGGCGACCAGTCCGTCGATCGAGGCGCGGCTTTCGGCGAGCTTGGCAAGGTCGGCTTCCAGCGTCTGCGACAGCAGGCTGCGGTCCTCGGCAAGCTTGCCGGCGTGGCTGTCGATCAGGCCGCGAATGCCGCTCAGATCGCCTTCAAGCGCGCGGCTGAGTTCGCCGCGGTCCTCGGCGAGCTTGGTCGAGTGGGTCTCGATCAGGTTCCTGATGCCGATGATGTCGGTTTCGAGCGCCTTGGCGAGCACGGCGCGGCCCTCGGCGATCTTCTCGACCTGCCCGGCGACCAGGCCGTCGATCGAGGCGCGGCTGTCCTGCAGCTTGCCGAGATCGGCTTCCAGGGCGCGCGCCAGGATGTTGCGGCCCTCAGCCAGTTTCCCGACATGACCGGCGACCATTTCGTCAATCATCGTACGAGCTTGGACGAGTCTGCCGGAGTCTTCGTTCAAGGCCTGGGACAGGCGGTTACGGCCTTCCTCAATCTGCTCCAGATGGCTGCCGAGCGATGCATCGATGGCGGCACGCGATTCGTTCACCTTGCGCAGGTCTTCTTCCAGCGCTCGTGAGATCAGGCCGCGGCCTTCGGCCAGCTTCTGCACCTGGTTGGTGACGGCGGCATCGATCGCCGCGCGCCCTTCGGCGAATTTCGCCAGGTCCTCCTGCATGGCGGCGGCCATGCGTTCGCGGCTCTCGGAAAGCGCGCGGCTGTGGTTTTCGACGGCTTCCTCGATGCCGACACGGGCATCGGCCAGCCGCTGGATGTCGGAATCGAAGGAACGCGACACCACATGCCGGGCCGCTTCCATGCGGCCGGCAAAGTCGGTGGCGCGGGCTTCGAGCATGGAGGAGGTCGACGAGATGATATCGGCCATATCGGCGCCGATCTGGGTCTTGCCCTGATCGATCATCGCCGACAGCGTGTCCTTGCTCTCGGCAAAGGCGTGGGCGATCTCCTTCGCGCGCTCCACCATCGTCTCGTTGATCTGACGGGCGCGCGCTTCGAGGGCGGCGTTGAGCTTCTGCGTGCCGGTGTCGAGCGCCTCGGCGCGGGTCTGGAATTCGCTGATCAGCGCCTGACCGCGTTCGGCCAGCGTGCGCTCGATGCCGCTGAGGCTCGCTTCGAATTCCGAATTCAGCGTGCGCGCCGCGCCGCCGAGCAGCGAGACCATGCCATTGGTGCGGTCGTCGAGCAAGTCGGTCAGCGAGCGGGTCAGGCCGTCCGTGGTGTCGGTCAGCTTGGCGATGCGGGTATCGAGCAGGCTGGCGAAGGCTTCGCCGGAGGTCGAAAGACGGTCGGTGATGCTGTCCAGGCGCGATTCGACGGAATCGAAGATCGACGTCGAGCTCTCATTGATGCGATCGATCAGCGTGTCGCCGGAATTGTTGATCGTCATCGACAGCTTGGTCGAGGCGTTGAGGATCGAGTCGCGGATGATGTCGCTGGCCGAGCCGATCTCGTCGCGCAGCGTCTCGTGAGCGCTGGCAATCGAGGCGCGCACGCGCTCGGCATGCGTGACGACCGCCTCGCGCTCGCTGCCCAGACCATCGACCAGCGAACGGATGCGAGCCTCGTTCTCGGAATAGGAGCGTTCGAGCTGGCTGACTTCGCCGTGGACGAGCGTTTCGAGCTCCACGGCGCGGGCGAGCGTCCGCTCGATGCCTTCGCCCATCGCCGCCACCTCGCGGCGAACGGCCTGGCCGATCATCATGACGCGGTCCTGGGCGAGGTTTTCCGGCTCCGCCAGGCGGAAGGCGACCTCGGTCATGGATTGCGCGGCGATGCGCATTTCCTGCGCACGCCGAATCATGGCGGCGAATGCCCAGAACAGGATGACCGGAACGATCGCGGCAACCGCCAGGCCGATCAGCTCGGGGCGGGCGAAGAACTGGTCGAAGGTGCGGATCTTCCAGATGTCGGGGCCGAACAGAAGATTGGCCAGGCCGCCGGCGCCGGCGATCCAGGCCAGCGAGATAAAGGCGATCACCCAGTAGACGGTGCTCGACGCACGCCGGTTGAGGCTGTGCAGCAGCGTCTTGTAGTCCTTCTGGCGGTCGTCATTGGCGGGCGTGAAGCCTGCGGGAGGCGTAAAGCCGGACGGCTGCCCGTTGCGCGGCTCGACCGGGCGCAGTTCGGCCGGCTTGGGCGCGGGGGCCTTGGCAGTCTGGGGGCTAGCAGGCTGGGGGTTGTTTGCCGGCTCCGCCCTCTGGCTACGGCCCTCGCGCGCCAGCTCGTCGGCTGCCGCCGAGATCTGCGCTTCGAGGTCCTCCATCGACGCCGCCATATCGAGGCCGCCTTCGTCGCCGGCAAGGTCAAGGTCGAGCGCCTTTTCCAGTTCCGCGGCTACGTCGCTGTCGAGAGACTTGGTCGTCGTTGGTTTCTTAGCCATGCCTTCGCTACCCTGTACTAGCTGCCGCGGGACTTATGATTTTGGCCTGATTCTGGCCCGATTCTGGCTTGTCTATCCCGAGCAGGAGGCTGAAAAATGGACCTTCGTATCGTAATGACACACAGGGGTAAAGAAAACATGCATTCCCGGCGATACGTAAAACTTTAAATATAAGGTTAACGGAAGCGTGATCCGGCCGCCTCCGTGACAACATTTTTCCCCTGCAATCGTTAACCCCTTGGCGACCGGAGTCGCCTATTTTCTCGGGCCCGTCTGCCCGCTTGATGGAGTTGGAGTGCGTATGCGTGGCGAAACTGGTATTGCGTTTTCCATGCCGGGGGGAGATGCCTCCGGAACCGTCGGAACCCGGCCTGTGGATCTCGGTCATCTGGCGCGTCAGACAATGGGCGACCGCGACCTCGAACGGGAGGTGCTGGCGCTGTTCGTGCATCAGTCGCTCAGCGTCCGCGACCAGATCGCCGACGCCGACATGCGGCAGCGGGTGCTTCTGGCGCATGGCTTGAAGGGCTCGGCGCGCGGCATCGGCRCCTTTGCGGTGGCCGAATGCGCGGCGATCATCGAAAAGCAGCCGGAAGATGTCCGCGCGCTCAAGCRGCTCGGCACGCTGATCGAGGAAGTGCGGGATTTCATCGCTGGCATCAGCCGCTAGCATTAACTTTTTGAAAAACGTCATTTCGTGGCGCTTTCGCGCCGCAGTTGACTTGTCCGGCGGAGTGATTATCTCGGCTGCGACTCCTCAGGTGACTTTAATGACCAAGCTGACTTACATCGCCCATGACGGGACCCGATTTGACGTGGACGCCGAAAACGGCTCGACGGTGATGGAAAACGCGATCCGCAACGCGGTGCCTGGCATCGAAGCCGAATGCGGCGGCGCCTGTGCCTGCGCGACCTGCCATGTCTATGTCGATGAGGCCTGGACGGCCGAGGTCGGCGAGCCGGAGGCGATGGAAGAGGACATGCTGGACTTCGCCTATGACGTCCGGCCGAATTCGCGCCTCTCCTGCCAGATCAAGGTGCGCGAGGCGCTGGACGGCCTGATCGTTAGGGTGCCTGAACGGCAAGGCTGAAGCCGACTTTCCAATTTTCTTTCGCGCTGGCTGCTTGGCAGCAGGCGATAGCTCATGCAGTCTCGCACCATTTCCCAATGGGGCGCAGCGCATGACCGATACGATCAAGACGGACGTTCTCATTGTCGGGGCGGGGCCGGTCGGCCTGTTCGCCGTGTTCGAGCTCGGGCTGCTCGACATGAAATGCCACCTCATCGACATTCTCGACCGTCCCGGCGGGCAATGCGCAGAGCTCTACCCGGAAAAGCCGATCTACGACATTCCGGGCTGGCCCATGATTTCGGCCCAGGGCCTCGTCGACAAGCTGATGGAGCAGATCCATTCGTTCAAGCCGGAGTTCACCTTCAACCGCATGGTTTCGAGCCTTGAAAAGCTCGAGGACGGCAGTTTCCGCGTCGCCACGGATGAAGGCGAGGTGTTCGAGGCCAAGGTGGTGGTGATCGCCGCCGGCGGCGGCTCGTTCCAGCCCAAGCGCCCGCCCATTCCCGGCATCGAGGACTATGAGGGCAAGAGCGTCTTCTATTCCGTCCGGCGCATGGAGGATTTTCGCGGGCACGACCTCGTCATCGTCGGTGGCGGCGATTCGGCGCTCGACTGGACGCTCAACCTGCAGCCGATCGCCAAAAGCGTGACGCTGGTCCATCGCCGCCCGGAATTCAGGGCGGCGCCCGACAGCGTCAACAAGATGTATGCCATGCAGGAGATGAAGCAGCTGCAATTTCTCGTCGGCCAGGTCAGCGGCCTCGCCGGCGCCGCCGGCCAGCTGTCATCGGCGACCATCAAGGGCGGTCCGGACGGCGACGTCGACGTGCCGTGCACCCGCATGCTGCCGTTCTTCGGCCTCACCATGAAGCTCGGGCCGATCGCCGAATGGGGCCTCAACCTTCACGAGAACCTGATCCCGGTCGACACCGAGAAGTTCCAGACGTCGATCCCTGGGATATTTGCGGTGGGCGACATCAACTGGTATCCCGGCAAGCTGAAGCTGATCCTGTCAGGTTTCCATGAGGTGGCGCTGATGGCGCAGGCGGCCAAGCGCGTCATCAGCCCGGGCGAGCGCATCGTCTTCCAGTACACGACCTCGTCGACCAGTCTGCAGAAGAAGCTCGGCGTCCACGACTGAAAAAGTCATTCCGCGAGCACGGGCGCCGCGTTCTCGTCGTGGCCGCGCAATTCCTTTTCAGGCATCACGGCCAGCGTGATCAGCGCCAGCACGAGCGTGATACCGGCGGTAAGGAAGATCATCACGAACGGCATTGCCGATGTCAGCTGGATGTGCGTCTGCGAGCCTTCGGCGGCCAAGGGCAGGCCAAAACCCAGCGCAACGGCGCCGAGCATGGCGACGCCGAGCGCGCCGCCCAGCGTGCGCAGGAAGGTCAGCACGCCCGTCGCGACACCGAGATGCGCGCGGTCGACCGCGTTCTGGACCGAGACGGTGCTGACCGGAAAGGTCGTGCCGCTGCCCAGGCCGATCAGCGTGGTCAGGATTTCGACTTCGAGCAGCGAGGCGTGTCCCGCAATGGCACTGAGCAGGCCTATGCAGACGATCGCCAGGCCGAGGCCGATCATGGCGATGCGCTTGTAGTGGACGAAGTGCGGGATCATGCGGCCGCTGAAGGCGGCGCCGGCGACTGTGCCGAGCAAGAGGCCGAGCATCGCCGTGCCGGATTCGCTCACCGAAAGCCCGACGACCGATTGCAGATAGACTGGCAGGTAGACCGACGCGCCGATGTTGGCGGCCTGCAGCAGGAACATCGACAGCGTGCCGGCGAGCACGATCGGGTTGCCCAACACTTCGAGCGAGACCAAAGGCTCGGCCGCTCTCAGCAGCCTCAGCGCGAAGAAGAACCAGAACAYGGCCGAGCAGGCCACGAGCCCGAGAATCTCGCCTGAGAACCAGGGATAGGTGCTGCCGCCCCAACTGAGCGCCAGGAGCAGCAGCGCGGTGGCGATGACCAGGAGCACCGCCCCCAAACCGTCGATGCGGTGATGCTTAGCCGCGATCGGCAGCTTCTTCAGCGGATTGTTGACGATAGCCATGGCCAGGAAGCCGATCGGCAGGTTGATCCAGAAGATCAACGACCAGTGCAGATGTTCGGCAAAGACGCCACCAAGCAGAGGACCTGCGACGCTGGCCACCGCCCAGGTGCCGGATATCCAGGCCGCGTAGCGGGCGCGCTCGCGCGGCGGCACGAGATCGCCGATGACCGTCTGGGCCAGCGCGAAGAGACCGCCGCCGCCGGCGCCCTGGATGGCGCGGCCGATGACCAGCACCAGCATGTTGGGCGCGAGCGCGCTGACCAGCGACCCGAGCAGGAAGATGAGGATGCCGGCGTGGATGACCGGCCGGCGTCCATAGACATCGGAGATCTTGCCGTAGAGCGGCGCCACAGCCGTCGCGGTCAGAAGATAGCCGGTGACGATCCATGGCAGATACTCGGCATGGCCGAGCGCGCGCGCGATCGTCGGCAGGGCGGGGGCGACGATGGTCTGGTCAAGCGCCGCCAAAAGCATCGACAACAGCACGCCGGCGATGATGGTATTCTTCTCGCTCTCGCTCATCATCGGCGCGGCTTTCGGCGCCATCGCCTGTTTCTCGACGGTCTGGTCCATGCGTCATTCTTTCAAAGGCTGATGCTCAGTGCGCCAAAACGGCTCCGGCCGGTCGCGCCTTCATTTCTCATCGTGGATGGYGGTTCGAGTGTTCGACCCCGCTATATGTCGTTCGATATAGTCCGATTTCGACCGCCCTTCGAAAGTTTTCCCGGTCTGGCACCATGCTTGGGCGAAATTGGCCTCGGATGCGGCTTGCCTCAGGTCAAGGCGGCGGCAGTTGCCCGGCTTCGACGCGCTCCATCCGGTAACGCATCAGTCGGAGGATGCGGTTTTCGAAATTGACGCTTTCGACGCGGTCGAAGCGCACCTGGTCCTGATCGTGCCTGGCGAGCTCGGCTGCCTGGACCGCCGCGGCCTTGGCCTTTGCCTCCTCGCATGTCTTTTGCGCAGGGATGGATTTCAGCGCATCCTCGAGCAGGCGCGCATGGTTCTTGGCGATCTCGACATGGCGCTCCTCATGCCGCTTGATGTCGGCCGACAGCGTGTCCCAGAACAGCCTGACGTCGGGATYGGCTTTGCGCGGACGCCGCCATTCGGGGAGGATCACCTTGACCTTCACGGTGACGGCCGCGTCGGCGATGCGGCAGGATTCCGCGCTCTGCGCGTAGCTGATGCGGGTGGTGAAGGCCATCTGCGTGGCGCCCGGATGCCGCGAGCCGGTGCTCTTCACTTCGGGGCCGTTTCTCGACAGTTGGTTCTGGATATCGTCGAGCGTGCGGCCGCCGACGCTGAAATAGCTGTAGGTCTTCACCAGATTGGCCGCGCCCGCCGGCATGGCGGTCAATGCGAGCATCAGGGCGCAGAGCAGGGATCGGTTCATCATATTGCCTCTTCACGCACCTTGCTTTAGGGCCGTCGCCAGCGCAACGGAATTGATTTCGCGCGGATCACGCATGGTTGATGGACAATGACGACAAGGCGATGGCAGCTGGCGCATGGACGCTATCTCGACCTCGGTCCGAAGGCCGTCGTCGTCGGCATCCTCAACGTGACCCCGGACAGTTTTTCCGACGGCGGCCTGTTCATCGCGCCCGAGAAGGCGCTGGAGCAGGCGCGCCGCATGGTGAAAGAGGGCGCCGCCGTCATCGATGTCGGCGGGGAATCGACCCGACCTGGTTTTGCTCCGATCACCGCTGAAGAAGAGCAGGGCCGCGTGCTGCCGGTCATCGCCGCGCTCGCGGCTTCCGGCGAGGCGCTGATCTCGGTCGACACCTACCGCGAGGACACGGCGCGGCGGGCGGTCGCCGCCGGCGCCCATATCGTCAACGATGTCTGGGGGTTGCAGCGCGAGCCCGGCATAGCGCGCGTCGCGGCCGAGACCGGCGCCGGGCTCGTCATCATGCATACCGGGCGCGAACGGCAGAAGCTGCCTGACGTGATCGAGGACCAGTTCCTGTTCCTGCGCAGATCGCTGGAGATCGCGCGTGCCGGCAAGGTCACCGACAGCCAGATCGTGCTCGACGCCGGCTTCGGCTTCGCCAAGGAGACGGCGGAGGAAAACCTCGACCTGATGGCGCGGTTCTCCGAGCTTCAGGCGCTCGGCTATCCGCTGATGGCGGGGACCTCGCGCAAGCGCTTCATCGGCAGCGCGACGGGGCGCGAGGCTGGCGATCGGGCGGCCGGCACGGCGGCCACCAGCGTCATCCTGCGCTTGAAAGGAGCCGACCTGTTTCGCGTCCACGATGTCGCAATCAACGTGGACGCGCTGGCGGTGACCGATGCTATGCTTGCCCGCGAAACCGAGCTTCCTCCCGGACACTGATCATGTACGTCATCCGCATGAAGAACTGCGCCTTCTTCGCCCGCCACGGCGTGCTTGACGAGGAGGAGACGCTTGGCCAGCGTTTCTATGTCGATGCCGAACTGACGGTTGAGCCCAGCCGGCCGCTGACGGAGGATTCCATCGAGGATACCGTCAATTACGGCGTCGCCTTCTCGGTCATCGAGGAGATCGTGACCGGACATCGCCGCTTCCTGATCGAGGCGCTGGCGCTGGAGGTCGCGAAAGCGCTGACGGCGCGGTTCTCGCAGATCAGGAAAGCCGCGATCACCGTGCGCAAGCCGAACGCCCCGGTGCCGGGCGTGCTCGATCATGTCGAGGTGAGCGTTGTCTGGCCGGAATAGCGCCGTCTACCTCAGCCTCGGCGGCAATCTCGGCGACCCGGCGAAGTCCATGGGCGCGGCATTGCGCATGCTGGACGGCGACGACGCGACGCGCGTCACCGCCGTCTCCTCGCTCTACCGCACGCCGCCCTGGGGCAAGCTCGACCAGCCCGATTTCCTCAACGCCGCCGCCGCGATCGAGACGGCGCTTTCGCCACGCGCGCTGCTCGACCTTTGCCTCGACGTCGAGAAGCGGCTGAAGCGCGTGCGCGAGGAGCGCTGGGGGCCGCGGCTGATCGACATCGACATACTGGTGTTCGGCGACCGGGTGATCCACGAGACCGGTCTCGAAGTGCCGCATCCGCGCATGCTGGAACGCGCCTTCGTGCTGGCGCCGCTGGCCGAGATCGCGCCCGCGCTTTCGGTTGGCGGCAGGAGCGTGTCGGAACGGCTCGGAGCCGTCGACACGTCCGGCATCGAGCGGCTGCCGTCGGGCCGCGAATGGTGGCTCGGCTGATTTTGGATTGTCGCAATTCCGGACGGAAAACCGCTCACACTTTTCCTGGAATTGCTCCAAGCCGGCTGGTCAGCCGGAAAAACCGCCGCCGTCCAGGAAAGCTTGTTCCTCGGCGGTCGTCGCGCGGCCAAGCATCAAGTTGCGGTGCGGGAAGCGTCCGAAGCGTTGGACGATCTCCAGGTGCTCCTCGGCGTATTTCAGATAGTCGGGCGCCCTGGCGGCCGTCAGCTCGGCCGACCGTTGCTGGTCCGCCAGCGATTCGGAATGCTCGAAGGGCAAATAGAGGAAGACGCGAAGCTGCTCGTCCAGTTCCAGGTCCTGACCGGCGGCGATCGCCCTGTCGGCGAAGTACCGGGCGAGTGGGTCAGTGGCATACATGTGGCCGCTGCCGCGGAAGCAGTTGCGTGGGAACTGATCGAGAAGGATCATCAGCGCCAGCGAGCCTTCGGCATGCGCGTTCCAGTCGTCGCATTCGCGCCGCGCGGCGGCGTAATGCAACTCCAGGAACCGGTTGCGGAAATCCGCGTCGAAGGCGTCGCTCTTCTCGAACCAGGCGTCCTCGCCGGCATCGCGCCAGAATTTGGTGACCGAAGGCGCTCGCGGATCGAGTTCTGCCATGCCTTGTCCTTCAGTTCTTTGTTTCTRCCTGGTTCAGCACGACGGCGGTCTCCTGGTTCAGCGCCCGGCCGGCGCGGCGCGGCTGGGTGAGCGGCGTTGGGATCGGCGTGCCGATATTGCCCTTGAGGAAACGCTGGCCGGCGCGGATGCCCTCGGCAAGCTGGGTTTCGAAGCGGGCGGTGTCGCGGCGGCGCACGTCCTCGATGACCTCGGCGACTTCCTCGGGATCGACGCCCAGCGCCTCCAGCGCCGAGCCGCCGAAGACGAGCGCCGATTCGAAGGTCTCACGCAATTGGTAGTCGACGCCGGCCCGAATGAGCTGCAGCGCCGTGCCGCGGTCGAAGGCGCGCGCCAGTATGGTGACCAGAGGGAATTCCGCCTTGATCAGTTGCGCGATGCGCACGGCGGCGTCCGGCTTGTCGACGCAGATCAGCACCGCGCGGGCGCGCCCGGCGCCGGCCGCATGCAGGATGTCCAGCCGCGTGCCGTCGCCGTAATAGACCTTGAAGCCGAAATCGGCAGCCGCCTGGATCATCTCCACCTCGTTGTCGATGATCGAGACATCCAGCCCGCGCAGCAGAAGCGGCTGGCTGGCTATCTGGCCGAAGCGGCCGAAGCCGATGATGAGCACGCTGCCGGTGAGGCCCTCGGCGATGTCGACGCCGTCGAGCGACTGCTCGTCGCGCGGGGTGAGGTAGCGCAGCGCCACGATGGCCAAGGGCGTCAGCACCATGGAGATGATGACAATGGCGGTCAGCGTGGCATTGGCCTGGCCGTCGATGATGCCGACCGCGGCGGCGGAAGAATAGAGCACGAAGGCGAACTCGCCGCCCTGCGCCATGAAGACGGCGCGTTCGAGCGCCTCGCGGTGGCCGCTCTTCAGAATGCGCGCGACGGCGTAGATGCCGACCGCTTTCATGACCATGTAGGCGACGACATAAATGGCGACGAGCTGCCAGTTCTGGGCGACAACGCCGAGGTCGAGCGACATGCCGACGGCGAGGAAGAACAGGCCGAGCAGGATGCCGCGGAACGGCTCGATATCGGCTTCGAGCTGGTGGCGGAAGGTCGATTCCGACAGGAGCACGCCGGCGAGGAAGGCGCCCATCGCCATCGACAGGCCGGAGAGTTGCATGGCGAGCGCCGATCCCAGCACCACCAGCAGCGCGGCGGCGGTCATGACCTCGCGGGCGCGGGCATCGGCCAGGATGCGGAAGAGCGGATTGAGCAGGTAACGGCCGGCCACGACCAGACCGACGATGGCGGCGATACCGATGCCGACTTCGGTCAGCCGCTGCGAAAAACTGGTCTCGGCGCCGCCAGGCGCGAGGAACGCCACCAGCGCGAGCAGCGGCACGATCATCAGGTCTTCGAGCAGCAGGATGGAGACGATGCGCTGGCCTTTCGGCGTGGCGATCTCGCCGCGCTCCTCCAGCAACTGCATGACGATCGCCGTCGAGGTCAGCACGAAGCCGGCGCCGGCGACGAAGGACTGCGCGATCGGAAAGCCGCCGGCCAGTCCGACCAGGGTCAGAAGCACCGCGCAGACGCCCACCTGCAAGGCGCCCAGTCCAAAGATCTCGCGCCGCAGCCCCCAGAGCCGCGAGGGCTGCATCTCCAGGCCGATGATGAACAGGAACATGACGACGCCGAGCTCGGCGACATGGAGGATCGCTTCCGATTCGGAAAAGATGCGCAGGCCGAACGGGCCGATGACGACGCCGGCGGCGAGATAGCCGAGGATCGAGCCGAGCCCCATGCGCTTAAAGATCGGCACGGCGACGACGCCAGCGGCGAGCAGCGCCACCACCTGCACCAGATCGCTGCTCGACGCTTCAGCTGCCATGCCTGTCATCCCGTTGCTTGACCCACTCCTTGCATGCCCTGGGAGCGGGAGGCAAGGGCGCGGAGACTGGCTGGAAGAGCAGGGGCATCCACCAGGATACGAAGCGATAGGCTTCGCGGCAAACGGCTGTTGCAACCGTGTTACACAAGTTGACACAGCCCGGTCGTTGCGCGCCGCCACAATCAGAGGTTATGGCACGCTTGGCTCTGGCCTTTGGGCTTCGGCCAGTGGAGGCAGCCGCGATGGGCGGCTGCCTTTTTTGAGGAGAAAATTGACATGAAGAAGTTTTTGCTCGTTGCCGTCGGTGTTGCGGCGTTGGCCGGTTCGGCTTGCTCCAAGGGGCCGGAATGCACGCAGGAAATCGCCGCCAAGAAGGCGCAGGACATGGCTGCCGCCCTCCAGGAAGCCATCACCAAGGACCCGAGCAAGGCGGCCGATCTGACCGCCAAGGTGCAGGCTGTGACGACCAAGTATCAGGGCGCGACGACGCTCGACGAAGCCTGCAAGGCCTATGACGAGCTGACCGCCACCATCAAGGGTTGAGCGCAGCCGTCGACAAATATGAAGGCGGTGGCCGGTCGGCCGCCGCCTTTTTTCTTACGCGGCGCTTCGGTCGGCACGTCTTTCCGAGATACGCTACGCGATACCCATGGTCCGCTTGTGGTCGGCGATCTCGGCGAGCAGCCAGTCCTGGAACAGGCCGGTGCCCGGCTTGTTTCCGATGCTGCGGCGCTGGTGCAGGTAGATGCCGGCGGGATAGGCGTGGCGGGCGCTGAAGGGGGCGACAAGCCTGCCTTGCTGCAGAAGGTCCTGGGCCATTATGGTGTCGGCCAGGGCGATCCCCGCGCCGTTTATCACCTCGCGCATGATCAAGGTGCAGTCATCGAGTGTCGTGCTGGATTTAGGCGTGGTGTCGAGAACGCCCTCCTGCTCCAGCCACCGCTTCCACCGCATGGTCTCGCATTCGTGGATCAGGTGATGGTWGACCAGATCGGCGGGGGAGCGCAGCGGCACCGGACCTTCCAGCAGCGACGGTGCGCATACCGGCGTCAGCAGGAGCGGGATCAGCAGCGTCAACGCGGGACCGGCCTTGTAGACGAACTCGTCGACAATCGCCAAATCGAAGTTGGCRCGCTTGCCCGACGTCGAGATCTCCAGGTCCACGGATGGATGCAGTCGCCGGAAATTCGGCAACCGGTCCGCCAGCCAGAGGTTCAGGACGGTCGGCACGCAGAGCACTCTTACACGCTGGRTCCTGCCGTGCCACGGCCCGTCGACGAAGCTGACATCGTCGGTGGCGCGCCAGATTGCCTCGAATGCCTCCGAAAGAGAGCGCGCGTAGTATGAGCCCCTGATTGTCGGGGTGATCTGGCGAAAACCGCGTTCGAACAGGTCCTGGCCGAGGTTCCTTTCAAGCGCGCGGATGTGGCGGCTGACGGCCGAGGGCGTCAGATGCAGCTCTTCCGCTGCATCCTTGATGCTGCCGAGACGCGCGGCGGCCTCGAAAGCGCGCATGCCATTGAGCGAGGGCAGGGCCATTGGCCGATCATGAAATGTCAGTTGAGTTTTTGTCAATCGACTTGGGCGAAATTGGCGTTTGATCGCCTGGCCGGTTCAGGGATACCCAAAAGGCAAGAGCGACTAAGTCGCCATCCGAAAACGATTATTTGGGCACTCCGATGCCGTTCCGTCAGCGGCGGAGACCGGGATACCGGTTTCCGCCGTTGGCCGGCGAAGCTTTGCGTATGACGCGAGTTAAGCCTCGGCGGGGGCGCCCCTGGAATGGGAGAACGAGCTTTATGCCTCAGTCGCCGGCGCCGGTCTTCGAGACGGCGGACGAGATTTCCGCGGAAACCTCGGTCGTCGTGATCCTGCAAGCCGCTCAAAACGGTTTTGGCCCACGGGCAGCGGCGCTCGATGCCGAAATGGACGGGATCTTGTCCCGCGCGTGTTCCGACCCGGCCGTTCTTGAACAATCCGGCGCCTGCGTCGACGTCATCGCTCCCAAGGCCATGTCCGTCCGTCGCGTGGTGGTGCTGGCTTTGGGCAGGGCCGAGGCCGTGACCACGCTTTCCCTGGCGCGCGCCGGCGGTTTGCTTGCCGCGCATCTGGAAGGCAAGGGCGAATGCGCGGCTACCCTCGTGCTGGACCCGCTCGCGGGTGTCGAGCTTCCGGCAGCGGAAATCCTGGCGCGGGTTGCGCTCGGCATGCGGTTGCGGCGCTATCGTTTCGACATGCGAAACCGGCGTCAGGGGGCAGGCGCCGACCGCACTTTGCGCGTACAGATGATCGGCGCGGCCGGTCCGGAGCTGAAAGCGGCGCTGGCGCGGATCAACGCCATCGCTGACGGCGTCGAATATGCGCGCACCCTGGTCAACCTGCCGCCGAACCATCTCCACCCCGACAATTTCCACGATCACCTGGAGCCGCTGCGCGAGGCCGGCATCGATGTCGAGATCCTCGACGCGGCGCGGCTGAAGGAGCTCGGCATGAATGCGATCCTGGCCGTCGGCTCCGGTTCGGCGCGACCGCCGCGAGTCGCCGTCCTGCGCTATCGCGGCAAGGGCGCTCCCGCGCAGCCGCTGGCTTTCGTCGGCAAGGGCGTCTGCTTCGACACCGGCGGCCTGTGCATCAAGCGCGGCGAGCAGATGTTCGACATGAAGGCCGACATGGGCGGCGCCGCCGCCGTGGTCGGCCTGTTGATCGCGCTCGCCCGGCAAGGCAGCCCGGTGCATGCCGTCGGCGTGCTCGGCATTGCCGAGAACATGCCGTCGGGCACCGCGCTCAAGCCGCGCGACATCATCACGACCGCGTCGGGGCAGACCGTGGAGGTGTTCGACACGGATGCGGAAGGGCGCCTCATCCTGGCCGACTGCCTCTATTACGCCGCTTCGCGCTTCAACCCGTCGGTGATCGTCGATCTGGCCACGCTGACCTATTCGGTGATGCGCGGCCTGGGCTCGGTCTTCGCCGGTCTGTTCAGCACCGACGACACCATCGCCTCGCGCATGATCGCGGCCGGCGAGAAGGTCGGCGAGCGGTTCTGGCAACTGCCGCTCGACCGGGCCTATGACGAGGGCCTGCAATCGCCCTTCGCCGATATCCGGCACCACGCCAAGGACATGGAAGACGGCGACGCGCCCTATGCCGCCGCCTTCCTGCGCAATTTCACCGAAGACCGTCCCTGGGTGCATCTCGACATCGCCGGCAAGGAACTGGCCGACAAGGACCGGCCTCTGGGCCGCGAGGGCGCCACGGCCTTCGGCGTGCAGATGCTGGAAGAGTGGGTGCAGTCCGGCCGGGCGGCGAACTAAGCGACAACGAGAATGTCTTCAACCACACAGGGAGCCGGGATGTCGTCCGAGATCGTCAGCAAGGAAGGGTGGGCCGGCTTCGGCGCCTACGAAACCTGGTATCGGATCAGCGGCGAGCTCGATGCCGGCAAGGCTCCGGTGGTCATCCTGCATGGCGGGCCGGGCGCCGCGCACAACTACGTCGACGCCTACAAGCTTCTTGCCCGAGGCGGCCGCGCCGTCATCCACTACGACCAATTGGGCTGCGGCAATTCCACCTTGTTGCCGGAAAAGGGCGCCGATTTCTGGACGCCCCAGCTGTTCATCGATGAGCTGGAAAACCTCGTCGATCATCTCGGCATCCGCGGCGGCTTCCATGTGCTCGGGCAGAGCTGGGGCGGCATGCTGGGCGCCGAATATGGCGTGACCCGGCCGAAGGGCCTGAAGTCGCTGACCATCGCCAACTCGCCGGCTTCCATGAAGCTTTGGGTCGAGGAGGCCAATCGGCTGCGCGCCGATCTGCCCAGGGACGTGCAGGAGACGCTGACGAAGCACGAACAGGCCGGCACAACGGACGATCCGGCCTATCAGGAAGCGACGATGCGGTTCTACGAACGGCATGTCTGCCGGGTCGTGCCGTTTCCGCCCGAGGTGACGGAGACTTTCGCCCAGATCGTGCGCAATCCGACCGTCTACAATGTGATGAACGGCCCGAACGAGTTCCACGTCATCGGCACGCTGAAGAGCTGGAGCGTCATCGACCGCCTGCCGGCCATCGAGGTTCCCACACTTCTCATCTCCGGCCGTTACGACGAAGCCACGCCAGCGACCGTGCAACCCTTCAAGGACGGCATCAAGGGATCGCGCTGGCAGATATTCGAGCATTCAAGCCACATGCCGCATGTCGAGGAGCAGGACCTCTGCATGCGGGTGGTGGGAGACTTCCTGGACGAAAACGACAACTGAAAGGGGAATGACGACATGAAGAAACTGCTTTTGGCGGCGTCGGCCGCTTCATTGCTGGCCAGCTCATGGCTCGCTCCGGCGCAGGCCGAATATCTCAAGGAACACCGTGGCGGCACCATCCGCCTGCTTGCCCGATCGGCTGCCGGCACCCTCGATCCGCACATCAACTACACCGACCAGGGCTGGCAGATGTACCAGCCGATCTATGACGGCCTGGTCGCCTTCCGCAAGGCCGAGGGCGTCGAGGGCTTCAGCATCGTTCCCGACCTGGCCGAGGCGCTGCCCACGGTCAGCAATGACGGCAAGACCTTCACCTTCAAGCTGCGCCAGGGCATCAAGTTCTCCAACGGCCAGGACCTCGGCGTGAAGGACGTCGTCGCTTCCTTCCAGCGCATCTTCAAGGTCTCCGGGCCGACCTCGGGTACCTTCTATGCCGGCATCGTCGGCGCCGACAAATGCCTGGCCGACACCAAGAGCTGCACGCTGGAAGGCGGTGTCGTCGCCGACGAGGCGGCCGGCACGATCACCCTCAATCTCACCAAGCCGGACGCCGAAATCCTCTACAAGCTTGCCTTGCCGCATGCCGTGATCCTGCCGGCGGACACGCCGACGGAGGATATGGGCTCCAAGCCGATCCCCAGCACCGGCCCCTACATGATCTCGGCCTTCGACCCCAACAAGGGCATGACCGTTTCCCGCAACCCCAATTTCAAGCAGTGGAGCGAGGAAGCTCAGCCGGACGGCTATCCGGATGTCGTGCAGTATGATTTCGGCCTGTCGGAGGAGGCGGCCGTGACGGCCATCCAGAACGGCGAGGCGGACTGGATGTTCGACGCGCTGCCCAGCGACCGCCTTGGCGAACTCGGCAGCAAGTCCATGGACCAGCTGCACATCTCGCCGCTTTCGGYCTGGTGGTACGCGCCGCTGAACACCCGCATGGCTCCATTCGACAATGAAAAGGCCCGCCAGGCCGTCGCTTACGCCGTCGACCGCAACACGCTGGTCAAGCTGTTCGGCGGCAAGGTGCTGGCCTCGCCGGTCTGTCAGGTCCTGCCGCCGGACTTCCCCGGACATGAGGACTATTGCCCCTTCACCAAGAACCCTGGCGCCAAATGGTCGGCTCCGGATGTCGACAAGGCCAAGCAGCTGGTCGAGGAATCGGGCACCAAGGGCCAGAAGGTGACCATCATCGTCGAGGATACCGCCATCTCGCGGTCGATCGGCGTCTATCTGCAGAGCGTGCTGACCACCATCGGCTATGTCGCCGACGTCAAGCCGATCTCGTCCAACCTGCAGTTCACCTATATCCAGAACACCAACAACAAAGTGCAGATGTCCGTCACCCAATGGTACAAGGACTACCCCGCGGCGTCGGACTTCCTGAACATCCTGTTCAGCTGCGCATCCTTCCGCGAAGGCTCGGACGCCTCGATCAACATCTCCGGCTTCTGCGACAAGGACATCGATGCTGAGATGCAGAAGGCGCTGGACCTTGGCGTGACCGACCAGAAGGCGGCCGACAAATTGTGGGCCGCGATCGACAAGCAGGTCACAGACAAGGCGCCGGCGGTCGGTCTGTTCACGCCGAAGCGGCTTGATTTCGTCAGCAAGCGCGTCGGCAATTTCAAGTTCAACCCGCAGTTCAACTGGATTATCACCCAATCCTGGGTGCAGTAGGGGCCTGGGTGCAGTAAGGGGCCCTGAGTGCAGTAACGAACCGCGGAAGCACATCGTGTCCAGCCAAGTCGCCGCCATGCCGCGCAAGACGCGAGGGCCTTGGGCCGTCGCGTTTGCGAAGCTGGCAACGGACAGGGCCGCCATGGCGTCCTTGGCCGTGTTCCTCATCATCGTTCTCGCCTGTTTCAGCGCGCCGATCTACGCGAAATGGGCGGGTACGGATCCGTTCGCCTCGACGCTCGACGCCGTCATCCAGATCGACGGCGCCGACGTTCCGGTGATGGAACAGTCGACCGAGGGACTGGGACTTGGCTACACGCCGATCGGTCCGACCTGGCGGCTCGGCAACTACTTCCTCGGCGCCGACAGCCAGGGGCGGGACGTCATGGCGAGGTTGCTCTATGGCGGGCTCAACTCGCTGCTGATCGCCGGCGCCGCGACCATCTTCACGCTGATCTTCGGCACGCTGGCGGGACTGATCGCCGGCTATTTCGGCGGCATCACCGACACGGTGCTGTCGCGCCTGCTGGACGTGCTTTGGGCATTCCCGATCTATCTGCTGGCAATCTCGCTTTCCATCGTTACCATCGCGCAAGGCATCGCGATCGGGCCGATCGAGATCCAATCGGGCAGCCTATGGCTGCCGATCATCATCATAGGCATCGTCTATATACCCTATGTCGCGCGGCCGATCCGCGGGCAGGTCCTGGCGCTGCGCCACAGTGAGTTCGTGCTCGCCGCGGTCAATCTCGGCGTGCCGGGCTGGCGCATCCTGCTGCGCGACATCCTGCCCAACATCACCACCACGCTCATCGTCTTCGTGCCGCTGATGATGGCGCTGAACATGCTAACGGAATCGGCGCTCTCCTTCCTGTCGATCGGCGTGCAGCCGCCGGCCGCGAGCTGGGGCACGATCATCCAGGACGGCCAGGCGCTGCTCTACACGCGGCCGCTGGTGGCGCTGGTGCCCGGCCTGGCGATCGCCGTTTCCGTCATGGCGCTCAATGTCTTCGGCGACGGTCTTCGCGATGCGCTCGACCCGCGCTCCAAGGTCAGGCTGGGGCGCGACTGATGCTTTACGCCATCCTTCGCCGTTTCGGTCAGATGCTGTTCGTGATGTTCGGCATCTCGGTCATCGTCTTCCTCATCTTCTTCGCCACGCCTGGCGCCGACCCCGCCGCGCGCATCGCCGGCCGCAACGCCTCGCCGGAGGTGCTGGCGGCGGTACGCCACAGCTTCGGCTTCGACCAGCCGCTCTATGTGCAATACACGCGCATGATGGAGAAGATCTTCGTCACCGGCGACCTGACCTCCTTCGTCAATCGCGGCTGGAAGGTGGTGCCGGCCGTCATGGATTCGATCCCCGTCACGCTTTCGCTGGTGTTCGGGGCCGCGGTCCTGTGGGTGGTCGTCTCGATCATCATCGGCATCGTCGCGGCGGCCACCCGCGACAGTTGGCTGGACAAGCTCCTGATGGCGCTGGGCCTGCTCGGCATTTCCATGCCGGTCTACTGGCTGGGCGAGGTGATGAACCTGATCACCCAGAGCCGCTACCACGACAGCTGGGCGTTCTCCTGGGTGCCGCCGCTCGGCTACAAGAACTTTTCCGACGATCCCAAGGGCTGGTTTCTCACGCTGGTCATCCCATGGATCACGCTGGCCATCCTCTATATCGGCATCTACGGGCGCGTGCTGCGCGCGGCTATCATCGAATCCATGCAGGAAGATTATATCCGCACCGCCCGCGCCAAGGGCCTGTCGGAGACCCGCATCCTGTTCCGCCATGCRCTGCGCACCTCGCTCATCGCCTTCGTCACCCTGTTCGGTCTCGACTTCGGCGCGCTGGTCGGCGGCTCGGCCTTGCTCACCGAGGTCGTGTTCGGCCTRCACGGCATCGGCAAGCTCACTTATGATGCGCTGCAGAACCTCGATCTGCCGATGATCATGGCGACGGTCATGTATGCGTCGATGTTCGTGGTCATCGCCAACGCGGTGGTGGATTTCGTCTACATCCTCCTCGATCCGCGCCTGAGGGCATCATGATATTGTCGGTGCGCGATCTCAAAGTGTCCTTCCGCACCCATGACGGGCCGGTGCGGGCCATCGACGGCGTTTCCTTCGATCTCGAGGAAAGCGAGATCCTTGGCGTCGTCGGCGAATCCGGTTCGGGCAAGACGGTGTCGCTGCTGGCCGTCATGGGGCTTATCACCGATCCGAACGCCACCATCGAAGGCTCGATCCTCTACAAGGGTCGTGAGCTGGTGGGCTTGCCGGCGCGCGAGCTCAGGCGCCTGCGCGGCAACGAGATCGCGATGATCTTCCAGGACCCGATGACGGCGCTGACGCCGGTCTACACGATCGGCTGGCAGATCGCCGAACAGATCCGCGCGCATCGCGGCATCAGCAAGGCCAAGGCGATGGAGCGCGTCGAAGAGCTGCTGGCGGAGGTGAACTTCCCCAATCCGCACGAGGCCATGTCGCGCTATCCGCACCAGCTTTCCGGCGGCATGCGGCAGCGGGCGGTGATCGCGATGGCCTTGTCCTGCGATCCGGCGCTGCTGGTGGCGGACGAGCCGACCACCGCGCTCGACGTGACGGTGCAGGCCGGCATCCTCGACCTCGTGCGCAAACTGCGGGCGAAGCATAAGTCGGCCGTGGTCTTCATCACGCACGACATGGGCGTCGTCTCCGAGCTCGCCGACCGCGTTATGGTCATGTATGCCGGCCGCGTGGTGGAGCGCGGCACCCGCACGGAGCTGTTTTCCGATCCGCGGCACCCTTATACGCGCGCGCTGCTCGGCTCGATCCCGCCGCTGACCGGCCAGAAACCGCGCCGCCTGCCGGCCATCCCCGGTTCACCGCCATCGCTGCTGCGGCTGCCGCAAGGCTGCGCCTTCGGTCCGCGCTGTCCGGTCCGTTACGAGCCTTGCGAAGCGGGCAGGCCGGGTCTCGGCAGCGGCCCGCATGCCGCCGCGTGTTTTCGGGTGGCACAGGCATGAGCGAAGCAATGATTGACGCCGACCGACCGATCCTCGAGACGCGCTCGCTGGCAAAACGGTTTTCGATCGGCACTCGTTTTTCCGCGGAGGGCAGGCGGACCGTCCATGCGGTGGACAACGTGTCGCTCACCGTGCGGCGCGGCGAGACGGTAGGCCTCGTGGGCGAATCCGGATGCGGCAAGTCCACGCTGGCGCGCTGCCTAGTGCGGCTCTACGACATCACCGACGGCAAGCTTCTGTTCGAGGGCGACGACATCACCTCGAAGTCGCTGTCCGAGCTCAGGCCGCTGCGGCGGCGCCTGCAGATGGTCTTCCAGGATCCATCGGCCTCGCTCAATCCGCGGCGGCGCGTCGGCGATCTCGTCGCCGAGCCGCTCCGCATCCACGGCAAGCTTTCGGCCAAAGAGATCGCCGCGCGGGTGGCGGAGCTGTTCGAACTGGTCGGACTGCTGCCGGACCATGTGATGCGCTATCCGCACGAATTCTCGGGCGGCCAGCGCCAGCGCGTCGGTATCGCGCGGGCGATCGCGTTGAACCCCGACCTTGTCGTGCTGGACGAGCCCGTCTCCGCGCTCGACGTGTCGGTGCAGGCCCAGATCGTCAACCTGCTCGCCGACCTGCAGGAGAAGCTGAAGCTCACCTATATCTTCATCGCTCACGACCTTTCCGTCGTGCGCCAGGTCTCGACCCGCATCGCCGTCATGTATCTCGGCTCGATCGTCGAGGAAGGACCGGCGGAAGAGGTGTTTGCCACACCGGCCCATCCTTACAGCCAGGCGCTGATCTCGGCCGTTCCTGTCGTCGAAACGACGCCCACGGGCACGCGCAAGCGCATCATCCTCACCGGCGACGTGCCGAGTCCTCTCAAGCCGCCGTCCGGATGCCGTTTCCATCCCCGATGCCCGATCGCGGCGGATCGCTGCCGTTCCGAGCGGCCGGAACTGAAGGAATACCGTGCAGGCCGCAAAGTGGCCTGCCATTTCCCGACTTTGACCTGAACCGTCTTCTTTGCGAGTGGGGCGCGGCTGCCGGGGCCGCGACGGATCAGTTCTTGGCGATGGCGCCGACTTCGACGGAGTCGATCCGCTTGAGGCTCATGCCGATCACCGGCACTAGCTGATCGTTGACGCGCACGGCCACCGTCACGGTCATCGAATTGCCGTCGGGCACACGCGCCTGCATGACGCCGTTCAACTGCTTGCGGTTGATCGTGAAGACGACCTTCTGGGCATCGACGACATTGYCGCCGACAATGTCCATTCCGCTTTCGGTCGAGCCGCCCATGAAGGTGCCCCTGTAACCGTCGCGGCCCTTGCGCTCGACGCTGGCCGACATCTTTTGCGTGAACACGCCGACCCTGCAGCCGCCGTCAAGCGTCATGCCGAGCTTGCTGGCAGGCGTCGATCCGTTGAAATCGCAGGTGAATTTGGTGCCCTTGTACTTGCCGGCGATGATCTCGCCGGGGCCTACCCATCTGCCTTCGACGGAGCGGAAGAACTGCTTGTCCGGTTCTGCGCCAAAAGCCTTTTCGACCAATCCGAGCGGCGCGGCAATCGCAACCGTCGCAGGCAGCACGCAGGACAAGATTACGCTTCTCATGGACGACACCCGGCACGACAGAGTCTGTTCTTGGAACCTGACCGACCATGGCGAAGATTGGTTAATGCTTCGTCACTGGAGCATGATGCCGAAAAGTGTGAAGCGGTTTTCGGACGACATCATGCTCCACTTCTTTGACTCAGAGCCGGATTCAGATTTCAGGTCGATTCGACCTGAAATCATCCGGCTCTGGCGGCGGTTTTCACGTTTACCCTATCCTTCCGCTTGACCGTCCTTTCGCGCCGCGAACGAGGTCAGCGCCGAGAGGAAGTCGCCGAGGCCGGGGCGCTTCACGGCGATGAACGGCAAGGGGCGGGCCGTTTCCATCGCCGCGATGCCGATGCGCGCCGTCATCATGCCGTTGACCACGCCTTCGCCGAGTTTCGCCGAGAGTTTCGCGGCAAGCCCATGGCCAACGATCTGCTGAACGAAACTGTCGCCGACCGCGATCGAGCCTGTCACCGCCAGATGYGCGAGCACGCCGCGCGCCAGCCGGAAGAAACCGAGCGTGCCCGGACGGCCGCCGTAGAGTTCGGAGAGCCGCCGGATCAGGCGCCCGGCCTCGAACACGACATAGGCGATGTCGACCAGCGCGCGGGGGCTGACCGCCGTTATGAGGGAGACGCGCTTTGCGGCTTCTAGAATCATGACCTTGGCGCGCGCATCGAGGGGCGACAGGATTTCGGTCTCGGCCAGCCGCACCAGATTGGCGCCGTCGATGATCTCGCCGCGCAATTCGGCGAGCGAACGCCGACCGGCGGCGGTCTCGGGTTTTGCCGCGACGAAGGCCGAAAGCTCGTCAACCAGGGCGCGCGCTGCCTTGGGATCGTCACGCGCCACGGCGTCAAGAGCCCGCTTCTGCATCTTTTCGACTTCGGCAAGGCGGGCGATGGCGAGGAATTCGCGGATCAGGATGACGAGCAAGGAGAGCAGCGCGATCGCCGCCATGCCGGCTGCCAACCAGCCGAGCCATTCGGCGCGCGCGAACAGATCGCGGATCAGCTGGTCGGCCCACAGGCCGACCGCCAGCGAGACGAGCACGCTGAGGGCTCCGAGGAACAGCCGCGCCAGCAGCGAAGACTTTCTTGGCGCCGTCGCCGGCGGCGGGATTGCAGCCTCGATGTCCGGTTCGTCGAAAACGTCGATTTCGGAGGGAATGACCGTCGTGACATCCGCCCTGGCCGCGCGCGGCCGGCGCATCGGTTGCTCCTCGGCGCCGCGATTTCGCTGCGGATGCGGCGGAGCCGCGGTCTCGGGCTCGATGCGGAAAGCCGCCGGTTTGCGGGGCGCGGTCATGCCAGATGATCTCCGATCAGGAACTGCAACGCGCGGTCGAGCCGGATATGCGGCAGGGACAGCGTGACGCCTTCGGCGGTGCGTTCGAGCTTCGGCGGGCGGAAGCGCACGAAGCGGATCGCCGGCTCTGTGCTGTCCGGCGGCGATCCGGAGGAATCGAACACCGCATCCACCTTTTCCGGCAAATCGCCCGGGAATATGGCGGTTTCGGTCTTTCCGTCGAATGTCTCGCCGTTGATCTTCTCGCCCTTCAGCGGGGTGCCGATGATCACCGGCAGCGTCTCGCGGCCCTGTTTCACCGTGCCTTCGCGTGTCGAGCGGACCGCGGCCATGGCAACGACATCGACGGCGGCGCCGCTGAAATTCGCCCGCGCCAGGGCCCGGTCGGTCAGCCGGCGCACGATCGCCTGCAGCCGGTCGTGGCTTTCATGATGCAGATGGTCCGCCTTGGTCGCGGCGACCAGGATGCGGTCGATGCGGCGCGAGAAGAAGTCGGTGAGGAAATTGCCGCGTCCGGGCCGGAAACAGGACAGGATCTCGGTAACGGCGCGCTCCAGATCGGCCATGGCGGCCGGGCCGGCATTGAGCGCCTGCATGGCGTCGATCAGCACGATCTGCCGGTCGAGGCGGGTGATGTGCTCGCGAAAGAACGGTTTGACGACATGCGTCTTATAGGCCTCGTAGCGGCGCTCCATCATCGCCTGCAGCGATCCGGAGGGCGGCCGGCCCTGCGCCAATGTCATCAGCGGCGCGAAGGTGAGCGCCGGAGAACCTTCGAGATCGCCCGGCATCAGGAAACGGCCGGGCGGCAGCGTCGACAGCGCGCGGTCGTCGAGCTTGCAGGCCTTGAGATAGGCGGCGAAGCTCTCGGCGAGACGGCGCGCCGTCATCTCGTCGGCGTCGGCATCGGGATTGACGGTGGAAGCCAGCTCGCGCCAGGCCTGAGACAGGTCGGAACGGACGGGCAGGGCGGCCAGCTCGACCGCCTCGCGCGAAAAATCGGCGAAGGATTTGCCGAGCAGCGGCAGGTCAAGCAACCATTCGCCGGGATAGTCGACGATATCGATGGACAGCTTTCCGGCGGAAAACAACCGGTTCCAGCCGGAAGCCGACTCATATTCGATGGTGAGCCTGAGCTCGGAGATGGCGCGCGTCGAGTCCGGCCAGACGCGGTCGTTCACCAAAGCCGCGACATGGTCCTCGTACTGGAAACGCGGAACGGCGTCGTCCGGCTGCTCCTCGAGGAAGGCGCGGGCGATGCGGCCGGATTTCTGCGCTTCGAACAGCGGCAGGCGTCCGCCATGGATGAGATTGTGGACGAGGGCGGAGATGAAGACGGTCTTACCGGCGCGGGAGAGCCCGGTGACGCCAAGACGCAATGACGGAGAGAAGAGCCCGGCGGCGCGGCCCGACAGCGTGTCGAGCGCAATCCTTGCCTCGTCGGTGAAATTGGTGAGCGATGATGCCAAATCAGGCCTCTGGTTGGGCGTCCGCGCCCGATATAGGCCTTGGGTCGCGCGTTTGAAATGGCCTCAAAGGTCGGCGGGCGTGAGAAAGGCTTCAAGATAGCCGCTGCCTTGCGCCGCCTCCGCAAGATTGCCGGGAAAGCGCACCACGGCGAGGCCGGAGGTCGGAAAACCGTGGTTCATCATGCCGCGCGCCGCTTCATCGCCGTCGCCCGACACCGCCATGGCCAGGTCCTCGGTCATGGGGTTGTGGCCGATCACCAGAAGCTGGTCGGCGCCGCCATTTTTCCGGATAATGTCGAGATAGCCGGCCGCATCCTCGCTGTAGAGCGTGTCGAAGAACAGGACCCGGCCGGTGTCGGTGCGCCCTGCCAGGCCCTCCAGCGTCTGCCTTGCCCGCTTGGCGTTGGAGCAAAGCGTGACGTCTGGCACATAGTTGCGGGCCCGCATGGCTTCTCCCATCGTTTCGGCATCGGCCATGCCGGACTGGTCGAGCGGGCGATCGAAATCGCGCACACCGGGCAGCGCCCAGCCGGCCTTGGCATGCCGCAACAGATAAAGCCTGCTCAACCGGAACCCCCATGGCGCTTCGGATCGAAGCGCGATTAGTCACCAGAACGATGTCCTGCACAATGGCCGATGCCAGCGACTGCAACGAATCATGCGCGAATTCGTTTTCTGCCGTCGAAACAACGTCGCCGCTGGAGCCACCCATGTGAGACTAACAATTGCGTGAAACTCTCGCCGATAGCGCTTGTGCAGGCTCTTGTCCCCGAATATATAGGCGCCAAATTTTGGGGTTGTTGGGTGAGTCGAATGAACGACATCGTTACCGCCGATTACGTACCCTCCGAAGACGAGCCGTTCATGAACGAACGGCAAAAATCGTACTTCCGTCAAAAGCTTATCACTTGGAAGAACGACATTCTGCGCGAAGCGCGCGAGACCCTCGAAATCCTGCAGCAGGAAAACGCCAACCACCCCGATCTGGCCGATCGCGCCTCCTCCGAAACCGACCGCGCCATCGAACTGCGCGCCCGCGACCGCCAGCGCAAGCTCATCTCGAAGATCGACTCGGCGCTCCAGCGCATAGACGAAGGCACCTACGGCTATTGCGAGGAAACCGGGGAGCCGATCGCGCTGAAGCGGCTGGATGCGCGTCCGATCGCGACGTTGTCGATCGAGGCGCAGGAACGCCATGAGCGCCGCGAGAAGGTTTATCGCGACGACTGACGCGAGCCGAATAAGTAATAAAACGCAGAAAATGGCCGGATTTCCGGCCATTTTCGTTTCCTAGGCCGAGGCGCGGGCCGCTCGCCTACTGGCAAGCTGCCGTCAGGTCAGCGCTTGTGGTTGCCCAACTCGCCAAGCAGCTTGGTCATCTCCTCATCGAGGGAAGGCTTTGGCGCGGGTTTGCTTGCCGCCGGCTGGGCGTGCGTCTCGTCGAGAGAGGTTTCGAGTTCGTGCATCAACGTGTCATCGATCGAATCGTTCGAGGGCGGCGGCGTGTATCTGGTGGCGCCGTTGGTCGTCCCGTAGCCCGACAACGGCATGACCTTCGCCGTCGGCTGGCTCGGCACCGCCGGATTGGGCGCCGCGGGCGCGGGCGCGGGGGCGCGCGGACGTGCTGCGGCGGCTGGCTGGGCGGCAGGCGGCGGTTGCCTAACGGGGGCGGGTGCGGGCGGAGGTGCCGGCTGCGGCGCGCGCGGGCGCGGCGCCGCGGTTGCCGGCTGGCCGCTGTCGCCGGTCAGCGCCGGGCGGCGAGGCGCTGCGAGCCGGATATCGCGTTCGACCACGACATCGGTCGGCCCGCCGATCAGGATCAGGTGCTCGATGTCGTCGCGGCGCACCAGCACCAGGCGGCGATGGCTGTCGACGGCGGTGGCGTCCATGACCGCAAGGCGCGTCTTGCGGTTCCTGCCGCCGGCCACGAAGGTGCCGAACGTCAGGTTGCGAACCACCTTGATGACGAGCAGGACGACGACAAGCAAAATGAGCGCCGCGAACGTCCACAGGATTGCAGCGACGTAACCCGGACCCGCCACGCTATCCAGCCACTGCAGCATCGGTGCACCCAATCGCCTTTTCGAGTGAGGCGACACTAGACCGCGGCGGCGGCCCGCCGCAAGTTCACATCACCGATCGTGAACAGTTTGAAACATGAATCGTTGATTTTATCGGACATTTGCCGCCGGGGCCTTTTCCGTTACAGGAGAATGTGATTCAACCGACCGTCCGCGCCCATCGGACACCGGAATCACGAGCAGGGGGAACATGGCCAAGGAAGCGCGCGGCGATTTCTATCCGGTACCGATCGTCGACCAGAACACGCGTCCGGGCGCCGTTACCAGGCTCATCGTCTTCATCGTCGTCTTGACCGGCGCCGCGATCGTCTTCGGGCTATTCCGCGAGCGGCTCGGCGATCCTTTCCTGCTCGGCATGCTCGGCGTGCTCGCCATGATCGGCGTCGGCTTCCTGTTCGCGACCGCGATCGGCTTCGTGCAGATCGCGCCGCGGTCGACCGGCGACGAACTGTCGAAAGCTTTTGTCGACTCCATGTCGCAGGGCCTGCTGGTCACCGACACCAAGGGCCGCGTCGTCTACGCCAACCGTGCCTATGCCGACATGACGGGCGCCGCCTCGGCCACCGACCTCAAGACCGTCGAAGGGCTGTTGTCGGATGTTCCCGAGGCCTCGATGACAATCTACCGGCTGGCGTCGGGCCTGCGCGACGGCCAGGCGGGCGACGGCGAGTTCCGGCTGGCGCAGTCGATCAAGCCGGGCGCCGAGCCCGGCGCGCGCTGGTATCGGGCGCGCGCCCGCGCCTTCAGCATGCCCGGGCAAAGGCTGCCGATGCTGGCCTGGCAGCTCGCCGACATCTCGCAGGAACGGGCGGAGCAGGAACGTTTCTTCCTCGACCTGCAGAAAGCCATCGACCATCTCGACCATGCGCCGGCGGGGTTCTTCTCGGCCGATCAGGAAGGCCGCGTCACCTATATCAACGCCACGCTCGCCGAATGGCTCGGCATCGACCTTGCCTCCTTCACGCCGGGCGCCATCACGCTGCCGGAAATCATCGCCGGCGACGGCATGGCGCTTGTGCGTTCGGTCAAGGCCGACCCGGGCACGACGCGCAACGCCGTTATTGACCTCGATCTCACCACCATGAGCGGCCAGGCGCTGCCGGTGCGCTTCATGCACCGGGTTTCGGCAAGCCGCGAAGGCTTGAACGGCCCGACCCGCACGATCGTGCTCAACCGCACCCAGGGCGAGGACGCTTCCGCGGAACTCAGGGCCTCCGAGGTTCGCTTCACCCGCTTTTTCAACTCGACGCCGATGGCCATTGCCGGCGTCGATGCGAGCGGTCGCATCCTGCGCACCAACGCGCCGTTCCTGCAGTTGTTTTCATCCGTGGTCGACCGCGACGCCGTCGATCGGCGAGTTCGCTTCGAGACCATCGTTCACGAACGCGACCGGCCGGCCTTCGCCGCCGCGTTCGAGAAGGCCCGGCAGCGGCAGGCCAATATCGAGCCGATCGACTCCGTGCTGCCCGGCAATGAGGAGCGGCATATCCGCTTCTACGTCAACGCCGTGGCCGACAGCGCAGGCGGCGAAGGCGCCGAGGAATCGGCCATCGTCTATGCGGTCGAGACCACCGAGCAGAAGGCGCTCGAGGGCCAGATGGCGCAGAGCCAGAAGATGCAGGCGGTCGGGCAGCTCGCCGGCGGTATCGCGCACGACTTCAACAATGTGCTGACCGCCATCATCATGGCGTCCGACCTTCTCTTGACCAACCACCGGCCGTCGGACCCGTCCTTCCCCGACATCATGAACATCAAGCAGAACGCCAACCGGGCGGCATCGCTCGTGCGGCAATTGCTGGCCTTCTCGCGCAAGCAGACGCTGCGGCCGGAGGTGCTCAACCTGACTGACGTTCTGGCCGACCTCAGGATGCTGTTGGCTCGCCTTGTCGGCAACGATATCAAGCTCAAGATCGACCACGGCCGCGACCTCTGGCCGGTCAAGGTCGATATCGGCCAGTTCGAGCAGGTGGTGGTCAATCTCGCCGTCAATGCGCGTGACGCCATGCCGAGCGGCGGCGACCTCACCGTGCGCACCCGCAACATCAGGGCGGAAGAGTGCAGATCCTTCGCCTATCGCGAACTGACGCCGGCCGATTATGTGCTCGTCGACGTCGAGGATACCGGCAGCGGCATCGCGCCCGACGTGCTGAAGAAGATCTTCGAGCCGTTCTTCACGACCAAGGAAGTGGGCAAGGGCACCGGCCTCGGCCTGTCCATGGTCTACGGCATCATCAAGCAGACCGGCGGCTTCATCTTCTGCGATTCCGAAGTCGGTAAGGGCACGGTGTTCCGCATCTTCCTGCCGCGCCACATCGCCGAGATGAAGAAGCAGGCCGAACCCGGCGAAGCGCCAGCCGCAGCGACAGTCCCGGCGAAGCCGGCCGACACCGCGAAAGACCTTTCCGGCTCGGCCACGGTGCTTCTGGTCGAGGACGAGGACGCGGTGCGCATGGGCGGCGTGCGGGCGCTGACCTCGCGCGGCTACACCGTGCACGAGGCGTCGTCCGGCGTCGAGGCGCTGGAAGTGTTCGAGGCGCTCGGCGGCAAGGTCGACATCGTCGTGTCGGACGTGGTGATGCCGGAGATGGACGGACCGACATTGCTCGGCGAGCTGCGCAAGCGTCAGCCGGACATCAAATTCGTGTTCGTTTCGGGCTATGCCGAGGACGCCTTCGCCAAGAACCTGCCGGCGGATGCGCATTTCGGCTTCCTGCCGAAGCCGTTCTCGCTCAAGCAGCTGGCGACGATCGTCAAGGACGTTCTGGAATCCTAGAACGTTCAGCGGTTTCCTGGAATTGCTTTAAGTAAGCCAGCGCTTGCGCATTGCGGCCACCCTGTCATGATGGCGGCCGGATGGGTCCATTATGGGGATGGTAGCGCGTGACGCCGCATATCGAGGCGGGCCGGGGGGACTATGCGGAAACGGTGCTGTTGCCGGGTGATCCCGAGCGCGCGCAGTGGATGGCGGAGAGGTTTCTCGAAGCGCCCCGCTGCGTGAATCGCCGAAGAGGCGCACTGGGTTTCACCGGCCGGTTCCGCGGCAAACCGGTCAGTATCCAGACGACCGGCATCGGCGTCTCGTCCTTCCTGATCTACACCCACGAACTGCTCGATTATCATGGCGTCAAAACGCTGATACGCACCGGCACATGCGGCGGCTTGTCGGAAGCGGCGCCCCTGCGCGGTATGGTCATTTCCAGCGAGGTGCGGGCCGAGGGCCCAATCAGCGGGCAGGTGTTCGGGCTGTACCAGCCGGCGGGACCGGACCCGGCGCTGCATGCGCTGGCGCTGCGACGCGCAGCCGACCTCGGTATCGCCTGCAGCGCCGGACTGACGATCTGCAGCGACGTGTTCCACCATCCTGGCGGCCGGGCGCGGTTCGACGAGCCGAGGGCGCTCGGAGCGCTGGCGGTCGATATGGAGACCAGCGCGCTCTATCGGATCGCGGCGCAGTTCTGCGCGCGGGCGCTGTCGCTGCTCACCGTGGTGGATCATATCGTCACCGACGAGCTGACCGATTATTCGGAGCGTCAGGCTCTCTTCACCGATATGACCCGGCTGGCGCTCGAAGTCGCGGCCGAGAGCAGCTAGGCAGCTTCCCGCTTCAATGCAGCCTGGTCCTCGGCGTTGGGCCGGTGGCCGCGCAGATAGAGCGCGCAGGTCGTACGCAGCATGGAGGCGAAGTTCGGGATCTGGCCGTTGATCTCGATTGCCTCGTCGTAGAGCTTCGAGATGAATTTCGGGGTCGTCAGTCCCTGGCTCTCGGCGATCTCGTCAAGCAGACCCCAGAATGTCGCCTCGAGCTGGATGCTGGTCGAATGGCCGTCGATGCGGATCGACCTGTTGATCTGCCGGTAGCCTTCCGGATCCTGTCCGGCAAAGACTCTGCACATCGGTACCTCCCGTTGTTGTTTGTCTTGGGCGCCGATTGAGTTGGCTGGCGCCTCTTTTTAACACTGCCTGCGCTTGTCATTTTCGATCCGATAGCCRCCGACGGCAATCAGACTTTCGTCCTTACGCGCGGCGAGACTACCCATTTTCAAGCCGCACACGTGGTAATCGGCTGCCACCACCATTTTTCGCCGGCGCGCATAATCGGCTTCGAAAGCAGAAGAGCTCACGGAGTCCGATTTGGCGAAGACGATCCATTCCATGATCAGGGTTCTCGACGAGGCGCGGTCCGTCGATTTCTACAACAAGGCGTTCGGCCTCGAGGTTGCGCAGCGGCTCGATTTCGAGACCTTCACGCTCGTCTATCTCAGCAATGAGAGTTCGCCTTTCGAGGTGGAGCTGACCGTGAACAAGGGGCGCACGGAGCCCTATGCACTCGGCGACGGCTACGGCCATCTCGCCGTCTCGGTCGCCGATCTCGACAGCGAGCACGACCGGATCGGCGCGCTCGGTCTCAACCCGAAGAAGATCGTCGAGTTCAACCACGACGGGGCGCGGATCGCCCGCTTCTTCTTCATCGAGGATCCCGACGGCTACAAGATCGAGGTCCTGCAGCGGGGAGGACGCTTCCAATAGGGGACATCTGCCGCGGAGAGGCGCGGCGCCAGCAACGGCACTCCCGCGGGGGTGCGAACAGCAAGTAGGGAGGAAATCATGGTCACAGTCTACGAGAAGAAAGCTGTCGATGAGAGGAAGATTGGGCTTTCGCGGCGCGAGCTTCTGAAGCGCGGCGGCGCGGGCGCGCTGCTCATCATCTCCGGCAGCGCGGTCATCAGCCCCGAACACGCATGGGGTCTCGAAACCTCGGCGCTGAAGCCCGAGACGATGGCGACGCTGATCCAGGTGGCGCGCGACATCTACCCGCACGATCAGGTGCCGGACAAATACTACGCCATTGCCGTCAAGGGCCATGACGAGACGGCGGCCAAGGACCCGGCGCACAAGGAGCTGATCGAGAAGGGTATCGCCGAGCTCGACAAGAAGGCCGGCAAGGGCGGCTATCGCGGGCTTGGCTGGGAGGAGCAGCGAGTGGCGCTTCTCACCGGTATCGAGAAGACGCCGTTCTTCCAAGCGGTTCGCGGCGGGCTTGTCGTCAGCCTCTACAACCAGAAGGAGGTATGGCCGATCTTCGGCTACGAGGGCGAGTCCTATTCCAAGGGCGGCTACATCGCGCGCGGCTTCAACGACATCGAGTGGCTGTAGGCCGCTCTAAGTCTTTGTTTTTGCGCAATTCCGGACGGAAAACCGCTACGCACTTTTCCTGGAATTGCTCCTGAACCGCTTTTCGACAGATTTCATGGGAGGAAACCATGGCAGCTTCATTTGATCTCAACAATGACGGCGTGGTCGTCATCATCGGCTCAGGCGCGGGCGGCGGCACGCTCGGCAACGAGCTCGCGCAGAAAGGCATCGACGTCGTCATCCTCGAGGCGGGCGCCCGCCACGAATACGAGGACTTCATCAACGACGAGTGGGATTCTTTCGCCCAGCTCGCCTGGAAGGACAAGCGGACCACCTCGGGCGACTGGCGCGTCGCCAAGGATTTCCCGAACCTGCCGGCCTGGATCGTCAAGTCGGTCGGCGGCTCGACAACGCATTGGGCGGGCGCCTCGCTGCGCTTCCAGGAGCATGAGTTCAAGGCGGCCACGACTTACGGCAASGTCAAGGGCGCGAACCTTCTCGACTGGCCGGTGACGCTGGCCGAGATGGAGCCCTATTACGCCAAGGCCGAGGCCAAGATGGGTGTGAYCGGCACCAACAACTGGCCGCGGCTGCCGGGCAACAACAATTTCAAGGTGCTCAAGGCCGGCGCCGACAAGCTCGGCTACAAGGAATGCCACACCGGCAACATGGCCATCAATTCGGTCGAGCGCGACGACCGCAATTCCTGCCAGCAGACCGGCTTCTGCTTCCAGGGCTGCAAATGGGGCGCCAAATGGTCGACGCTCTACACCGAGATCCCGAAGGGCGAGGCGACCGGACATCTGGAGGTGCGGCCGAACTCGATGGCGATCAAGATCAACCATGACGCTTCAGGCAAGGTGACCGGCGTCGTCTATGCCGACAAGGACGGCAAGCTGCAGGAGCAGAAGGCCCGCATCGTCGCGGTCGCCGGCAATTCGATCGAGAGCCCGCGCCTGTTGCTCAATTCGGAATCGTCAAAATTCCCGCACGGGCTTGCCAACTCGTCGGGACAGGTGGGCAAGAACTACATGCGCCACACCACCGGCTCGGTCTATGCCATCTTCGACAAGCCGGTGCACATGTATCGCGGCACCACCATGGCCGGCATCATCCGCGACGAGGCGCGCCACGATCCGTCGCGCGGCTTCGTCGGCGGCTATGAGATGGAGACGCTGTCGCTCGGCCTGCCGTTCATGGCGGCCTTCCTGAACCCGGGCGGCTGGGGCCGTTCTTTCACCACGGCGCTCGACCATTATGACCATATGGCGGGCCTGTGGATCGTCGGCGAGGACATGCCGCGCGAGGAGAACCGCATCACGCTGCACAAGAATGAGAAGGACGAGCACGGCATGCCGATCGCCGACGTCCATTTCGACGACCATCCCAACGACGAGGCCATGCGCAACCATGCCTACAGCCAAGGCCAGGCGCTCTATGCCGCGGTCGGCGCGACCAGGACCTTCCCGACGCCGCCTTATCCCTCGACCCATAATCTCGGCACCAACCGGATGAGCGAGAAGCCGGAGGACGGCGTCGTCAACAAGCACGGCCAGTCGCACGACATCAAGAACCTGTTCGTTTCCGACGGCAGCCAGTTCACCACCGGCGCCGCGGAAAATCCGACGTTGACCATCGTGACGCTGGCGATCCGCCAGGCCGACTACATCGCCGCGCAAATGTCGGCCAAAACTATTTGACCTCCCGACTGCCTGCTGGCGCGGGACCCGTGAGGGTTCCGCGCCTTTTTTATGTGAACCTGCGGGCTATCTTCTGGTGCAGGTCGAGGCCGTGAAGGCGCCGTCCTGCTGCTTCATGATGATGTCGAAGGAGGGGCCGCTCGGGTCGTCCAGCGTCGCCTGGGTCATTGAGATCGAATTGCCGCCGCTTGTGTAGCCGCCGAGCGGACCAAGCCAGGTGATCTCGCCATTGGGGTTCATCTGGTAATTGTAAGGCGGCGGCGGTGCGCCGAAGGTTACCGGACCGCTATAGAGGCTGCCCTTGATGGTGATCACGCCGAGGTCAAGGAACAGGCCGAGCAGGTAGACCTCGCAGTGATAGGCGCCGTCCGGCAGCTTGCCGTCGGCAAAATCGGCGCGCGCGCCGCCGGCGGCGGACATCAGAAGCAGGAAGGTCAGGATCGTGCGCAGGGCCATGACGTTGCTCGTTTGCGCGGCGACCTTGCCCCATTTTGCCATGGGCCCGCAACAGGGCTGATCAGGCTGCTTTTGCCGGTATGATGAAAGTTTGGGCATTTTTACCATTTGGGTAAAATCTAGGCAGTGTTGCGTAAACTTTTCTCAGTCCGCTGCATCGCAGCGGATGCGAAAAGTTTCCCGGCTGCCGGATAACCGGTTGTAATCGCTTCGTTATCCCGAAATTTCGTTGAGCGCATTCCCGTCTGGCACGTCGCTTGCACCGCTAATATTGCGATGCAAACAATCACGCTTGGGAGTGTGTCATATGAGGGGTAACTTCGCGAAAATAACAAAAATCCTGTCGGCGGGCGTCGTCGCGGCCGGTCTGCTGGCGTCTGCTTCCGCCAGGGCGGCTGAGGACACGATCAAGGTCGGCATCCTCCATTCGCTGTCGGGGACCATGGCGATTTCGGAGACGACGCTGAAAGACGTCATGCTGATGCTGATCGATGAACAAAACGCCAAGGGCGGCCTGCTCGGCAAGAAACTGGAAGCCGTGGTCGTCGATCCGGCATCCAACTGGCCGCTGTTCGCGGAGAAGGCGCGCGAGCTGATTTCCAAGGACAAGGTCGCGGCTGTGTTCGGCTGCTGGACCTCGGTGTCGCGCAAATCGGTGCTGCCGGTGTTCTCGGAACTCGACAACATCCTGTTCTATCCCGTCCAGTATGAGGGCGAGGAGAGCGAGCGCAACGTCTTCTACACCGGCGCTGCCCCGAACCAGCAGGCCATTCCGGCCGTCGACTATCTGATGAGCGCCGATGGCGGCTCGGTGAAGCGCTGGGTGCTCGAGGGCACCGACTATGTCTATCCGCGGACGACCAACAAGATCCTCGAGGCCTATTTGAAGGCGAAGGGCGTGCCGGCGGAAGACATCATGGTCAACTACACGCCATTCGGCTTCTCCGACTGGCAGACCGAGGTCTCGGCGATCAAGAAATTCGGCTCGGCCGGCAAGAAGACGGCCGTGGTCTCGACCGTCAACGGCGACGCCAACGTGCCCTTCTACAAGGAACTCGGCAACCAGGGCATCAAGGCCGAAGACATCCCGGTCATGGCCTTCTCGGTCGGTGAGGAGGAACTCGCCGGTCTCGACACCGGGCCGCTGGTCGGCCATCTCGCCGCCTGGAACTACTTTGAAAGCGTCGACACGCCGGCGAACAAGAAGTTCATCGACGACTGGCACAAGTTCATCAAGAACGACAAGCGCACCACCAACGACCCGATGGAAGCCCATTACATCGGCTTCAACATGTGGGTGAAGGCGGTCGAGAAGGCCGRCACCACCGACCCGGACAAGGTCATCGACGCCATGGTCGGCGTTTCGGTGCCGAACCTGACCGGCGGCTATTCGACGATGATGCCGAACCACCACATCACCAAGCCGGTGCTGATCGGCGAGATCCAGGCCGATGGCCAGTTCGAGACCGTCTCGCAGACGCCCGGCCTCGTCATGGGCGACGAGTGGTCGGACTACCTGCCGGACTCCAAGGACCTGATCTCCGATTGGCGGGCGCCGCTCAGTTGCGGCAACTTCAACGTCAAGACGGGGAAGTGCGGCGGCAAGGGCACCAACTGATCCCGGCCTGGACCTAGATCCAGGCTTCCAAGGTCTCTTGGATCGCGGAGTGGCCCCACGATCCGGGACAACTGCCCGGGCAGGTTCTTCGACCCGCCCGGGCAAGGTCACCGAAACCTGGTTTGCGCAATTTCGGACGGAAAACCGCTTCGCRCTTTTCCCGGAATTGCTTGAGAAAGCCGCTTGAAGACGACAATGCTGCTGCTGCGCGCAATTGGTCTGATGTTTCTGCTGACGATGGCGAGCTTGTTGCCGTCGAAGGCGGCCGAGGCCGACCTGCGCGCGACGATCGCCAAATTCGCGGCCGCCAGCGGTTTCTCGGCCACGGAGGCCGTCGTGCGCGAGCTGACTGCCAGCGGCGATCCGGCCGTCGAGCGCCCGCTCTCGGCGCTGGCCGACGGCAATCTCTACATCCGCAAGAGCGACTCCCAGGTCTTCGTCGGCAAGGAAGCGGGAGACGGCATCGAATTGCTCGATCCGCTGAGCGGCGAGAAGGTGGCCGATGCCGCCAAGGCCGATTTGACAAAGATCAAGGTCAACAATGGTCTGCGCCGCACGATCCGTGACGCGCTGGGCACGCTGACCTTGCGCGCCAAGGATGCAAGCGTGCGCCTTGCCGCGGCGATGACGATGTTCAAGACGCCCGATGCAGCGAATATCGAGCCGCTCGACGCCGCGATAGCGGCAGAGACGGAACCAGCGGTGAAGACGCTGTTCGAGCAGGCTCGCGCGGCGTCGGTGCTGGTTTCCGATAAGCCGGAAGCCGACAAGCTGGCGGCGATCTCGGTTATTGCGGCGCGCGGCGATCGCGATGCGCTGTCGCTGCTGACCTCGGTCGAGGCGAGTTCGCAGGGATCGGTCAAAGATGCGGCAACGGCTGCCATCGGCAGCATCAATTCGACGCTGGCGCTGTGGGATGCCGGCCAGAACATCTGGTACGGCATTTCGCTGGGATCGGTGCTGCTGCTCGCGGCGATCGGGCTTGCCATCACCTTCGGCGTCATGGGCGTCATCAACATGGCGCATGGCGAGATGGTGATGCTCGGCGCCTATACCACCTTCGTCGTCCAGCAGGTGATCCGCACCTCGTTTCCCGGCCTGTTCGACTGGTCGCTGGTGATCGCTCTGCCGCTCGCCTTCCTTGTGGCGGGGCTGGTTGGGCTGGCGATCGAGCGCGGCATCATTCGCTTCCTCTATGGCCGACCGCTGGAGACGCTTCTGGCCACCTGGGGCGTCTCGCTGATCCTGCAGCAGGCGGTGCGCACCATCTTCGGACCGACCAACCAGGAGGTCGGCAACCCGTCATGGATGTCGGGATCCTTCGATGTCGGCCAGCTCGCCATCACCTGGAACCGGCTGTGGATCCTGGTGTTCGCGCTCGCCGTGTTCGTGGTGCTGCTCTACGTCATGAAGCGCACGCCCTGGGGGCTGCAGATGCGCGCCGTCACCGCCAACCGGCGCATGGCCGCCTCGATGGGCATCAGGACGCCTTGGGTCGACGCGCTGACCTTCGCGCTCGGCTCCGGCATCGCAGGCATCGCCGGCGTGGCGCTCAGCCAGATCGACAATGTCTCGCCCAATCTCGGCCGCGGCTACATCATCGACAGTTTCATGGTCGTTGTCTTCGGCGGCGTCGGCAATCTGTGGGGCACGCTGGTCGGCGCCTTCTCGCTCGGCATCGTCAACAAGTTCCTCGAGCCCTATGCCGGCGCGGTGCTCGGCAAGATCGTCGTGCTCGTGCTGATCATCCTGTTCATCCAGAAACGCCCGCGCGGCCTATTCGCGCTGAAGGGCAGGGCGGTGGAAGCATGATCGCGCAGCGCTTCTTTTCGGCCGACCGCCGGATCGCCGTCACCATCCTCGCTTTGCTGGCAGCCGCCATCATCGTGCCGCTGCTCAACCTCGCGGTGTCGCCGCAAAGCGGCTTCTATATCCCGCCCTACATCGTGGCGCTGGTCGGCAAATATCTGTGCTACGCGCTGCTCGCGCTCGCGCTCGATCTCGTCTGGGGCTATTGCGGCATCCTTTCGCTTGGCCACGGCGCCTTCTTCGCGCTCGGTGGCTATGCGATGGGCATGTATCTGATGCGCCAGATCGGCTCGCGCGGCGTCTACGGCAATCCGATCCTGCCTGATTTCATGGTGTTCCTGAACTACAAGGAGCTGCCCTGGTTCTGGTACGGCTTCGATCATTTCTGGTTTGCGGCGCTCATGGTGCTTGCGGTGCCGGGCCTGCTCGCCTTCGTCTTCGGCTGGTTCGCCTTCCGTAGCCGCGTCACCGGCGTGTATCTCTCGATCATCACCCAGGCGATGACCTATGCGCTGCTGCTCGCCTTCTTCCGCAACGACATGGGATTCGGCGGCAACAACGGCCTGACCGACTTCAAGGATATTCTGGGCTTCAACGTGCAGGCCGACGCGACGCGCTCGGCGCTGTTCGCCGCCAGCGCCGTCACTCTGGCGCTGGCCGTCTTCGTCACCGCCGCGATCGTGCGCTCCAAATACGGCAAGCTGCTGATGGCGGTGCGCGATGCCGAGAGCCGAACCCGCTTCCTCGGCTGGCGGGCCGAGAACGTCAAGCTGTTCGCCTTCACCGTCTCGGCAATCATGGCCGGCATCGCCGGCGCGCTCTACGTGCCGCAGGTCGGCATCATCAATCCGGGCGAATTCGATCCGGCCAACTCGATCGAGGTGGTGATCTGGACCGCCGTCGGCGGGCGCGGCACCATCGTCGGCCCGATCCTCGGCGCGCTGCTGGTCAATGCCGGCAAATCCTGGTTCACCGGCGTGCTGCCGGAATTCTGGCTGTTCGCGCTGGGCGGACTGTTCGTCGCGGTCACGCTGCTTTTGCCCAAGGGCATCGTCGGCATGTGGGACGGCTGGCGCAGCCAGGCCAAGGCGCTGCGCGCGGCTTCGCTTGGCGCCGAGGCCGGGGTCGATCCTGACGCGCCGGAGCCGAAGATCGTGCGCTCGGCGGCGAGGACACCGGGCGCCTGGTCCGCTGCCGGCGCCGAACCGCAGCCGGCGGAGTGAACGATCATGAGCAAATCGAACACCATCCTCTATCTCGACGGCGTCTCGGTTTCCTTCGACGGTTTTCGCGCCATCAACAACCTGTCGCTGGTGCTCGACAAAGGCGAGATGCGCGCGATCATCGGCCCCAACGGCGCCGGCAAGACAACGATGATGGACATCGTCACCGGCAAGACACGGCCGGACGAAGGCGAGGTGTTCTTCGACGGCCAGGTGGATCTCACCCGGCATGACGAGGCCGAGATCGCCATGATGGGCATCGGCCGCAAATTCCAGAAGCCCACGGTCTTCGAGAGCCACAGCGTCGAGGACAATCTGATGCTGGCGCTGAAAGGCCCGCGCTCGATTTTCCCGGCGCTGTTCCATCGCCGCTCGGCGGCCGAGACGCGGCGCATCGACGACATCCTCGGCGTCATCCGTCTCGGCGACAAGCGCGACGAGCTCGCCGCCAATCTCAGCCACGGCCAGAAGCAATGGCTGGAGATCGGCATGCTCTTGGCGCAGGACCCGAAGCTTTTGCTTGTCGACGAGCCAGTCGCCGGCATGACCGATGCCGAGACCGAGGAGACCGCGCGCCTGCTCAAGGACATCGCCCGCGACCATTCGGTGGTCGTCGTCGAGCATGACATGCATTTCGTGCGCGAGCTCGGCGTCAAGGTCACCTGCCTGCATGAAGGCTCGGTGCTGTCGGAAGGCACGCTCGATTTCGTCTCGGCGGACGAGCGCGTCGTCGAAGTCTATCTGGGGCGGTGAAGCATGGTCTGGCGTGTTCCGTTCTACCGTTTCGATTTCTCTTTCCTGAAGCGCTGGAGGAGAGGCTGACCATGCTCGAAGTCTCCAACGCCACGCTGCATTACGGCGCCGCCCAGGCGCTGCGCGGCGTTTCGCTGAAGGCGGGCGCCGGCAAGATCACCTGCGTGCTCGGCCGCAATGGCGTCGGCAAGACCAGTTTGATGAGATCCATCGTCGGCCACCACCGGCTGACGAGCGGAAGCGTTGCCTTCGAGGGGAAGGCGCTCGACCGGAGCGCGGCGTATGATCGCGCCCGGTCGGGCATCGCATTCGTGCCGCAGGGCAGGGAGGTTTTCCCCCTGCTCACGGTGCGCGAGAACCTGGAATCCGGCTTCGCGCCTTTGCGGCGCGCAGACCGCAATATCCCTGCCCATGTCTTCGAGCTGTTCCCGGTGCTCAAGCAGATGCTCGGCCGCCGCGGCGGCGACCTGTCCGGCGGTCAGCAGCAGCAGCTCGCCATCGGGCGGGCGCTGGTGATGCGGCCGAAGCTCCTGGTGCTCGACGAGCCGACCGAAGGCATCCAGCCCTCGATCATCAAGGATATCGGCCGCGCCATCCGCTATTTGCGCGACCAGGCGGGGATCGCGGTGCTGCTGGTCGAGCAGTATCTCGACTTCTGCCGCGAGCTTGCCGACGAGGTCAACATCATGGATCGCGGCCAGATCGTGCATACGGGTCCGGCGGAAGACCTCGATAGGGCGGATGTGCGCAAGTTCCTGACAGTGTAGCCTGGGTCGTCGCCATTCCAAACTCTACACCGTAAATGACGCTCGGAAGTAACGGAATGGATCCTTGGGTCTTCGCTCCATTTCGCGTCGTTGCGCCGAAGGATGACGAAGTTGTTGAGCGCTCTGGCGTGCTCAATACCACATGCTAGTCTTTTCTTGGCCTTGGTGAGTCGGCCGCTTTCCGTATCAGTCGCGAATGAAGGGGAAGGCGCGCGGACACCGCCCGCAAGTTCCACGCAAGCAAGCCTGCCTAGCTTTCCCTGCAGTGATTGTCGGTCAACGCGTCCAAAAGATTCGTGCCAGGGGACGGCGATGGAACGTTTTGTCGAGGACTATCAGAAGCGGCGCCTCACCGATCGCGACGATATCATGACGGCGATCAACATCCTGATGTCGCAGGGCTATGACGAGGACGATCTGCTGGGCGAAATGACCAAGGTCTTCTACGTCGATCTCGACGCCTTCAACGAAGTGATCGCCCACCACTGAGGGCGAGCGCGGGGCCGTAAAGGTCACCCGGCACGGCGGAAGTCGAGCACGCGGTTGCGGCCGCCGCGTTTGGCGGCATAGAGCGCCTTGTCGGCGGCGCTGAGGACCTTGTCGAAGCTCATGCCATCGCTGCTGCCGAAGGCGAAGCCGGCGCTGACCGTACAGCGCAACGGCCCGGTCTCCGTCTCGACGGTACGCGCGGCGAAGGCGGCCCTGACACGTTCGGCCGTCGCCTCGGCCGTCTCGGGCAAGGTGCGCCTCAGCACCATGGCGAATTCCTCGCCGCCCATGCGGGCGACGGAGTCATTCGGACGCAGGTCGGCGGAGAGCACCTGGGCAAAGACCTTCAGCACCTCGTCGCCGGCGGCGTGGCCGAACTGATCGTTGATCGCCTTGAAGCCGTCGAGGTCGAACACCACCACCGCCGTGAAAGCGCTGACCGGTGCCTTGCCGTGCAGGTCGAACAAAGCGCGGCGGTTGAGCAAGCCGGTCAAGGCGTCGGTCTGCGCCTCGCGCTGATGATGGCGGGCGTGCCGCCCCTGGTTGAGCGCCAGCGACAATGCGCCGATGCCGGTCATGGAGGCGATGACGATGACGAGGCTCAGATCCTCCGCCCAGTTGCTCGGCGCATGGCCGAGGACGAGCTTGCCGTCCCATGCCAGCACGGCCGCGCACAGCACGAAGGACGCCGCGGTCAGCGAGTAAAGCAGCGCCACGCCGATGAGATGGACGGGCGCTTCCGCGCGGCCCCGCCAATATTCATAGGCGGTTCCGAACAGGAGCAGGGCTGCCAAGGCGTTTTCCAGCATGAAGGCCAGTCCGTCATAGCCATGGGCCATGGGCGGGAGCGCGAGAGCATAGGAAGTGCCGGCGCCGAGCGCGATCAGCGGCAAAGGCGAGCGCCTGGTCCTGAATTGGTGGGCGGCGCCCAGCATGACGGAGAAGCCGAGCAGGAGCAGCGCCAGCGTCAGCACGCCGAGCGCCGTTCCGGGCCTTGCGATATAGGCGTCGTAGGCAAAGACTTCGCACACCACGACCAGCACGCTGACTGCCCAGGTCAAAAGGAACTTGTCGGAACGGGCGGCCATCCAGGTTCCGAACAGGGTGAGGCTGAGGCAAGCGGCGGAGAAGCCGACGGCCAGAAGCAATGAATTGTAGTCGAGCAGCATGCACGCGTCCTTGCCGGCGCCGGGCTTCTGCAACCTGACGTAGGTCCATTAGTGCAGCAAGGAAGTATCGATTACGTTACGATCGCCGCGAAGATTGCGGGGTTTGCCCTTGTCAGTTCGCGACCCGCTTCATCAGCGCCATGGCGCCGAACGGGGCGCGCACCTTGCCTTCGGTGATGAAGTAGGCGAACACGTCGCGCGGCTTGACCGGCGCATCGGTCTTAGGGTCGGCGCGCGGCAGGTCGGCGGGCTGCTTGCCCTCCGCCCAGGTCTTCACCCGCGCCGCCCATTCGTCGAGGCCTTTCGGCGTGTAGCAGTCGGGGTTGTCGTCGCTGCCGGTCTGCAGGCGTGCGTAGACGAAGTCGCCGGTGACGTCGGCGATCGCCGGATATTTCGCATGGTCGGCATAGACGATCGCGGCCTTGTATTTGCGCGCAAGCGCCGGGAATTCCGGCACGATGAAGCTGTCATGGCGCACTTCCAGCGCGTGGCGCAGAGGCACGCCGTCCTGCTTTTCGGGCAGAAGCTTCAGGAACGCTTCGAAATCGTCGGCGTCGAATTTCTTGGTCGGCGCGAACTGCCACAGGATCGGCCCGAGCTTCTCGCCGAGCGCGGCGACGCCGGAGCCGAGGAAGCGCATCATCGATTCGCCGGCCTCGCCGAGCACGCGACGGTTGGTAACGAAGCGGTTGCCCTTGAGCGAGAAGACGAAATCGTCCGGCGCGTCGTTGGCCCATTTGACGAAAGTCGGTTCCTTGAAGCTGGAATAATAGGTGCCGTTAACCTCGATGCTCGGCACCTGCCGGCTGGCGTAGTGCAGCTGCTTGGCCTTGGCGAGCTTCTCCGGATAGAAGGAGGTATCCCAGGGCTCGAAAGTCCAGCCGCCCATGCCGGAGCGGATTTTTCCTTGGGCAGTCATCGTCTTCCTCCTCCGTTCAAAATGCGGTTAGGTCGACCGGCTTCACCATGTCCACCAGGGTCCATCCCGGCCGGTATGGATTGGCGCGGCGACCCGTTTCGCGATAGCCGTAGGCTGCATAGAGCGCTATGTTCCGCTCCATGCGCGAATTGGTGTAGAGCCGCACCTCCGGCACGCCCCACGACCGCGCCTGCTCGTCGGCGAAGTCGAGCAATTTGATGCCGAGCTTCCTGCCCTGGAAAGCCGGTGCGACCGCGACGCTGAAGATCATGGCGTGGTCGGGATGACGTTCGAGGACGATCAATCCGGCTAGTTCCGATCCTTCTTCCAGCAGCCAGACCTCGCTGCGCTCGATCCGCGGCGCGTAATCCTCGGTGACAGGGACCGGCGGCCCACCGAAGATGGGTGTGTACGGCGCATAGGCATCCGCAGTCAGCGCGACGACGGCGACGAGATCGTCGGGGCGGGCCAATCTCATGATTGGTCCACCCCGGCAGCGGCCGCGACAACCTTCTTCAGGCCGGCGGCAATCGCCGCGACGGCATCGCGGCTGGTGTCGCCGAGGCTATGGCGCTCTGCTAGCCACCGCGCGTCGTTGTAGGACAGCCAGACCTTGCCTTGTTCGTCTTCCCAGGCCAGCGCCTTGATCGGCAGGTCGATGCCGGCAAGCTGATGGTCCTGCATCAACGGCGTGCCGCCCTTCGGATGGCCGAAGATCAGCAATTCGGTTGGCCGCAACGGCGCGCCGATCTCATGCGCACCGGCAGCATGGTCGATGCGCGCGAAGACGCGTAATCCCGCGCTGGTGACCGTCTCGACCAGCCGGTCGATGGTTTCACCGACGCGGAAGCGGCTTTCGACGGAGATCAGGCCGTGTCCTGCCATCACTCGGCCGCTTCGCGTTTGCCTCCGGGGCGCCGCTCCAGAAGCTCCTTCAGGAACTGGCCGGTGTAGCTGCGCTTCTCGCGCACGATCGCTTCCGGGGTGCCGGACGCAACCAGCTCGCCGCCGCCGTCGCCGCCTTCTGGGCCGAGATCAAGCACCCAGTCGGCGGTCTTGATCACCTCGAGATTGTGCTCGATGACCACCACCGTGTTGCCCTGGTCGACCAGCTCGTGCAGCACTTCGAGCAGCTTGGCGACGTCGTGGAAATGCAGGCCGGTGGTCGGCTCGTCGAGAATGTAGAGCGTCTTGCCGGTCGCCTTGCGCGACAGTTCCTTGGCGAGTTTTATCCGCTGCGCCTCGCCGCCCGACAACGTCGTCGCCTGCTGGCCGATATGGATATAGCCGAGGCCGACCTGCTTCAGCGTCTCCAGCTTGTCGCGCACGCCGGGCACAGCCGAGAAGAAGTCGACGCCTTCCTCGACCGTCATGTCGAGCACGTCGGCGATCGACTTGCCCTTGAACAGCACGTCGAGCGTCTCGCGGTTGTAGCGCTTGCCGTGGCAGACGTCGCAGGTGACGTAGACGTCGGGCAGGAAGTGCATCTCGATCTTGATGACGCCGTCGCCCTGGCAGGCCTCGCAGCGGCCGCCCTTGACGTTGAAGGAGAAGCGGCCCGGCTGATAGCCGCGCGCCTTCGCTTCCGGCAAGCCGGCGAACCAGTCGCGGATCGGCGTGAAGGCCCCGGTATAGGTCGCCGGGTTGGAGCGCGGCGTGCGGCCGATCGGCGACTGATCGATGTCGATGACCTTGTCGAGGAATTCCAGCCCCTCGATGCGGTCATGCTCGGCCGGATGCTCGCGCGAGCCCATGATGCGGCGCGAGGCCGCCTTGAACAGCGTCTCGATCAGGAAGGTCGACTTGCCGCCGCCGGACACGCCGGTGACGCAGGTGAAGGTGCCGAGCGGGATCTCGGCCGTGACGTTCTTCAGATTGTTGCCGCGCGCGCCGACGACCTTGATGCGCCGGTTCTTCTTGGCTTCGCGGCGCACTTCCGGCGTCGTCACTTCGAGCTCGCCCGACAGGTACTTGCCGGTGATCGAGGCGGGCGTGGCCATGATCTGCTGCGGCGTGCCCTGCGCGATGATGCGGCCGCCATGGATGCCGGCGGCGGGGCCGATGTCGACGACATAGTCGGCATGCAGGATGGCATCCTCGTCATGCTCGACGACGATCACCGTGTTGCCGATGTCGCGCAGGTGCTTGAGCGTATCGAGAAGGCGCGCATTGTCGCGCTGGTGCAGGCCGATCGACGGCTCGTCCAGCACATAGAGCACGCCGGTGAGGCCCGAGCCGATCTGCGAGGCGAGCCGGATGCGCTGGCTCTCGCCGCCCGACAGCGTGCCGGAATTGCGCGACAGCGTCAGATAGTCGAGGCCGACATCGTTCAAGAAGCGCAGCCGCTCGCGGATCTCCTTGAGCACGCGCACCGCGATCTCGTTCTGCTTCTCGTTGAGCTGCGCCGGCAGGTCGGTGAACCATTGGTCGGCCTTGCGGATCGACAGCTCGGTGACCTCGCCGATGTGCTTGCCGGCGATCTTCACTGCCAGCGCTTCCGGCTTCAGGCGATAGCCGTTGCAGGCGGGGCAGGGGGTGGCCGACATGAAGCGCTCGATCTCCTCGCGCATCCAGGCCGATTCCGTTTCCTTCCAGCGCCGGTCGAGATTGGGGATGACGCCCTCGAACGTCTTGGTGGTCTTATAGGAGCGCAGGCCGTCGTCATACTGGAAGGTGATCTCGCGCTCGCCGGTGCCGTGCAGCACGGCTTCTTTAGCCGCGGCGCTCAAATCCTTGAACTTGTCGCCGAGCTTGAAGCCATAGGCCTTGCCCAGCGCCTCAAGCGTCTGCGCGTAATAGGGCGAGGTCGACTTCGCCCACGGGCTGATGGCGCCGTCGCGCAGCGAGACGTTCTCGTCCGGCACCACGAGGTTGGGATCGATGGCGCGCTGGCTGCCGAGGCCATCGCAAGTCGGGCAGGCGCCGAACGGGTTGTTGAAGGAGAACAGCCTGGGTTCGATCTCGGGAATGGTGAAGCCGGAGACCGGGCACGCAAACTTTTCCGAGAACAGGATGCGCTCATGCGTCTCGTTCTTCGACTTGTTGACCGAATCCTCGCCGGTCAGGCTGGCGTCGAGCGGCCGGTCGGCGAACTCGGCCACGGCCAGTCCGTCGGCGAGCTTCAGCGCGGTCTCCATCGAGTCCGCGAGCCTGGTCGCCAGATCGCCGCGCACGACGATGCGGTCGACGACCACGTCGATGTCGTGCTTGTACTTCTTGTCCAGCGCCGGCACGTCGGCGATCTCGTAGAAGACGCCGTCGACCTTGACGCGCTGGAACCCCTTCTTCTGCAGCTCCAGCAGTTCCTTGCGGTATTCGCCCTTGCGGCCGCGCACGATCGGCGCCAGCAGATAGAGACGTGTGCCTTCCTCCAGCGCCAGCACGCGGTCGACCATCTGGCTGACGGTCTGGCTCTCGATCGGCAGGCCTGTCGCCGGCGAATAGGGGATGCCGACGCGCGCGAAAAGCAGGCGCATATAGTCGTAGATTTCGGTGACGGTGCCGACCGTTGAGCGCGGGTTGCGCGAGGTGGTCTTCTGCTCGATCGAGATGGCGGGCGACAGGCCGTCGATCTGGTCGACGTCCGGTTTCTGCATCATCTCGAGGAACTGCCGCGCATAGGCCGACAGGCTTTCGACGTAACGGCGCTGGCCCTCGGCATAGATGGTGTCGAAAGCGAGCGACGACTTGCCGGAGCCGGACAGCCCCGTCATGACGATCAGGCTGTCACGCGGCAGGTCGAGATCGACGTTCTTGAGATTGTGTTCGCGCGCCCCGCGAATGGAAAGGTATTTTTGGTCGGCCATCGCCGGTCGCCGCCTCAGATCTGGAATTTGCTGGATTGGGCGGGTTCGTCCCGGCCATCCTATATGTAGGTTGTTTTGCCGCCGCGTCGAGAGACGCCACAATCTCGACGGAAGAAGCCTATCTTGGGTTTAACCGCCTTTCGCGCGAGCGGGCAAGCGGAAAGAACAAAGGCCGAACACGCTCCTGACAAAGCGCTGTGGAAACAATCGCGCCAGGCGCCGTGGAGACAAGTGCCGCCGATCCCGTCCCATTGATCCACAGGGCCACTCGGCTTACCCGTACGTAACCTCCTGCCGATCACATTTTTCGGTAACCGGCTATCGACGGTTGACGTCGCGGACCCAGGGGAGCAGTCTCAAAACCGTCAACGAAGCCGGCCGTCTTTCGATGGCCTCGCCGCCCAACAGGCGGCCTGCGAGACGCCGCAGGCGATAGCGATTTGCGCTTCGAACGACATTGTCGCAACGGACCCAGGAGCGGAGCATGACGCCACCGGACAGTCCCTTGAGGCTCCACACGGAGATGGAGCCGCGGCGGGCATAAGTGCCAGGGCAGACTTGAAACGCCAGCCCGACAAACCGTGACTTGCCGATTCCCTACAATCAGAGACGATAGTCGGATCGTCGGCTGAATGCCGCGTTGCATCCGAAACAGAACGCCGGCAGTCCACTCCCGGCTAAAGTTGGATTTCAGATCCATGAAGCCCCATCCGTCTGCAAAGCAGGGATGGGGCTTACATTTTTTGCGGTCATGATAGGTTCGCAGTTGGCCGGAGCCTTCGCAACGTCGTCATTCTAGGGCGGAGCGACGCGAAGCGGAGCGCAGACCCCATGCCGTGATATTCATGATGGGTACTACAGTGCAGAATAAAGGCTCCAGCACAGCGCCGAATTAGTTCTGTATCGCTGCATCGCTTCTATGTCACGGAATGGATTCTATGGTCTGCGCGCGTCGCTTCGCTCCTTGCTCCGCCCTAAAATGACGAACTGAGAGGCGCCTCGGCCAATCGCCACGTTCGCCGATGGTGCGGACAAGCACCGGCCCATCCGACAAATTCCCGTGGCAGGACGATCAGCGGTTCGGCAGCTTCATGCCGCCCGTCGCCATGTCGATCGTTATGCTGCCGCCGATCCTGACATCGGTGTTGCCGATCTTGAACGAACCGTCGTTGCCGGCGGGCTGGGCGTCATCCGGCTCCGACTGCGGCGCCGGCTTGGCGATGCGGTAGTCGTCGCTGACACCTGGCAATGTCTGCGTCGAGCTGTCGTCGGCAAGCGCGGTGCCGGCCATCAGCGCGGCGGCAAGCGCGGCGAGGATAGGGCACACATGTCTGGGCTGAACGGATCCGATCATACGCGGACTATAGGGACGCGGCTGGAGCGATGCCAGACGCGCGGCGATCAAATTGCCGCGCGCCTGGCCCGCGACGTCAGGCCGCTTTCTTGCGCGTGTCGTAGACGTGGTCGACGAGACCCCAGTCCTTGGCTTCCGCGGCGCTCATGAAATAGTCGCGGTCGAGTGTGCGCTCGACCTCCTCATAGGTGCGGCCGCAATGCTTGGCGTAGAGCTCGGTCATATGCTGCTTGGTGCGCACGATGTCCTCGGCGTGGCGCTGGATGTCGGAGGCCTGGCCCTGGAAGCCGCCGAGCGGCTGATGCAGCACGATCCTGGTGTTGGGCAGGGCGATACGGCGCCCCGGCGAGCCTGCCATCAACAGGAAGGAGCCCATCGAGGCGGCAAAGCCCATGCACACCGTCGACACCGGGCAGGAGATGTATTGCATGGTGTCGTAGATGGCGAAGCCGCTGGTCACCATGCCGCCGGGCGAGTTGATGTAGAGCGAGATCTCCTTGTCGGGATTGTCCGATTCAAGCGACAGAAGCTGGGCGCAAACCAGCGCCGAGACGTTGTCGTTGATCTCGCCGTTGATGAAGACGATGCGCTCGCGCAGCAACCGCGAAAAAATATCGAAGGAGCGCTCGCCGCGGCTCGATTGCTCGATGACCATCGGCACAAGATTGGCAATGCTCATGACGGGTTTCCTCTGTTTCTATCGATCAGGCCGCGCGCAGCATCATTGAGGGCGCATTGGCGGCGGTCGGGTTCTTGCGCGCATAAAGCGAAACCCCGCAGCCGGCGCCGGAAACAGCGACGAGCGGCTGCGCGGCCGGCGCGAAGCCGTCATGCACGATGCGGAGATGCGTGCCGCCCGAGGCGGTGCCGGCAAGCGTGAAAGTGACGATGCTGTCGAAGGCGGGGAACTGGTCCGCATCCTTCGCGCCGGGCCGCTCGCGCCAGGAGTAGCGCAGCAGCCTGCCGGGCTCGGCCTCGAGCACCTCGCATTCGATCGGCGCATCCGGTCCGGCGAAGGCGAAGCGGCTGCCTGCTTCCGCCTTGATGTCGTTCGGCATCAGCCAGGCGGCGAGCAGTTCCGGCTCGGTCAGTGCCCGCCAGACTTTTTCCGGCGGATCGGGAAGGTCGCATTCGAAGCTGAGCGGCGCCTCGTCGACCGTCGGGKTTTCGGTTGCCGTCATTGGTCCATTCCTTTCAGAACCGTCTTCAACTTCTCGATGCGTTCCGGCCAGAAGGCGCGGTAGCGCTCGATCCAGCCGAGCAGGGGGTCGAGCCCTTGCGGATCGGCGCGGTAATAGGCGTTGCGGCCGGCGCGCCGCTCGACCACCAGGCCAGCGCTGCGCAGCACGGCAAGATGCTGCGAGACCGCCGGCTGCGACACGCTCATGCCGGCGCGCAGCTCGCTCACGCTCATCTCGCTGGCGGTCAGCCGCTCGTAAACGGCGCGGCGCGTCGGGTCGGCAAGCGCCCGGAAAATCTCTGCCTCGATCATGGATAAAAGCATAAGTCGATACTTATCGATTTGGCAAGCTTCTATTTGATCGCCATATCGAGATACACGTTCAGGCGCCGCCTTTGCTGACATTCCTTGACAGAAAGGACGGTTCCAACTAGAACGAAAAGAGAACAAAAACCTTGTGGGAAAAGCCAGCCTTTGCGGGCATGGGCGACCCCAAGGCTGTAAGGTGAGCGACTTAAAATTTGTTTCGGATGAGCGCGGAGAAGTAAGATGGCGGGTAGCGTCAACAAGGTCATTCTGGTCGGCAATCTCGGGGCGGACCCTGAAATCCGCCGCCTGAATTCCGGCGATCCGGTCGTCAACATCCGCGTCGCCACGTCGGAAAGCTGGCGCGACAAGAACTCGGGCGAGCGTAAGGAAAAGACCGAGTGGCATAATGTCGTGATCTTCAACGACCAGCTCGCCAAGGTGGCCGAGCAGTATTTGAAGAAGGGCATGAAGGTCTATGTCGAGGGCCAGCTGCAGACCCGCAAATGGCAGGACCAGACCGGCAACGACCGCTACACGACCGAGATCGTGCTGCAGAAATTCCGCGGCGAGCTACAGATGCTCGACGCGCGCGGCGAGGGTGGCGGCGGCCAGGTCGGCAATTATACCGGCGGCGGCAGCAGCCGCGGCTCCGATTTCGGCCAGTCCGGCCCGAACGAAGGTTTCAGCCGTGGTGGCGGCGGTTCCAGAGGCGGCGGTGGCGGCGGCTCGTCGCGCGAGCTGGACGACGAGATCCCGTTCTAAGCGTCTCGAAACGGGCATTTGAAGGAAGGCGCGATGTCGCTCGGACCGCTTCTGTCGGCGCCGCCTCCCGTCCCATGGCATGCCTTCGCGGCCTTCGCCGCTTTAGCCATCGGCGGCGCCCAATTGGCGCTGCCGAAGGGGACTGTGCGCCACCGCGCGCTGGGTTATGCCTGGGCGGCGCTGATGCTGATCATCGCCATATCCAGCTTCTGGATCCAGCAGATCCGGCTCGTCGGGCCGTTCAGTCCGATCCATCTGTTGTCGATCCTGGTGTTGGTCACCGTGCCGCTGGCGACGTGGTATGCGCATACGCATAAGGTGGCCGCGCATCGCGGCGCCATGATAAAACTCTATCTGTTCGCGCTGGTCGGCGCCGGCATCTTCACGCTACTGCCTGGCCGGATCATGCATGCCGTCGTGTTCGGCCAGTAGGTGCGGACGGGAATTTCTCAAGGAAGATTAAACTGAAAGCACGCGTCAAATGGGTTGAGGAACGCACCTTTGTCGGTGAGTCCGGCAGCGGCCACAAGGTCGTGCTTGGCACCGCGCATGGGGCGGATGGCAAGACGCCGGGGCCGAGCCCGATGGAGTTGGTGCTGATCGGCACCGGCGGCTGCTCGGCCTTTGACGTCGTCCACATCCTCGAGAAAGGCCGCGAGGCGGTCGAGGATTGCGTGGTCGAGCTCGACGCCGACCGGGCCGAGACCGACCCCAAAGTGTTCACCCGCATCCACATGCATTTCATCGTCAAGGGCCGCGCGCTCTCGCATGACAAGGTCAAGCGCGCGATCGACCTGTCGATCGAGAAATACTGCTCGGCCAGCGCGATGACGGCGAAGACGGCGACGCTCACGCATGATTTCGAGGTGGTCGAGACGGGGGCCAAGTAGGCAGTAGGCAGTAGGCAGTAGGCAGTAGGGGTGTCGCTCAAGCGGCCATCAGCGCTCGGACGCCGTCGGCCACGAATTGCACCGCCAAGGCCGCCAGGATGACGCCGAGCAGGCGCGTCAGGATCGAGCGGCCGGTCTGGCCGAGGATGCGGTCGATGCGTTCCGACAGCACGAACACCAGATAGGTGATGACGAGGCAGAGGAAGATGATGCCGACCAGCGCCGCCTGGGCGGCAAAGCCTTCGAAATGGCCCGACAACAGCACCGTCGCCGAAATCGCGCCGGGGCCAGCGATCAGCGGGATCGCCAGCGGGAAGGCGGCGATGTTGTGGATCATGTCCCTGGTGATGRCGACGTCGCCGATCTTCTCCTTGCGGTCCTGGCGGCGCTCGAACACCATTTCGAAGGCGATGAAGAAGAGCAGAAAGCCGCCGGCCACCCGAAAGRCCGGCAGCGTGATGCCGAACACCGACAGGATCGAGGCGCCGGCAATCGCAAACAGCGCCATCACCAGGAAGCCGATCACCGAGGCGCGCACCGAGACCTGCTGGCGCTCCTCGCGGTTCATGCCGCGCGTCACGGCGAGGAAAAGCGGCGCCAGTCCCGGCGGGTCGATGGTCACCAGGATGGTGACGAAGGCGTTGAACAGGCTGTCGAAACTCGGCATCGCTGGTCCCCTCCCGCCGGGCGAGGCCCAGGCTCCGCAATTGGTAGAGCAAAGCCCGGGCGCTGGAAACAGGCGGGAAGGTAAATCAGCCGGCTATTCGGGCCTGCCGCAATAGGCCTCCAGGCGATAGCCATCCGGGTCGATGACGAAGGCGGCGTAGTAGTTGTCTCCATAGGCCGTTCGGAGCCCGGGCTGGCCGTTGTCCTTGCCGCCTTCTCGCAATGCTGCCGCGTGGAAGGCGTCGACGCTGGCGCGTGTCGGCGCGGAGAAACAGAAATGCAGGCCGGACTCCGCTTCGGCCGGAACCGGCCGGCCGGCGTCATTCACCCAAAGCTGGACCGCTTGGGCGCCGTAGCCGAGCGAGCCGGGCGACTGGCTGAGACAGGAATAGCCGAGCGGCTTCAACGCTGCGTCATAGAAGCGTTTCGAAGCATTGGCGTCACGGACGCCGATCGAGACATGGTCGAGCATTGGTTCCTCCATGATTACAATTGGTTGATCGCTCAGGCTGGAGTCGCGCGACGGGCCAGGAATTCGACCTCCATCCGCCAGGTCGAGCCGCTGTCCTGCGAACGCTCGCCGAGCCAGCGGAATGAGTTTTCGGTGATGCGCGAAAAGCTCCAGCGCACCGAGGCACCGGTGCCGTCGGCGCCGATCTGGACGATCGTGTCGCCCTCGGCGCGGCCGAGCTGTCGGCTGTAATACTGGTTGCGCGGATCGCTCCAGAAGATGTGCCAGGCATCGGCGGTGGGATCGTAGACGCGCAATGTCGTGCCATAGAAGGTCCATGGCCCGAGCGACGGGGAGGAGCTGGCGTCTCGGGCGGGCAGGATCCAGACGTCCTGCACGGCCCTGCCTTCCAGAACCCAGCCGAAATGCACCTCGCCGCGCCCGGTGAGCCTTGTGCTGTCCTCGAGGATGCGGGTGGCGTCGAATGTCCAGGCGCCGATGAAGCGGCCGTAGAGCTTCAGCTTTTCGGCGAGGTCCGGTTTGGGCCCGTCGCTGTGCAGGGCTTCGGCAAAGGAATCGGTCATTGTTGCTGCCTCGTTTGTCAGGAGAGGGCGAGCAATAGGGGCACGGCAGGGTTCGTCGCTTGGGAAAAATTGCTATCTTCGGGCATGACGACCGCGCAGAAAACTCTGGCTTCAGGGCCCGGCTGGCAGGTGTCCGACGTGGTTTGCACGGCGGCCGCCGGCGACAGGCCATTCGAGGAAGAGCATCGCGGATTCTGCGTCGCCGCGGTGACCAGGGGCGCGTTCCGCTATCGCACGCGCCAGGGCACGGCGATGCTGGCGCCGGGCGCCATCCTGCTCGGAAATCCCGGCGCCTGCTACGAATGCGGACATGAGCACGGCGCTGGCGACCGCTGCCTCTCCTTCCATTTCTCGCCGGCCTATCTGGAGCGCGTCCTGGCCGACTTGCCGGGTGTGAAACGGCTCGGTTTCGCCGATCCGCGTCTGCCGCCCTTGCCGGCGCTGGCGCCTCTGCTCGCCGAGGCGGAAGCGGCGCGAGAAACGGGCGACGGCGACGCATTCGAGGAACTCGGCCTGCGCATGGCCGGCGCGGTGGTTGAGGCCGCGACCGGTTCTTCCAAACCCGCCCGGACGCCCAGCCGCCGCGACCAGAAACGCGTTGCCGAAGCGGTGCGGCTGATCGAGCTCAACGCCGATCGACCCTTGTCGCTGACCGAGCTCGCCGACGGCGCGGCGACCAGCCCATATCATTTCCTGCGCATTTTCCGGCACGTCGCCGGCATGACGCCCTATCAGTTCGTGCTGAGGACGAGGATGCACCGCGCCGCGGTGCGCCTGCGCGCGTCGAACGCCGCGATCTCGACGATCGCCTTCGATACTGGCTTCAACGATCTGTCGACTTTCAACCGCCGGTTCCGGCGCGAAATGGGGGAGGCGCCCGGCGCGTACCGGGCCAAGCGGACCGGCGCCGGATAGGTTTGCACTCAATCGTCCGTCGGACCGCACCAGCCGGGCAGGTAATCCGCATCCTTGCCTTTGGCCAGAACCAGTGCCTGCTTCATCGCCTTGTCGAAGTTCTTCGCAACCGCATCCTTATCGATCCGCCGGCGCAGGAAATCCGCCCAGATGAATTCGCTGAACGGCGTCGTGTCCTTGGCGTAGCCGCCCTGACGGCGCAGCTCGCCCGCCATGCTCCGGTAAGGATCATCGACCAGCTCGCCGATGGTCTTTGGAATGGCCGAGTAATCGCGGCGCCGACCGTTCTCGTCGAAGGGGTGCATCCAGCCGCGATTGTCCAGAACGAAGAAAAAGGCGTCCTTGTCGAGCGCGGACAGGTCGCTGATCACGGTCACCAGCACATCCTTGACGCCTTCCTCGAGCAGGGCGCGGGCGAGATGGTGGTGATCGGTGACGTAGTTGCGATTTTTGGGACCGAGCACCACCGGCACCATGTGTCTGCCCAGAAAGACGCCGGTTTTCTTCTTTGCGTCCTGCGCCCGGATCATCTGGCGCTTCAACGCAACCTCACGCATGCCGACCGTGATCTGCGTCGGCCTTAGGTCTTCGACGGGGACCGGAGTGACAATGGGCACTCGGGGGTCGATCATGGCAGGCTGTCCTGTTTCTTGAGCTGTGGTTTGCCCGGACCAAGTTTCTTGATCGCCGCGTCGACGCTGTGGAAAATGCGCTCAGCGCCGACGATCTCGGCGATGCCGAACCGCTTGAGCGCTGCCTGGGCGCGCAGCGATTCCATGCGGGCGATAGCAAAGACCGCGCCTTTGTCGCGACAATGGCGGATGGTGTCGATCAGCGCCTGGGCGGCGGTATAGTCGATCTCGACGATGTTGCTGGCTTCCAGCACCACCAACTGCACGTCCTCGCTGGCGTCGATCAGGTCGCTCAAGCCGCGCTTGAACCGGTCGGCGTTGACGAAGGAAAGCGGCGCCTGGAACGCCGCCACGAGCACGCCGGAGCGCTGCTCGCCCGCGCTGGAACCGCTCGGCGGCCACCAGACCGACGTGCCCGGCACCTGCGCCAGCTCGATAGGCTCCGTGCGCGTCGAGCCCCAGATGCCGTGCAGCAACGACAGGCCGATGCCGATCGCGACGCCGGTTTCGATCGGCAGAACGACGATGGCGACCATGGTGATCAGGATCAGCGCGAACTCGACCGGCGCCTGGCGGTAGACGTTTGCGGCCACCCTCCAGCGCAGGATGCGCTGGGCCACATACATCAGCACGCCGGCCAGCGCCGCCTGCGGCACATCGGCGAGCAAGCGGCCGCCGAATGCGCCAAGCGCCAGAACGATTGCTGCCGCAATCAGGCCCGAAAGCTGCGAGCGGCCGCCGGTCTGCGCGACGATGGCCGTGCGAGGCGGGCTGGCGTTGACGGCAAAGGCACCGAACAGGCCGGACAGGATGCTGCCCGCGCCGACGCCGACGAAGTCGCGGTTGACGTCGAGCGCTTCGCCGTCCCGCGGCGGGAAGGAGCGGCTGGTCGCTGCCGTCTGCACCATGACGACGATGGCGATCAGCAGCGCGAGCGGGACGAGAGCCCGCGCGTCCTCGAAGCTGACCAGCGGCAATCCGGGCGTCGGAAACCCGTTCGGCAAGGCGCCGAGCACCTCGACGCCGCGATTCTTAAGGCCCAGCGTGATGACGGCAAGCGTTGCCAGCACCATGCCGATCAGCGCCGCGGGTATGCGCGCGCTGACGCGCTCGGCGACGAGGACAATCGCGAAGACGCCTAGACCGAGCGCCAGGCTCCAGAGGTTGGTGAGATGGATGTTAGCGGCGATCTCGCCGACGCGTCGCAGGGTTTCGCCGCTTTGCGACGGCAGGCCGAGCAATCCAGGCAGCTGCGAGACCATGATGTGAACCGAGATGCCGGCGAGGAAGCCGGTCGTGACCGGCACGGACAGGAGATCAGCAATCCAGCCGAGGCGGAAAATGCCGCTGAGCGCCACCAGCAGCCCCACCATCAGCGCCAGCATGGCCGCCAGCGCCAGATAATGCGGCGAGCCGGAGGTGGCGATCAGCGCCAGCCCGCCAACGAACAAGGGCGTGATCGTCGAATCCGCCCCCGCCGACAGCTGGCGGTTGGCGCCGAGCAGCGCGAAGGCGACGGAGCCGGCGACGAAGGTGAAGAAGCCGATCTCCGGCGCGAAACCGCCAAGGCGCGCCGTCGCCATCTGCTCGGGAATGGCGATCGCGGCCAGCGTAACGCCTGCCGTCAGATCGCCGTTGAGGTCCTTGACACTCCAGCCACTCAGGGCCCGCAAGGGTGGCCACAGGGCCAGGTTCACAGCACTTGCGGTTTTTGCCCGATCCATGACCGACCTTGCCGCATGGCGGCGAAAACGACCGTGGCCATATCGTCGCAATCAGCGGTATCCATTTGAAATTACCATCGAAATTGTCTCTGGAAAAGTCTGGCCGACATTGGAGTTTCGGCGAGGCTTCCTATATAAGCATGCAGTGATTCCCGACTGGATTGTGACCTGATTTGACCGACCAGAAGACACCGCGCGGGCCGGACGGCGGCCCCACCGGCATCGAGCCGATTTCGATCATCGAGGAGATGCAGCGCTCCTATCTCGATTACGCCATGAGCGTGATCGTCAGCCGTGCGCTGCCCGACGTGCGCGACGGCCTGAAGCCGGTGCACCGGCGCATTCTCTACGCCATGCAGGAAGGCGGTTACCACTGGAACCGCAAGCATGTGAAATCGTCGCGCATCGTCGGCGACGTGATGGGTAAATACCATCCGCATGGCGACGCCTCGATCTACGACGCGCTGGTGCGCATGGCGCAGGACTGGTCGCTGCGCGTGCCGCTGATCGACGGACAGGGCAATTTCGGCTCCATCGACGCCGATCCGCCCGCGGCCATGCGCTACACCGAGTCGCGGCTCACCAAGGTCGCGCACGAGCTTCTGGAGGATATCGACAAGGAAACGGTCGATTTCCAGGACAATTATGACGGCGCCGAACAAGAGCCCAAGGTACTGCCGGCGCGCTTCCCGAACCTTCTGGTCAATGGTTCGGGTGGTATCGCCGTCGGCATGGCCACCAACATTCCGCCGCACAACCTCGCCGAAGTGTGCAACGGAGCGATGGCGATCATCGACAATCCGGCGATCGACCTGCCGGCGCTGATGGAGATCGTGCCGGGCCCGGATTTCCCGACCGGTGGTATCGTGTTAGGGCGCTCCGGCATCTACAGCGCCTATTCCACCGGCCGTGGCTCGATCGTCATGCGCGGCCGCGTCGAGATCGAAAGGCGCGGCAACGACCGCGAATCCATCGTCGTCACCGAGATCCCCTATCAGGTGAACAAGGCGGCGATGATCGAGAAGATGGCCGAGCTGGTGCGCGAGAAGCGCATCGACGGCATCTCCGACATCCGCGACGAGAGCGACCGCCAGGGCTACAGGGTCGTCATCGAACTTAAGCGCGAGGCCGTCGCCGACGTCATCCTCAACCAGCTCTACCGCTTCACGCCGCTGCAGACCTCGTTCGGCGCCAATATGGTGGCGCTCAACGGCGGCAAGCCGGAAGTGATGACGCTGATCGACATGCTGAAAGCCTTCGTCGGTTTCCGCGAGGAGGTGATCAGCCGCCGCACGAAATACCTGTTGCGCAAGGCGCGCGAGCGGGCGCACGTCCTTGTCGGCTTGGCGATTGCCGTCGCCAACATCGACGAGGTGATCAAGCTCATCCGCACCGCGCCCGATCCGCAGACGGCGCGCGAGCAGTTGATGGAACGGCGCTGGCCGTCGCACGACGTCGCGCCGCTGATCAAGCTGATCGACGATCCGCGTCACCGCATCAACGAGGACGGCACCTACAACCTCTCCGAGGAACAGGCGCGCGCCATCCTCGACCTGCGCCTGCAGCGCCTGACCGCGCTGGGCCGCGACGAGATCGCCGACGAGTTGAACAAGATCGGCGCCGAGATCGTTGATTTCCTTGATATTTTGTCGTCGCGCGCACGCATACAGCAGATCGTCAAGGACGAGCTCATCGCGGTCCGCGACGAATTCGGCACCCCGCGCCGCACCGAGCTCTCCGAGGGCGGTGCGGACATGGAAGACGAGGACCTGATCCAGCGCGAGGACATGGTCGTCACCGTCAGCCATTCCGGCTACATCAAGCGCGTGCCGCTGTCGCTCTACCGGGCGCAGCGCCGCGGCGGCAAGGGCCGCTCCGGCATGTCGACCAAGGAAGAGGATTTCGTCACAAGGCTGTTCGTGGCCAACACGCACACGCCGGTGCTGTTCTTCTCCTCGCGCGGCATCGTCTACAAGGAAAAGGTCTGGCGGCTGCCGATCGGCAACCCGCAATCGCGCGGCAAGGCGCTGATCAACATGCTGCCGCTCGAGCAGGGCGAGCGCATCACCACGATCATGCCGCTGCCGGAGGACGAGACCAGCTGGGGCGAGCTCGACGTGATGTTCGCGACCACGCGCGGCACCGTGCGCCGCAACAAGCTCAGCGACTTCATCCAGGTCAACCGCAATGGCAAGATCGCCATGAAGCTGGAGGAAGAGGGCGACGAGATCCTCGGCGTCGAGACCTGCACCGACAATGACGACGTGCTCCTGACGGCGAATTCCGGCCAGTGCATCCGTTTCCCGGTCTCCGACGTGCGCGTCTTCCAGAGCCGCAATTCCGTCGGCGTGCGCGGCATAAGCATGGCCGAGACCGACCGCATCATCTCGATGTCGATCATCGAGCATGTCGATGCGTCACCCGCCGAGCGCGCCGCCTATCTGAAGCGCGCGGCGGCCGAGCGCCGACTTGCCGCCGGCGGAGCCGGCGAGGAAGAGGAGATTGCGCTCACCAATGAGGAGGTCGGCGAGGAAGCCGAGCTTTCCGACGAGCGTTACGAGTTCCTCAAGGCGCATGAGCAACTCGTGCTGACGGTGACCGAATATGGCTATGGCAAGCGCTCGTCGTCCTACGATTTCCGCATGATCGGTCGCGGGGGCAAGGGCATTCGCGCCACCGACGTTTCCAAGACGGCCGAGATCGGCCGCCTTGTCGCGACCTTCCCGGTCGGCGATGACGATCAGATCATGCTGGTTTCGGACGGCGGCACGGTCATCCGGGTGCCGGTCAACGGCATACGCTTCGCCAGCCGCGCCACCAAGGGCGTGACGATCTTCAACACGGCCGAAGGCGAGAAGGTTGTGTCGGTCGAGCGGATTTCGGAGCCGCAGTCTGACGAGGAGGCGGAAGATGTGTCTTCGAGCGAGACTGGCGCGGACGATACGGGCGAGGGCGAATAAGTCTCGGCTTAGGCTTCACCGGCCCTCCGGGCCGGTGCGGTGATGGTGGGTCAATGGCGACGGTAGACGTTGCGATGAGCGAAACCATCGAGCCGCTTGGTGTTGGCCTTGACGCGCACCCGCGCTGCTTCCTGGTGCAACCCGAATGCAGTCGCGATCAGCATCACGATGGTCATTGCGGTGGCAAGCATGTAGATCAGCATTTGCGTGTTCTCCTGGGCTTACAACGATGACATGGGGATTTGGTTTCATCCCTTGAAGCGGCAACCTAGTGAACGTTGCGTGAAACGTTCGTGATCGTCACATTCATCTGTCGTTCATAGCGCCGAAAAGGTTCAAACGCGGATTTTTTGCGCAGTTCCGCACGGAAAACCGCTCACACTTTTCCTGGAATTGCTCTAGAAGCCTGCCATGACCGAACGCACCGCCCTTTACGCCGGCTCCTTCGACCCGCTGACCAACGGCCATCTCGACGTGCTGAAAGCCTCGCTGGCTGTGGCCGATACCGTCTATGCTGCGATCGGCATCCATCCGGGCAAGAAACCTTTGTTTTCCTTCGAGGAACGCGTGGAGCTGATCGAGGCCGCGACCAAGGCCGAGTTCGGCAAGGACAGCGGCCGCATCAAGGTCGTTTCCTTCGATGGGCTGGTCATCGACGCGGCCCGCAAGCATGGCGCTTCGATCATGATCCGGGGCCTGCGCGACGGCACCGACCTCGACTACGAAATGCAGATGGCCGGCATGAACGAGACGATGGCGCCGGAATTGCAGACGGTTTTTCTCCCCGCCAGCCCCTCGGTGCGCACCATTACCGCCACACTCGTGCGCCAGATTGCCTCGATGGGCGGCGAAATCCGCCCATTCGTGCCRGCGGCCGTCGCCGGCGCGCTCAACGCCAAGTTCACCAGATAGGCTTTCCCGGAGATCCTCATGCAGCTGAAGAAGCTCGCTTCGTTCCTTGTCGTGCTTGCCGGCCTTTTGGCGGCATCCCTTTTCTCGGCATCCGGGCCGGCCTTCGCCGCCGACAAGGAAAACACCATGATCATCACGCTCAAGGACGGCGACGTGACCATTGCGTTGCGCCCCGATCTGGCGCCCAAGCATGTCGCGCAGATCAAGAAGCTGGTGYGCGATGGCGCCTATGACAATGTCGCCTTCCACCGCGTCATCGACGGCTTCATGGCGCAGACCGGCGACGTCAAGTTCGGCAACATGAAGAAGGGGTTCGATCCGCAAGCCGTCGGCACCGGCGGTTCCGATCTTCCCGACCTGCCGGCCGAGTTCTCGCAGAGCGAGCAGTTCACGCGCGGCGTTGTCGGCATGGCCCGCTCGCAGGACCCGAATTCGGCGAACTCGCAATTCTTCATCATGTTCGCGCCGGCGCCGAACCTCGACGGCCAGTACACCATCGTCGGCAAGGTGGAGAGCGGCATGGAGCTCGTCGACAAGATCAAGAAAGGCGACGAGGCCGATAACGGCACGGTCACCGATCCCGACCGCATGATCAAGGTTCGCATCGCCGCCGACGGCAAATAATTCCCTCAATTTTCAAAAGGATTTTCTGACATGGCTGAGATCAAGGATCGCGAGAACGCGCTCATCATGGAGACGACCAAGGGCCAGGTCGTCATCGAGATGTATCCCGAGCTGGCGCCCGGGCACGTCGCCCGCATCAAGGAGCTGGCGCGTGAAGGCGCTTATGACGGCGTGGTGTTCCACCGCGTCATCGACGGCTTCATGGCGCAGACCGGCGACGTCAAGTTCGGCAACTCCTCGAAGCCGACCTATGCGCCGTCGCGCGCGGGCATGGGCGGTTCCGACAAGCCGGACCTCAAGGCCGAGTTCTCCAACGCCAATCACGGCCGCGGCGCCTGCTCTATGGCCAGGGCCCAGAACCCGAACTCGGCTAACTCGCAGTTCTTCATCTGCTTCGACGACGCCGCCTTCCTCAACCGCCAGTACACAGTGTGGGGCCAGGTCATCGAAGGCATGGAGAATGTCGACAAGATCAAGCGCGGCGAGCCGGTGCAGGACCCCGACAAGATCGTGTCGCTGAAGGTTGCGGCCGACGTCAAGTAAGGGCGGTACGATGATGGGCGCTGTCTGGTCCCTGCTCGGAATCCTGTCCGGCGCCTTCATCGCCATCCAGGCGCCGATCAATTCGCAATTGGCAAAGGGCCTCGGCCTTCCAGTGGCCGCCGCCGCGTTCTCCTTCCTGTCCGGAGCCATCGTGCTTGGCATCATCGCGGTCTCGGTGGTGAAGCTGCAGGGCATCTCGCTCGACTGGAAAGCGCCGGCGCCCTGGCTGTTCATTGCCGGCGGCATGCTCGGCGGCTTCTATGTGACACTGTCGACGATCCTGACGCCGCGCATCGGCGYTGCCGCGCTGATGGCCTTCCTGGTCGCCGGTCAGCTGATCGCCGGCATGCTGATCGACCGCGCCGGTTTCCTGGGCGTGGCGGTGCGCGAAATCTCGCTTGGCCGTGTCGCCGGCGCCGTGCTCTTGCTTGCCGGGGCGCTGCTCATCCGGCTCTACTGATGCGAGTCGACCTGTTCGACTTCGACCTGCCGGAGGAGCGCATCGCGCTTCGCCCGGCAGAGCCGCGCCACAGCGCCAGGCTGCTGATCGTCAAGCCGGGCGAACCATTGCAGGACCGCATCGTCTCCGATCTGCCGTCGCTGCTTCGCCAAGGCGACGTGCTGGTGTTCAATGACACCAAGGTCATTCCGGCGCAGCTCAAAGGCATGCGCAAGCGCGGCGAGGCGGTGGCGCAGGTCGAGGCGACGCTGCATATGCGCGTGGCGCCGGACCGCTGGCAGGCCTTCATGCGGCCGGGAAAACGCATCGCCGCCGGCGACCGCATCCATTTCGGCCATGACCAGAATTCCTGCTTCCTCGGCCAGCTCGATGCGACGGTGCTCGAAAAGGGCGAGGCGGGCGAGGCGCTGCTCGGCTTCGATCTTTCCGGGCCATTCCTCGACGAGGCGCTGCATGCGGTCGGCCATATTCCGCTGCCCCCTTACATCGCCTCGAAGCGCGACGATGACGAGCGCGATCGCGCCGATTACCAGACCATCTACGCCAGGGAAGAGGGCGCCGTCGCAGCCCCTACCGCGGGCCTGCATTTCACGCCGGAGCTGTTTGCCGCGCTCGACGCCAGGGGTGTCGAGCGCCGCTTCGTCACGCTGCATGTCGGCGCCGGAACCTTCCTGCCGGTGAAGGCCGACGACACGGCCGATCACAAGATGCATGCCGAGACCGGCTCGGTTAGCGCGGAGACGGCGGCGGCGCTCAACGCGGCCAGGGCGCGGGGAGGGCGGATCATCTGCGTCGGCACGACATCGCTGCGGCTTTTGGAAAGTGCCGCGCGCGACGACGGCAGGATCGAGCCTTGGTCCGGACCCACCGACATCTTCATCACGCCCGGCTACCGGTTCCGCACGGCCGACATGCTGATGACCAATTTCCATCTGCCGCGCTCGACGCTGTTCATGCTGGTCTCGGCCTTCAGCGGGCTTGAGACAATGCGCTCGGCCTATGCGCATGCCATCGAGAACCGGTACAGGTTCTATTCCTATGGCGACGCCAGCCTGCTTTACCGGGCGGAGACGAGCGATGGACGATGACCTCGAGAAAATGGACCGCGATGGGCTGATCGCGGAAGTGAAGAAGCTGCGCGCCGGCATCCGCGCGCATCGCGATACGAGCGGGCACGATCTGTGCTGGCATCATCCCGAGCTCTGGGGCCTTTTGCCGGAAAAGACCGAACCGTCGATCGCCGTGCCGCCCTGGCCGAAATTCATGCGCGGCTGCATTCGCTACCGGCAATCGCTCGACGAGCAGGCACCCGAGGCGCCGGTGCACGACAAGGAATTCAATGGCTGAGACTTTTTCCTTCAAGGTGCTTGCTACCGACGGCAAGGCACGGCGCGGTCTCGTCTCGATGCCGCGCGGCGAGATCCGCACACCGGCCTTCATGCCGGTTGGCACCGGCGGCACCGTCAAGGCCATGTATATGGACCAGGTGCGCGGCGTCGGCGCCGACATCATCCTCGGCAACACCTACCATCTGATGCTGCGGCCCGGTGCCGAGCGCGTGGCCAGGCTCGGCGGCCTGCACGAGTTCGCCCGCTGGCCATATCCGATCCTGACCGACAGCGGCGGCTTCCAGGTCATGTCGCTGTCGAAGCTCAGGAAACTGACCGAAAAGGGCGTCACCTTCCGCTCGCATATCGACGGCGCGCCTTACGAGATGTCGCCCGAGCGGTCGATCGAGATCCAGGGACTGCTCGATTCCGACATTCAGATGCAGCTCGACGAATGCACCGCGCTTCCGGCCAAGCCCAAGGAGATCGAGCGCGCCATGGAATTGTCGCTGCGTTGGGCCGAGCGGTGCAAGGCGGCGTTCGGCGACCAGCCGGGCAAGGCGATGTTCGGTATCGTCCAGGGCGGCGACAGCGCGGCGATGCGCCTGCGCTCGGCGCAGGCGCTGAAGGCGATGGACCTGAAAGGCTATGCCGTCGGCGGGCTGGCGGTCGGCGAGCCGCAAGCGGTGATGCTGGAGATGCTCGACATCACCTGTCCGGAGCTGCCGGCCGACAGGCCGCGCTACCTGATGGGCGTCGGCACACCGGACGATATATTGAAATCGGTTGCGCGCGGCATCGACATGTTCGACTGCGTGATGCCGACGCGCGCCGGCCGCCATGGCCTTGCCTATACGCGGCGCGGCAAGGTCAATCTCAGGAATGCCCGCCATGCCGACGATCCGCGACCGCTGGACGAAGAAAGCGACTGCCCGGCGGCGCGTGATTATTCGCGCGCCTATCTGCACCACCTGGTGCGCTCGCAGGAAGCGCTCGGCGCCATGCTGCTGACCTGGAACAATCTGTCCTACTATCAGAAGCTGATGCAGGACATCCGCGCGGCTATAGAGGCGGGGGCCTTCGAAGAGCGCGCCGCGGGGATCACCGAAGGCTGGGCGAGGGGCGATATTCCGGCCCGCTGAGCGGCTGCAGGCCCCCGCTGAGCATGTGCGAACTATTTTGAAACGACTGCGACTATACAGATTGCCAGGATGATATCAGGCAAAGGCGGGGACCTTGCTCATCTCTGGACAAGCCGCAGCGTCAGGCGGGGCACAAGCCAACCGCAAGAGCGGCGCTTCTGAGCCCGTTGCTGCCGTCCAACAGTGGACAGGAGCGGTATTGCTGGCTGTCGCCGCCATCGGGATGGCCGGCCTCGTCCTGCGGCTGCTCGGCGCGCGTGGCGATCTCTGGATGGACGAGATCTGGAGCTTGGTGCTGCTTGAACCGCTCACCTCGATCGACCAGATATTCTGGCGCATAAATCACGACAACAATCATTTCCTCAATTCGATCTACCTGTACCTGATTGGCCCTGATGCTTCGACATTGCTTCAGCGTGGGCTATCGATAGCGCTTGGTGTCGGCGCTATCGTTGCCGCCGGGGCTGCTGCTCGCGGCCGGTGGGCCGCTGTCGCCACAAGCCTGCTGTTCGCCGTYAGCTATCCGATGGTTCACTACGGCTCGGAAGCGAGAGGCTATGCCGGCCTGGTGTTGTTCACGCTTCTTGCCGTCGTGCTCCTGGAACGCAGGCTCGACAAACGGGGTTCGGGCATCGCATTCGGAGTGATCGTCCTCCTCGGCTTTCTGTCTCACCTCATCATGGTGGAAACCGTGGCTGTCCTGGTAGCCTGGACCGCCTGGCTCATCTGGCGACGCACCGGCAGGTTCGATCGGGTCAATGTCGAGCTCGGCCAGATTTTCGCGCCCGCCTTCCTGGCCGTCCTGCCGCTCGCCGCCTGCATGCTCATTGGCAGAGTGCTGTTTGGCTTCAGGATCGGCGGCGCCTTGCCATTCTCGCTTCAGGCCTTCGCGCAGGGCTATGGCGGAATGATCCGCTATCTGTTCGGCGTGCCGGATTGGCTCGGGGACTGGGTCTGCATTGCCGCCGCATGCGGCCTCGTTTGCGTCTGCGCCGCCATATGGCGCGACCGGCGGGCCAGCCTCTATCTGATCGGGATCGTGGGGCTGCCCATCGTCATGGCAATGGCACGACTGCCCAATGCCGAATTTCAGCGTTATTTCCTCGTTCCGGCAACATTGATGTTGCTGTGGGCAGGCGAGTTGCTTGGGCGTGGTTTCGCGGCTGGGGGCAAGTATCGAGTGTTGGCCGCGGCTGCAATGGTGGCAATCCTTGCCGGCACGACGACGCTTCTGCTGCCATTCTACGAATATGGACGGGGATCCTACGCCACGATGGTCGACAAAATGACGCGTGACGGCGCGGCTGACTACGCCACCAACCAGGAATTCCGGACCGTCATGATCGTCGACTATTTCGCCAAACGCCTGGGGCGCCAGGCATCGTTTGTCGCGAAGGACAAAATATGTGACGAACGTCCGCCCTGGCTGATCCTCGAAGGCGCCATCGATCGGCAACCGCAACATGTCGACGCCGTGCCGGATTGCATGTCGGCCTATGAGCGTGTCGATGCCTCGACGAGTTGGGGTCTTTCAGGCCTGGGCTGGACCCTGTATCAGCGGCGGGATTGAGTGCGGGCCCAGTCAAAATTCCAGGCATCGCGCACTTTTCCTCGATTGCTCAGGTACTGACCGAAGTCGAGGCGCGCAGGCTGCAGCCGGTGATCTTGAAACTGCCGTCGGGCTGCTGCTGCAACGTATAGACGGCTTCATAGTCCTTTCCGTCGGGTCCGACGATCAGCACCTGCTGGACAATTGAACCGGGCGCGGTCTGCTCGACCCTGCCGAAGGAATAGGACTGGGGTTTGCGCACCGGCGCGTAGCCGTTCGTCACCATGTTCATGAAGGTGTCGACCGTCGGGAAGATCTGCTTCACATTCGGCGCGGCGAAACTGTAGGCGGTGGCGCCGTCATTGGCGATAAAGGCCTTCAACTGGCTGTCGATGACGGTCTGCGCGGCCTTGATCTCGGCGTCGCCGGCGAAGGCCATGGACGCAAGAAATATCGGAACGAGGGTGAGTGCGAACAAAGCGCGGCGCATGGCGTGCCTCCGGGAATTCGCGTTGCGAGGAACATCCTAACATACGCTGCGCGGGGTGCCGCGGTTTCACGATGTTCGGAAGATTTCTTGCCGGCGCCGATGTCCACGATTGCGCAATTGCGGCAAGCAGTCGCCAGGGCGCAGGCCGCCTGATGCTTGAAAGCCGGGCGGCAGTCTGCCACAAGGGCCGCTTATTCGTTGGAACGGATCCGCTCCTGGGAATCGCCGACCCGTTCCAACTGTTTGTTTTGACGCAATTCCGGACGGAAAACCGCCAGGCACTTTTCCTGGAATTGCTCCGAGGCTGGCAGGACCGGGCAATGAAGGCATTTTTCGTGCAGATTAAATGCGATCTGGGCAAGGCCTATGAGGTCGCCAGCGCGCTCGCCGACGCCGAGATCGCCTCCGAGATCTACTCGACCGCCGGCAATTACGACCTGCTCGCCAAATTCTATGTCGACGATGAGGAAGACGTCGGCCATTTCGTCAACGAGCGGGTGCAGATTCTCCCCGGCATCAAGGACACCTTCACCATCGTGACCTTCCGGGCGTTCTGACGGGCCTTGAGGATGCCCTGTCGGAAAGCAGGAGCTGACCTGGCCTTGCGGTCCGTGCCTTGATTTTAGGCAATTTGCATAGAGTGGCCGTCAACGCTTCCTAAATCACCGATTGCGCTTGATTTTCTCCGGCGGGGCCAGTGAAATGGCCTTCAGAGGGGAGTACGCGATTGGCAGCGTTCGACGAAATGCTTCCGGAAGTCTCCGGATTGAGAAGACCTTATGAGGCTTACGATCGCTGGCTGAAGGAGCAGGACCCGGCCAGRCTCACCCAGAAAATGCAGGACGCCGAGCGCGTCTTCCGCAAGACCGGCATCACCTTCGCCGTCTATGGCGAGCAGGAAGCTTCCGAACGGCTGATCCCTTTCGACATCGTCCCGCGCATCCTCTCCGGCCAGGAATGGCGGCGGCTGACGCAAGGCATCGAACAGCGCGTGCAGGCGCTGAACGCCTTCCTCGACGACATCTACCACCGCCAGGAGATTCTGCGCGCCGGGCGGGTGCCAAAGGATCTGATCGCCCGGAACGAGGCCTTCCTGCCCGAGATGATCGGCGTCAGGCCGCCGGCCGGCGTCTATACGCACATCATCGGCGTCGACATCGTGCGCATTTCGGAGAACGAGTTCTATGTGCTGGAGGACAATGCCCGCACGCCGTCCGGCGTCTCCTACATGCTGGAGAACCGCGAAACGATGATGCAGCTCTTTCCGGAGCTGTTCCAGAAGATCAAGGTGCGGCCGGTCGAGAACTACCCGCAGCTGCTGCGCCAGTCGCTCGCCGCCGTGCGGCCGCAAAGCGCTAAAGGCACGCCGACCATCGCCGTGCTGACGCCGGGTTCCTACAACTCAGCCTATTTCGAGCATGCCTTCCTCGCCGACCAGATGGGCGTGCAACTCGTCGAAGGGCAGGATCTGCGCGTCGTCGACGGCCATGTCGCGATGCGCACGACCGAAGGCTACAAGCAGATCGACGTGCTCTACCGGCGCGTCGATGACGCCTTCCTCGATCCGCTGACGTTCCGGCCGGACTCCGCGCTCGGCGTGCCGGGCATCATGGATGTCTATCGCGCCGGCAACATCACCATCGCCAATGCGCCCGGCACCGGCATCGCCGACGACAAGGCGATCTATTCCTATATGCCCGAGATCGTCGAGTTCTACACCGGCCGCAAGGCGATCCTCGGCAACATCCCGACCTGGCGCTGCTCGGAGCCGGACAGCCTCAAATATGTGCTGGAGCACATAAGCGAGCTGGTGATCAAGGAGGTGCACGGCTCCGGCGGCTACGGCATGCTGGTCGGCCCGGCGGCGACCAAGAAGGAATGCGAGGCGTTCGCCAAGAAGCTGCAGGCGAAGCCCTCGAACTACATCGCCCAGCCGACGCTGGCGCTGTCGACCTGCCCGATCCTGACCGAAAAGGGCCTGTCGCCACGCCATGTCGACCTGAGGCCGTATGTGCTGGTCTCCGACCGTATCCAGATCGTGCCGGGCGGCCTGACGCGTGTCGCGCTTAAGGAAGGCTCGCTCGTGGTCAACTCTTCGCAAGGCGGAGGGACGAAAGATACATGGGTGTTGGATGATTGAAAGAGCGAATAGCGAGTAGCGAATAGGGAATAGGGAATAGGGAAAAAGGGGGGAATACGACGGCAATCAATTCCTACAGAGATCTGATCGTTTGGAAGGCGGCCTTGAGGTTGGCGGTGAATTGCTACTCGGCCACGAAAGCTTTTCCAAACAGCGAAGCGTACGGGATGACCTCTCAGATACGACGCTCGGCAGCTTCCATCGCCGCGAACGTTGCCGAAGGTCATGGACGAGAAAGTACAGGAGTCTTTATTCAATTTCTTCGTACGGCGCAGGGCTCGCTGAAAGAATTGGAAACACATCTCATCCTGTGTGGGGAGGTAGGATTGATGGTCGAAGCGGAGGTCGCCAACTTGCTTGGCTAAACTGATGAGATCGGGAAAATGCTGCGTTCGATGATCAGGAGCCTGCAACAAAAGTCATGAAGTCCTTTTTCCCCTACTCGCTACTCGCTATTCGCTATTCGCTCGACACTGGAGCAAGCTGAAATGCTTCTCGGCCGCACCGCCAACGGTCTCTACTGGATGAACCGCTATATCGAGCGGGCCGAAAACATGGCGCGCCTTGTCGATGCCGGCCTGCGCATGGCGCTGACGCGCACCCAGGACGCATCCGAAGAGTGGAACTCGGTGCTGCTCAGCGCCGGCTCGGACATCGCCTTCAGCCAGAAATACCAGGACTACACCGCCGCAAACGTCTCCGACTTCCTGCTGCGCGATACCTCGAACCCGTCGAGCACGATGTCGTCGATCGAGACGGCGCGCAACAATGCCCGCATGGTGCGCACGGCACTGACGCGCGAGACGTGGGAAAGCATCAACGAAGCGTGGATGTCGCTGAAGCGCATGCTGGCGAGGCCGATCGACGAGCGCGACCTGCCGACGGTGCTCGACGCCATCAAGCGCGAGACGGCGCTGATCCGCGGTTCCTTCTACGGCACGATGCTGCGCAACGAGATCTTCGATTTCTCGCAGCTCGGCACCTATGTCGAGCGCGCCGACAACACCGCGCGCATCCTCGACGTGAAATATTATGTGCTCCTACCTTCGCTGTCCTGGGTCGGCTCGACGCTGGACAACTATCAGTGGGAATCCATCCTGCGCTCGGTGTCGGCGCACCGCTCCTATCGCTGGGTTTATGAAGCCGACTATAAGCCAACCAATATCGCCGACTATCTGATCCTCAATGTGCGCATGCCGCGCTCGCTGACCTTCTGCTACCGCTTCCTCGGCGAGCATTTGAAATTCCTTGCCGACGATTATGGCGAGCGCCATGCCTGCCATGCCACGGCCGAGAAGATCCAGGCGCTGCTCAAGAGAGGGTCGATCAAGGACATATTCGATCACGGCTTGCACGAGTTCCTGGCCGAGTTCATTCGCGACAACACCAGGCTGGGCGACGAGATCGCCCAGGACTATCGGTTCTATTGAGCACAGCCGAGGGCGAGCGCTATGCGGCTCAAGATCACCCATCGCACCGAGTACCGCTACGATCAGCCGGTGCAGTATCTGCTGCAGCGGCTGCGCCTGCTGCCTTCCAGCGGGCGCACGCAGACCGTCGGCTCCTGGGCGATCAGGGTGGAAGGCGCGCGCGAGGAGGTGCGCTTCACCGACCATTTCGGCAACGACACCCGGCTGGTGAGCGCCGAGAGCGGCCAAAACTCGATCACCGTCGAGGCCACGGGCGACGTGACCACGCATGACACGGCAGGCGTGACGGGCCCGCATCAGGGCTTTGCGCCGCTCTGGCTGTTCGCACAACAGACGCCGCTCACCACTGCCGGCGAGGGCATACGCGCATTGGCCGGCGCGGTCGGGCAGGGGACGGAGATCGAGCGGCTGCACACGCTGATGGGCGCGATCCGCGAACGCGTCGCCTACAGGCCGGGCACGACCAGCGTCGTGACACCGGCCGAAGAGGCGCTGGCGCTGAAATCCGGAGTCTGCCAGGACCACAGCCATATCTTCATCGCCGCGGCCGGCACGCTTGGTTTTCCCGCCCGCTATGTCAGTGGCTACCTGATGATGGACGCGGACGTGGAGCAGGCCGCCAGCCATGCCTGGGCCGAGGCCTATGTCGTTGGGCTCGGATGGGTTGCCTTCGACCCGGCGAACGGTATCTCACCCGACGAGCGCTATGTGCGGGTGGCGACGGGGCGCGACTATCGTGACGCCTCGCCGGTATCGGGGATACTCTTGGGGCAGGCGCAAGAGAAGCTTGCCGTCACCGTCACGGTAGAGCAGTAATCTGCGCTGGAATCGCTGGAGCGGTTCAGCGTTTGATAGAATCGCCGAACCGCTCTATCTCTTTGTTTTCACGCAATTCCGGGCAGAAAACTGCTACACGCTTTTCGTGGAATTGCTTTGGCAGAAGAGCGACCATGACCTATTGCGTCGGCCTCAAGATCGATCGCGGGCTCGTGTTCATGTCGGACACGCGCACCAATGCCGGCATGGATTCGATCTCGACCTTCAAGAAGATGCATGTGTGGGAAGAGCCCGGCGAGCGCGTCATCGTGCTGATGTCTGCGGGCAACCTTGCCACCACGCAGGCGGTGGTCAGCCTGCTCGACGAACGCAACAAGGCCGTCAGCGATCGTCATCCGAAGCTGCTCGGAACCCCGTCCATGTACCAGACGGTGCGGCTGGTCGGCGATACGGTCAAGGAAGTGATCGAGCATGCCTCGCCGAACGGCGACAAGGCGGATTCCTACTTCAATGCCTCCTTCATTCTCGGCGGCCAGATCAAGGGCAGCCCGCCGCGGCTGTTCATGATCTACCCGGAAGGCAATTTCATCGAGTCGACCGATGACACGCCGTTCTTCCAGATCGGCGAGACGAAATACGGCAAGCCGATCATCATCCGGGCCTATGACCGGACAATGAGCCTGGCCGAAACGGTGAAGCTGCTTCTGGTGTCGTTCGACTCGACGCTGAAATCCAACCTTTCTGTCGGGCTGCCTCTCGATCTGCTGTTCCTGGAGCAGGATGCGCTCAGAGTGGGCCTGAACCGGCGGATCGGCCAGGACGATCCTTACTACCGCACCATTTCGGACGGCTGGTCCAACGCGCTGAAAATCGCTTTTTCAAATCTGCCGGATTTTCCGGGGTAGGGGTTCCAGTCCCGCCGTTGCTTCATCATATTTAACCTGTTAATCAAATCCGGCTCAATCGGCCGTGCCTTCGACGGCTGCTGGGAGGAAAATATGGACAACGAGGAATTCCGCGACTGGTCGAGGCGGGCGGCCGATTGGGGCGTCGATTACCGCGCCGGCCTGCGCGACCGCCCGGTCCGGCCGGCAATCGCGCCGGGCGAGATTTTCAGAAGCATCGAGGCCTCGCCACCCGAATCGCCGGAGTCGATGGAAAAGATCTTCGCGGATTTCGAAGAAAAGATCGTGCCGGGCATGACGCATTGGCAGCATCCGCGCTTCTTCRCCTATTTTCCGGCCAATGCGGCGCCGGTTTCGGTCGTGGCGGAATATCTGGTCTCAGCGATGGCCGCACAATGCATGCTGTGGCAGACCTCGCCGGCGGCGACAGAACTCGAGACGCGCATCGTCGACTGGATGCGCCAGGCGCTCGGCCTGCCCGAAGGCTTTTCCGGCGTCATCCAGGATTCGGCCTCGTCGGCGACGCTTGCGGCGGTTTTGACCATGCGCGAGCGGGCGCTCGATTGGCAGGGCAACAAAAAGGGTCTGGCCGGGCAAAGCAAGCTGCGCGTCTATTCCTCCGACCAGGTCCACACCTCGATCGATCGCGCCATCTGGGTCTCCGGCATCGGCGAGGATAACCTCGTTCGCATCCCGGTCTCAGGACGTTTTCGTGCCATGGATACGGCTGCGCTGGAGGCCGCGATCGTCGCCGATCGCGAAGCGGGACTGCTGCCTGCGGGCATCATCGCCTGCGTCGGCGGCACCAGCACCGGCGGGACCGATGACATCGCGGCGGTGGCCGCGGTCGCGAAGCGGCACAGGCTCTATCTGCATGTCGACGCCGCCTGGGCCGGGTCGGCGATGATCTGCCCGGAATACAGGCATTTCTGGGCAGGCGTCGAAGGCGCCGATTCCATTGTCTTCAATCCGCACAAATGGCTCGGCGCGCAGTTCGATTGCTCGATCCAGTTCGTGCGCCAGCCGGAAGACCTGGTGCGCACGCTGGCGATCAAGCCGGATTATCTGAAGACCCGCGGCCATGACGGCATCATCAACTATTCGGAATGGTCGGTGCCGCTCGGGCGCCGCTTCCGCGCGCTCAAACTCTGGTTCCTGCTGCGGGCCCATGGCCTCGAAGGCTTGCGCACCATGATCCGCAACCACGTCGCCTGGAGCGAAGGACTGGCCACGCGGCTTGCCAAGGAAGCCGATTTCGCGCTCGTCAGCGAACCGATGCTTTCGCTGTTCTCGTTCCGGCACCAGGCGCCTTCGGGTGCCGATCCGGACGAGCACAATCTGCGGCTGGTCGACGCCATCAACAACGATGGCCGCATCTACCTGACGCAAACGCGGGTCGACGGGCGCGTGGCGATCCGCTTTCAGGCGGGACAGTTCGAATCGACGGCRGCCGATGTCGACGCTGCGTTCGACGTCATAGTCGAGATTGCGCGGCGCTTATCCTGAGCCGGCAGACGCATTCGGCGCCGGTTTACCTTTTGCAATCAGGTGATTTTCGTTAGCCGGCTTATGCCTTTTCTTCGCTTTCGTTTTCCGATATAAACCAGAAAAACGAAAATGGAGGACGCCGGATGTTTCTTTCGCCACGCCATGCCGAAATCATCCAGATGGCGAAGGACCATGGCCGGGTTCTGGTCGAGGATCTGGCGACGCATTTCAATGTGACTCCGCAGACCATCCGCAAGGACCTCAACGATCTGTGCGACCAGCGCCTGCTAACCCGCATTCATGGCGGCGCACTGTTCCCGTCCGGCATCGAGAACATGGAATATGAGGCGCGCCGTAAGATCGCCGCCGACGAGAAGGAGGCGATCGGCAGCGCGGCGGCGCGGCTAATCCCAGACAATGCCTCGCTGTTCATCAACATCGGCACCACCACCGAGGCTGTCAGCAAGGCGCTGCTCGACCATAGCGGGCTAATGGTCATCACCAATAACATCAATGTTGCCAATAGGATGCGCATATATCCTACGATCGAGGTGGTGATCGCGGGCGGTGTGGTGCGCGGCTCCGACGGCGGCGTTGTCGGCGAAGCGGCCGTCGATTTCATCCGCCAGTTCAAAGTCGATTACGCGGTCATCGGTGCCTCGGCGATCGATCATGACGGCGCGCTGCTCGATTTCGATTTTCGGGAAGTGAAGGTGGCGCAGGCCATCATCGCCAACGCGCGTCATGTCATCCTGGTCTCCGACCGAACCAAATTCGAGCGCACGGCGCCAGTCCGGATCGGCCACCTTTCGCAGGTGAATACCTTCATCACCGATCGTTGCGACATCCCCTCGATTCGCCGGATTTGCGAGGAGACCGAAGTCCGATTGATCGAGACGGCGCTCGAATAGCGGCGCATCAAGGCTGTTTCACGCAGCTGTGATATTTCGTTTGACATTCGGTTTGAGTTCGAAATAATTCCGACACGGTTTCGTAAAACACAAAAATGGTGCAATGCGAAATCGTTGGAGGACTCCTTGGACGCAATTCCGATCCATGACATTTTCGTCATCGGCGGCGGCATCAATGGCTGCGGTATCGCCCGCGACGCCGTTGGCCGCGGATTTTCAGTTTACCTCGCGGAAATGAACGATCTGGCGAGCGGGACGTCCTCCGGCTCGACCAAGCTCATCCATGGCGGACTGCGCTATCTCGAATTCTACGAGTTCCGGCTGGTGCGCGAAGCGCTGATGGAACGCGAAGTGCTGTGGAAGAACGCGCCGCACATCATCTGGCCGATGCGCTTCGTGCTGCCTTACGCCAAGGGCCTGAGGCCCGCCTGGCTGATCCGGCTCGGGCTGTTCCTTTACGATCATATCGGCGGGCGCAAACTCTTGCCGGCGACGAAGACGCTGGATATGGCGAGCGATCCGGCCGGCAAGCCGCTGAAGCCGTTGTTCCGCAAGGCGTTCGAATATTCGGACGGCTGGGTCAATGACGCGCGCCTGGTGGCGCTGAATGCGCGTGACGCCGCCGACCGGGGCGCCGTCATTCGCACCCGCACCAAGGTCGTCAGCGCGCGACGCGACGGTTCGACCTGGACCATCAAGGTGCAGAACGTGCTGACCGGTGAGACCGAGGAAGTGCGCGCGCKGCTTCTCGTCAACGCCGCCGGACCCTGGGTCGATCACGTGCTTTCGGCCGCCGTCGGCCAGAACGAGGTCCACAATGTCCGTCTCGTGCAAGGCAGCCACATCGTCGTCGCCAAGAAGTTCGACGATCCGCGCGCCTATTTCTTCCAGAACAAGGATGGCCGCATCATCTTCGCCATTCCCTACGAGGAAGAATTCACGCTGATCGGCACCACCGACCGCGACTATCCTGGCGATCCGCATGACGTGAAGATCTCCGATGCCGAGATCGACTATCTGTGCGCCGCGGCGAGCGAGTATTTTGCACAGCCCGTCAAGCGCTCCGACATCGTCTGGACCTATTCCGCCGTGCGCCCGCTCTACGATGACGGCGCGTCGAAGGCCCAGGAAGCGACGCGCGACTATGTGCTCAAGRCCGATGGCGGGGAGGGCGTTGCTCCGCTCGTCAACGCCTTCGGCGGCAAGATCACGACGTTCCGCCGGCTGGCGGAATCGATGCTGGAGAAGATCGAAGGGTTTCTCGGCAAGCGCGGCAAGCCGTGGACGCATGATGCGCCGCTGCCCGGCGGCGATTTCCCCGCGACCGGTTTCGATGCCCAGGTCGCCAGGCTGAAGAGCGCCTATCCGTTTCTCGACCAGCGGCTGGCGCGCCGGTTGACCCGGCTTTACGGCACGCGCGCGCAAAAGCTGCTCGGGCTCGCCAAGTCGAATGCCGATCTCGGCCGCAATTTCGGCGCTGACCTTTTCGAGGCCGAGGTGCGCTACCTGGTCGACAACGAATGGGCGGTCACCGCCGAGGACGTGCTGTGGCGCCGCACCAAGCGTGGCCTGCATTTCAGCCGCGAGCAGGCGGCGGCACTGGAAGAATTCATGCGCGGACTGAGCAACCGTCACGTCGCGGCAGCCGAATGAGGATCGACCGCTGATGCGCAAGGTCTGGGAGGAGGCGTGATGCTGGAACTGAGGAACGTGACGAAGACGGTGGGCGCGCAGGAGCATATCCGCGACGTGTCGCTGACGCTTCAGCACGGCTCGCTGAACGTGCTCCTCGGGCCGACACTCTCCGGCAAGACCAGCCTGATGCGGCTGATGGCGGGCCTCGACGCGCCGACGTCCGGCTCGGTCTGGTTCGATGGCAAGGACGTCACCGGACAGAAGGTGCAGAAGCGCAACGTCGCCATGGTGTACCAGCAGTTCATCAATTACCCGGCGATGACCGTCTACGAGAACATCGCTTCGCCGCTGCGGGTCGCCGGCGTCGAGCAGGCCAAGATCGACAAGGAAGTGCGCAACGCGGCGGCGCTCTTGAAGCTGACGCCTTATCTCGACCGCACGCCGCTCAACCTGTCCGGAGGACAGCAGCAGCGCACCGCGCTTGCCCGCGCAATCGTCAAGAACGCCAGCCTGGTGCTGCTCGACGAGCCTTTGGCCAATCTCGACTACAAGCTGCGCGAGGAATTGCGCGCCGAATTGCCGAAGATCTTCGCCGCCGCCGGCACCATCTTCGTCTACGCCACCACCGAGCCGCACGAAGCGCTGTTGCTCGGCGGCAATACGGCGACGCTCTCGGAAGGCCGCGTCACGCAATTCGGTCCGACCGTCGACGTGTTCCGCAAGCCTGTCGACCTGGTGACGGCACGGACCTTCGCCGATCCGCCGCTCAACACCATCGTGCTCTCCAAGAAGGGCGCGGACTTCCTGCTCGAAGGCGGTGTCAAGCTGCCGGTGCCGCCAGAGCTCGCCGGCATTGCCGACGCCAGTTACACGATCGGATTCCAGCCGCATCATCTGTCGCTGGAGCGGCCGAACGCCAGCGCCGTGCCGGTGCGGGCCAAGGTCACCATCACCGAGATCACCGGCTCGGAGAGCTTCGTCCATCTCGATTTCGCCGATGCGCGCTGGGTGATGCTTGCGCATGGCATTCTCGATTTCGAGACGGACGACGAGGTCGAGGTGTTCATCGACCCGCGCCATCTCATGGTTTTCGACCAGAACGGCCGCGCCGTGACGGCGTCGAAGCTCGCGGCCTAAGGAGCAAGCGATGGCGCGCATCGAGGTCAACCATATCCGCCACTCCTACCTGCCCAACCCGCGGAAGGATTCGGATTTCGCGCTGAAGGAAGTGCATCACACCTTCGAGGATGGCGGCGCCTATGCGCTGCTCGGGCCCTCGGGCTGCGGCAAGACCACCTTGCTCAACATCATTTCGGGCCTGCTGCATCCCTCGCATGGCCGGTTGCTGTTCAACGGCCGGGACGTGACCAATCTGTCGACGCAGGAGCGCAACATCGCGCAGGTGTTCCAGTTCCCGGTCATCTACGACACCATGACCGTCTACGACAATCTGGCCTTCCCGCTGCGCAACCGCCGCGTGCCCGAAGCCGATGTCGATCGCAAGGTGCGCGAGACGCTCGACATGATCGATCTCGCTTCGCTGGCGAAGAAGAAGGCGCGCGGGCTCACCGCCGACCAGAAGCAGAAGATCTCGCTTGGGCGCGGTCTGGTGCGCTCCGACGTCAACGCCATCCTGTTCGACGAGCCGCTGACGGTGATCGACCCGCATATGAAATGGGTGCTGCGCTCGCAGTTGAAGCAACTGCACCGCCGCTTCGGCTACACCATGGTCTATGTCACGCACGACCAGACCGAAGCGCTGACTTTCGCCGACCGTGTCGTGGTCATGTATGACGGCGAGATCGTCCAGATCGGCACGCCTGCCGAGCTCTTCGAGCGGCCGCGCCATACCTTCGTCGGCTATTTCATCGGCTCGCCGGGCATGAACGTGCTACCGGTGTCGCTCGATGGCAGGACGGCGACGCTCGGCGCGCAACGCATCGAGCTTCCGGGCGTGCCCAAAGCCGAGAGCGGCGCCGTCGAGCTCGGCATCCGTCCCGAATATGTGCGGCTCGGCCGTGAAGGCATGGCGGTGCGGGTCAGCAAGGTCGAGGATGTCGGCCGCCACAAGGTCGTGCGCGCCAATCTGGAGGGCAGGGAAATTGCCGCGGTGATCGGCGAGGACGACGAAGTGCCGGCCGATCCGAAGGTCCGCTTCGATCCTGCCGGCATCAACATCTATGCCGATTCCTGGCGTGTCGAGATGGGGGCGTAGATGGACAAGACCTGGAACAACAAGGCCTGGTTTCTCGTCCTGCCGGTGCTGGTGCTGGTGGCGTTCTCGGCCGTCATCCCGCTGATGACCGTCGTCAACTATTCGGTGCAGGACACGTTCGGCAACAACGTCTTCTTCTGGGCCGGCACCGAATGGTTCGAAGAGCTGCTCGCCTCCGACCGCTTCTGGGAAGCGATGGTGCGCAACCTGATCTTCTCCTTCATCATCCTGGCGATCGAGGTGCCGCTCGGCATCTTCATYGCGCTCAACATGCCGAAGAAGGGCTGGGGTGTGCCGGTCTGCCTGGTGCTGATGGCGCTGCCGCTGCTCATCCCGTGGAATGTCGTCGGCACGATCTGGCAGGTGTTCGGGCGCAACGACATCGGCCTGCTCGGCTATTACGTCAACGCGCTCGGCGTCGACTACAACTATGTCCAGGACCCGTTCGACGCCTGGGTCACCGTCATCGTCATGGATGTCTGGCACTGGACCAGCCTGGTCGTGCTGCTCTGCTATGCCGGGCTGGTCTCCATTCCAGACGCGTTCTACCAGGCGGCCAAGATCGATGGCGCGTCGCGCTGGGCGGTCTTCCGCTACATCCAGTTGCCGAAGATGCAGCGCGTGCTTCTGATCGCCGTGCTGTTGCGCTTCATGGATAGCTTCATGATCTATACCGAGCCCTTCGTCGTCACCGGCGGTGGCCCCGGCAATTCGACGACCTTCCTGTCGATCGACCTCGTCAAGACGGCGCTCGGCCAATTCGATCTCGGTCCGGCGGCGGCCATGTCGCTGGTCTACTTCCTGATCATCCTGTTGTTGTCGTGGGTATTCTACACCGTGATGACCAACTACGACGCGGAGCGCTGAGATGGTGGGCGCCAACGAGACGACGCGCGTGAGCGAAACGACGGTCACCGAGGTGGGCAGCACGCTGTCGCAGGACGAGGTGGCCAAGCTGATGCGCCGCCGCGGCGAGGAATCGCGCTGGTGGTGGATCGTGCCGACGCTCTATATCGTCGTGCTGCTCCTGCCGATCTACTGGCTCATCAATATGAGCTTCAAGACCAATGCGGAGATCGTGTCGTCGATGACGCTGTTCCCGCACAATCCGACATTGGCGAACTACCGCACCATCTTCACAGATGCCTCCTGGTACTCGGGCTACATCAACTCGATCACCTATGTGGTGATGAACATGGTGATCTCGGTCGCCGTGGCGCTGCCGGCGGCCTACGCCTTCTCGCGCTACCGCTTCCTCGGCGACAAGCATTTGTTCTTCTGGCTGCTCACCAACCGCATGGCGCCGCCGGCGGTGTTCGCGCTGCCGTTCTTCCAGCTCTATTCGGCCTTCGGTCTCATCGACACCCATATCGCCGTGGCGCTGGCGCATTGCCTGTTCAACGTGCCGCTGGCGGTGTGGATCCTCGAAGGCTTCATGTCCGGCGTGCCGAAGGAGATCGACGAGACCGCCTATATCGACGGCTATTCGTTCCCGCGCTTCTTCGTGAAGATATTCATGCCGCTGATCGCGAGCGGCATCGGCGTCGCCTGCTTCTTCTGCTTCATGTTCTCCTGGGTGGAGCTCCTGATCGCGCGCACGCTGACCACGACCGACGCCAAGCCGATCGCCGCCACCATGACCCGTACTGTCTCTGCCGCCGGCATGGACTGGGGCCTGCTCGCCGCCGCCGGCGTGCTGACGCTGATCCCCGGCGCCTTGGTCATCTGGTTCGTGCGCAATTACATCGCCAAGGGCTTCGCCCTGGGAAGGGTCTGACCATGAACCTCGACTTTTCGTGGATGGCGTGGACCTGGCCGACGGCGGCCTTCTTCATCGTCATTGCGCTGATGCTCTGCGGCATGGGCGTCTGGGAATATGTCTCGCCCGGCGGCAATCCGCGCGTCGGCGTGCTGCGCTTCGAGACGACGCGCGGCGACCGCCTTTTCCTTTCGCTGCTCGGCAGCGCCTTCATCCATCTCGCTTGGCTGGGTCTGATAGGACCCAACCTGTGGTGGGCTCTCGCTCTCTCCGTGGTCTACGCCATTGGCGTGTTCCGATACGTATAGAGGGAGAAACAGACGGAGCGGCCGCGTGCTGGCGGCCGCCCCGGATCGCACTTTAAACCTAAGACTGGAGGAGACACATGCGACGGCAATTTCTAACATCCACGACCGCCCTTGTCCTATTGCTCGGGGCGGGCAATGCCTATGCCGGTATGGACGAGGCAAAAGCCTTTCTCGACAAGGAGATAGGCGACCTTTCGACGCTTTCGCGCGCCGATCAGGAAAAGGAAATGCAGTGGTTCATCGATGCCGCGAAGCCGTTCGCCGGCATGGAGATCAAGGTCGTTTCGGAAACCATCGCCACCCATTCCTATGAATCGCAAGTGCTGGCGCCGGCCTTCTCCGCGATTACCGGCATCAAGCTGACGCACGACACGATCCAGGAAGGCGATGTCGTCGAGAAGATCCAGACGCAGATGCAGACGGGACAGAACCTCTATGACGGCTGGGTCAACGACTCCGACCTCATCGGCACGCACTGGCGCTACCAGCAGGTGCGCAACCTGACCGACTGGATGGCGGGCGACGGCAAGGACGTCACCAATCCGAACCTCGACCTGAAGGACTTCATCGGCACGTCGTTCACGACGGCGCCCGACAAGAAGCTCTACCAGCTTCCCGACCAGCAGTTCGCGAACCTCTACTGGTTCCGCTACGACTGGTTCAACGACGAGAAGAACAAGGCCGACTTCAAGGCCAAATACGGCTACGACCTCGGCGTTCCGGTCAACTGGTCGGCCTATGAGGACATCGCCGAGTTCTTCACCGGCCGCGAGATCGACGGCAAGAAGGTCTATGGCCACATGGACTACGGCAAGAAGGACCCGTCGCTCGGCTGGCGGTTCACCGATGCGTGGCTCTCCATGGCCGGCAATGGCGACAAGGGCATTCCGAATGGCCTGCCGGTCGACGAGTGGGGCATCAAGGTCGATGAGAATTCGCGTCCTGTCGGTTCCTGCACCGCGCGCGGCGGCGACACCAACGGCCCGGCGGCCGTCTACTCGATCCAGAAATATCTCGACTGGCTGAAGGCCTACGCTCCCGCCGAAGCGCAGGGCATGACCTTCTCTGAATCCGGCCCGGTTCCGGCGCAGGGCGCGGTTGCCCAGCAGATATTCTGGTACACCGCCTTCACCGCTTCGATGGTCGACGCCGGCGCCAAGGCCGTGATGAACGACGACGGCACGCCGAAATGGCGCATGGCCCCGTCGCCGCACGGCGTCTACTGGAAGGACGGCATGAAGCTCGGCTACCAGGACGTGGGTTCCTGGACGCTGATGAAGTCGACGCCGACCGACCGCGCCAAGGCCGCCTGGCTCTATGCGCAGTTCGTCACCTCGAAAACCGTCGACGTGAAGAAGAGCCATGTCGGCCTGACCTTCATCCGCGAGAGCACGATCCACGACAAGAGCTTTACCGAGCGCGCGCCGAAGCTCGGCGGTCTGATCGAGTTCTACCGCTCGCCGGCCCGCGTGCAGTGGTCGCCGACCGGGACCAACGTGCCTGACTATCCGAAGCTGGCGCAGCTCTGGTGGCAGGCGATCGGCGATGCTTCGTCGGGCGCCAAGAGCGCGCAGGAAGCAATGGACTCGCTCTGCGCCGAACAGGAAAAGGTCATGAGCCGCATCGAGAAGTCGGGCGTCCAGGGCGATATCGGCCCGAAGATGGCCGAAGAGCATGACCTCGCCTACTGGAACGCCGACGCGGTCAAGAAAGGCAATCTCGCGCCTCAGCTGAAGATCGAGAACGAGAAGGAAAAGCCGATCACCGTCAATTACGACGAGCTGGTGAAGAGCTGGCAGAAGTAACTGGATGACGCAGGCCTGCGGACCTGTGTAGGAAATGCAGGGGAGGCGGCTTGGCCGTCTCCCCTGTTGCATGAGAGTGGAGGAAACGGAATGAGCGGTTTTGTGCTGGCGATCGACCAGGGAACGACATCGACCCGGGCGATCCTGTTCGACGACAAGATGAAGGTCGCCGGCACCGGCCAGCAGGAATTTGCCCAGCACTATCCCGCCTCCGGTTGGGTCGAGCACGATCCGGAAGACATCTGGGCGAGCGTCGTCGCGACGGTGAAGGCGGCGCTGAAAGCGGCCGGCCGCGCGGCATCGGATGTCGCRGCGATCGGCATCACCAACCAGCGCGAGACGGTCGTGGTCTGGGACAGGGCGACCGGCAAGCCGATCCACAATGCGATCGYCTGGCAGGATCGCCGCACCGCGCCGCTCTGCCGGAAGTTGAAGAAGCAGGGGCTGGAAAAAAAATTCACGAAGAAGACCGGTCTGCTGCTCGACCCCTATTTCTCCGGCACCAAGATCGCCTGGATGCTGGACAAGGTGAAGGGTGCGAGGAAGCGCGCCGAGAAGGGTGAATTGCTCGCCGGCACCATCGACAGTTTCCTGATCTGGCGGCTGACCGGCGGCCAAGTGCACGCCACCGATGCCACCAACGCCTCGCGCACTTTGGTCTACAACATCGAGAAGAATGTCTGGGACGACGAGCTGCTCTCGATCCTGAACATACCGGCGGCGATCCTGCCTGAGGTGAAGGATTGCGCCGACGATTTCGGCGCCACGGAAAAGAGCCTCTTCGGCGCCGAGATGCCAATACTCGGCGTCGCCGGCGACCAGCATGCGGCGACGATCGGCCAGGCCTGCTTCGAGCCGGGCATGATGAAGTCGACCTACGGCACCGGCTGCTTTGCGCTGCTCAACACCGGCACGGACCTGGTGCGCTCGAGGAACCGGTTGCTCACCACGATCGCCTACAGGCTGAACGGCAAGACCACGTATGCGCTGGAGGGTTCGATCTTCATCGCGGGCGCCGCCGTGCAGTGGCTGCGCGATGGTATCAAGGTGATCGGCAAGGCCGAACAAAGCGGTGCGCTGGCGGCGACCGCCGATCCGGCGCAACAAGTCTATCTGGTGCCGGCCTTCGTCGGTCTTGGCGCGCCGCATTGGGACGCGGATGCGCGCGGCGCGATCTTCGGCCTGACGCGCAATTCAGGTCCGGCGGAGTTTGCACGCGCTGCACTTGAATCGGTCGCCTTCCAGACGCGCGACCTGCTCGATGCGATGCGCAAGGACTGGAAAGGCGCCTCGGCCAAGACGGTGCTTCGCGTCGACGGCGGCATGGTGGCGTCCGACTGGACCATGCAGCGGCTAGCCGACATTCTCGACGCACCGGTCGACCGTCCGACAATTCTGGAAACGACCGCGCTGGGCGCCGCCTGGCTTGCCGGGTCGAAGGCGGGTGTCTGGCTGAAAGCGAAGGAATTCGCCAAGAGCTGGGCGCTGGAGCGGCGCTTCAAGCCGCAGATGGACGCCGCAACGCGCGCGGCGAAGCTCGCCGGATGGCGCGATGCGGTGCGCAGAACGCTGAGCGTGCGATAGCGATTTACGGGACCGGGCGAGGGGAAATGCAGCCGGATTGGTATCCTGCTTGGCGCGATGAGGCCTTTGAACAGCTCACCGCCAAGAACGCTCGCCTGGCGAAGGATTTCCGCCTCGGCAGCTGGTCGCGTTATGACTACGACTTGACGGCCGGAAAGCTGGTGTTTTCCGACCAGAGCGGCGTCAAGGTCGTTTCGGAAATCCAGATTGCGGGCTCCACCAGCGCCAAGGCCGGCAATTGGCTCTGGGCTTGGGCCAATTCGAACCTGCCTGGCAATCTTCTCGGCGACGCGAAACTGGTTCGGGCCTTCGGCGAGGAAAAAGCCATAGACAATTTGGCCCGGGCCTATGTGGACGATACGGGCGGCGACCTGGAAGCTCTCGGCTGGGAACTCACGGCGGCGATGGTTCGGGTTTGCAATGCGCTTGGCGCTTACCGCTCTCCGCGGGGTGAAGGCGGAGCGCTGTATCTGGTTTTCAAAAGTGTCAGATGGGCAAACTGACCGCTTGGCCGTTTCGCTGATCAAAACGAGAGAGCCCGTGCCTCTCGAGGCACGGGCTCAGTCAACGACCCTGGGTACTGACTGGAGGCCGTCAATAGGGCGACACGCACTGCCGACGCGGACCGCTGTTCGGCTGGAAGGTGTTGTCCGAGGCGCGGTAGGAGCGATAGCGGTCGTAGCACCACTGGACATGCGAGTTGCCGCGATAGACGCGGTTGTTCTCGCTGTTGACGATGGCGCCGGTGATCAGCGCGCCCGTGGCGAAAGCAGCCAGCGGGAACCAATGGTCGCCATGCCGGCGATAGCCGCGGCGATATTCACGATAGCCGCGATGGCCGTTCCAGTAGACAGCGTCACCACGACGCGAGAAATCGCGATTGAAGCCGCGATGCCTTCTCCAATCCCGATACTGCACGGTCTGGACATCCGACAGGGCCTGGGGTTGCGGCACATAGTTTGGCTGAGCGTTGACCGGCACCATCTCCGCCGCGACGAACGACGTCGAGAGAGCGGCTGCCAGCAGTCCCGATGCGATCTTGTTCATTAATCTTCTCCTCGATGGTTGATGGATGTCCCTGTTTTGCGAAACGGGTCGAGGTTGCAATGGTTCCCATTCCAACGGACGCCTATCGTTCCAGCATCGGCCCATTGTTATTGCGGGGATTTCTGAAGCAATGCGGACCCGCGCCATTGGCGCAGACATCGAAAGCCGTTCGCAAACGCCCCCGGCGCCCCTTCGAATCCATTCAAAAAATCCGCCTTGGAAGCCCATCTTTTTCCGGTTGACCGGCCGCAGCACTCTCCCTATGTTCCGCGCAATTTCGAGGGCGGCGTTTTGAGCCCGCGGGAGCGCGTAGCTCAGCCGGTAGAGCAACTGACTTTTAATCAGTAGGTCATGGGTTCGAATCCCATCGCGCTCACCAAAAACGACCGCTCGAACAGCCCGGCCACATCTGCCGAATTGCCGCAAGTCCAACCGCCTCCACAACATCACGTCGCCGCTCGGTCGGCGCTTTACATTTTTGTAAATTGCCTTGGGTGCGCGGTTCGCGATAGGGCAGGCTGGTGGCCCGGTTCGGGCATCGGGCTTGTTGGGCAACAGAAATGGCTCGGATGAACGGACCTGGCCGTCCTTGAAGTCTTGCCGTCGGCGATCACCAGAGGAGCGGTGTCGCGCCGAATAGAATTATGGGGCAGCGGTGTCGTCACGTCGAGGCAGGCGAGCGCCTTCCGCTTTCCGTCGCAGGCTCAACGAGTGGGTTCACACGGTCAAGTGGGCCGCCCTTCGTTGGCTGTATCGCCGCGATATCGCCGATGTCAGGCTGAAGCTTGGCGCCGAGCCCTTCGCTCCAATCCTCGATCATTATCCGGAGGTTCCACTCAAGGTTGTCCGTCCCTACCTGACCGTGGGGCTGAAGCGCGGCAAACGCGCCGTGGCCCTGGTCGGTCACTACATGGCGGCGGCCCGTTTGCTAAGCGATGCGGCGGTGGTCGAGAGCCACACTGGCGGTCTGGAATTGTTCGCCGTCATAACCCGGGCAGGGAAAGTCACGGTGGAACTGGGCGGCCAGGGCGGCCTCTACAGGGAGGCGGAATGGCGCCTCATCCTTTGCCTGGATCGACGGCCGGTCACCGAAATGGGATTGGCAATCGTGGACAGGTCGCTGCTGCAGATCGAGGGAGCGGGCGAGGTCCTTTGGATCGGCGTGCTCAAGAGTGTTTCGGCCGGAGCGCAAGGCCTCGAGGAAGCCCGCATCCTGACGAACGCCATGGAGGGAATGCGACCGAAAACGCTGCTTCTTCTCGTGGCGCAGGCGCTTGCCCGGTTTCTAAATCTTTCCGGCCTCTTTGCGGTCTCGAATGCGGGTCACGTCTTTGCAACCGACCCCAGTTTGCGCCGTCGCATCTCCGCCGACTATGACGGTTTCTGGATGGAGTCCGGAGGGCACCGGACGGACCCCTCGATGTTCGCCATGCCCACCGCCAAGGCGCAGCGCGAGCTTACCGAGTACAAGCCCAACAAACGGGCACGGGTGYGCCGGCGATGGCGTCTGGAGGATCAAATTACCGACCAGGTGAAGGCGTCAATCCAGCCTCTGCTTCGGAAATAACCGCGCTTGCGTCATTGCCGGCCAGCTTGATGCCCGTGGTAATCGGAACAAAAAGTTATGTACGACTGTTTCCCTCTCGAAGGGACCGCAATTCGGGATGCGGATACAGTGGACGTACTGAATTTGGAACTGGCCAGGGCCAGGCAGAGCGTAAAGCGCGCGGAGACTTCTCTCAATCACGCGAAGGAAATGCTGGACGAGGACTGTGGCGTAGGGATCAACCTTGCGCTGTGCAGCCGCATACGGTCGGAACAGAAGCGCGTGGCAGAAGCCAGAAAGCGGCTGATGAAGATCGCTAGGGCTTCCTTACCCTGAGGCGTGACTTTCCCCAAGACAATGAGAGCCGGCCACCGGCAAACTTGTCCCTGGACAGGGTCATGGCTAAACTCGGGCCTCCGAGGGAGGCTCCAGAATGGCACTTGACCTTTCGGTAGAGACCACGGCCCGTAAAGCGGCGCCGCCCGGCAGATATCTGTTCGGCCCGGTCGCCGATTTCCTGATGCTCGGCGGCAGCGCGTTTCTGATCCTGCCGGCGTTGTTCTTCGTGCCGCATGAATACGAAGGCTCGTTAGCCGCGACGATGGTCGTCGTGGCCTATCTGGTGAACTACCCGCATTTCGCCCATTCCTACCAGATCTTCTACCGCAATTTCGGCCGGAAGGCGCGTGGCGACGGCTACGACCGAAGCCTGCAGCTTCGCTACATTTTCGCCGGCGTCATCGTTCCGGCGATCATGGCCCTGTTCTTCGCCTATGGCGCGGCGACGTCAAACACGCGGCTGCTCGGCTTCGCGGCCAACGCAATGTTCTTCTTCGTCGGCTGGCACTACGTCAAGCAGGGCTACGGCATGCTGATGGTCGATGCCGTGCTGAAACGGAAATTCTTCGACAACCGGGACAAGAAGGTGCTGCTCGTCAACAGCTATGCGGTGTGGATCCTGGCCTGGCTGCAGACCAACACGGCGGTGACAGCGGGACAGTATTACGGGCTCCAGTATTACACCTTCGCCGCGCCTTCATGGATCACCGACATTGTCTTGGCGGCGGCCGTCGCATCCACAGCGGCTACGCTCCTGATGCTGGCCAGCCGTTGGCGAAAAAATGGCGGCGGCCTGCCATATAATGGCATCGTTGCCTATGTCGCGTCCCTCTATCTCTGGATCCTGATCGCCAGGATAAACCCGCTCTGGCTGCTTGTGGTGCCGGCGCTGCACTCGCTGCAATATCTGGCCGTGGTGTGGCGCTATCAGACCAATGTCGAGCGTGACGTCCTGGATGCGGCGCGGGATCCGGAGCCGAAAATCCTATCCGTCCTCGGCCCTCGCTATAAGCTGCGGGTGTGGGGATTCATCATCGGAGGCGCCGCCCTCGGCTATCTCGGCTTCTGGCTGATCCCGTTCATGTTGACCGCCCTGGTCCCCTACGACAAGCAGGTGCTCGGTTCGTCGCTGTTCTTCTTCATCGTGCTGGTCTTCATCAATGTGCACCACTACTTCCTCGACAATGTGATGTGGCGCCGCGGCAATCCGGAAGTGTCGAAATATTTGTTCCGGTAGGAGGACTGAAATCCGGAACTGAAGGCCGCAGGTCACGCGATCAGCGACACATTCCCGCCGGCGTGACGCTCCAGCCGTCCCGCGAGGTCGAGTTCCAGCAGCACCATCGATATCTGCGCCGCACTCATGCCCGTGTGGCGGATAATGTCGTCCACCGCGATCGGCGTGGGGCCAAGCGCTTCCAGCACATCGGCGCGGTCGTTTTCGCCGGGTGGCGACATGGCGGATATGTCGGGCGCCTCGGCAAGTGGCGTGGTCAGCGGGCGACGGACGCCGGCAAGCGGCGCCAGCGCGCCGAGCACGTCGGCGGCTTCGGTGACTAGCGTGACGCCGTCCTTGAGCAGCGCGTTGCAGCCGGCGGCGCGCGGATCGAGCGGCGAGCCCGGCACGGCGAAGACCAGCCGGCCCATCTCATTGGCGAGGCGCGCGCTGATCAGAGATCCGGAGCGTTGCGCTGCCTCGACCACCACCAGTCCAAGCGCCATGCCGGCGACCAGGCGGTTGCGACGCGGAAAATCCTGGGCGCGCGGCTGCCAGGCGAAGGGCATTTCCGAAACGATGGCGCCACCGCGATCGGCGATCTCGTCGCACAGGCCGGCATTCTCGGGCGGGTAGGGGACATCGAGCCCGCCGGCCAGCACGCCGATGGTGCCGGTCGAAACGCTGCCTTTGTGTGCGGCCGTGTCGATGCCGCGCGCCAGGCCGGAAACGATGGCGTAGCCTTCGCGGCCGAGGTCTGCCGCCAGCAGACGCGCCATCTTGATGCCGGCCAGCGAGGCATTGCGGGCGCCGACGATCGCCACCGCCGGCAACCGGAAGACCGAGCCTTCGCCTTTCACCGCCAGCAGCGGCGGCGGATTGTCCAGGGTTTTCAGCAAGGGCGGATAATCGGCCTCGCCGATGCCGACGAAGCGGGCGCCGGCGCGCCGGGCGGCGTCCAGCTCGGCTTCGGCCTCGGCGATGGAGGGGATGCGCACGATGCGATTGGCGCCGCCGGAGATCGTCAGCTCGGGCAGCATTTCAAGCGCGGCTTCTGCCGAGCCGAAGCGGTTGATCAGCTCGCGAAACGAAGCCGGGCCGACATTGGGCGTGCGGATCAGGCGAAGCCAGGCAAGCCGCTGCCGGTCGCTGAGGCGCGGGCCGGCGGCCGGGGCGCTCATCCCTTCGCCCCGATCTTGCCTTCGGTGCCGGCCAGCAGCCGCGAGATGTTGGCGCGGTGCTTGATGAAGACGATCAGGCTCATCAGCGCAAACAGGCCGGCGATCTGCGGCGTGCTCATGAAATAGAGCGCGATCGGCACGACCACCGCGGCCGCCAATGCGGCCAGCGAGGAATAGCGGAACAAGAAGGCCATCGCGAGCCAGACGACGGCGAAGACGAGCATGCCTTGCCAGGCTAAGCCGAGCAGCACGCCCAGATAGGTTGCGACGCCCTTGCCGCCCTTGAAGCCGAGCCAGACGGGGAAGAGATGGCCGAGGAAGGCGCCGAAGCCGGCCAACAGTCCGAAGTCCAGCGAGAAATGCCCGGCGATCAGCGCCGCCGCCGTGCCCTTCAGCGCATCGAGCAGCAGCGTCGCGGCAGCAAGGCCCTTGTTGCCTGTCCTCAGCACATTGGTGGCGCCGATATTGCCCGAGCCGATCTTGCGGACGTCGCCGAGGCCGGCCGCGCGGGTAATCAGGAGCCCGAACGGAATCGAGCCGAGCAGATAGCCGAGGACGAGCGAAATCGCGTAACCCATTGTCTCCCCCATACTCCTGTCGCTCCAGGTGCTCGCCTTAAGATTGATACAATCTGCTTTATGCAACCATAGTTTGCAAGAGCTGGCGCTGCTTGGGCAACAGCTGGTCATAATGGTAGAGTCGGGAGGGTTCGCCAAGCAACTCTGTGCGAACAGGGTCCGGCAGAGCTCAAAGCAATGGATGGGCTATACTGAAAACACTGTTCGGCCCGCGACCATCGTCTGCAAGACTTTGCCCTGCAGGCGCGCGCCTTCGAAGCAGGTGTTCTTCGAACGCGAGCGCAGTCCGCTTTCGCTGACGATCCACGGTTCGTCGAGATCGACGACCGCGAGATCGGCCGGCGCGCCCGGCTGCAGCGTGCCACCCGGCAGGCCGAACAGTCGCGCCGGCGCAGTAGACAGCGTCTCGATCAGCCTGAGCAGCGGCACATCGCCATTGTGGTAGAGCCGAAGTGCCGCGCCAAGCAGCGTCTCCAGCCCGATCGCGCCGGCGGCCGCATCGGCAAAGGGCAGGCGCTTGGTGTCGACGTCCTGCGGGTCGTGCGAGGAGACGAWGATGTCGACCGTGCCGTCCTTGATCGCCTCGATCATCGCCAGCCGGTCGTCTTCGGCGCGCAAGGGCGGGTTGAGCCGGAAGAAGGTGCGGTATTCGCCGACATCGTTCTCGTTGAGCGACAGATTGTGGATGGCGACGCCGGCCGTGACATTGGCGCCATCGGTCTTGGCCCGGTTCACCGCGCCGGCCGCCATCGCGGACGAGATTTTTGCCGCGTGATAGGCCCCGCCGGTCAGCCGCGCCAATGCCAGGTCGCGCTCGAGCGGGATCAGTTCCGCCTCGCGCGGAATACCCGACAGGCCGAGCCAGCTTGCGTAGAGGCCTTCGTTCATCACGCCGGACGAGGCGAGGTTCGCGTCCTGCGTTTCATGCGCGATGACGCCGCCGAAATCGCGGGCGTAGGTGAGCGCGCGGCGCATCACCAGCGCATTGGCGATGGTGTGGCGGCCGTCGGTATAGGCGACGGCGCCCGCCTCGCGCAGCAGGCCGAACTCGGTCATCTCGCGGCCTTCGAGGCCCTTGGTGATCGCGGCCGCCGGAAAGATGTTGACGCTTGCAGTGTCGCGCGCGGTGCGCAGCACGAATTCGACCAGCGCCACGTTGTCGATCACCGGATCGGTGTCGGGCATCATGACGATGGAGGTGACGCCGCCGGCCGCCGCCGCCACGCTTGCCGAAGCGATGGTCTCGCGATGCTCGCCGCCGGGTTCGCCGATGAAGACGCGCGCGTCGACAAGGCCTGGAATGATCGTCTTGCCGGCGCAGTCGACGACGGTGCCGCCTTCCGGCACGCCCTGGTTCAATGCGGCTTTCCCGGCCGCGACGATCTTGCGGCCATCGACGATGACGCTGCCGATCTCGTCCACGCCGCGCGACGGGTCGACGATGTGCGCCTTGCTGAAGACGGTCACGCTCATGCGCCGCGCCCCTCATGGTTGCGGCCGTCATTGTTGCGACGAGGGTCAAGCAGCGCTTCCATCACCGCCATGCGCACGGCGACCCCCATCTCCACCTGTTCCTGGATGACGCTTTGCGGCCCGTCGGCGATCTCGGAGGCAATCTCGACGCCGCGGTTCATCGGGCCGGGATGMATGACCAGCGCATCGTCCTTGGCGGCTTTCAGCTTCTCGGCATCGAGGCCGAAATAGCGGAAATACTCGCGGATCGACGGCACGAAGGCGCCTTCCATGCGCTCGCGCTGCAGGCGCAGCATCATCACCACGTCGGCGTCCTTCAACCCCTCGGCCATCGAGCGCGCGACGATCACGCCCATCCTGTCGATGCCGGACGGCAGCAATGTCGAGGGCGCGACGACGCGCACCTGCGCGCCGAGCGCGTTCAAGAGCATGATGTTGGAGCGGGCGACGCGCGAATGCAGGATGTCGCCGCAGATCGCCACGATCAGCTTCGAGAGCGGTCCCTTGGCGCGGCGGATGGTCAGCGCGTCGAGCAATGCCTGCGTCGGATGCTCGTGCGCGCCGTCGCCGGCATTGACCACCGAGCAGCCGACCTTCTGGGCGAGCAGGGCAGCCGCGCCCGCCGACTGGTGGCGGATGATCAGGATGTCCGGGCGCATGGCGTTGAGGGTCATGGCCGTATCGATCAGCGTCTCGCCCTTCTTCACCGAGGAGCTTGCCACCGACATGTTCATGACATCGGCGCCAAGACGCTTGCCGGCCAGCTCGAAGGACGACTGCGTGCGGGTCGAGGCTTCATAGAAGAGGTTGATCTGGGTGCGGCCGCGCAGCGTCGAAGTCTTCTTTTCCGATTGCCGTGAGATCGCCACGGCCTGGTCCGCCCGATCGAGCAACAACTCGATATCGGCGGGGGAAAGATCGCGGATGCCCAGAAGATGGCGGTGGGGAAAGAGCGGCAGGGACGAAGCGTCGGTCATCTCAAGGCGCTGCTATAGGGTGCGGTCCGGCCTGCCGCAAGCGCCAGCTTTGGATTGCGGGCGTTCTCCCCGGTATTTTCGTCGCGCGCCTTCCGTGGCTTGGGCTATAAGGCGTGGCTTGGGCTATAAGGCTGGGGGCTTCGGATTCGCGACCGYGGCCTTGGAAATGCTAAGAACCTCTCGGCCAATTGAAGGATTGGGCAACTGAAGGATTGGGCGTGACCGACGAGGTGATCAACCAGCCGCCGCCGTTGACGGGCGGCAATGCATGGCGGGGCGATCCGCTGCTCATCCAGCTTGCCGAGCGTTTTTCCGATCCCGTGCGCAAGGATCTCGATGGGCTTGGCCGGTTCGTGATGACACAAGAGGCGCAGGAGCTTGCCCGCCTCGCCAACACCGATACGCCGAAATTGCGGACGCATGACCGCCAGGGCCGGCGCCTCGACCTGGTCGAATACCATCCGGCCTATCACGCCCTGATGCGTCGCTCGATTGCCGGCGGCCTGCATTCTTCCGTGTGGGAAAACGGCGATGCCGAGATCGGCCGCCGCCATCAGGTGCGGGCGGCGCGCTTCTATCTGACCGCGGAACTCGAGACCGGGCATCTGTGTCCGATCACTATGACCAGCGCCTCGCTGGCGGCGCTGATGGCGAGCCCGAAGCTTTTCCGCGAATGGGCGCCGCGCGTGACGACGCGCAAATACGACCAGACGCAGAAGCCGCCGGTGCAGAAGACCGGGCTGACGCTCGGCATGGGCATGACCGAGAAGCAGGGCGGCACGGATGTGCGCGCCAATACGACCCGGGCCGAGCGAACGGGAAGCGGCTTCTACCGGTTGACCGGCCACAAATGGTTCATGTCGGCGCCGATGTCGGATGCCTTCCTGGTGCTTGGCCAGGCTCCGGAGGGACTGTCCTGCTTCCTTGTCCCGCGCATCCTGGGCGACGGTTCCGGCAACGGCTTCCGCTTCCAGCGGCTGAAGGACAAGCTCGGCAACCGATCGAACGCCTCGTCTGAGGTGGAGTTCGTCAACGCCATCGGCGAGATGGTCGGCGACCCGGGCGCCGGCGTCAAGACAATCATGGACATGGTGACGCTGACCCGGCTCGACTGCGCGGTCGCTTCGTCGGCGCTGATGCGGGCAGGGCTTGCCGAGGCCGTCCACCACACGCGCCATCGGCAGGTGTTCGGCTCGAACCTGATCGACCAGCCGCTGATGCAGCGGGTTTTGGCAGATATGGCGCTCGACGTCGCCGCGGCCACGGCGCTGTCGTTCAGGCTGGCGCGCTCCTTCGACGAGGCGGCAAGCGACCGTGGCGAGGCGGCCTTCGCTCGCGCCATGACGCCGGTCGTCAAATACTGGGTCTGCAAGATCGCGCCGGGGCTGCTTTACGAAGCGATGGAGTGCCTGGGCGGCAACGGCTATGTCGAGGAAGCGCCGCTCGCCCGCTACTATCGCGAGGCGCCGGTCAACGCGATCTGGGAAGGCTCGGGCAATGTCATGGCGCTCGACGTGCTGCGCGTGCTCGGCCGTGCGCCCGGCCTGTTCGAGGAGGTGCTGGCCGGCATCGACCGTGATCTCGGCACCGGCGGGCGCGGCACCATCGGCGTGCTCAAGGCTGCCATGCAGGTCGCCGCGACCGACCAGGGCTCGGCGCGCCTGCTCACCGAACAGCTCGCGCTTTCGGCCGCGGCGGCGGAGCTGCGCCGGCTGGGAGCAGGGCGCATCGCCGACGCTTTCGTCGAAACGCGGCTGGGCGGCCAGTGGCGCACCACCTACGGCATGCTCGATTCGCGCCACGACGCGCGCATGATCATCGACACGCTCTATCCGCCGGTGACCTGATCCCGCTCTAAACCAAAGAGCATGATCCGAAAACCGCTTCCCGCTCTTCGGCTTGATGCCCAGTGCGGATTGCCGAGCTGTGGATAGCTGTTAACCTTAACAAATGGTTTCCATTGCGGTGAACCGTTGCAAAGCCCAATCTCCGTCTGCTGGAGTAGGGAACGGTCAACCATGGCCTCCCCGAGCTCCGCCAGCGGGAAGCGCATGCGGCACGTGTTGAGCTCAGTTCTGGCCTTGCATTGGGCGGTGGTTTTCGCCCTGCTTGCCTATATCTGCATGGACGGCAGCCGCGGCATAGCGACGGCGCTTGGCGTGCTTGGTCTCTCGGTCCAGGCCAACCGGTTTCCCGAGCTTGAAAATGTTGCCTTGCTGGCGCCGCTCTCGATCGCGCTCCTGACCGTCGCGGTGTTGTTCTGCTGGGCCTTCGTCGAAACGCTGCTGAACGCGGCGGCGAGGGCGGACGCGGGCGAGAGCGTGGCGCGGATCGCCTTCATCGCGGCATCGTTCCTGCTTTCGCTGATCCTCATCGGCGGTGTGGCGCAAGGCATTGACGGCCTGTTCATGATCGTCGCCATTCAGATGACGGCGCTGCTTGCCTCCTACATCGCCGTGCTGGCTGAACGCCGCTCCACCTTCGCGGCAATGAATTTGCCAGAGGGCGATGTTCGCGCCGCCTCGCGCATGGCGATGGGCGCCGCGCACAGTTCGCTGCTTTCCCGCATATCCGGCCGTCCGGAACRCAAGCCAGGAGGCAGCCGCTGATGCGCACGCTGTTCGCACTCTGGGCTGCTCCGATGGCCGTCTTCTGGGGATGGTTCTTCCTGTCGCTCAACGACATGAATTTCGGTTATGTGATGCTCAGCCGCCAGCTGCACGATTTCGTCTTCCAGCTCTACGGCCAGATGCTGGGCATCGATCCGGCGATTATCCCGGGCATGGTGGCGCGAACCTGCGTTTTCGACTTTTTCCTGCTCATGGGCCTTTGGGCTTTCCGCCGCCGGCGCAACATCGCCGAATGGATCAGGCAGCGGCGGCAGGGCGATATCAGCTCCGATCGGCTCGGCCGAGCGACTGAAGCCGGTCCAACGCTCCCTGCAGAATAAAGGCGGCGGCCGCCGAATCGATCTTGCCGGCGCGCTTCTTGCGCGAGAAATCCATCTCGATCAGCGTCCGCTCGGCCGCGACCGTCGACAGCCGCTCGTCCCACAGCACGAAAGGCAGGTCGGAAAGCGGCGCCATGTTGCGGACGAAGGCGCGCGATTTCTGCGCACGAGGCCCTTCCGAGCCGTCCATGTTGACCGGGAGGCCGAGCACGACGGCGCCGACATTGTCCTTCTCGAGCTGAGCGAGCAGCTGGGCGGCATCGAGGGAGAACTTCTTGCGCAGAATGACGGGGCGCGGATGGGCGAAGGACAGCCCGCGATCGGAGACCGCCACGCCGATCGTCTTGTCGCCGAGATCGAGCCCGGCGAGCGTCTTGCCGTCGGCAAGCCACCCCGGCAGTTCCTCGATTGAAATGATGCCCAAGCGGCTTCCTCTGATATCCAGGCGTCACACATCCTTTTGACGGTAAGGCGCGCCGCGCTACTTTCAATTTGCCGCCAGCGTTCTATCCTTCGGCAACGGAAAAATCGAGGAAAGCATTCATGAAACTGACCTGGTACGGACATTCGGCATTCCGCGTCGAGACCAAGGACGCCACCATCCTCATCGACCCCTATCTGGTCGGCAATCCGTCCTGGACGGGGGGCTGGGAAGGCCCGGCGGAGGGTGTCACGCATGTTCTCCTGACCCATGGCCACAACGACCATGTCAGCGGCGCGGTCGAGGTGCTGAAGAAAAGCGGCGCCATGCTGGTCGCCAATTTCGAGATCTGCATGTATCTCGTCGGCCAAGGCGTCAGCGGCGACAAGATCAATCCCGGCAATATCGGCGGCACCGTCGATTGCGGACCGTTCACCACGACCTTCGTCCAGGCGTTGCACTCGTCCTCTTTCGGCGGCGAAGGCGGCACCAACACCTATCTGGGGAACCCGGGTGGACTGGTCCTGCACTTCCCGGAGGACAAGACGCTCTACCACATGGGCGACACCGACATCTTCTCCGATATGGGCCTGATCAACGAACTGCACGAACCGAAGATCGGCATTGTGCCGATCGGCGACCGCTTCACCATGGGTGGCGCGGTGGCGGCCCTTGCCTGCCGCCGCTTCTTCGGCTTCGAGACCGTCGTTCCCTGCCACTTCCGCACCTTCTCGATGCTCGACCAGACCGCCGACAAGTTCGTCGCCGGCATGGAAGGCTCGGGTGTCAATGTGGCGCTTCCGGAAATCGGCAAGGCGATCACGATCTAAGTCGCCTGCAATCGCCAGGGGGCACCGCAACTGAGCTGACCGGCATCATGCATGTTGCGCGGCAGACGCCGCGCCGCTATAGCCCGCACTGGTTTTCCCGAGGCGATAGAACATGTCCGTTGATCTTCAGACCGTGAAGCGCGTCGCGCGCCTTGCCCGTATCGCGGTGAGCGAGGAGGACGCCGAGCGCATGACCGGCGAACTGAACGCCATCCTCGGCTTCGTCGAACAGTTGAACGAGGTCGATGTTTCTGGTGTCGAGCCGATGACCTCGGTCACGCCGATGGAGATGAAGAAGCGCCAGGATGTCGTCACCGACGGCAACAAGCCCGCCGACATCGTCGCCAATGCGCCGGCGACGGAAGAGAACTTTTTCCTCGTTCCGAAGGTGGTGGAGTAGGCCGTGGCTGTCGAGATCGCCGTCGAGACGCCTTTGCAGGACGACGTGCGCGCGCTGGTCGCCGAACTCAATGCCGCGTTGCTCGAACTGACGCCGCCCGAGCACTGCTATCATCTGACCGTCGAGCAGATGGCGGGCAAGGATACGACGGTGTTCATCGCCCGCGACAACGGCCTGGCCGTCGGCTGCGGCGCGCTCAAGCGCCATGACGGGGCGGTCGGTGAGGTCAAGCGCATGTACACGCGGCCTTCGCATCGCGGCCGCAAGATCGGCGCCGAGATCGTCGGACGGGTCGAGGCGCTTGCCCGGCAGGAAGGGCTGAGGCGCCTGGTTCTCGAAACCGGCGATCGGCACCCCGCGGCCTGGACCGTCTATGAGCGCGCCGGATTCTCGCGTTGCGGACCGGTGCTGGATTATCCCGACTCCGAGTGGTCGGTGTTTTACGAAAAGAGCCTTGCCTGATGAGCGATCTCACACATCTCACCATTTCCGAGGCCCGCGCCAAGCTGCGCGGCAAGGAGATCACCGCGGCCGAAATCACCGAGGCCTATCTTGCGGCGATCGATCGCGCCAATCCCGTGCTCAATGCCTATGTGACTGTGACCGCCGACAAGGCGCGCGACATGGCGAAGAGCTCCGACGCCAAGCTCGCCAAGGGCGAGGGCGGCGCGCTGGAAGGCATTCCACTCGGCATCAAGGACCTGTTCGCCACCGAAGGCATCCATACCCAGGCCTGCAGCCACGTGCTGGACGGCTTCAAGCCGCGTTACGAATCGACCGTGACCAGCAATCTGTGGGCCGACGGCGCCGTCATGCTCGGCAAGCTCAACATGGACGAGTTCGCCATGGGCTCGTCGAACGAGACCTCCTACTACGGCCCGGTGATCAATCCGTGGCGGCGCTCGCGTGTCGATACGGTCGTCATGCCGACGACGCATCAGGGCGATGGCGGCTTTGTTTCAGCCGGCGGCACGAAGACGGCGCGGACCTTGGATAACGCCCAGCTGGTGCCGGGCGGCTCGTCGGGCGGATCGGCATCGTCGGTGGCCGCCTTCCTCTGCGCCGGCGCTACCGCGACGGACACCGGCGGCTCGATCCGCCAGCCTGCGGCGTTCACCGGCACGGTCGGCATCAAGCCGACTTACGGTCGCTGCTCGCGCTGGGGCATCGTCGCCTTCGCTTCCTCGCTCGACCAAGCCGGGCCGATCGCGCGCGACGTGCGCGACGCCGCGATCCTGCTGAAGTCGATGGCCTCCGTCGATCCGAAGGACACAACCTCGGTCGACCGCCCGGTGCCGGACTATGAAGCGGCGATCGGCAAGCCGATCAAGGGCATGAAGGTCGGTATTCCGAAGGAGTATCGCGTCGACGGCATGCCGCAAGACATCGAGGCGCTCTGGCAGCGGGGCATCGCCTGGCTGAAGGATGCCGGCGCCGAGATCATCGACATCTCGCTGCCGCATACCAAATACGCCTTGCCGGCTTATTATATCGTGGCGCCTGCCGAGGCTTCGTCGAACCTCGCCCGCTATGATGGCGTGCGCTACGGCCTGCGCGTGCCCGGCAAGGACATCGTCGACATGTACGAGAAGACCCGCGCCGCCGGTTTCGGCCGCGAGGTCAAGCGGCGCATCATGATCGGCACCTATGTGCTGTCGGCCGGCTATTACGACGCCTACTATCTGCAGGCGCAGAAGGTGCGCACGCTGATCAAGCGCGACTTCGAGAATGTCTTTGCCGCCGGCGTCGACGTCATCCTGACGCCGGCGACCCCATCGGCCGCCTTCGGCATCGCCGACGAGGACATGGCCTCCGATCCGGTCAAGATGTATCTCAACGACATCTTCACGGTGACGGTGAACATGGCCGGCCTTCCCGGCATTTCCGTGCCGGCCGGCCTCGACGGCAAGGGCCTGCCGCTCGGCCTGCAGCTGATCGGCCGCCCGTTCGATGAGGAGACGCTGTTCCAGACCGCCAACGTCATCGAGCAGGCGGCGGGCAAATTTCAGCCGGAAAAGTGGTGGTAGGCTCATACCTCATCTGACAGAGGGTGAGGGATGTTCTACTTATTGTCGAAAGTCTTCTGGTTCTTCGGCCAACCGATCAACCTGGCGATCTTCCTGCTGCTCGCCGGCCTGCTGGCAGGGCTGTTCCGGCGCCGCCGGCTGGCAGCGACGGGCAGCATGCTCGGCATCGCGATCCTGGTTCTTTCGGCCTGGACGTCGGTCGGCGCGATGATGCTGACGCCGCTGGAAAAACGCTTTCCGAAGCCGCCATTGCCTGAAAAGGTGGACGGCATCATCGTGCTCGGCGGCGGCTTGGAGGGCGCCATCAATCTGGCGCGCGGCGGCTATGAATTGAACGCCAGCGGCGATCGCATGGTCGAGACGGCAATTCTCGCCAGGCGCTTCCCGCAGACCAAGATCGTCGTCTCAGGCGGCAGAGGTTCGTTCTTTCTTGATGGCGAAGGCGATGCCGACACGGCGCCGCGGCTGCTCGGCGCGCTCGGTGTTTCAGCCGATCGCCTGATCCTCGAGGACAAATCGCGCAACACCTATGAGAACGCGGTGTTCTCGCGAAAGCTTGTCGAGCCGAAACCGGGCGAGACCTGGCTGCTGGTCACGTCAGCGTTCCACATGCCGCGCGCCAAGGCGCTGTTCGACAAGGCGGGTTTTGCGACCATCCCGTGGCCGGTCGACTACCGCACCTCGGGCAAGGAAGGCGTCGGTTTCTACCGCGACAATCCGGTCGACTCGGTGCAGGCAACCACCATTGCCGTGCGGGAATGGATCGGGCTTTTCGCCTACCGGCTCTCCGGCAAGATCGATCAGTTCTTTCCCGGACCAGGCGGCTGACCGAGCACGGCCTGCCGCGCCGCCGAGAAGAACTGGCGGCGCACCAGTACCGCCAGGAGCACCAGGGTCGACATCACGAAGACGATCGGGTCGACGAACCAGCCGAGATAGCCGATCGAGAAGAAGACGGCGCGCAGGCCGGAGTTGAAGTGCTTGCCGGCGAGCACGTTCATGCGCGTCGCCCGCCACACCGCCGTTTCGCTGACCGGGTTGCGTGAAGCCGGGCCATGCGGTGTCGGCACCGCGCCGATCAGGATCGAGCAATAGTTGAACAGCCTGTAGGCCCAGCCGAACTTGAAGAAGGCGAAGGCGAGAATCAGCACCAGGCCGAACACCTTGGTCTGGAAGGCTTCACGCGACGAAGCCGCGCCGAAGGGCAGGTCGGCCAGAACCTGAAGCACGCGGTCGGAGGCGCCGAGCAGGGCAAAGCAGCCACCGAGCGCGATCAGGGAAGATGAGGCAAAGAAGGCGGTGCCTTGCTGCAGGCCGCCCATGATGGCGGTGTCGACGATGCGGATCTCGCGCTCGGCCATGTTGCGCATCCAGGCCTCGCGCTGGGCGTTCATGGCGGTCGTCAGCGAGACGCGGCTGATCAGCCTGCCGTCGGAGGCGAGCGTGTGCAGCACCCAGACCACCAGGAAAAAGGCCAAAGCCGCCAAATCTGCCATTGAAAGGTGGAGTGAGTCGCCCATGCGCTCTTGTAGCACGGGCCGGGCCGACGCTTCGACGGGCCCTCGAGGCGCCGATATTGCGATGTCGCTGGCGGAGCAAACAAGGTCGGCAGCCGCCGCGCCGCGCCACGCAAAACATCGGAAACATCGCGGGAATTCCTATATGTAAGTCTTGATCGGCCTCCAGGAGACAACGGTCCCGTGTTCCTTTCGGTTTTCGACCTGTTCAAGATCGGCATCGGCCCGTCGAGCTCGCACACGATGGGACCGATGACGGCCGCGCGCCGTTTCCTCGACGAGATCCTGGCCGGCGACTGGCCGAGGCCGGCGGGTGTGAAAGTAGACCGCATCGGCGCCAGCCTGCATGGCTCGCTCGCCTATACCGGCATCGGCCATGGCTCGGACCGCGCTGTCATCCTCGGCCTGGCCGGCCAGACGCCGCAGACGGTCGACCCCGACGAGGCCGACGGCATCGTTGCCCGCATCGGCGCGGAGAAGCGGATTTCACCGCCCGGGCACCCGACTTATCGCTTCGATCCCGCCAAAGACCTCGTGCTCGACCGAAAGACGCCGCTGACCGGCCACGCCAACGGCATGGCCTTCTATGCCTATGACGCATCCGACCGGCTGCTGCTCAAGCGCATCTATTATTCGATCGGCGGCGGCTTCGTCGTTTCCGAGGAAGAGCTGCAGCGCATGAAGGCCAAGGGCTCGGTGACGACCGAGGGCAAGAAGGTGCCGTACCCGTTCAAGAATGCCGTCGAGATGCTGGCGATGGCGGCAAAGAGCGGGCTCTCCATCGCCGAGATGAAGCGCGCCAATGAGGAAAAGCACATGGCGCGCGAGGAGCTCGATGCCGGCCTCGACGCGATCTGGGCCGCCATGAAGGGCTGCATCGACCGGGGCCTGTCACAGGACGGCATCATGCCGGGTGGGCTGAAGGTGCGCCGCCGTGCGCGGCAATTGCACGACAAGCTCCAGGAACAGTGGCAGCAGAACCGGCCCAATCCCTTGCTCGCCAATGACTGGCTGTCGATCTACGCCATGGCGGTCAACGAAGAGAATGCCGCCGGCGGGCGCGTGGTGACCGCGCCGACCAATGGTGCTGCCGGCACGCTGCCGGCGGTGCTGCGCTACTGGCTGCATTTCCATCCCGAGGCCGACCAGCCGAGCATCCGCGACTTCCTGCTGACGGCCGCCGCCGTCGGCGGCATCATCAAATCGAACGCCTCGATTTCGGGCGCCGAAGTCGGCTGCCAGGGCGAGGTGGGGTCCGCTTCGGCAATGGCGGCCGCCGGACTTTGCGCGGTCATGGGCGGCACGCCCGAGCAAGTGGAGAACGCAGCCGAGATCGCGCTCGAGCATCATCTCGGCATGACCTGCGATCCGGTCGGCGGCCTGGTGCAGGTGCCCTGCATCGAGCGCAACGCGCTGGGCGCGGTGAAGGCCGTGACTGCCGCGTCCTTGGCCATCAAGGGCGACGGCACGCATTTCGTGCCGCTCGACGCCGCGATCGAGACCATGCGCCAGACCGGCCTCGACATGAACGAGAAATACAAGGAAACCAGCCTCGGCGGGTTGGCGGTGAACGTGGTGGAGTGCTGAGGTCTCACGAGGACCCCGGACTGGCCCTGTGGAGAAGTCGCTCAAGGCGTTGACGCGCCGACCCTTGCGGCTAAATCTTGGGCCATGTCACTCAATCTCATCAAATTGTGCGTCGGCTGCGACAGCGTCGAGGATCTCGAAGAGTGGATCGCCTTCCGCCTCGACGAGCGGCGCCGCGCCGGCGAGCCGGCCGAGCATTGGCACACCACCCGCATGGTGCCGACGCGCGGCGCGGAGATCACCGATGGCGGCTCGCTTTACTGGGTGATCAAGGGCAGCGTACAGTGCCGGCAGCTGATCACAGAGATCAGGCCCTTTACCGACGATGAAGGCATCGGCCGCTGCCATCTGGTGCTCGATCCCGAAGTCGTGCGGACGGACTGGCAGCCTCGGCGCGCCTTCCAGGGCTGGCGCTACCTCAAGCCCGCCGATGCTCCGGCCGATCTCGGCAAAGGCAGGGCGGCACTCGCCGAGATGCCGCCGAAGCTCAGGCTGGAACTCGCCGAACTCGGTCTGCTCTAGCGCGTTTCACCGTTTCACGGAAACGGCGAACCGCCCTATCCGTTTGTTTTCGCAATTCCGGACGGAAAACCGCTCACACTTTTCCTGGAATTGCTCTGCGTGCTTTGCGGGTGTCCCGCCGCTGGCCCTTCGGCTCACCCGATGTGGGACTTGCAAGCGCCAGACCTTGGTCCCATCCTATTCCCATGCTCGGTCATCTCTATGGCGGTGCTAATCGATGGGTGTGATCCTCGCTTTGGCAGCGGTGCTCGTGGTGCTTTTCGGCGCTGCGTTGCTCTTTGTGCGCGCGGACGCGGCAAGGATGGCCGACAGTCTGAGATCGCTTGGGCCGGCCTTCCTTGGGCTGGTCGGCGCGCCCATGCTGATCTTCGGCCGCAGCCTTATCGGCGGATTGCTTTTGCTCGCGGCACTGGCCTGGGTCGGCTGGATACGAACGAGGCGGCCGGCGGCAAGGGCCGCGGCGTCCAAACACTCGACGGTGCGCACCGCCGCTCTCGAAATGGACCTCGACCATGACAGCGGCAAGCTCGAAGGTCTTGTTCTGGCCGGGCGTTATGAAGGCAAGATGCTTGGAGCCATGGGGCTGACGGACTTGCGCCAGCTTCATGGCGAGCTCAGCCCCGATCTGGAGAGCCGCCAGCTTTTAGAGACGTATCTTGACGGCCGTTTTCCCGTCTGGCGCAAGGACGCGCAGCCGCACGGTGGCGAAGGGCTGGGTGTTGCGCCAGGTGCGGGCGCCATGACTAAGGAGGAGGCCTACAAGGTCCTTGGTCTTGAAGCGGGGGCTGCCGCGGCGGATATCCGCAAGGCGCACCGCCGCCTGATGCAGCGCCTGAACGCCGATGTCGGCGGTACGTCTGTCCTGGCGGCGCGGATCAATGAAGCCAAGGACGTCTTGCTCTCCAATCACGATTAGTCTCCTTCGACGCCGGTACCTTCCGGGAGATTTCGACAACCGCCTACTGCTCGACGGCGTAGCACGAGATTTTCTTGCGTTTCAGCGCATCGCAGGCCTTCCAGGCGGCACTCTTCGAGTCGAAGCCGCCGAAGCGCGCGCGGTAGTAGGTGGTGCCGTCCTTGTCGAAAGCGACGGTGAAGCCGGAGGCGTCGGCCAGGATCTTCGGCGCCTGCTTGGCGGTCTGATCGAGCAGGCTCTGAGCGCCTGACTTCGTGGGCGAAGAGGCAACCTGAACCACCCAGCCGGACGGCACCGACGACGTCTTGACCGGATCGATCGCAGGCGCGGCAGGCGCCGGCTCGGCATAGGCGGCAACGCTGGTGTCCTCGGATTTGGGAGCCGGCGCCATGGCTGCTATCGCGACCGTCTTGACCTTCCGGGCCTTGAGCACCGGCTTGGTCTCTTCCGCGACCTGCTGGGTATCGTCCTGGACGTCATCGGCTGAAGCAACGACGGTGTCATCCGTTGCCGGCTTGGCGTCCGGCGTCGGCGCGTCATGCTTGGGCAAGAAGACCTTGGCCAGCGTCTTGATCGGATTGTCGTTGCCCTTGGCGATGAGATCACCGCCACCGCGCGTCGAGGCGCGCGGCAGATAGGTGGTGATCAGCGCGGCCATCTGGTTGTCGCGGCTGCGGCCGGAAGCGCCGCCCATCACCACAGCGACGAGGCGGCGGTCGCCGTCGGCGACGGAGGAGACGAGATTGTAGCCCGAGGCGCGGGTATAGCCGGTCTTGATGCCGTCGACGCCCTTGATGCGGCCAAGCAGACGGTTATGGCCGTTGATGCGCTGGCGGCCATACAGGAACGAGCGCTGCGAGAAATAGCCATAATATTGCGGGAAGTGCTCGCGCAGCGCGATGCCGAGCATCGCCATGTCGTGCGCCGTGGTGAACTGACCCGGATCGGGCAGGCCGTTGGCATTGCGGAAGACGGTGCCGTTCATGCCGAGCTGGCGCGCCTTGGCCGTCATCATGCGGGCGAAATTGTCCTCGCTGCCGCCGAGCAACTCGCCGAGCGCGGTGGCCGAGTCGTTGGCCGATTTCGTCACCATCGACAGGATCGCGGTCTCGACCGGAACCGAGCCACCGGCGCGCACGCCGAGCTTGGTCGGCGGCTCGGACGCGGCATGCGCCGAATACGGCACCGGCGTGTTCTTGCTGATCCTGCCCTTCGCCAGCGCCTCGAAGGTGAGGTAGAGCGTCATCATCTTGGTGAGCGATGCCGGATAGCGGCGGCCGTTGGCGTCGGCGGAATAGAGCACCTTGCCGGTCTTGGCATCGACCACGATGGCCGCAGACTTCGCGGCAAGAGCCGACGCGACATCGGCGGCGACAATCGTCACCGCGAGCGCGGCAACCATGATCGCCTTGAAGGAGAATGAAGATTTGGAGACGAAGCCCGACAACGCCTGACGCACCGTTATTTACCCTGAATTTTCGTTGCCCCGGAGGCGGCTAAGGGAGTGCCTGCCTCGCTTCCGGCCAAGCTATCGCGCTCAGCGTTACCAATCCGTTTATGGTAACCGCCGCGTTCACCATTTTTCGGCAAATCGAGCTTCTCTTTAATCGAATTTTACCGGCCACCGGCGCTGGAGCCCCTGCGCGCCAAGGGATTCTTGACTTTTGTGCATCGCACAATATATTGAGGTGCATTGCACAAGGGCGCCCGGGGCCAAAAGGGCGTTTCAACCAAAGGGAAGTATGAAATGACCCAGACCTATGAGGACTTCACGAAATACGGCAAGGAGTTTGCCGACACCGGGCTGAAGAGCTTTGCCTCGCTCACCAAGGGCGCGCAGGCGATCGCCACCGAGGCCGGCGAATACACCAAGAAGAGCTTCGAGGCCGGCAGCGCCGCCTTCGAGAAGCTGTTCTCGGCCAAGTCGATCGAGAAGGCCATCGAGATCCAGACCGATTACGCCAAGCAGAGCTATGAGAGCTTCGTGGCCGAGGCCAGCAAGATCGGCAATCTCTATGCCGAGCTCGCCAAGGAAGCCTACAAGCCGTTCGAATCGGTGGTCGCCAAGGCGAAGTAATTTCGCCCGATCACTGCCGATACGGTCAGCCGGCCTGCAAAAAGGACCCGGTCGCGGAAACGCGACCGGGTTTTTTCATGCGCGATCGCAACCCAACGCACCTTGCCGCATTCACGATTGAGAAATTCGCTGAGGTTTGCCCACCTAGCCATATTGTCAGCTAAACAGAAGGGCTTAAAATCGTCCATCGAGAACCTACATGTTGAACTCGCATGAGGATTCGAAAAGGCTGGACTGCGTGACGATCGGTTTGACTGCCACGGTGGACGTGGTGCGAATGCAAGGTGACGGAGACCGCAACGATCCCGGTCGCGGCACCGCTGTCATCACGCGCACCAAAACCAAGACCAAGAAGCCCAGCCTCTACCGGGTCCTCATCCTGAACGACGATTACACTCCGATGGAGTTCGTCGTTCACGTCCTGGAACGGTTTTTCCAAAAGGACCGCGAAGCCGCCACGCGCATCATGCTTCATGTTCACAATCATGGAGTGGGCGAGTGCGGCGTCTACACATTCGAGGTGGCCGAGACCAAAGTGTCCCAGGTCATGGATTTCGCCCGACAGAATCAGCATCCGCTGCAATGCGTGATGGAGAAGAAGTGAGGTAACATGCCGGCTTTCTCCCAAGGCCTGGAAAAGGCGCTACATCAGGCGCTGACATTCGCCAACGAGCGGCATCATGAGTATGCGACGCTCGAACATCTGCTGCTCGCGTTGATCGACGACACCGAGGCGGCCGCCGTCATGCGCGCCTGCAACGTCGATCTCGACGAGCTCAAGCACACCGTTCTCACCTATATCGACACCGAGCTCGACAACCTCGTCACCGGTTACGACGAGGATTCGAAGCCGACGGCCGGCTTCCAGCGCGTCATCCAGCGCGCCGTGATCCATGTGCAGTCGTCCGGCCGCGAGGAAGTGTCCGGCGCCAATGTGCTCGTCGCTATCTTCGCCGAGCGCGAGAGCCACGCCGCCTATTTCCTGCAGGAACAGCAGATGACCCGCTACGACGCGGTCAACTACATCTCGCATGGCATCGCCAAGCGTCCCGGCGCTTCGGAATCGCGCACGCCGCGCGGTGCCGAGGACGAGCAGGGCGGCCAGAACGGCGCCGAGCCGCAGGAAGAGGGTGGCAAGAAGAAGCAGCAGGACGCGCTGACGGCCTACTGCGTCAACCTCAACAACAAGGCGCGGGCCGGCAAGATCGACCCGCTGATCGGCCGCGACAGTGAGATCAACCGCACCATCCAGGTGCTGTGCCGCCGTTCCAAGAACAACCCGCTCTATGTCGGCGACCCGGGTGTCGGCAAGACGGCGATCGCCGAAGGGCTGGCCAAGCGCATCGTCGAAGGCGACGTGCCGGAAGTGCTGCAGGACGCCACCATCTTCGCGCTCGACATGGGCACGCTCTTGGCCGGCACCCGCTATCGCGGCGACTTCGAGGAGCGGCTGAAGCAGGTCGTGAAGGAACTCGAGGACTATCCGGGCGCGGTGCTGTTCATCGACGAGATCCACACAGTGATCGGGGCGGGCGCCACTTCGGGCGGCGCCATGGATGCATCGAACCTTCTGAAGCCGGCGCTCTCGTCCGGCGCCATCCGCTGCATCGGCTCGACCACCTATAAGGAGTTCCGCCAGTTCTTCGAGAAGGATCGTGCTTTGGTGCGGCGCTTCCAGAAGATCGACGTCAACGAGCCGACCGTCGAGGACGCCATCGAGATCATGAAGGGCCTGAAGCCCTACTTCGAGGAGTTCCACAAGGTTCGCTACACGAGCGAAGCCATCAAGGCTTCGGTCGAGCTGTCGGCCCGTTACATCAGCGACCGCAAGCTGCCGGACAAGGCGATCGACGTGATCGACGAGACCGGCGCCTCGCAGATGCTGGTGCCCGAGGCCAAGCGCAAGAAGACGATCGGCATCAGGGAGATCGAGGCGACGATCGCCACCATGGCGCGCATCCCGCCGAAGACGGTCTCGGCCGACGACGAGAAGGTGCTGCAAGGCCTCGATGTCGAGCTGAAGCGCGTCGTCTACGGCCAGGACACCGCGATCACCGCGCTGACCTCGGCGATCAAGCTGGCGCGCGCCGGCCTGCGCGAACCGGAGAAGCCGATCGGCTCCTACCTGTTCTCAGGCCCGACCGGCGTCGGCAAGACGGAAGTGGCCAAGCAGCTTGCCGCCTCGCTCGGCGTCGAGCTGATCCGCTTCGACATGTCGGAATATATGGAACGCCACACCGTCTCGCGGTTGATCGGCGCGCCTCCCGGCTATGTCGGATTCGACCAGGGCGGTCTTCTGACCGACGGCGTCGACCAGCATCCGCATTGCGTGCTGCTGCTCGATGAGGTCGAGAAGGCGCATCCGGACCTGTTCAACATCCTGTTGCAGGTGATGGATCATGGCAAGCTGACCGACCACAACGGCAAGCAGATCGACTTCCGCAATGTGATCCTGATCATGACCACCAATGCAGGCGCCTCGGATGCACAGCGCGCGGCGATCGGCTTCGGCTCGACCAAGCGCGAGGGCGACGATGTCGAGGCGATAAACCGGCTGTTCACGCCGGAGTTCCGCAACCGTCTGGACGCTATCATCCCGTTCGGCTCGCTGCCGGTGCCGGTGATCCATCAGGTGGTGCAGAAGTTCGTCATGCAGCTGGAAGCGCAGCTCTCCGAGCGTGGCGTCACCTTCGACCTGTCGCCGGATGCGATCGCCTGGCTGGCCGACAAGGGCTATGACGAGCGCATGGGCGCGCGTCCGCTTGGCCGCGTCATCCAGGAGCACATCAAGAAGCCTCTGGCCGACGAAGTGCTGTTCGGCAAGCTCAAGAAGGGCGGCACGGTGCGCGTCACCGTCGAGAAGAAGGAAACCGGCGAGTCCGGCCTGAAGCTCGAGTCGCTCGCCGACGAGTCGCCGGTGCAACCGAAGAAGGAAGAGCCGGAAGACGCGCCGAAGCCGAAAAAGGCGGTGGCCAAGAAGCCGGCAGCCAAGAAGGCCGTGGCGCAGAAGCCGGAGCCGAAGGGCAAGGACGGCAACAAGCGCAGCCTTGTGCCGCAACTGCCGCGCAAGGGCTGACAAGCGCTCGCTTGAAATAAAGGCCCCGGAAACGGGGCCTTTGTCGTTGAAGGGAGCACCGCTTGGAAGCCGGACAGATCATCATCCTCAACGGCGCGCCGCGTTCGGGAAAGTCGAGCATCGCGGCGGCGATCCAGGAAACATTCGAGGGCGTCTGGATGGCCCTCGGCGTCGACGCCTGCGTCCATGTCACGCCGCCGCGGCTGCGTCCGGGGATCGGCCTGCGTCCCGGCGGCGAACGCCCGGACATCGAGGCTTTCGTGCCGCTGCTCTACGCGGCGCTTTACGACGCAATCGCGGCCCATAGCCGGCTGGGGCTCAATGTCGTCGTCGATGTCGGCCACCACGATGCCTATTCCCGACCGCTGAACGTCCTTCCCGAATGTGCCCGGCGCCTGGCCGGCCTGCCGGTGCTGTTCGTCGGCATCCGCTGTCCGATCGACGTGATTTTGCGGAGGCGCGCCGCAAGCGGGGCTGGTACGCCCTATGTCATCGGGACGGACGACGATCCTATGCCGCTGCCCGTCCGCCTGTGGCAGGAGGAGGTGCACAAGCCTGGTGTCTACGATCTCGAAGTCGACACGTCGGCGGTGAGCCCGGAAGCCTGCGCCGCGAAGATCCGGCAGCGCCTTATCGACGGGCCAGAGCCGACAGCCTTCCAGATCCTCGCGGGCAAGTAGGCCTACGGCTGAGCCCCGGGGAGTTCAGCGTCCCAATGCCGCCCGGATCTTGCCGGCGTTCTCGGCCAGGACCTCCGGCTTCTCCATCTCGCCGGAATGCGGCTTCAAGGGTACACCCTCGAAACGCGGGATGACGTGGACATGGAGATGGTAGACGGTTTGGCCGGAAGCCGGCTCGTTGAACTGCATGATGGTGACGCCGTCGGCCTTGAAGGCCTTTTTCACCGCGACCGCAACTTTCTGCACGACGCCAAACAATGGTCCGAACGTTGCCGGATCGGCGTCGAGCATGTTGCGCGACGGCGCCTTGGGCACCACCAGCGTGTGCCCCGTGCCTTGCGGCATCACATCCATGAAGGCGACGACCGCGTCGTCCTCATAGACGCGGTGCGAGGGAATCTCGCCGCGCAGGATTTTCGCGAAGATGTTGCCGGGATCATAGGCTTCGGCCATGGGTGACACTCCCAATTGCATTCGCCGTCCGGTGTAGCGAAGGCGCCAATGGGCGGCAAGGCGTTCAGGCGAGATCGACCATGCCGGCTTCGACAAGAGCCCGGTGGAAGCGTTTCTTGCGCACAGACTCGCTCGCGAAATAGGGCGCTGCACAATCCGCCAGAAGGGCCGTCCTGGTCGCGAATACCGGGTCGAGCGGCAGACACGCGGCGGACATGGTCAATGTCGACAGGAATGCCGCGTCGAGCATGGCCGGAGCGACCAGATCGCCGGGCAACGCGCCGTTGATCGACTCGATCGCATAGAAGGTCTTGTGCAAGGCCCTGTCGGAAGGTGGCAGGCCGGTGAGGGCGGCCGTGAATGAGGGCTGGTGATCGCCGTAACGCACGATGATGGCAGGCCGGCCCTTCAGCGCGGTTTCGAGTTTCTCGCGAAACGCGGCATAGGCCTCGACGCTCTCAGCCAGTCGCACGGCGTATTCGCCGTAATTCTCATCGCCTGTCAGCGCGACGGCTTCACGGCGGACATCGGCCCGAAGCTCGGGAGGAAAAATGCGGCGACGATGATCGCCGTGATTCATCAGCGTCATTATCGAGAGGAAACAGGGCTTCTCGTTTTCCAAGCGGTCCGCAATCCGGCCCAGTGCATGGCTGTAAAGCTGTTCGTCATGACGTTCCCGACGCCAGCGTTCAAGATCGAAGGGCGGCGGCAAGGTCGGGGCATAGGTGACCTCCTCGAACCCGATCGATTTATAGAAACGATCGCAATTGACGAAGTTGGGACGGTCGCAGCTCACATGCGACACATGATAGCCCATGCCTGAAAGCACCGAGGGCAGCGAGTGGCGCACCCGCCCGGCGAGCAGATGAAAGACGAAACGGCTGTCGTTTCCAAAGGAAAGCGAGGACAGGCCGGTCAGCACCGAAAATTCGGTCTGCAGCGTGCTGCCGCCGAAAACATCGACATGCAGAGCCCCTGACAGACCGTTCGCGGGTGAGAAGAACTGTTCGAAAGAGCGGTCGATCGGCACACCGTGATGTCTGGGATCGAAGGTCGATTCATGCAGGATCATGAAGATGTGCGGCCGAACCTCGCCGTTCTCCCGCTTTGCCGGCACAGGCGGCAAAAGCGGCAGCGGATCGGGAGTGATGTCGACGAAGCCCGGCCGTCGCGAAGGCCCCGCGCCGAGCCATGACGCCACGAAGGCGGAAAGATGCGCGCGATCCCTGGTGAGCAGGTCGAAGCGGAAACGGGGCGCTCCGCCGCTCAGCCGGTAGACTGCGATATAGATCAGGACCGCCGCGACGAACAATGCAAGACGCAGCGAGAGCGGCGTCGCCTGTTCCACCAGGGTCATGTCGATAAGCATGCCGACTGCAACGATCGCCGCCCCGCCGAAGAGGGCAGGGATCGCCATGCGGGCGTTGTCGACAAAGACGCTGCGCCAGCTGCTCGCGGCCAGATGATAGAGATCTCCGGCCAGGAGATTGAAGCCGAGATAGCGATATTTCAGCTTCGAGGCGATGCCGATGATGGCCGTCAGCATGAGCGTCATCCAGAGCGCGACGACCGCGCCCGGAAAAAGCAGATGCAGGAAAGCAAACAGAAGAAAGAAGGTGGAAAAGCCGATAGGCCATGTTCCCGGCTTGCCTTCGAGCCGGACAGTCAACAGCAGCGCGGCCACGAGCCCCGCCACACCGAGCCATTGCCCGACGCCCCAAGATGCCAAAGACAGCATGCCAACCCCGCGGTGCGTGCGCACCAATACCCCTGGGGATGACTTAGCGGATTCCACCAATCCGGTAAACGGTAGGCGTTGAGCCGGCTTTGTTGCTTGGCCAATATTAAACCCAGCTTTCGACGGCACGCCCTGCTATTGCAAGAGAGCCGGTATTTGTCGTCTGATGCGGTGATCTCGAGCGTTTCGCCGTTTCACAGAAACGGCGAAACGCTCTCTCTTTTGTTTTCACGCAATTCCGGACGGAAAACCGCTCACACTTTTCCTGGAATTGCTCGCGAACGGAGCAATCATGAAGTGGGTCGTCGCCGGTTGGCTGCTGTTCATCGTGTCGGCGCTGTTTTTCATCGCCGCGGCATGGCGAGCGGGTGATTTGCTGGCGCTCGCCGGCGCCGTGTTGTTCCTGGTCGCCTGCTTTTCGTTCCTGGTTCCGATCGCCGCCGGAAAGCCGCACTGACCGCCAGACCCGACGGCTCCTCCTATTCCTCCAGGTCCTTGCGGAAGGGCGTGTGCTCTTCGAGATATTCGCCCATGCGTTCGACCTCGCGCCGCTCGCGCCTGAGATAGTCGGCGACGGCATTGCGCAGACCGGGATGCGAAATGTAATGCGCCGAATGCATGGTCACCGGCCGGTAGCCGCGCGCCAGCTTATGCTCGCCCTGCGCGCCGGCCTCCACCACCTTGAGCTTGCGCTCGATGGCGAAATCGATCGCCTGATGGTAGCAGACCTCGAAATGCAGGAAGGGATGGTCCTCGATGCAGCCCCAGTTGCGGCCGTAGAGCGCGTCGGAACCGATGAAGTTGATGGCGCCGGCGATGTAGCGGCCGTTGCGCTTTGCCATCACCAGAAGAATGTCGTCGGCCATGCGCTCGCCGATCAGCGAGAAGAACTGCCGGTTGAGATAGGGCCGGCCCCATTTGCGGCCGCCGGTATCCATGTAGAAGGTGAAGAAATCGTCCCAGGCGCTTTCGGTGATGTCCTTGCCGGTCAGCCAGTCGATTGAGATGCCGTCGACCAGCGCCTCGCGGCGCTCCTTCTTCATCGCCTTGCGCTTGCGCGAGGCGAGCGTGGCGAGGAAGTCGTCATAGGTCGAAAAGCCGTCGTTGAAGAAGTGGAACTGCTGGTCGGTGCGGTGAAGAAAGCCGGCCGCTTCCAGCGTCGCGACATCGGGCTCGGTGGCGAAGGTGACATGCGCGGAAGAGACGCCGAGCTTGTCGGTCACGAGTTTCAGGCCTTCGGCGAGGCCGGCCTTCACGGCACCTTCATTCTCGCCTTTGCTGACCAACAGGCGAGGGCCGGTGACCGGTGTGAACGGCACCGAGCATTGCAGCTTGGGATAGTAGCGCCCGCCGGCGCGCTCGAAGGCGTCCGACCAGCCATGGTCGAAGACATATTCGCCCTGGCTGTGCGACTTCAGATAACAAGGGACGGTGCCGAGAAGCCTGCCTTGCGCCGTTTCCAGTCGCAGGTGATGGCCCTGCCAGCCGGTGCGCCGGACAGCGCAGCCGGAGTCTTCCAAGGCGCTTAGAAAAGCGAAGGAAACCAGCGGGTTATAGCCGTTTTCTTTGTCGCCGCGCGTGGTTCCGCCAAAGCCGTCCCATTCCTCGCAGGTGAAAGCGCCGATGCCCGCCGCCACGCGGATCGCATAATCCGCGTTCGCTGCCCGTCCATCGTCATCGTCGCCTTGATCCATGCGGCTTATTTAAGCGTCCTCAAGGTGGCTACAAGTCACGTTTTGGGCATTCCTCAGGCGACCTTGACCAGATCCGGCTCGAAGCCCTCGAACGTCATCTGGTCGGCATATTTGAAGGTGAGGTCGACCGCCGGCTGGTCATGCACGGTCCAGGTGATGACAGGCATCTTGAGCTTTTCGCGCACGAAGCTGACGAAGGGGTTGGGCAGGTCGCCGGCGGCGTAGGAGGTGAAGGCGAGGTCGTGCGCGAGCATGGCGAAATGCGCTTCGATCAACTGGTTGTCCCTGCCATAGGCGGTCAGCCCGCCGGGGATGCCCGGCGCATCCTTGGCGAAGTCGCGGATCAGCCAGTGATCGAACGACATGATCGCCACCTTGCCCTTGTAGCGCTTGAGCAGCCGGCCGACGCTCGCCACCAGCCCCGCATCATGGCCGGGAACGCCTTTCAGCTCGACCACCAGCGGCACGCGGCCGTCGATCAGGTCGAGCGCTTCCTTGAGCGTCGGCACATGATCCTTCGTGCCGCCGACCCTGAGCGTCGCCAGCTCGGCCGCGGTGCGCTGCCAGACGAACCCGTCCTGGCCGGTCAGCCGTTTCAGGTCGCCGTCATGGATGATGACCGGGACGCCGTCGGACGAGATATGCACGTCGCATTCGATGGCGTAGCCGCGCTCGGCCGCCGCGGCGAAAGCCGACAGCGTGTTCTCCCAGCGGGTCTTGTTCATGTCGTGAAGGCCGCGATGCGCGACAGGCCGCGCGATCAGCCAGGAAAGGTCGGTCATCGTGAACCTCACTCGACTTCGAAGATCGCTTCGATCTCGACCGCGGCGTTGAGCGGCAGCGAGGCGGTGCCGACGGCGGAGCGGGCGTGCCTGCCGCGCTCGCCGAGCGCGGCGACCAGGAAGTCGGAGGCGCCGTTGGCGACCAGATGCTGTTCGACGAAGTCCGGCGCCGAAGCCACGAAGACGGTGATCTTGACCAGGCGGCGGATCTTTTCGAGATCGCCAAGGGCCGCCTTGGCCTGCGCCAGGATGTTGATGGCGCAGAATTTCGCGCCTTCCTTGCCGCCGGCGGTGTCGATGTCGCGGCCAAGCAGCCCGCTTGCCTGCAGCTTGCCGTCCTTCAACGGCAACTGGCCGGCGGTGAACAGCGTGTTGCCGGTACGGCAATAGGGCACGTAGTTGGCGGCGGGCGCGGCGGCGGCCGGGATGGTGACGCCAAGATCGCTTAGCCGCTTTTCGATTGTTTCGCTCATTGGTTTTCCCTATTGCTGGAAGACGCCGCGTTGGCCGGGCCGAAATTGCTATTTTTGCCTCGCTTCCGCCACGACTTTTTTTAAGCTGGACCATCTTTCCCTGCGGCCTGCCCCCCAGCCGCGACGATCGGAGCAACGCATGCGCGCAACGCGCCTTTTTCTTGCCGCCGCCTGTCTTTCGGCCGCATTCCCGATGGCGCCGGCCTTTGCGGTGCCTGCGCTGCAGGCGCATCGCGCCGTCTACGATCTGACGCTCAACAAGGCCTCCGACCGGTCAGGCATAACCGGCATCACCGGCCGCATGGTCTACGAGTTCAACGGCTCCGCCTGCGAAGGCTACACGGTCAAGTTCCGCTTCGTCACCCAGATCGTCACCAACGACAACACCAGGCTGACCGACCAGCAGACGACCACTTTCGAGGACGCCGAAGGCAAGACCTTTTCCTTCGTGACGAAATCCTTTGTCGACCAGAACCTCGACAAGGAGGTCAAAGGCACGGCCACCAGGGAAGCGAAGGGCCTCAAGGTCGATATCGACAAGCCGGAGAAGAGCAGCCTCGAGCTCGCCGCCACGCAGTTTCCGACCCAGCATCTGGTCGAACTGATCGGCAAGGCCGAGAAGGGCGAGAATTTCTACCAGACCAACCTGTTCGACGGCTCCGAGGACGCCAACAAGGTGATGACCACCACCGTCATCGTCGGCAAGAAGGCTGAATCCGACAAGACGGATCCGGAAGCGCCGGCGCTGGCCAAGCTCGCCTCCGACAAATACTGGCCGGTCGACATCGCCTATTTCGACGACACCGACAAAAGCGGCGAGGAGGTGCCGGAATACCGGATCAGCTTCAAGCTGCACGAGAACGGCATCACCCGCGACCTCGTCATGGACTATGGCGACTTCTCGATGACCGGCAAGCTGGTGAACCTGTCGCTGTTCGACCAGACCAAGCCTTGTCCCGCTTCGAAATAGCGGTTTCCGACGACAGCCGATCCGGATTGCAGGCTTGGCTCTCGAACGCCATGTGTGAGGCTTACCAAATGCGGCGGGCCTGATGGCGGTCTATGTCGATGCGGCGATCTGGAAATGGGCCGGCCACCGCTGGTGCCACCTGCTTGCCGACGACACGGATGAGCTGCATCGTTTCGCCACCGAGCTGGGCCTCAAGCTTTCCTCCTATCAAGGGCCGCCCAAAACGTCGGCACCGCATTACGATATCACCGGCTTCGAGCGCGACCGGGCGGTCCGGCTCGGCGCGATCGAATGCAGCCGCGAGGAAATCGTCGCGATCTTTCGCCGCGTCAGGGTGCCGAACGGCAAAGTAAAACGCTGAGAATTGGGCGGATCGCCGCAGGTCCGGGCGTTTTCCGGCGCCTGGCTTGCGTTTATGGGACTTCCCCTCTATATGCGCGCTCATTCCACACACGGACTTTGGTGTCTGCCCGGGAGAAATCCGGCTGAGACCTCCGGTGGCATCAGGACATCCCGTCCGAAATGCCTGTGTCCGTGGAGGCCAACCGGAAAGGAACTCAAGAATGGCTCTGCCAGATTTCAGCATGCGCCAGCTTTTGGAAGCTGGTGTTCACTTCGGCCACCAGACCCACCGCTGGAACCCGAAGATGGCGCCTTACATCTATGGCGCCCGCAACAACATCCACATCATCGACCTGTCGCAGACGGTGCCGCTGCTGCACCAGGCGCTGAAGCAGGTGTCCGACACCGTCGCCAAGGGCGGCCGCGTGCTGTTCGTCGGCACCAAGCGCCAGGCGTCCGACATCGTCGCCGACGCAGCGCAGCGTTCGGCCCAGTACTATGTCAACTCGCGCTGGCTGGGCGGCATGCTCACCAACTGGAAGACGATCTCGAACTCGATCCAGCGCTTGCGCAAGCTCGATGAGACGCTCGCCGGCGAGGCCCAGGGCCTCACCAAGAAGGAGCGCCTGAACCTCGACCGCGAACGCGAGAAGCTCAATAAGGCTCTCGGCGGCATCAAGGACATGGGCTCGACGCCGGACCTGATGTTCGTCATCGACACCAACAAGGAAGCGATCGCCATCCTCGAGGCCAAGCGCCTCGGCATCCCGGTCGTGGCCATCATCGATTCGAACTGCGACCCGGACAAGATCGACTTCCCGATTCCCGGCAATGATGACGCGGCCCGCGCCATCCAGCTCTATTGCGACCTGATCGCCAAGGCGGCCATCGACGGCATCGCCCGCCAGCAGGGCGCGCTCGGCATGGATATCGGCGCGTCCGCCGAGGCTCCGGTCGAACCGGCGCTCGACGCCCCGGCCACTGAAGCTCCGGAAGCTTGAAAAGCCAAGGCCGGTTCCGGCCTTCATCTTTCCAATAAGTTGGCGCGCTAAAGCGCTTTTGCCGGGCGCATCATCGAGATTCGATGGTGCGTCGGCGCATTTGAAACAAAGAGGCGACAATGACGATTTCGGCTGCACAGGTCAAAGAACTCCGCGACTTGACCGGCGCGGGCATGATGGACTGCAAGGCGGCGTTGAACGAAACCAACGGCGACATGGAAGCGGCCGTCGACTGGCTGCGCAAGAAGGGCATCTCCAAGGCAGACAAGAAGGCCGGCCGCACCGCGGCGGAAGGCCTGATCGGCGTCGATGCCGGCGTGCGTGAAGCCGCTGTCGTCGAAGTCAACTCCGAGACCGACTTCGTCGCCCGCAATGCGGCCTTCCAGGAAATCGTCGCCAACGTAGCCAAGGTCGCGCTGGCCTACGGCACGACCGAGGCCGTCGCCGCCGCCAAGTATCCGGGCTCCGACAAGTCAGTTACCGACACCATCAAGGATGCTGTCGGCACAATCGGCGAGAACATGGGCTTCCGCCGTTCGGCCAAGCTCACCGTGCCGCATGGTGTGGTGGCCACCTATGTCCACAACGCGGTTGCCGACGGCCTCGGCAAGCTCGGCGTGCTGGTGGCGATCGAGACCACCGGCAACGAGCATGCGGCCAACGCCTTTGCACGCCAGGTGGCGATGCATGTCGCCGCCAGCAACCCGGTCGCGCTGACCGCCGAGGAAGTCGACCCCGCGCTGGTCGAGCGCGAGAAGGCGATCTTCTCCGACCAGGCTCGCCAGTCCGGCAAGCCGGAAGCCATCATCGAGAAGATGGTCGAGGGCCGCCTGCGCAAGTTCTATGAAGAGGTCGTGCTTTTGAAGCAGGCCTTCGTGCTCAATCCCGACATCACCGTGGAGAAGGCTCTGAAGGATGCGGAGAAGGAGATCGGCGCCCCGGCGAAGATCGTCGCCTACCTGCGCTACGCGCTGGGCGAGGGCATCGAGAAGGAAACGACCGATTTCGCGGCGGAAGTCGCGGCCGCGGTCAAGAAATAGCTCTGATCCGGGGGAGCGCGCAGCGTTTCCCTTGAGGTGAAGAGTTCACGAGCTCAGGCAACTCGGCCGGGTGTCCGCATGGATGCCCGGCCGATTTCTTGTGCGGTGTCGATAAAGGCCCTGAGCTTCGGCGCCATCGACGCGCGGCGCGGGAAGTAAAGGAAAAGGCCGGGTTCCTCGATCGCCGTCTGCGGCAGGATCTGGACGAGGCGGCCGGCGGCAAGGTCGGCGCGCACCAGCGGCTCGAAGACGTAGGCGAGCCCGACGCCGGCCAGCGCCAGATCGATGGCGCCAAGCGAATCCGTGACGATGGCCGTGCCGCGCGTTTCGACGACGACATCCTTGCCGTTGTCGTTCAGGTCCCAGCGGTAGAGCGCACCGGACCGGACCAGCCGGTAGCCGATGCAGTTGTGGTTGGCGAGACCGGCCACGGCGCGCGGACGGCCATGCTTTCCTACGTAGGCGGGAGAGGCGACGATCACGGCCTTGAACGGCGGCGTCATCCTGACGGTGACCATGTCCTGCGCGATCATTTCACCCAGCCGGATGCCGGCGTCAAAGCCTTCGCCGACGATATCGATAAGCCCCTGGTCGGCGACGATCTCCACCGTCACCTCGGGATAGCGTTCGGCCATGGCAGCGACCACCGGCGTCACCGCCAGGGGGATCGCTATGTTGGAGGCGTTGATCCTGAGCAGGCCGGCCGGCCTTCCCTTGACGCCGCGGATGCGGTCCATCCGCTCGGCAATGTCCTGCAGGGCAGGGGCCGCCGTCTCCACCAGCGCTTTGCCGGCTTCCGTCAGCGAGACGCTGCGCGTCGTGCGGGCAAACAGCGGCTGGCCGATGCGCTCTTCCACCAACCGCACCGCATGGCTGACGGCAGACGGGCTCATGCCGAGCTCGGCCGCGGCAAGCGCGAAACCGCCGCGGCGCGCCACAGCGACAATGACCGGCAAATGTGTAAGCAGATCGCGATCCATTCATGAATGGTATCGCACAGTCTTTGCGAACAATGCAATCTTATCGATGCTTCCGGACCAGCTCATATTGTCGTCAACACATCGGCGGCGGGCTGATGCTCAAGGAGAGACGAAATGAACGCGTTGAGACATGTAACCTTTGCCGCGGGCATCGCGCTGGCGCCGGTCGATGCCGGCGGCGCCGAACCGGCCGGCTGGCAGGCGCTTGCCGACGAGCGCGCCGTCATCCGCATCGCCGACGCTATCGACCGGGCGGTGGATGCGCAGGACTGGACGCTGGCGCGCAGCTATTTCGCGGACCGCGTCACCGCCGATTTCAGCAGCCTATCCGGGCAGCCTGCGGCGAACATCGCGTCCGACGACCTGATCGGCGCCTGGGCGGGCAACCTCAAGGGCAGCAAGACCAGCCTGCATCTGCGCACCAACCATCAGGTCGCGCTCGAAGCCGACGCCGCGACCGTCCGTTCCAACGGCTATGCCTGGAACCGGATGGAAGGCAATGGCGATCCGCTCTGGGAAGTCTGGGGCACGTACGAGCACCACCTGACGCGCTCGGCTGCCGGCTGGAAGGTCGACGGCTTCACATTCCGCATGACGCATGAGCGCGGCAATCCCTGGGTCAAGGCAACCCCCGGCCAGTGACCGGCAGCAAATCAGTTCAGAATTGGAAGACCACCATGACCATGACCTATTACACGCTTGGCAACAGCGGCCTGCGCGTCAGCCGGCTGGCTCTCGGCACCATGACCTTCGGCACCGAGTGGGGCTGGGGCGCGGACAGGGACACCGCCCGCGCGATGTTCGACGCCTATGTCGAAGCGGGCGGCAATTTCTTCGACACGGCCGACCTTTACACGGGCGGCACGGCTGAGACCTGGCTTGGCGAATTCGTCGCCGAGCGCGGCTTGCGCGACAAGGCGGTCATCGCCACCAAGTTCACCTTCAATTCGGAACCGGGCAATCCCAACACCGGCGGCAATGGCCGCAAGAACATCATGCGGGCGGTCGAGGCTTCGCTGAAGCGGCTCGGCACCGACTATATCGACCTTTATCTTCTGCACGTCTGGGACAGGATCACCCCGGCCGAGGAGGTGCTGCGCACGCTGGACGACCTCGTTCGCGCCGGCAAGGTGCGCCATATCGGCCTCTCCGACGTGCCGGCCTGGTATGCCGGCCGCGCCCAGGCGATCGCCGAACTGCGCGGCTACGAGCTGGTCTCGGCGCTGCAGCTCGAATATTCGCTCGCCGAGCGCGCCATCGAACATGAATATGTGCCTTTCGCCACCCGTCATGGCACGGGCATCATGGTTTGGAGTCCTTTGGCCAGCGGCCTGCTCAGCGGCAAATACAGGCCGACGCAAGCCGGAAATGCCGGTAGGCTCGACGGTTTCCGCAACACCACGCATCCCGGCTTCCAGAAGTTCAGCGACCGCAACTGGGCGATCGTGGCGGAACTTGAGAAGGTGGCGGCCGAGCTTGGCCGCAGCATGGCGCAGGTCGCGCTCAACTGGGTGGCGACGCAACCCGGCATCGCTTCCGTGATCCTTGGGGCGACGAAGCTCAACCAGCTCGAGGATAATCTTGGCGCCCTCGATTTTTCGATTCCCGCAGAGCTTCGCGCGCGGCTGGAAAAGGTCAGCGCCACGCCGGCGCCGTTCCCGCATTCCTATTTCGGACCCGAGATCCAGGTCCGGGTGACCGGTGGCGCGGTGACCGGCGACAAGCCGGCCGGTTATTCGCCTGCGGTCATGATCGAGGGCGAAGCGGTCAGCATCTCGAGCAGCTGATCAAAAGACGGCAACTGATCAGAAGGCGGCTACCGGTCCGAAAAAGCCTGGAAATTTGCACGAGGGCGCGGCGTGACATCGCCGCGCCCTTCGTGTATCGGGTCAACCCGTCATGACAGCATCGCCGGATGAAGCGGGGGCGGTTTTGCCTCCAAATTTGCCGCGCCGAGATTTCGAGGAATGAGATGACGGTGAAGCCCCTCTATCGACGTGTCGTGCTGAAAGCGTCCGGCGAAGCGTTGATGGGCGAGCAGCATTTCGGCATCGATGTCTCGGTGGTCGACCGCATCGCCGCCGACATTGCCGAGGCGCGCGCGCTGGGCGTCGAAGTCGGCGTCGTCATCGGCGGCGGCAACATCTTTCGCGGCGTGGCCGTCGCCTCGAAGGGCGGCGATCGCGTCACCGGCGATCACATGGGCATGCTTGCCACTGTCATCAATTCGCTGGCGCTGCGCACTTCGCTGAACAAGATCGGCGTCGACGCCGTCGTGCTTTCGGCGATCGCCATGCCGGAGCTTTGCGAGAGTTTTTCGCAGCGCCAGGCGACCGCCTATATGAACCAGGGCAAGGTAGTCATCTTCGCCGGCGGCACCGGCAATCCGTTCTTCACCACCGATTCGGCCGCGGCTCTTCGCGCCGCCGAGATCGGCGCCGATGCGCTGTTCAAGGGCACGCAGGTCGACGGCGTCTATTCGGCCGATCCCAAGAAGGACCCGAACGCGGTCCGCTTCGACCGCATCAGCCACGCCGAAGTCATCAAACGCGGGCTTGCGATCATGGATACGGCAGCGATTGCACTTGCGCGCGAAAACAACATTCCGATAATCGTCTATTCGATCCACGAAAAAGGTGGTTTCGGCGATATTCTGAGGGGCGGCGGCCATTGCACGGTCGTCACGGACAAGTAACAGGCGCCAGGATCCGTCAAACGACTGCGGAACCGCGAACCGAATAACGATAGAAACAGTGAAACCCGGCGAACGGGTCGAGGAGATGATCATGAGTGGCGAGTACGAAGACCTGAAGCGACGCATGGACGGGGCGATCGCCGCCTTCAAGCACGACCTCGCTTCGCTGCGCACCGGCCGGGCCTCCAGCAACCTGCTCGACGCCGTCCAGGTGCAGGCCTACGGCACGGCGATGCCGATCAACCAGGTCGCCAACGTCTCGGTGCCGGAGCCGCGGATGATTTCGGTGTCGGTCTGGGACAAGTCGATGGTCAGCGCGGTCGACCGCGCCATCCGCGAAGCCAATCTGGGCTTCAACCCGATCGTCGACGGCACCACGCTGAGGATCCCGCTACCCGAGCTCAACGAGCAGCGCCGCAAGGAACTGGTCAAGATCTCGCATGGTTACGCCGAGAACGCGCGCGTCGCGGTGCGCCATGTCCGCCGCGACGGCATGGATTTCCTCAAGAAGGCCGAGAAGGATGGCACCATCGGCGAGGACGACCAGCGCAAGCGGTCCGACCAGGTCCAGAAGCTGACCGACGAGATGATCAGCACCATCGATCACCTGCTTTCCGATAAGGAAGCTGAAATCATGCAGGTTTAGGGTCGGGTTTTCCGGCTCGAAAGCGAGACTATGGCAACGCCCGCGCATGTCGCGATCATCATGGATGGAAACGGACGCTGGGCCAAGGCGCGCGGTCTGCCGCGGCTTGCCGGGCACCGCGCCGGGGTCGAGGCCTTGCGCAAGACGGTCCGCGCCGCGCCCGAGCTCGGCATCTCCTATCTGACTGTCTACGCCTTTTCGTCGGAGAACTGGTCGCGGCCGAAATCCGAGGTCAGCGACCTCATGGGACTTTTGAAGCTGTTCATCCGCCGCGATCTTGCCGAACTGCATCAGAACGGGRTGCGGGTGAGGGTGATCGGCGACAAGGAGGGGCTGCAGCCCGACATCCGGGGCCTGCTGCAGGAGGCCGAATCGCTGACCGCCGGCAACGAGGCGCTGACGCTGGTGATCGCCTTCAACTATGGCGGCCGCGACGAGATCGTGCGCACGGCGCGCAAGCTGGCGGATGCGGTCGCGCGCGGCGACATGGCGAGCGAGGCGATCACGGCGGAAAGTTTTACCGCGTCGCTCGACACAAAGGGCATTCCCGATCCCGAACTGGTGATCCGGACCAGCGGCGAGCTCAGGCTGTCGAATTTCCTTCTCTGGCAGGCCGCCTATAGCGAGCTCGTCTTCCTGCCTTGCTATTGGCCGGATTTCAGTCGCGAGCATCTGGCAGACGCCTTGCGCGACTTTGCCGGCCGTGAACGACGCTTCGGCGGGCTCGCCGCCCGCGATGTCGCGCTTTAGGCGACGCCGCGCATGAGCAACCTTCAGCAGCGCGTCATCTCGGCAATCGTGATGGCGGCTCTGACGCTTGCGCTCACCTGGCTCGGCGGATTGCCGTTCCGGGTGTTCTGCGGGGCAATCGCGGCGCTGATCTTCTATGAATGGACGCGCATGGCCCGCCCCGGCAACGGCGCGGCTCTCGGCTTCCTGCCCGAGGCACTGATTCTGATCTTCATCGGCGCGCTGATCGCCGGCCTGCCGGCCTTGTGGCTGCTTTTCCTTGTCGCGATCCTTGTGGCGGTCGCGGCCATCGCCGCCCGGATCAAGGGGGCAGCGCCCTGGGACGCCTCCGGGGTGGCCTACGCGGCGCTGTCCGGCTTTTCACTCGCCTATCTCCGTGACGACAATCATTCCGGGCTGATTGCGATTCTCTTCCTGTTCGCAGTGGTCTGGGCGACCGACATAGCGGCCTATTTCGTCGGCCGCGCCGTCGGTGGCCCGAAGCTCGCGCCGTCGATCTCGCCCGGCAAGACGCAGAGCGGCGCACTGGGCGGCGCGGCCGGCGGCGTTATCGCCGGAGTTTTGCTCGCAATCGCGGCCGGCGCCGGCAATCTCGTCCAGCTCGGCCTCGTCGCGCTGGCGCTTTCGATCGTTTCGCAGATCGGCGACCTGTTCGAATCCTGGGTCAAGCGCCGGCACGGCGCCAAGGATTCCAGCAATCTCATTCCCGGCCATGGCGGCGTCATGGACAGGGTGGATGGGCTTGTCGCGGCCGCGTTCGCGCTGTACGTCATGGGCTGGATCGCGGCGGGCGCCGAGCATCCGGCACTGGGGCTGTTTCCGAACTGAACGACGCAGCAGTAAGGCGAAAAATGGCGCACGCCACGGATTCGCCCGGATTGATGCCACAGTCGCGGTGGAATGTCGCGCGTGGGCGAATTTGAGGGCATGACTTGAACGACATCTTTCACGCGGTCTTCAGCACACAAGGCTTCGTCCTTGGCACGCTCGTGCCGTTTCTGTTCGTGCTGACCGTGGTCGTGTTCGTCCACGAGATGGGTCACTACCTGATCGGCCGCTGGTGCGGCATCGGCGTGAAGGCTTTTTCCATCGGCTTCGGCCCCGAGCTTTTCGGATTCAACGATCGCCACGGCACGCGCTGGAAACTTTGCGCCATTCCGCTGGGCGGCTACGTCAAATTCGTCGGCGACATGAATGCGACGTCGAGCCAGCCGAGCACGGAAGAGCTCGAATCGCTGACGGACGCCGAGCGCGAGGTCGCCTTTCACACGCAACCCATCTGGAAGCGCGCCGCTACCGTCGTCGCGGGGCCGCTGTTCAATTTCCTGCTGACGATCGCTGTGTTCGCGGTGCTGTTTTCCCTCTATGGCCGCCCGGTCTTGGAGCCGACGGTGGCCGAAGTCACCGCCGGCAGCCCTGCGCAGAAAGCCGGAATCCAGCCAGGCGACCGATTCGTCAAAGTCGACGGCTCCAAGGTGGAGACCTTCGCCGATGTGCAGCGGCTGGTTTCGGGCCGGGCAGGCGACGCCATCACCTTCACCATGCTGCGTGACGGCAAGGAAATCGACGTCACGGCGACCCCGGAGCCCATGGAGCAGCAGGATGCGCTGGGCAACAAGGTCAAAGTCGCGGTGATCGGCGTCGTCAACAATGCCGAGCTCGGCCAGCCACGCCTGATTTCCTACACACCGGCCGGCGCCTTGGCAGCGGCGGTCGAGGAAACCGGGCATGTGATCGAACGCACCGGCCAGTTCCTGCAGCGCTTTGCGCTCGGACGCGAGGACAAATGCCAGTTGGGCGGTCCGATCAAGATCGCGAAGATGTCGGGCCAGGCAGCAAAGCTCGGCTTCGAATGGCTGGTGCAGCTTGTTGCATTTCTGTCAGTCGGAATAGGATTTCTCAATCTCCTGCCGATTCCCCCTCTCGACGGCGGCCACCTGTTGTTCTACGGCGTGGAGGCCGTCATAAGGCGGCCGGTTTCGGAGCGGATGATGGAGATGGCCTATCGAACCGGGCTGTTCCTGGTGCTCGGATTCATGGGCTTCGTGTTTTGGAACGATCTGTTTGGGTGCTGAAATCATGAAGAAATTTGGCTTCAGCGCCGGTCATATTGAGATGCCGTTTACCATGCGTGGGGATATGCGTGACGCGAAAGCCACGCGGTACGGTTAAGTAAATACAAATTAACCGGGAGCCTTGCGTGTAGGGAAAATCCGGTTAATACGGTAAGGGAAAATACCGCACGTCCGGTTTTCTCGCCGTGGGGACTACGAGAAAAAGGTACAAAAGCCCGATGAAGGCAGCATCCAAGTTTCTGAGCGCCGCTTCCGCGGCGGCTTTGTCCGCCGCTCTGGTCGTGCCAGGCGCGCTCGCAGTGCAGTTGGCCGCCACATCCGTGGCCGAGGCCGCGGTCATTTCGCGGGTCGAGGTCAGCGGCAACCAGCGCGTCGACGCCGAGACCATCCGCAATTACATCTCGATCAAGCCGGGCAAGCCTTTCTCCAGTTCCGATATCGACGACGCCGTCAAGGCGCTGTTCGGCACCGGGCTGTTCTCGGACGTCCAGATCAACCAGGTCGGTTCGAGCCTGGTCGTCAAGGTTTCCGAATACAAGGTCGTCAACCAGGTCCTGTTCCAGGGCAACAAGAAGCTGAAGGACAACGCGCTGCAGGCCGCTATCCAGCTGAAGCCGCGCGCGACCTTCTCGCAGCAGGCGCTCGACGCCGATGTCGAGGCGGTCAAGACGGCCTATAAGCGCATTGGCCGTGACGACGCCGCCGTGACCACCCAGATCATGGATCTCGGCGACAACCGCGTGAACGTGGTCTTCAACATCAACGAAGGCGGCCGCACCCAGATCGCGGCGATCAATTTCGTCGGCAACCACGCCTATTCCAGCCGCCGCCTGTCGGACGTCATCAACACCAAGCGCTCGTCCTGGCTGTCCTTCGTGCTGCGCGACGACGTCTACGACGAGGACAAGCTGCGCGCCGACCAGGAGCTGCTGCGCCGCTTCTACTACAATCACGGCTATGCCGACTTCCAGGTCGTTTCCGCCGTCGGCGAGCTTGACGACACCACCAACAAATACACGGTCACCATCACCGTGCAGGAAGGCGACCGCTACACGTTCGGCGACGTCAGCGTGGAAAGCACCATTCCCGAAGTCGATTCGAAGGCGCTGCAATCGGTCGTCGAAACCCATAAGGGCGACGTCTACAACGCCAAGGACGTCGAGGATTCGATCGTCGCGTTGACCGAGAAGGTCGCGGGCTCGGGCTATGCCTTCGCCCAGGTGACGCCGCGCGGCGACCGCAACTTCGAGAACCACACCATCTCGGTCGTCTACACCATCGACCAGGGCACCAAGGCCTATATCGAGCGCATCGAAATCCGCGGCAACGACCGCACGCGCGACTATGTCATCCGCCGCGAATTCGATGTCAGCGAGGGCGACGCCTTCAACCAGGTTCTCATCCAGCGCGCGAAGAAGCGGCTGGAAAACCTTGACTACTTCCAGTCCGTCGAAATTTCGACCGTTCCTGGCTCGGCGCCCGACCAGGTCGTGCTGGTGGTCAATGTGGTCGAGAAGTCGACCGGCGAGTTCTCGGTCGGCGCCGGCTATTCGACCGGCGGCGACACGCCCGGACCCTCGATCGAGGGCTCGATCACGGAGCGCAACTTCCTCGGCCGCGGCCAGTACATCAAGCTGTCGGCCGGCGGCGGCAAGCATTCGCGCGACTTCGCCCTGTCCTTCACCGAGCCTTACTTCCTCGGCCGGCGCATCGCGGCAGGCTTCGATATCTACAAGTCGACCCGCGAATACGATCACTACGACACGGACACCACCGGCGCGACTATTCGCTTCGGCCTGCCGATCACGGACAGCGTTTCAACGCAGCTGGCGTATAACATCTCGCAGGAAAAGTATGACTACCCAGACCATTGCTTGACTGACGGTTCGCTAGACCCTGCGAAGTGTGATGTTTCGGACGCAATTCAAGCTGGTATCGCAGAAAGCCCTTGGCTGAAGTCATCGGTCAGCCTGGGCCTTGTCTACAACACGATCGACGACATGAAGAACCCGCATGAGGGTCTCTACATCACCGGTACCACCGAATTTGCCGGCCTCGGCGGCGATGCCAAGTGGGTGAAGGTGACTGGGCGAGCGAGCGTCTATGAGACCTTGTCGGAGCAGCTTGACCTTGTCGGTCTCGTTTCGGGCGGCGCCGGTTACATTGCTGGCTACGGCAATGGTGATCTGCGCATCTTTGATCACTTCCAGAGCAATGACCGCATGATCCGCGGTTTCGAATACGGCGGTATCGGTCCAGTAGACAGCAACGGGGCAGGCGATCATCTCGGTGGTACGACCTATTTCAATGCTTCGGCGGAGGCCCAGTTCCCGCTTCCAGTCATTCCGGAGAGCTTCGGCTTGCGCGGTGCGGTATTTGCCGATGCGGCAACCCTTTATGGCAACAAGCTTGATCCGAGCCTGGTCGATCAGTCGTCTGTGGGCATGAAGCTACGGGCCTCGGTCGGTGTCGGTCTGATGTGGGCTTCGCCGTTCGGCCCGATCCGCATCGACTACGCGATCCCGGTCAAGAAAGAGCCGACCGACAAAACGCAGGAATTCAACTTCGGTATCGCGACCCGCTTCTGATGTCGTGGTTGCGATCGTTCCGGGCCGGTTGACGGCCCGGAGTGGACTGATCCGACCCAGCTGGATATTGCTTCTGGAATGACCGATCCGGTGTTCTTCGCGCCTTCACGCCGGTATACAGCTGGCGAGGTCGCGAATCTGACCGGCGCCAGCCTGCTCGATTCCGCGCAGGCCGAAATTGCCATCGAGGCGCTGGCTCCAGCAAATGAGGGTGGCGACGGCGCGCTCGTCTTTGTCGACGGCAAGCGCAATTTCGCGCTTATGCCGTCGCTCAGGGCGGCCGCGGTTCTGTGCCCCGCCGATTTTGCCGGCAAGGCGCCGCCGGGCATCGCCGTGCTCATGCATCCACGTCCGCAACAGGCTTTCGCCATGGTCGGACGCCTGTTGTTTCCGCAAGCCGCCACGCCGGCGCCAATGACCGGAGAAACCGGCATATCGGCGCATGCGTTTATCGATCCATCCGCGCATATCGAGGACGGGGCGATCGTGGAGGCCGGCGCGGTGATCGGCCCCGGCGTGTCCGTCGGCAGCGGCACGGTCGTAGCGCCCCACGCCGTTGTCGGCCGCTCCTGCCAGATCGGCCGCGACGGCTTCATCGGCCCCGGCGCCAGCATTCAATATGCGCTTGTCGGCAATCGCGTCATCATCCATGGCGGCGCACGGATCGGCCAGGATGGTTTCGGCTTCGTCGGCGGCGCCAAAGGGCCTGAACGGGTGCCGCAGATCGGCCGCGTCATCATCCAGGACGATGTCGAGATCGGCTCCAATTCGACCGTCGACCGCGGCGCGATGTCCGACACAATCATCGGCCAAGGCACCAAGATCGACAATCTGGTGCAGATCGCCCACAATGTTCGCATCGGCCGCAATTGCATTATAGCCGGGCTTTCGGGTATTTCCGGTTCCGTCGTTGTCGGCGACAACGTCACCATGGGTGGCGGTGTCGGCCTCGCCGATCATTTGACCATCGGGCCGGGAGCCAAGCTTGCTGCGAGAAGCGGATTCATGAACAACGTGCCGGCAGGCGAGGTCTGGGGAGGTTACCCGGCGCAGCCCATGGCGGAAGCCATGCGCGAGATAGCGATGCTGCGCAAGATGGCCAGGACGCGCAAGCAAGGCGACGGAAATGGCTGACATGGTGGCAACGACACTCGAAGCGGTCGACATCATGGGGCTCATGAAGCTCCTGCCGCACCGCTATCCGTTCCTGCTGATCGATCGCATCGTCGATATCGACGGYGACGACTCCGCCGTCGGCATCAAGAACGTGACCATCAACGAGCCGCATTTCCAGGGCCATTTTCCCCAGCAGCCGGTCATGCCCGGCGTGCTCATCATCGAGGCCATGGCCCAGACCGCGGGCGCGATCTGCATTCGCAGCCTCAATACGGAAAAACCCTCGCTGGTTTATTTCATGACCATCGACAACGCGAAGTTCCGCAAACCGGTGGTTCCGGGCGATCAGCTCAGGATCCATGTCAAGAAGATCAAGAAGCGCGGCAATCTGCTGAAATTCGCCTGCGAGGCGATGGTCGATGGCGCGAAGGCCGCCGAAGCCGAGGTTTCGGCCATGATGGTTACCGGCTAACGGTTCGAAATGCTTATGAAAGTCGAGATATCCATTCATCCTTCCTCGGTCGTCGAAGAAGGGGCCCGGCTCGGCAAAGGCGTCCGCATCGGACCCTTCTGCCATGTCAGCGCCGACGCAATTCTCGCCGACCGCGTCGAACTGGTCAGCCATGTGTCGGTGATGGGGGCCACGACCATCGGAGCAGGCACGAAGGTCTATCCGATGGCGACGCTCGGCGCGCCGCCGCAGAACACCAAGCACAAGGGCGGGCGCACCACGCTCGTCGTCGGTGAGAACTGCACCATCCGCGAAGGCGTCACCATGCATGTCGGCACGGATTCCAGCCGTGGCGAAACGACTGTCGGCGACAATGGCAATTTCCTCGCCTATGCCCACATCGCTCACGATTGCGTCGTCGGCAAGAACGCCACCTTCGCCAATGGCGCGACGCTCGGCGGCCACTGCGAGATCGGCGACAACGTCTATATCGGTGGCCTGACCGCCGTTCACCAGTTCGTGCGCGTCGGCGACAACGCCTTCATCGGCGGTTGCTCGGCGGTGGTCGGTGACATCATTCCCTACGCGATCGCCGCCGGCAATCGCGCCAAGCTGCGTGGCCTGAACATCATCGGGCTCAAGCGTTCCGGCCTGCCGCGCTCGGAGATTTATCTGCTGCGCAAGGTTTACCGGACGATTTTCGACCGTTCCCGCAGCGTCGCCGAGAATATCGAGCTCGCCAGGGCGGAATTCGCCTCCTCGTCTCCTGCCGCCATGAAGATGATCGACTTCATCGCCAGCGGCGGCAAGCGGCACTATGCCATGCCGCCGCTGAAGGGCGGTGACGGCGACGACAATGATGGCGATGACGAGGGCTGAGCCCGCCGAGACGCGGCTTTTGCTCACGCCCGGCTCCAAGGTCGGCATCATCGCCGGTGGCGGCAGCCTGCCGGTCGAGGTAGCGGAGGGCCTTGCACGGCAGGGACATTCGCCTTTCATCATCATGGCCGAAGGCGAGGTCGATCGCGAGGCGGACTTTGCGGGGTACGAGCAGGCGACGCTCGCGCTGGAAGATGTCGGCTCCCTGGTTCCGTTGCTGAAACGCCGGGATATCAGCCATCTGGTTCTGGCCGGCGAGATCCGGCGCAGGCCACGGTTGGCCAGGATACGTCCGACCCTTGGCCTGCTGGCGATAATCCCTTCCGTGGTCATGGCGCTGGCGCGCGGCGACGACGGGCTTTTGAAAGTGATCACGCGTGGATTGGAGAAGCGCGGCATCACGGTCATCGGTGCGCATGAGGTCGTGCCGGAACTTGCCGCCGGCAAGGGCACGCTGACGGTCACGGCGCCAAGGCAATCGGATTGGCGCGACATCAAGGCCGGCCGCGCGGCGGCCAAGGCCATCGGCGCCCTGGATATCGGACAGGCGGCGATCGCGATAGGCGGGCGGGCGATAGCGCTCGAGGGGGTGGAGGGCACCGCGGCGCTGCTCGAGCGGACAAGGGAATTGCGCGGCCACGGCAGGCTCGCCGGCAAGACGCGCGGCGTCCTTGTCAAATGCGCCAAGCCCGGTCAGGAACTGCGTGCGGACCTGCCCTCCATCGGCCCGCAGACGGTCGAGGCCGCGCATGCCGCCGGACTGGCCGGCATCGCGCTGGAAGCTGGCCGCTCGCTTATTCTCGAAGGCCCGGAGACGCTGGCGCGCGCCAATACGCTTGGCTTGTTCATCGTCGGCCTGCCGGCAACGGAGTTGGCCGATGAGGAGCCGGCTAATGGTCGCTGACAGGCCGCTCAAGCTCGCTATCGTCGCCGGGGAGGAATCCGGCGATCTGCTTGGCGCCGACATCGTGCGGGCGCTGGAGCGCACGGCCGGCCGCAAGGTTCAGCTTGTCGGCATCGGCGGCCGGCATCTGCAGCAGCTGGGGCTGACGCCGCTTTTCGACGGCAGCGAGATCGCGCTGATGGGCTTCAGCGCGGTGCTGCGTGACCTGCCACGGCTGATGCGCCGGATCGGCCAGACGGCGGCGGCGATCGCAGCCGAGCGGCCCGATTGCCTCGTCACCATCGACAGTCCGGACTTTTCACTGCGTGTCGCGAAGAAGGTTCGCGCGGCAGCACCAGGCATCCCGATCGTCCACTATGTCTGCCCGAGCGTATGGGCCTGGCGGCCGGGCAGGGCGGTGGCCATGAAGCCGTATGTCGACCATATCCTGTGCATCCTGYCGTTCGAGGTGAAGGCGCTTGCCCGTCTCGGCGGACCGCCGGGCACTTATGTCGGTCACCGGCTGACGCGGGATCCGGGCGTGCTTGGCGCCGCCAAGGCGCAGAGCCAGCCGCGCGATCTCGCCGCCGACCGCGTCAAGACGGTGCTGGTGCTGCCCGGCTCGCGCCGCGGCGAGGTCCGCCGGCTGATGGAGCCCTTCGGCAAGGCGATGTCGGCGCTTCGCCAACGCGGCCATAGCCTGCGCCTGCTCTTACCGACGGTGCCGCATGTCGCGGAGCTGGTGAAGGCCTCTGTTGCCAGTTGGGATGACAAGCCGGAAATCATCACCGAGCCGGAGCGCAAATGGCAGGCCTTCGGCAAGGCCGATGCGGCGTTGATCGCGTCTGGAACGGTTTCGCTCGAGTTGGCGCTTGCCGGCGTTCCGATGGTGTCCTGCTACAAGCTCGACCCGATCGCGCGCCAGCTCCTACAGCATATGGTGACGACATGGTCGGCGCTGCTGCCCAACCTCATTTCCGACCGCGCGCTGGTTCCAGAGTTTTATGACCAGTATGTCCGTCCGGAAAATCTCGCCAGGCAGCTGGAAGCGCTGTTCGYCGATACCGGCATGCGCGCCTGGCAAAAGGCGGGCTTCGCGGAGATCGCCCGGCGCATGGCGACCGAGCGGCCCTCGGGCGAGATCGCCGCGGAAGTGGTGATGGGGTGCATCAAGAGAGCGAATAGGGAGTAGTCAGTAGTGAGTAGTTTGGAGCGATAGCTCACTACTCACTACTGACCTTTTCACTACTCACTCAACGCTTCGCAATCGGCACGTAATCGCGTTCCGTGGCGCCGGTATAGAGCTGGCGCGGGCGGCCGATCTTCTGGTGCGGGTCCTCGATCATTTCCTTCCACTGGGCGATCCAGCCGACGGTACGCGCGACCGCGAACAGCACGGTGAACATGGTGGTGGGGAAGCCGAGCGCCTTCAGCGTGATGCCGGAATAGAAATCGACATTCGGATAAAGCTTCTTGGCGATGAAGTATTCGTCGGTCAGCGCGATCTTCTCCAGCTCCATCGCGATGTCGAGCAGCGGATCGTCCTTGATGCCGAGCTCGCCCAGCACCTCATGCGCGGTCTTCTGCATGATCTTGGCGCGAGGATCGTAGTTCTTGTAGACGCGATGGCCGAAGCCCATCAGCCGGAACGGGTCGTTCTTGTCCTTGGCGCGGGCGATGAACTCCGGAATGTGATCGACGTGGCCGATCTCGCCCAGCATGTTCAGCGCCGCTTCGTTGGCGCCGCCATGCGCCGGACCCCACAGGCAGGCGATGCCGGCGGCGATGCAGGCGAAGGGGTTGGCTCCGGAAGAGCCGGCGAGGCGAACCGTCGAGGTCGAGGCGTTCTGCTCGTGGTCGGCGTGCAGGATGAAGATGCGCTCCATCGCGCGCGCCAGCACCGGATTGATCTTGTACTCCTCGCACGGCACGGCAAAGCACATGTGCAGGAAATTGGCCGCGAAGTTCAGCTCGTTCTTCGGGTAAATGAAGGGCTGGCCGATATGGTACTTGTAGGCCATCGCCGCAATGGTCGGCATCTTGGCGATCAGGCGCATCGAGGCGACCATGCGCTGGTAGGGATCCGAGATATCGGTTGAGTCGTGATAGAAGGCCGACAGCGCGCCGACCACGCCGCACATCACGGCCATCGGATGCGCGTCGCGGYGGAAGCCGGTGAAGAAGCGCGACATCTGCTCGTGCACCATGGTGTGGCGCGTCACGCGATAGTCGAAATCCTCCTTCTGCGCCTTGGTCGGCAATTCACCGTAGAGCAGCAGGTAGCAGACCTCGAGAAAGTCGCCATGCTCGGCGAGCTGGTCGATCGGATAGCCGCGATGCAGCAGGATGCCGGCATCGCCGTCGATGAAGGTGATCGCCGACTCGCAGCTTGCCGTCGACGTGAAGCCGGGGTCGTAGGTGAAGGCGCCGGTAGTGCTGTAGAGCGCGCCGATGTCGATGACGTCAGGCCCGGTCGACCCGCTTCGCACCTTGAATTCATGCGTCTTGCCGGCGAGTTCGAGCCTGGCGGTCGACTCGTGCGCCTTGCCGCCCGGTTCCAGTTTTGTCGCAGCTTCGCTCATTCCCAAACTCCTTTATGTTTCCTCATGCCGGCAAGGCAATTCCTGCAAACGACACGTCGAAATCACCGGAATGCGCGAACTTGCCAATCGCATTTTAGGAGGTGCGTGCCAGATTGGGCCAAGGCCTAATGTTGCACTGCGAAACACACCTTTCAATGCCAATCTTCTTGGGCCAGTTCGCTCCTAATCGATTTGATCTCCGATGCGAGCCAGGCTTTCCTGGCGGCCCAGAACGGCCAGCACGTCGAACACGCCGGGCGAGGTGCTGCGGCCGGTCAGCGCGGCTCTGAGCGGCTGGGCCACAGCGCCGAGCTTGTATCCGCCCGCCTGCGCGAACTCGCGGATCGAAGCCTCCGCCGAAGCGGCGCTCCAGTCGCCCTCTATGGAAGACAATGCGCCATGCGCGCCGCGCAGAATCGCGCGCGCATCCGCGTTGAGCAAGCCCGCCGCCTTCTCGTCGAGCGGCAAGGGCCGCTCGGCGAACAGGAAACCCGCGCCGTCGACCAGCTCGACCAGGGTCTTGGCCCGCTCCTTGAGGCCGGGCATGGCGGCAAGCAGTTGCGCCTTGCGCTTGTCATCGAGCTTCGCGGCAAGCGCCGGGCCGCCTTCGAGATAGGGCAGGGTGGCGACGAAGATGTCGAACAACGCCTGGTCGTCCATCTTGCGCATATGGACGCCATTCAGCGCCTCGAGCTTGGCGAAGTCGAAGCGGGCAGCGCCCTTGTTGACGTCGCCGATGTCGAACCAGGCGATCATGTCCTTGATCGACATCACCTCGTCATCGCCATGGCTCCAGCCAAGTCGCGCCAGATAGTTGAGCAGGGCCTCGGGCAGATAGCCCATGGCGCGATAGGCCTCGACGCCGAGCGCGCCGTGGCGCTTCGACAGCTTGGCGCCGTCCGCGCCATGGATCAGCGGGATGTGCGACATCGACGGCACCGCCCAGCCCATGGCGTTGTAGATCACCGTCTGGCGCGCGGCGTTGGTCAGGTGATCGTCGCCGCGGATAATATGCGTGACGCCCATGTCGTGATCGTCGACGACGACGGCGTGCATATAGGTCGGGTTGCCGTCCGAACGCAGGATGATGAAGTCGTCGAGATCCTTGTTGGGAAAGCGCACCTCGCCCTGCACGCGGTCCTGCACGACCGTCTCGCCTTCGGTCGGTGCCTTGATGCGGATGGCGCCCTTGACGCCGGCCGGCGCCTCGGAGGGATCGCGGTCGCGCCACTGGCCGTTGTACCGCGGCGGCAGGCCTTTGGCTCTAGCTGCCTCGCGCATCGCCTCCAGCTCCGCGGGTGTCTCATAGCTGTAATAGGCCTTGCCCATGCGCACGAGCTCCTCGGCCACCTCGCGATGGCGCGGCGCGCGCTCGAACTGTGAGACGGCGTCGCCATCCCAGGAAAGGCCAAGCCAGGTCAGTCCGTCGAGAATGGCGGCCGTGGCGGCTTCGGTGGAGCGCTCGCGATCGGTGTCCTCGATACGCAAAAGCATCGTGCCGCCAGTGTGCTTGGCATAGAGCCAGTTGAACAGCGCCGTGCGCGCCCCGCCAATGTGCAGGTAGCCGGTGGGCGAGGGGGCAAAACGGGTGACGACCTTGTCGGACATGGAACTCTCGAAGAAGCACTGAAAAATGCATGTTTCGCGCAGACTTCCACGCGACCGGCGTTCATGTACCATAGGCGGTCTGGGGCGCAAGGGGCAGACCCGATGGCTGGGCGTGGCCGGGGTGCGGAGGAGGGCGGGGAAACGACAGCTGGCGTCAGCGAGCGCCTGATGTTTGCCCGTGCCGAGCCCACCGCAGAAGCGCCGCTTTCGCTTCCGGAACTCCGTCCACCCGCCGAACGACCGCCGCCCGGTGGCGGTGCGCTGCAGCCAGCCTTGCCAACAGCCACCGTCGGCAGGATCCGCAAACAGCTTGGCCGCGTTTCGCTTCCTGCGCTGCGCCGAAGCGTTGCGGTCGCTGCCGCCACCGAGCTCGACCGCGGCGTCGGCTTCCTGCTGGTGCCGGTGTTCCTGGCCGCCGGCGTGATCTATTACTTTTCGCTGAGCACCGAGCCGGATCTCTACAGGCCGCTTGCGGCGGTGGCTCTGATGGCTGTCTGCGCGGCGGCATCGCGCTCCTGGCAGAGAACGCATCTTGTCTTCATGGCATCGTTTTTCTGCGCGCTCGGCTTTCTGGCGGCCAAGGTGGAGACCTGGCGGATGGCGACCCCGATGCTCGGGTCCGAAATCCAGACACGGCTGACGGGCCGCCTCGTCACCGCCGAGGCGATGGCCAACGGCCGTGTCCGGTTGACCATCGATATGATTTCGACGGAGCATCCGAAGCTGCGCTACGCGCCGGACCGCGTCAGGCTGTCGGCGCGCAGGATCCCGCCCGGCATGACGGCGGGGTCGATGCTGACGGGCTATGCCAAGTTGCTGCCGCCGACCGGGCCGGTTCGGCCGGACAGCTACGATTTTTCCTTCGACAGCTACTTTGCCGGCATCGGCGGCAGCGGGTTTTTCCTGGGCGATCCGAAGCTGATTGCGCCAGTGGAGGCGCCCTTTGGCGCGCGCGTCGCATCGGCAGTCGAAAACGCGCGCGAAGGGATCGCCGATCACATCAGGAGCAGCATCGGCGGATCCGAGGGCGAGATCGCGGCGGCGCTGATCGTCGGCGTGCGCGCCGGCATTCCGGAAGCAATCAACGAGTCGATGCGGCGCACCGGCATCTACCACATCATCTCGATCTCCGGCCTGCACATGGCGCTGGTCGCCGGCACGATCATGGTGCTTTTGCGCGGCGCCTTCGCGCTGTTTCCCGATTTCTCGTCGCGCCGGCCGGTGAAGAAATATGCCGCCGGGATCGCGCTCATCTCGATCGCGGCATACCTCGTGATCTCCGGCATCGTGGTGGCGGCCGAGCGAAGCTTCATTATGCTCGCCGTGATGCTCGCCGCCGTGCTCTTCGACCGCGCGGCGCTCACCATGCGCAACCTGGCGATCTCGGCAATCGCGGTGATCCTCGTCTCGCCGCACGAAGTGGTCGGCCCGAGCTTCCAGATGTCCTTCGCCGCCACCGCCGCCCTGGTCGGCGCCTATGCCGGCTTTGCCGACTATCGCGCCGGCAAAACGACCGCGCCGCCGGCAAAACGTTCGTTGCTCGGGTTCCTGTCGCGAAAACTGGCGGTCGGTGTGGGTGGCGCCGCCGTGACGTCGCTCATCGCGGGCAGCGCGACATTACTGTTTGCGATCTGGCATTTCCAGCGCGTGTCGCCGCTCAGCCTGCTCGCCAACCTGGCGGTCATGCCGATCGTCTCGCTGATCGTCATGCCGTTCGCCGTGCTGAGCGCACTGGCCATGCCCTTCGGCTTCGACGGTCCGTTCCTCTTTGTCATGGGCAAGGGGCTGACGGCGATGATCGCCATTTCGTCGTGGATCTCCGAGCGCTCACCGGTCGACGCCGTCGGGCTGATCTCGATCCAGTCGGTGCTGCTGGCGACGGTCGCGCTGGTGATCGCGACGATGGCCACCACCTGGCTGAGGCTTGCCGCCGTTCCCTTTGCGCTCGCCGCGCTGCTGGCCATTCCGCATGTCCGCACGCCGGATGTACTCATTTCCGAGGACGCGCATCTGGTGGCGATGCCGATCGGCGGCGGCGAGCTTGCCGTCAATCGCGAACGTTCCAACGAGTTCACCACCGACAACTGGAAACGGGCGCTGAAAGCCGAGACAATCGTGCCGCCGGAGACGTTTGCCAAAGATGCGCTGGACATCGCCGATCCCGTCGACCTGCCGCCCGGCTCGCCGTTCTACTGTACGGGTGATCTCTGCATCGGCCGGCATCCATCCGGCGCCATCGTCGCACTCGCTGAAAACCGCGACAGTGCCCGGCCTGCCTGCGGCTTCGCTGATCTCATCGTCATCAACGACGCCACCGCCTACAATCCTTGCTACGATCCGCGCGTGCTTGTCGTCACCAAGCGGCAGCTGGCGCGCGACGGCAGCGCCGCCGTCTTCTTCGATCCGCAATCGGCAACCGCGCGGCCGGCCGTCCGCTATGCTGTGGAAGAGCCATATCGGCCCTGGCACGAGCAGCGGAAATATACTCGCGAGGCGAGAGGACTGCCGCCTTATCAAAAGCCTGAGCGGGCGGATGCGAAACCTTCGCAACCGGATCAGTAGCGGCGGATCAACCCAACAAGCTTGCCCTGCACCTTGACCCGGTCCGGCCCGAAGATGCGGGTCTCGTAGGCCGGGTTGGCGGCCTCCAACGCGATCGAGGCGCCCTTGCGGCGGAAGCGCTTGAGCGTCGCTTCCTCGTCATCGACCAGCGCGACCACGATCTCGCCCGGGCTTGCCGTGTTGGCGTTGCGGATGATGACGGTGTCGCCGTCGAAGATGCCGGCTTCTATCATCGAGTCGCCCTTGACCTCCAGCGCGTAATGCTCGCCGCCGGCGATCATGTCCGGCGGCACTGTGATCGAATGCGTCTGGTGCTGGATGGCGTCGATCGGCACGCCGGCGGCGATGCGGCCCATCACCGGAATGGATACGGCGGACCCGGCATCGTCGTCATTGCTTGGCGTCGGGGCGCGCGATGGCGCAGCCGGCTTGATCTGACGGTTGAGATTGTTCTGACCCAGGCTTCCCTGGATGACGCTCGGCGAAAACTTCTTCGCTGCATTGAGGCCGGGGGCGATCGAGTCGGGCAGCCGCAACACTTCCAGCGCTCGCGCCCGGTTCGGTAGCCGGCGAATGAAGCCGCGTTCCTCCAGCGCCGTGATCAGCCGGTGGATGCCGGACTTGGAGGCGAGGTCGAGCGCTTCCTTCATCTCGTCGAAAGACGGCGGAATCCCGCTTTCCTTCAGCCTTTCGTGGATGAACATCAGAAGTTCATGTTGTTTGCGCGTCAGCATGGCGGCCCCCACGGGTTCTGAAACCAGAATCAGAAAAACAAACCCAGAACAAACACTATCTGTTCCAGTTGTGTTCCGCAACCGTTTAAAGTTTAGTGAATTTGTTGACGTTTTGTTTAGCGTAACATCAGAACGCTGCATTCGGCGCCGGTTTCGGCTGCCGGCGCGAAAGGCTCGCGCACGATCAGGCCGTTGGCGTCGGCGAGCATTCTGAGCATCGAGGAGTCCTGGATGCTGAAGGGAGTCGCAATCAGCGTGCCGGCGTCCTCGCGCACGACGGCGCGCACATAGTCCTGCCTGAGGTCGTTGGCCTGCATCGCGGCGCCCAGCCGGGCCACCCGCACGTCCTGCCTGTGGTCGCGGCCGCCGAGCCGGGCAAGCAGAGGCTTCAGGAAAAGCTGCGAGCAGACGATGCTGGCCACCGGGTTGCCGGGCAGGCCGATGCAGCGGACATTGCCAAGCCGGCCGAACATCAGAGGTTTGCCGGGGCGCATGGCGATCTTCCAGAAGTCGAGCTGCATGCCTTCGCCGGTCAGCACGTCATGGATCAGGTCGTGGTCGCCGACGGAGGCGCCGCCGAGCGTGACGATGACATCGGCATTCGCCTCGACCGCTTTCCTGACCAACGCGGCGATCGCCTCCTTGCGGTCGGCGGCGATGCCGAGATCGAGCGCACGTGCGCCGACCGACTGGGCGGCGGCGGCGACGCCATATGCATTCGACGAAATGATCTGATCGGGGCCGAGCGCGCTGCCCGGGGGCAGCAGTTCATCGCCGGTGGCGATGATTGCGACCAGCGGCCGGCGTACGACATTCAGGGCGGGATGGTTGGCCGAGGCGGCCAGCGAAAGGGCTGCCGCATCGAGCACGCGGCCCTTTTCGAGCAGCACGTCGCCCTCACCGAAGTCGAGCCCGCGGCGGCGTACGTTGCGTGCTTTCGCGGTCGGTTCCGTGACCTCGATCCTGCCATTGCCGCGATCGCGGACGTTTTCCTGAATGACGATGGTGTCGGCGCCTTCAGGCAGCGGCGCGCCGGTGAAGATGCGCACGGCCTGGCCTTCGCCGACGGTCCCGGAAAAGCCGCGGCCGGCAGGCGCCGTGCCTATGACTTCGAGTTGCGCCGGCGCCGAAGCGACGTCGGCGGCGCGCGCGGCGTAGCCGTCCATGGCGGAGGCGTTGAAGGGCGGCTGCGTGCGCAGCGCCACGACCGGTTCCGCCAGGACCCGCGCGGCTGCATCCGCCAGCGGAATGCTTTCGCCCGGCAAAGGTGCTGCGCCATCGAGCAGGCGTTCGAGCGCTTCGGCGACCGGAACCAAAGCCATCAGGCATCCACCTTGTAATCGCCCGACTTGCCGCCGGTCTTCTCGACCAGCCGGATACCGGAAATCACCATGCCGCGGTCCGCCGCCTTGGCCATGTCGTAAATGGTGAGGCAAGCGACCGAGGCGGCGGTCAGCGCCTCCATCTCCACGCCGGTCTTGCCGGTGACACGGGCGAGCGCGGTGACCCTGAGGCCGGGCAGCGTGCGGTCCGGCTCGATCTCGACGGCCACTTTGGTGAGAAGCAGCGGATGGCAAAGCGGGATCAGCTCATGCGTCTTCTTCGCGGCCATGATGCCGGCGATACGCGCTGTGCCCAGCACGTCGCCTTTCTTGGCGTCGCCAGCAAGAATCATCTCCAGCGTTTCAGGTTGCATGGAGACAACGCCTTCGGCGATCGCCGTGCGCGTCGTCTCGGCCTTGTCGCCGACATCGACCATGTTGGCTTCGCCCTTGGCGCCGAGATGGGTGAGGGCCATATCAGACGGCCTCGGCCGCTGCCTTGCCCGTCAGCAGAAGCTCGGTTGCCGCGGCCACATCGGCCTGTCGCATCAGGCTCTCGCCGACCAGGAAGGTGCCGATCTTGCTCTTCTCCAGCCGGCGGCAATCCTGATGCGTGAAGATGCCGCTTTCGCCGACCAGCAGCCGGTTCGCCGGCACCATCGGCGCCAACCGTTCGGAAGTCTCAAGGCTGGTCTCGAAGGTCCGCAGATTGCGGTTGTTGATGCCGATCAGCCGCGACGACAATTTTAGCGCACGCTCCATTTCAGCCTCGTCATGCACCTCGATCAGAGCGTCCATGCCGAGCTCGAAGGCGGTCGCTTCGAGGTCCCTGGCCAGCGTGTCGTCGACGCTCGCCATGATGATCAGGATCGCGTCGGCGCCCCAGGCGCGCGCTTCGTAGACCTGGTAGGGATCGAACAGGAAATCCTTGCGCAGGGCCGGCAAGCGTACCGCTGCCCGCGCCGCCGTCAGGAATTCCGGCGCGCCCTGAAAGGACGGAGCATCGGTCAGCACCGAAAGACAGGCTGCGCCACCTTTCTGATAAGCCCCGGCGAGCGCCGGCGGATCGAAATCGGCGCGGATCAGGCCTTTGGAAGGGCTGGCCTTCTTGATCTCGGCGATCAGCGCGAAGTTGCCGGCCCGGCGCTTGGCGTCGAGCGCCGCGAGGAAGCCGCGCGTCGCACCGGCATCCTTTGCCCGCGCCTTGATCTCGGCGAACGGTACCTTCGCTTTCGCCGCGGCGATCTCGTCGCGCTTGTAGGCTTCGATCTTGCGCAGGATATCCGACAAGGCCTTATCCGTTCGAAATCTCGACAAGCTTGTCCAGCACGCCAAGCGCGCGGCCGCTGTCGATCGCTTGCGCCGCCGCCGCGATGCCGTCGGCCAAAGTCGTCACCTTGCCGGCCACGACCAACCCGGCGCCGGCATTCATCAGCACCGTATCGCGATAAGCGCCGGGCGCTCCGCCCAGCATATCGCGTAACTCCTTGGCGTTGTAGGCCGCATCGCCGCCGCGCAGCTCTTCCCTGGTGTGCCGCTTCAACCCGGCGGCTTCCGGCGTCAGGGTAAAGCTGCGGATCTCGCCGCCGGCAAGCTCCGCCACCTGGGTCTCGCCCGTGGTGGTGATCTCATCATAGCCGTCGCCATGGACGACCCAGGCGTGCTCGGCGCCCAGCGCCTTCAAAGTCTCGGCCACCGGCATGATCCATTCCGGCAGGAAAACGCCGACCATCTGGCGGCTGACGCCGGCGGGATTCGACAGCGGTCCGAGCAGGTTGAAGATGGTGCGGGTGCCGAGCTCGACGCGAGTCGGCCCGACATGCTTCATCGCCGGATGATGCGCCGGCGCGAACATGAAGCCGACACCGGCCTCGTGGATGCAGCGGCCGATCATTTCGGGCGAGATGTCGATCTTGACGCCCAGCGCCGTCAGCACGTCGGCGGAGCCGGTCAGCGAGGACAGGCCGCGATTGCCATGCTTGGCGACCGGCACGCCGGCGGCGGCGATGACGAAGGCCGAAGCGGTCGAGATGTTGACCGAGTGCGAATTGTCGCCGCCGGTGCCGACGATGTCGATGGCGCCGTGCGGCGCCTCGACGCGCAGCATCTTGGCGCGCATCGTCGCCACCGCGCCGGATATTTCGCTCACGGTCTCGCCGCGCACGCGCAGCGCCATCAGGAAGCCGCCGATCTGGCCGGGCGTCGCATCGCCCGACATGATGATGTCGAACGCCTCGCGTGCTTCCTCGAAGGAAAGCGCGGTGCCGGTGGCGACCTTGGCTATGTGTGTTTTCAGAGCGCTCATCGTGTCTGTGCTTGCGAAACGGCGTTCGGATCGATGCGAACGTCATATTGCGATTGCAGCTGCGCCACCAGCTGGTCGAGCAGGTCGTCTGACATGCCGGCGCCGAAGGATTTCTGCGCGTCGTCCGGCACCGTGCTGCCGTCGGCGCCTGCCGGCTCGAAGACCTCGGCGACCTTGAACAGGATCTGGCCGTCGCCGGTGGGCGAGGGGATCAAACCGGTACCGCCTTCGCCGACGCCGAACATCGCCGCCGCACCCTCCTTGCCGAAATCGGCATCGTCGGCTTCGCGCTTCAGGCCGCGCTTGGTCTGTTTGTCGAGCTTGAGCTCGCCGGCGATGACGTCGAGCGTGGTGCCGGCCTTGAGGCGCTTCTCCAGCTCCTTGGCCTTCGCGTCGAGCCGCTTGTCCGTCTCGGCCTCCGTCCAGTCGGCCACGACCTTCTTGCGGACTTCATCCAGCGTGCGGTCGCGCGCCGGCGTGACCGACTGCACCTCGTAGAAGACAAAGCCGTTGTCCGCGGTGGTCAGGCCCTCGTTCTCGGTGTTGGGCTCTGCCGCGAACACCGACTTGATCAGCGCGGCCGATTCCGGCAGGTCGTTGACGATCGTGCCGTCCGGCCGCTGGCCGGTACGGTCGATGGCGTCGATGGTGACGACCTTGAGCTTCAGCTTCTCGGCGGCCTGGGCAAGCGAGGCGCCCGAGGCGCGGGTGTCCTCATAGCTGTCATGGACGTCGAGCAGGATGCGGCTTGCTTCGCCGAGCGCCAGGTCCTTGCGGATCTGGGCGGACACTTCCGAAAGCGGCTTCACCACTTGCGGCTTGATCTCGGTGACGCGCAAGAGCACGGGACCGAAAGCGCCCTGGACGACCTGGCTGACCTCATTGGCATTGAGCGAGAAGGCCGCATCGGCGACCGCCTTGTCGGCGATCTTGTCCTTCGACAGCGTGCCCAGCAGCGTGTCGGCCGGCGTCTTGCCCTCGGCGGTGATGAGCTTATCGAACGTGGCGCCCGCCTTCAGCGAATCCAAAGCCGCCTTGGCCGCATCCGGTGTCTTGAACACCAGCTGCTCGATGGTGCGCATCTCGGGCGTCGTGTAGCGCGCGATATTCTTGTTGTAGTCCTCGCTGACCTGGCTGTCGGTCACCGCGGACGGATCCGCGATGTCCTGCGGCTCCAGCCGGGCATAGGAGAATTTGCGGTATTCCGGCGCGGCATAGGTCTTCTTGTTGGCATCGAAATAGGCGTTGATGGCGCTGTCGGACGGCGCCTCGATCGGCTGCACCAGCGTCTTCGGCAGCACGAGATAGTCGATCGTGCGATCCTCGCCGCGATAGAGAGAGACCGCCTTCAGGAAGGTCTGCGGCACCTTCAGGCCGTCGGAGATCGCCTCGACGATCTGCTGACGCACAGCCACCTGCGCGCGGTTCTTGAGATAGTCCTCGGGCCGCATGCCGAGCTGGCGCAGGAGATATTCGAAGGTCCGGCGATCGAACTGGCCGCTGGGGCCCTTGAAAGCCGGATCCTCACGCGTCAGGTCGGCCAGCCTGTCCTTGGATAGGCCGAGCCCGAGCTTGCGCGCCTGCTCGTCGAGCACGGCGCCTGAAACAAGCTGGGCCAGCACCTGGTTGTCGACGCCGAGCAGCTTGGCCTGCTCCTGGGTGATGCGCTGGCCATATTGCTGCGACAGAAGGCTGAGCTGGCGGTCATAAGCGAGGCGGTACTCGTTGATCGAGACCTCGGTGCCGCCGGCGGTGATCACCGCGTGATGGCCGCCCAGAACGCCACCCACCATGCGGGTGGTGATGCCCCAAGCGGCGAAACTGATCACCAGCAAGGACAGCAACGCCTTCGCGACCCAGGTGCCCGCCGCGCTTCTCAATATACCAAGCATACATACTTCCGATTTTTGCGCATTTTCGCATGCGCCGAGTCTGAAACAAGCGCAATAGCGCCCTTCCGGTCCACTGTCGATTGCTTTGTGACCTGATTTTGGTAGTGAGGGCGCTGCTTAATGTCGCTCGGAGAACACGCCCCATGACCCCTGGAATCCGCCCGCTTGTCGCCGGCAACTGGAAAATGAACGGCACCAGCGCCTCGCTCAACGAGCTGCGGTCGATCGGCAACGGGTTCATGAGCGGACTCGACGCTGAGACCGAAGCCCTGGTGTGCGTGCCGGCGACCTTGCTGCAGCGCGCCGCCGAGATCCTGTCGCGCACGCCGGTGCGGGCCGGCGGAGAAGATTGCCATCCCAAGGAGAGCGGGGCCTTCACCGGCGAGATATCGGCGGAGATGCTCAAGGATGCCGGCGCAAGCCACGTGATCGTCGGCCATTCGGAGCGTCGCGAACTGTTCGGCGACAACGATGCGACGGTCCATGCCAAGGCATCGGCCGCCTGGCGGGCAGGGCTGGTGGCCATCATCTGCATCGGAGAGACGCGCGCCGAGCGCGAGGCGGGCGCCACGCTCGATGTCCTGTCGCGCCAGCTCGAAGGGTCGGTTCCGACCAGCGCGACCGCGGCGAACAGCATCATCGCCTATGAACCGGTCTGGGCGATCGGCACCGGCCTGACCCCGACCGCGGCCGACGTCGCCGAGGCGCACGCGCATATCCGTGGCAAGCTGACCGGGTTGCTCGGTGATGCCGCGGCCAGGATGCGTATTCTTTACGGCGGCTCGGTCAAGCCTTCCAATGCGGTGGAGCTGCTCGGCGTCGAGAATGTCGACGGCGCCCTGGTCGGCGGCGCCAGCCTGAAGGCTGCCGACTTCCTGGCTATCGCGGAAGCCTACATGAACATCTCCTAAAGCACGTCGCGATCTTTCAGATTCGCTCCATGCGCTTTGGTTTTTTGATCTTGCGCATGTCTTTGTCCCGAAACCGGTTCCCACTTTCGGGAGACATGCTTTGGAGGCCGTCTGCCAGGCTCGCGCGGCATAAATCGTTGTATTGGCCCCATTGCTTCCCATATTCCCGGCCACGGGCTTGGAAATGCCGCCAAAGCATTGTAAGGAGCCGCCTCCAAAACACCGGTCGTATGCGCGGCAGCGCAAGGCCTCGCCAGGATGAATTATGGAAACCGTACTGATCGTCATCCACCTTATGGTCGTGCTCGCGCTTGTCGGCGTGGTGCTGCTGCAGCGCTCCGAAGGCGGCGGCCTGGGCATCGGCGGCGGTTCCGGCTTCATGACGGCGCGCGGCGCCGCCAACGCGCTGACCCGCGCCACCGCAATCCTGGCGGCGGCCTTCTTCGTAACCTCGCTAGCGCTGTCGATCCTTGCCCGCTACGGCGAGAAGCCGATCGACATTCTCGATCGTCCGGCGACGTCCAGCCAGGGCAACGGCGTGCTCAACCAACTGCCGGGTTCCAATGGACCGGTAKGCACCTCCAAGCCCGCGGCTCCGGCCGGCACGGCTCCCGCGGCTCCGTCTGGCGGCGCGACAACCACCACGCCGCTCGCCAATGGCGCGACCGCGCCGGCCCCGGCAGCGACGCCCGCTCCGGCGCCCGCGAATCCGGCCACGCCGCCGGCAAACAATGGCGTCACTCTGCCTGTCACCCCGCAGGTTCCGAACCAATAGCCGCACAAGCACCGGGCCGCGATCTGTTGTTCTTTGAACACAGTCGCGGCAAATGCGCGCCCGATCACGAAGATTCAACCGGGCGTAGCGCCTGCCTCAGCTTGAGGCGATGACGGCTAATCGATTATAGGTTGCGCGCGGCACTATTCGGCGTCCTTGGGGGGCGCCGGGCGACGCCGTGGGCAACTTGCTTTGAACAATCGGATCTTCGCCATGCAGCTTCGCAGCTTCATCCTCCTGGGATTCTGTGCCGTCCTCGGCATGGGTTCCGCGGCCTTTGCCGGACCGGCAAATCTGGCCACTTCCCCGTCGGTTGAGAAGACCGACGCAATTCCTGTCGCCGCCAAGAGCGACGCATCGCAGCTGAGGCTTCTCAAGAAGAAGAAAAACCCGACCTCGGACGATCTTGCGCAGATCAGCAAGCTCGAGGCGAAGATCGCGGCCGACAAGGAAGCCGCCAAGCAGAAGGCGCTCGAGGCTCGCAAGATGGCGATGCGCGAAGCAGCCAAGGCCAAGGCGGACGCCGCGCGCCAGGAATGGCTGGCCAAGAAGAACGGTGGCGCGACCGCTCCGGCTGAAGTCGCCGACGCCAAGTCGGCCAAGAAGAAGACCATCAAGGTGATCGAGCCGCTGACACCGGTTGCGCCGATCCAGACCGCCGAGCCGATCCCGGCCGAGGCAATGAACATCACGGCCACGGGCAACAATGGCGAGTTGCGCAGCGAAACCCCCGGCCAGAAGCAGACGAGCAGCGGTGGGCTGTTTGCCGGCCTCTTCGGCGGCGCCCAGGCGGCGACCTCCATCAACTATCTGCCGGAAACCCGTGCGCTGGATTCGGCGCTGGCCAAGAAGGACGCCAAGCGGCCCTTCAAGGTGAAGCCGGAATTCGTGCCGCAGGACGTCACCTTCACCGGCTATGAGCCGGGCACCATCGTCATCGACACCAGCGCGCGCCGCCTCTACCTCGTCGAGTCGTTTTCCACCGCCCGCCGCTATGCCATCGCTGTCGGCCGCGAAGGCCTGCAGTTCAAGGGCACGGTGGCTGTCGGCGACAAGCAGGAATGGCCGCGCTGGATCCCGACGCTCGACATGCAGAAGCGCGAGCCGAAGCATTATGGCCAGTACAAGGACGGCATGCCCGGCGGCGGCGAGAATCCGCTCGGCGCGCGCGCCATCTACCTCTATGACGGCAAGAAGGACACGCATCTGCGCATCCACGGCACGATTGCTCCCCAGTCGATCGGAACCAGCGCCTCCAACGGCTGCTTCCGCATGATCAACGAGCACGTCATGGACCTCTACAGCCGCGTCAAGATCGGTACCAAGGTCGTTATTATCTAACGAATTCCATCAAACTGCCGAAAGGGCCGGCACCGCCGGCCCTTTTGTTTTGAATAGTGAAAACGCCGATCTCAGGCGCCGGCGCCATTTTGGGAAAAAGCCTTCGCGGCGGTTTTTTCTCTGGCGGAATCAATCAGGCCGCGTTAAGCGATGACTCCCATGGCGCGATATGTATTCATCACAGGCGGCGTGGTTTCCTCACTCGGAAAAGGCATCGCCGCAGCAGCTCTTGGGGCTCTCCTGCAGGCGCGAGGCTATCGCGCGCGGATCAAGAAGCTCGATCCTTATCTCAATGTCGACCCCGGAACGATGTCGCCTTACCAGCATGGCGAAGTGTTCGTCACCGACGACGGCGCCGAGACCGATCTCGATCTCGGCCACTACGAGCGCTTCACCGGCCGTTCCGCCAACCAGCAGGACAACATCACCACCGGCCGCATCTACAAGAACATCATCGAGCGCGAGCGGCGCGGCGACTATCTCGGCGCGACCGTGCAGGTGATCCCGCACGTCACCGACGAGATCAAGCATTTCGTTCTCGACGGCAATGACGATTACGACTTCGTGCTGTGCGAGATCGGCGRCACGGTCGGCGATATCGAGGCGATGCCGTTCCTGGAGGCGATCCGCCAGCTCGGCAACGATCTGCCGCGCAACAACGCGGTCTATGTGCATCTGACGCTGATGCCCTACATCCCGACGGCCGGCGAATTGAAGACCAAGCCGACCCAGCATTCGGTCAAGGAACTGCGCGGCATCGGCATCGCGCCCGACATCCTTCTGGTGCGCGCCGACCGGCCGATCCCGAAGGAAGAGCGCCGCAAGCTGTCGCTGTTCTGCAACGTGCGCGAAAGCGCCGTCATCCAGGCGCTCGACGTGCCGCATATCTACGACGTGCCGATGGCCTATCACCAGGAAGGGCTCGATTCGGAAGTGCTCGCCGCTTTCGGCATCGACCCGGCGCCGAAGCCGCGCATGGAACCCTGGCAGGCGCTTTCCAAGCGCATCCACAATCCGGAAGGCGAAGTGACGATCGCCGTCGTCGGCAAATACACTGGCCTCAAGGATGCCTACAAATCGCTGATCGAGGCGCTTTCGCACGGTGGCCTCGCCAACCGGGTCAAGGTCAAGCTCGACTGGATCGAAAGCGAGATCTTCGAGAAGGAAGATCCGGCGCCGTGGCTGGAGAAGGTGCACGGCATCCTCGTTCCCGGCGGTTTCGGCGAGCGCGGTTCGGAAGGCAAGATCCTGGCGGCGAAGTTCGCGCGCGAGCGCAAGGTGCCTTACTTCGGCATCTGCTTCGGCATGCAGATGGCCTGCATCGAGGCGGCCCGCTCGCTGGCCGGCGTCGACCATGCGTCGTCGACCGAATTCGGCCCGACCGATGAGCCGGTCGTCGGCCTCATGACCGAGTGGCTTAAGGGCAATATGCTCGAGAAGCGCAGAGCCACCGGCGATCTCGGCGGCACGATGCGGCTCGGCGCCTACCAGGCCGAACTCGCCAAGGGCTCGAAGATTGCGGACATCTATGGCGACACGCAGATTTCCGAGCGCCACCGGCATCGCTACGAGGTCAACATCGATTACAAGCAGCGGCTCGAGGATTGCGGCCTGGTGTTTGCCGGAATGTCGCCCGACGGCGTGCTGCCGGAGACGGTCGAGTATCCCGACCATCCCTGGTTCATCGGCGTGCAATATCACCCCGAGTTGAAGAGCCGGCCGCTCGACCCGCATCCGCTGTTCGCCAGCTTTATCTCGGCGGCGGTGGACCAGTCGCGCCTGGTTTGATGCAGACTTACGTCGCGCTGCTCTATAGCATCATCCTGGGCGAGGGGCGGCGCGTGGTTATGGCCGACCTCAAGGCCATGGCCGAGGAACAGGGGCTGAAAAACGTCCGCACACTGGTCGCGACCGGCAATCTGGTGTTCGAGGCGCGGGCGGGCGAAATCTCAAAGCTCGAGCAGCGGCTGGAACGGGCCTTCGAAAAGACCTTCGGCCGCCATGTCGACATCATCGTGCGCGGCGCCGATGACTGGCTGAAGCTCGCCGCCGCCAATCCGTTTCCCGGCGAATCCGCCGCTACGGCCGATCAGGTCGCGGTACGCGTGATGCGCGAGCCGGTGCCGGCGGATGCCGTTGAAGCGCTCCAGGCCCATGCCGCTGACGATGAGAGAGTGCTTTGGGTCGATGGCGATATCTGGCTTGTCTTCTCGCGCGAGCGGCCGGGCTCGCGACYGCTGGCCGCCGCCAATCACAAGCGCTTCGGCGTCGGCACGTCGCGCAACTGGAACACGGTGCGGCGTCTGGCGGAGATGGTAGGCAGTAGGCAGTAGGCAGTAGGCAGTAGGCAGTAGGCAAGCCTTCTATTGCCTACTGCCTAGTTCCTACTGCCTCACTTTCAGGCCTTCGCCATCTTCGCCCCGGCGCCGAGCGCCATTGTGCGCAGGACGTAGTAGACGGCGCCCGCGATGGCCACGCCGAAGAACCAGCCATAAACGCCCCACCAGGACGGCAGCCAGTTGGTGAAGTTGGGCAGGAGCGAGGAGAAGATTGCGCCGATGCCGGCGGCGATGAAGGCGTTGACATGCCAGCCGCTCTGGAAACGGAACTCGCCGTCCTCCCGGTAGAGCGCTTGGACGTCGACCTCGCTTTTGCGGATCAGATAATAGTCGACCATCATCACGCCGAAGATCGGTCCCATCGTCGCGCCGATGATGTTGACGAAGGAAGCGGCGCTGCCTTCCCATGGCGCGAACGGATAGAGCACAAGTGCGATAAGGGCTGCGATGTAGCCGCCCTTCTTGAAGTCGATCTGGCGCGGGAAGACGTTGGAGAAGTCGAAGGCCGGCGAGACGAAATTCGCCACGACGTTGATGCCGAGCGTCGCCACCGCGAAGGTCAGCGCGGCAAGCGCGGCGAGGAACCAGCTGTCGAACTTGGCCGAGATCTGGTCGGGATGGAGCAGCACCTCATGGTAGACGTCGTAAGCGGCGATCGTGGTGACGCCGGCGACCAGCGAGAACAGGATGAGGTTGACGGGCAGGCCCCAGATGTTGCCCTTGCGCAGTGCCGCATTGTCCGGCGCGTAGCGGGCGAAATCGCAGAAGTTGAGATAGAGCGCCGAGAAGTAGGTGACCCAGATCGCCGCCACCGCGAACAGGGCGGTCCAGGACCCGGGCTCGCCCGGCACGCCGGCGTCCTTGGTCTTGTCCAGCAGCACATCCATCGGGATGTCGCTGGTGAAGGCGAAAGTGCCGGACTTCACGCAAAGATAGATGGCCAGGATCAGCATCATGATCCAGACGGCCGGGCCGGCCCAATCCTGGAAGCGGCGCACGGTTTCCATGCCCTTCTGGATGATCAGCAGCTGCAGCGCCCAGATGACGACGAAGCAGATCACCTCCAGGGTGGAATGGCCAAGCATATGCGAGCTCTTGTTGAACTCGTCGAACCATTGCAGGCGCGTCAGCAGCGCGACGATCGCGCCTGATGCGGCGGCCGTCTGGGCGCCGTACCAGAAGCAGGCGACGACGGCACGCACCAGAGCCGGGACGTTGGCGCCCCAGATGCCGAAGGAAGCGCGGGCAAGCACCGGGTAGGGCACGCCGGTCTTCACGCCGGCATAGCCGACCAGGTTCATCAGGCCGTAGATGATCAGCGAGCCGATGCCGATAGCGATGATGAAGTTGACGAAGCCGCCGCAGAACAGAAACAGGCTGGCCGCCAGGTAGTAGCCCCAGAGGCTGTGGACGTCCGAGGTCCAGACGTTGAAGATCGAAAACGGTCCCCAGTTCCTGACCGTTGCGGGAGCCAGATCCTCGTTGTAGAGGTCGGGCGAGGCGCCTTGAATGGTCATTGCGAGTATTCCCCTTTTTGCAAAACGCGCCCTCACGCGTTTGATCGGAGAGGTTAAGCCTGACGCCGGGGAACCGGCAAGCAATCCATTTGCCGGCTTTCGCCTTAAAGATATTCAACGAGAATCGCCGTTATCCGATGGCTCAGGCCTGCTGCGAGCCCGAGTCGTCAGATGTTTTCCCGCATGCCGCAGCCTGACGGTTCCAGATTTTTTCCATCGGCAATCAAATTTGTTTGGAACCGACCGGCGAGACGTGCGTTTAGTGGGGTTCGACCGCTCTGCGGCCGACCGGGAGGATAATCATGGATCGCTTGCATTTCTTTACCCCAGTGCGAATTGCGCGTGGGCAGGGATACCCTGTGGAGGAAGTCGATAGCGTCTCCGAGGCGATGGTGTTCCTGCGGAAATGGCCTACGGGACGGCGCGGCCCGGTTTACCAATGCGCGCTGAATTGCTGCGCGGCGGCTATGTCGGGCAAGATGTCGGCCGAGGAAGCGCGGAAAGCCTTTGTCGGCTTTGCCCGCATCACCCGACTCCTTGACGACGACATGGCGCTGCCGCTGGGTGGCGCGCCGATGGACAATGTCTACGCCTTGAGGCGGTAGCATAGCAATCGGGCGGCTTCCCGATTGCTACCGCCAGAAGCGCACGATCGGCGCGGTCCACAGTCGCGCCTGCACTCCTTTGCCTTCGCTGGAGAGGCTTCGCGTTGCTTGCTCGCTTGCTTATGGACACTACGTGGTGCTCGATGCTCCGTCCCTTCCACACCGTCATTCACGAAGGGCACGACCCATCGCAGCATAGACGGGAGCGCTGAGGTACTCCCAGGCTGATCTTGTGCCAGTGTTGATCATTACCTGTGTGCTCATCCCGGCTTGCAACGCCACAGGCATCGCCTTCAAGGACTCTGGTGTCAGGACAATTCGAGCCGAATAGTAAGCTTGCCCCGTCCGAGAATCTATCAGCCGGTCGGCTGAGAGGGTTTGGATATCGCCGCTCATCGGCTGCTGATAGCGCTTGCTCACGGCGCTAAGCCAAATTGTAGCGTGCAAGCCCGCAGTCACTTGGTCGACATCCAACGGATCGACGTTTGCCAGCACAACAAAACTATCATTCAAAGGAACGATATCCATCAGTGGATCGCCAGCGGCTATCACCCCACCAATGGTATGCACCTTCAGTCCTACCACGGTTCCACCAATGGGTGCTCGGATTTCGGTCCGGGTCAGCACGTCATTGGCAGCCGCCATCTTTTGAGCCGATTCGTATATCTTGGCGCGAGTCAGCCCGAGCTGTTCGACGATATCGGTTGCTGTAGACGCTTTAAGTTCAGCGATCTTAAATTTTGTCTCCTCCATCTTTTGTTTGGCGACGCCGATTGATGCAACATAACCGCTGAGGGCTCCGCTTACATCCGCCTGCTCTGTCTCCAAATCTGTGAGGCGCGTCCTTACAATCAGCTTCTTCTCGTACAGCGCCCGGACATCGCTAAGCTGGTCCTCGATGACTTTGAGCTTCTGGGTCGCAGCGGCTACTTGACCTTCGTAACCCTCCATTTCCTTCTGCAGGCTGACAATTATCTGCTGCAGCACCGAGAGACTTTCGCGCAAAAGGGCCTGCCGAGAGCGAAAAATACTCTCTTGTCCGGTGATTGCATCCGCTGCCTGTTTGCCGGCCTGCTTTAGGTCCGGCGGGATTTCGATGGTGTCTTTTCCATCTCTTTCCGCGACCAGCCGCGCCTCGGTAGCCTTGGCCTCATACCATTGGGCGCTGATTTCGTTCGCTGCGGCCGTCGAAGCGGTGCCCTGCAATCTTATCAAAGCTTGACCTGCCGATACCCGGTCGCCCTCTTTGACCAAGATTTCGGAAATGATCCCTCCCTCAAGGTGCTGAATGGTTTTCACGTTCGACGCCACATCCACCACACCAGGTGCCAAGACTGCGCCTTGGATTGGCGCCGCAACCAGCCACGTCCCTGCGACGGCGGAGAAGGCTGCGATTATTGCAAAACCCGAGGTAACCAAGCGTTTGCCGAACGGCCCAGGATCCTCTGTTGGCGGAATATCCGAGTCTTTGTTACGGAGGTCCAGCGATCCTTTCACTTGACGCTCCGTAACTCAGGTTTGCTGGGGCGCACCGGCCTTTCGCTGTGATCGGTGAACTCCGGCTTCTGGCCGCCTAAGATTAGCGATTTGTCGATCATTCCGATAAATCGCTTGGAACGCCCGGACATGGTGACAACTATCGAGCATCCGGAGTCCTTCATAAACTTCACGGCCGCTTCAAGGTTTCTCCTAGAAGAGCTGTCCAAATTCGCGAAAGGCTCATCAAGCACGATCAATCTCGGCGAACGAAAGAAAGCTCTCGCAAGGGCTAGTCGCTTCCTTTCGCTACCGGATAGCCCGACGGAGTCGTCAAGAAGGGTGTCATACCCTTGGCTTAACCGGAGAATGGATTCGTGAATGCCCGCTATCTTCGCTGCGGAAACCACGTCATCCATGCTGGTCTGCTGAAACCGGGCAATGTTCTGCGCAACGGTTCCTTCGAACAGTTCGATGTGCTGGGGCAGATAGCCGATGACCTCAGCCCTAACGTAATCTGGAAGTCGCGTGACGTTCATGTCGCCCAACCGGATTTGTCCGGTTCGCGGCCTGAGCAGCCCGATCAAAAGACGCGAAAGCGTCGTCTTGCCGGTTGCGGCTCGCCCCATCACCAACAGCAACTCTCCTGGTGCCAGGGAGAGTGACAGCTTCCGGAACAAGTCTCCACGCGCGCCGCCGTGCTTGAACGAGACTTCGTCGAGAGTCAAAGCGCCATCAGGTGTCCCAGGGAGCAGGTTCGGTATTTCACTCGCCGGCTTGGCAAGCTCCGCCTTGATCTTCGAGTAMCCCTCGCGCGCCTCTCGCAGGCTTCTGAATTCCCGAACCGCCTTGTCGACCATCTTATAGGCAAAGTTGGCAACAAGGCGGCCTGCGAACAACCCCCCGAGCGTGGCATGGTTGTTCAGAAACAACCAGATGCCGGACGCCAGGAGCACGATGTAAAAGGCGCGGCCCAAAACGCGGATGGCGGAGTCGATGCTCACCCCCCTAGCGTTCAGCCGATCCCGCTGGAGAAAGCCGTCTATCTTGTTTTTACCCCAGCGACCGGCGATTGCGTCAGCCATCGCAAAGGCGCCAACCACGTCCTTGTGCCTATCTGCTGACGCCAGGACTTCCTTGGCCTGCCTGGCAGCATCACGTTCCGCCTGACGGGGTTCTCGCGTCAGCTTGTCCTTGAGCACGCTCAGGCCTATCAGCAAGGCAATGCCAGCCGAAGCGATCATGCAGAGAACCGGATGGATGAAGTATACACACAATAGGAAAATCGGGGCCCAGACCACATCCATCCAGGGCGCAAGTCCGCGCTCGACGAAGCTGGACACCTTCTCGATGTTCGCCAGAACCGGCGGGTTAGCGACACCGGCAGTCAATCCGGCTCTCACGGATTGAGTGGTCAACTGATGCTCTATCCAAACACTCCATCGCGAGAGCATCCGTCGACGGACAGTTTCAAGCGCAGCGCCCGTGACAAGCGCGAACAAAGCCGCGGCAGTTAGGACAACAAGGGTTTCGATGCTGCGGCTCGAAATGACACGATCGAAGATCTGTATGAGATACAGTGGGCCTGAGAAACGGAGCAGATTGATAAAGATACCGAAAATCACGACAGCAGCGAGGCCCGCCCTTGACCGTCGCCACATCTCGCTCAGAGGAGGACTGAATCTCTTACTTCGTATGCTCATCGATCACCGCTGGTTATGCTCGCCCGATTACGTTGCGGTGTTCAGTGTCGCTGAAAGCTCCTGAGAAGTTCATGATTGCGGCGTCCGGCTCATCCGGCGCGTCGGCTGAGATCGGTTGCCCCATGGCGTTGGGCAATTTCTGATTTCCGGGTTCGCTCCTGCGATCCCTCTCAAGCATCGGCCAAATGTCCTTTACAAGCGCTTCCATTTGGTCGTCGGCCAGAGCAGAGCAACCGAGCGCTTGAACAAGGTTGGACAAAGACGACTTTAGCGCGGCGCGGGTTTTGGCCAGCACCGCGGCCTCTACCATCTCCACGGGAGCGTGAGCCGAGATAAAGACGGGGATGGCGATCCGTGATGACAGCTTAGGTAGCGTGAGGGTGATGTTCCCGTAGGGAGTTGGCCACGAGGCAAACCTATTGCCATCGGCAGAGGCCTGGGTGAGCATAGCAAACTCAGCCGCAACGAGCCCTTGCGCAACCTTCCCTAAAAATTCAATGCGCAATTGGGAGGCCTGTGCACTGTGATTGTCCGGGGCCAATCCATCCGCGGATTCTGCGATGCGGCGGAAAAAGGGATTGTTGCTCTGGCCATTGGCGAGCTTCGCAGAAGCGCGAGCCCTCATGACGGGGTTGAGCGCTCCTTCCTGGATCTCCCATGGAGAGTAGACGTGCAGTCCGGTGGCTTCCTCCGCTTCTCTCACAGCGAGCGGAGATCGACCAATTCGTCCGCTGATGGCAAGCACGTTGTGGCCGGCGGCGCGAAGGCTATCGACGCCGCATTTTGCTCCCATGGCATCGTACGACGCGAAGATCGTCCCAAGAGCCATACTCCGCAGCGACTCGGCCCAGATGAGTTCCGATGTTTCCCTTTGCTGCAATCCGTCGGCGATCTCGATGACCGCAACATCACATCCGTTTTCGGTTGCATGGTTCAACAGGCGGAAGGCGCCTTTCTCGATCAACTCCACTGAAGCCAGATAAGTCGTTGCAAAACCCGCGTCGGTGAAATCCAGAACCATGTCCGCCCCGGCGTCCCGGACGATCCACATGTCGCCGCCGGACCCGGTACCGGTAATCTTCATCGCCGCAACCTTCAGCCCCGCTTTCTTGAAGCCTCTGACCAACGATGTCGCCGTCAGGGTTTTCCCGGCGTTCATCGATGTGCCGAGCGACAGAACAATGGGTAGCGAAGGACGGAGATCGTCTGAGCTTACCTTATAATCCCAGACATTCAGCCGGCGACCAAACTTGTCCCCGACCAGCCCGATTGGCGTAATCTTTGTCGGCGGCGCCATTCGATCATGTCTCGAAAGCTCCTGCGCCGCGATCCCCCCTCCAGCCACTAGGTCGCACGGGCCTAAATCCGGACCGATCACTGCTTCGAATTGGTCGGGGGCATATCTGTTTCCGTAGCAGACAATGATCTCGTCGCCGGGAAACATAATGGCCTTTCTTCCGCCGATAAGCTCCAATCTGCTGTGATTGCCAAGCTCATCGACACGCGCCAGCACGAGATCGCCTGCCATGGGCTGTATTGGGCCTGTAATCAGCGTCCGCATGTGCGACGCCGCGACTCTGCGCGTGGAAAAAGCGCGCTTGGCCCTTTTCATGCGCCCGCGTTGTATCCTTGAAATCGGCATAACAACTCCCCCAACTGAACTCAGTTACACTTAGATATTTAAGTTTTTATCTGTTTTTTATTTATGACGTTCCCTTTGACTTCCCCTTTCTTTTGTGCTTTTTACCATTAGATAACCATAATATAACCGGTAATTGCATGCAATGGGACCTGCAGGGGACTTTAGAATCGGACCTTAGTCCCATGTTTCGCCTCTTAAATTAGCGATTTGATAATAATATCAAGGGGAGGCGAGATACCTGTCGGAAGTCAGAATCGACCGTGACGAGAGTCATCTTCGTTCTGAGAACGAAAAATATATATTGGTGCGGTGCGAAGAAAGGGGAAAGCTCAGCCGCACGGTTGGCGGATCTCGTTTGAGTATCGAGTACTTAGCGTTGGGGGCAACGGCGTCGTGGAAACTCTTCTTCAAAAACCGAATCCGATCGCGGTGGTCGGGCTCCGAACGTTGTTGGGGACAAACGTCTACAGCGTAAATACGGTGATTAAGCTTGCGTTGGAGATATCGCCGTCTGTGAAGGCTCGCGTTTGCGATTTCATTCCGGAGGCGCGCTCGGCACTCTCCAGTCTGTTTCCCAAGTGCCCGCAGGACACGCCAGTTGCGCAATACATCGCGGACGCGATTCAATTCGCCGATCGGGAACTGTGCCGGGAGATGAACTTCTATTCATCCCCTACAGCGGCCGTGGTGGGTGATGCAGCCCCGCTGTCCTTTTCTGTCGTGTGGGAGACGGACGATCCCCAAATGTCGCGCGCGGCCGCATTGGCCGTCGTTGACGCGATCAGCGAGGCCGCCCGAGGAGGGAATCCTACTGAGAACTATACCCTTGCACAAAATACGAACCTGGAAAGAGCCAAGAAGCGGCGGCTTTCAAATTCCACCGCAGTGTTGGTGGCTGCGGCCAAGAGAAAGTGCATTCCGTTCGAGTTCGTCGCCCGCAACCATCTTCGCCTTGGGCACGGCAAGCACCAGAAGCAATTATTCTCGACGATCTCCGGTTCGACCTCGTTCGCTTCAGCGAAGACGGCTTTGGACAAGAGGCTGAGCAACAGATTACTGGCTCAAGCCGGGATGACAGTTCCCCGGCAGATAACGGTTCGCACAAAGGCCGAGGCGGTTTCGGCGGCCAAGCAGCTAGGCAAGAGCGTAGTAGTTAAACCGGCCCAGGCAAATCAAGGGCGAGGCGTGTCGGTCAAGCTACGGGGACGGCTTGCGGTCGAAGAGGCGTTTGAGAGGGCATACGCGCTGCGAAATAGAAAGCACACGGAAAATAGTGGAGTGCTGGTGGAGCAATATGTGGCGGGATCGGAGTATCGTGCAACGGTCGTCGATTATCGCCTTGTCGCGGCGGTCATATGTCGCCCGCCCGAAGTAATTGGCGACGGCGAAAAAACCTTACGCAACCTTATAGAAGAGTTGAACGGGGAACCCGACCGTGACGGCCGACAGCTGTCTCGCGTGGAGATAGACGATGAGCTTCTGCGGCACATCCGGCAGCACCGGCTCTCATTGGAGTCTGTCCCCGCTGACGGAAAGCGCGTGATCCTACGTCCCACCGGTCACTTGGCCCGGGGAGGTGTGCCCGTAGACGTTACGGACGAAGTTCACCCGGAAAATCAGCAGCTGTGTGAACGCATTGCCAGGGCGTTTGGCCTTAGCATCGCCGGGATCGACCTGATCATGCCCGATATTGCGATCTCCCATAAGGAGGTTGGATGCGCCGTACTTGAGGTGAATGCACGCCCGGGCATCGAATTTCATCTTTCGCCGCGAGGCGGCTCGTCGAGAGACGTTAGCGAGCTGATTCTTGCAAACTTGTACAAGGCTCCGGAATCATCGGCAGTCGCAACATTGCTCGTTGTGGGCGATCTTCACACGAGCATGGTGGCGCAAGCTATCAACCGGCGCCTTCAGGCCGAAGGGCGAAGAACCGGCCTCCTCTCCAAGAGAGGAGCATACATCGATGGTGTCCCCCAGGAACTCGGCCAGCGACCCACTCCGCCAATGCTGGCTAGAGATCCGTTCTTGGAGGCTCTGATTTACGCTGCCTCGCCGGAACGAATTTGGGCAAAAGGTCTCGGGCTGGGCGTTTGCCATGCGGTTTCCGTGACACCATCGAGCGCGGAGAATGGCGAGATACTTGACGATCTCTTTGGCAAGGTGCTGCAACGAGTCAGCCGGGGATATTTCATCGTTGACAGGGAAGATATCGTATCTCGTCGAGCCCTGTCGGCACTGCCGCCTCCTAAGCTGATACTAGTCAGCGCCGGCACCGATCTCGATCCTGATCTGCGCAGGCATCTTCAAGGCGGCGGGCTGGCGCTGTTCATGAGATGGAGCTCCGATGGGTCAGGAGCAAGGATGTTTCTTGCTTCGGCCTCGGAAGAACTGGCGACGGAATCGATTCCGTCCAGGTGCCTTGCGCGTCCGCCACTGATTAGGGCTGAGATGCATGCAATGGCGGTGTCGTGTTTGGCCGAAAGAAATGGCTGGTTTGGCGATATGGATGTGCGGGCGGCGCCGGCTCCAAGCCAGCAAGAAATGGGGGCAGATCTAGCCAATAGCTAGAGAGGCTGTTGGCTAGTGGAAGCCAACATCAAAGCGGTAAAAATGCAATACTTTTGCCGGAGATTGAAGCGATGCTGAATCGTGTAAACGTCCTCAACAACTACGAGAATGCCGAGGAATTCAACAGTAGAAAACTTATGTCTTCCGAATTTATAAAGCTTGGGTTTCGCACTAAGACGTTAGGGCCGCTGCTAATCGTCTCTGCAGAGGGCGAGAAATGCATCCTTCGCGAAGGCGACACCAGCTTTACTGCTGTTACGGCGTATCACATGCTGAAAGACAAAAGGCTGTCACGAGCGATATTCAGGCGGGCTGGAGTCAGCTTTGCCGAAGGCAGAACCTTCAAAATATCCAACAAGGAAGCTGCACGCGAAAAAGTCTCCGAATTCGGAAATGCGGTTTTGAAGCCGTTCGATGGGAGAAAAGGTAGCGGTGTTTCCGTCAATGTGACCCCCGCGACCTTTGAAGCAGCATGGGACGCTGCGTTGCGGCGCACCGGTCGACGTATCCTCGTGGAGAAGTATTTTGCTCAGGGAGACGAGGCACGGTATCTGGTCGTCGACTCCCAGTGCATTGCTGTTGCTATGCGTGTTCCACCCACAGTGCTTGGCAATGGAAAGGGGACCGTAAGGCAGCTCATCGATGCTAAGAACGAACTTCGCGCGAACAACCCGCATCTAGGGAAGCGGCCAATTTTCGTAGATGACTACAGGAGACTTATACTCGCTTCGCAAGGGTTTGACTTGGATTCTATCCCTGCTAAAGGGCAAACTGTCGTGATCGACTGGAAGAGCAATGCGTCAACCGGCGGTGAAACAAGGGGGATCACCGACCTAGTTCACCCTAGCATGAAACGTATCGCGGAGCGAGTTGCGCGCGCTATTCCCGGCCTTCATGTCGGCGGCGTCGACATATTATCTCGGGACCACACCAGCAAAGCAGATCCTCAAAATTACATCGTGATTGAGGCCAATACCCTCCCTGATCTTGGACTGCATCTCTTCCCGATGTATGGCCGACCCGTCAACGTATGCCGGCTCATCGCGGAGAGTTGCGCCAGAAGAATGGGCTTCGAGGCTGGCCGCCTTGGCAATGCGGACGCCCGACCCAACGGAACCACTGCCGTGGCCTGACCGATCTCAAAGCGTCTGAGATCTGGCGTGATTTGTGCCGTCGCCCGGGCGCATCAATCAAGGTAATTGAACCGGCGCCGACCAAGGAGGGGCGTCGGCTCGGTCCCAGGGGTCCATGCGAAACCAACTCTTTACCGCACCAGCGGATTCGATTTGTTTAGCATTAGCTAATGTCTTATATCTTTCATGTAGCTTTAGCTTTAGGAGCGGCTGATGCGTTTCCCGATGCGTCTCGCAGCTGCAGCCATTTTGGCTTGCGGTCTAGTGTATTCGAGTTCGGCCAGTGCTTGGAAAGTCGGCGAYGGCTCGACATCGGTAACCATCAATGGAACAAAGTTCACTATATATACATACCATCCGAAATACTGCAGCAACCCGTCAATTTTATTTGTTTTTCATGGCCTCAATAGGACGGCCTCGTCATATAGAGACTATGCAGAGCCGTTAGCTGACCGAAATTGTATGATTGTAATGGCGCCGCTTTTTGACCAGGAGCGATTTCCCACCTGGAGCTACCAGCTAGGTGGCATTGTGCACGACGGCTCCATTCAACCTCGGGACCGATGGACAGTCTGGTATATTAAGGGCCTCGTGGCGTGGGCGCGGAAGCGAGAAGGATTGCCGACGGCGAGATATTACCTTTTCGGACACTCGGCCGGTGCACAATTCATGTCTCGCGTCGCGGCATTTGCCTTGGCGGATGCCAAAAGGATTGTGGTAGCCAATCCATCCACGTACGTATTGCCCTCCCTGTCGGAAGCGGTCGCATACGGGTTGGGATGTCTGCCCTCAGGTTGCGTGTACACTACGGATCAGGCCACACAAGAGTTGAAAGCCTATCTGGCGCTCCCTCTGACAATTTATCTCGGAGAAGAGGATACGGGCGAAACTGACCTAGGTGTAAGCGCGGCCGCATTGCGTCAGGGCGCCACGCGCTTGGAGCGGGGGGAATTCACGTTTGAGCTAGCGCAAGCCGTCGCGACGGCTAATGGCTGGCCCTTGAACTGGCGGTTATTGATTCTTCCCGGTGTGGGACATTCGTCCATCGATATGCTGCAATCGGACCAGGTCGACCAAGCTTTCGGGTTAAAGTAGCGCCCTACTTAAAGCTAGGCGTGCTAATTGTTATCCCGAGAAAGTGATTTCGATGCGCAGGCTTGCCAAGCTATTGCGTAATGAACGCGGAAATTTAGCAGTAGCGGCCGCACTGTTGGCGGTGCCACTCGGGTTGGTCTTGGGGTTGAGCGTCGACCTCACCAACGCCATTTTCTGGAAATCCAGATTGCAGGAGATAGCCGACACGGCAGCGCTTACTGCTGTTGAATCCGACCGGGAAAACGAAGACGCCGTCAAGTCAGCGAAGGACTGGGCGCTTGCTAACGGGGACTTTGCGACCAACCTCATCGTCGATGCCGATATCACAAAGACTGATAGTGCTCTGAGAGAGGCGAACGTTGAGATCTCGGCCAGAATGCCGACGTTTTTTATGGGTCTCGCTGGGATTCAGACAATAGACCTTCACGTCAAAGCGATGGCGCGAAAAACCGCTCCGGATTATTGTGTCTATGCCCTTGACCCAGAATCCAGCGGAGCTTTGACGGTGACAGGGGCCGGTGGAGTATCGGCTCAAAACTGCGGCATTCAAGTGAACTCTTCCAGCACGACCGCGCTGAGGCACGTTGGCGGGGGAAAAATTGCCGCAAGCAAGATCTCGGTCGCGGGCGGCTATCAGGGGGGTGGCTACAGCGTTAAGCCAATTCCGAACCAGCCCCAACTCGCAGATCCGCTTATCGAAATACCGGAGCCAGTTCTTCCGACCGGTTGTGACTACAACAATGAGGCGCTTGCCGATGTTTCAATGCCCGCCGGCCGCACCTTCTGCGGGAGTATCAGCTTTGACGGAAACGCAACCTTTTCCCCAGGAATTTACTACTTCCACAACGCGGTCGTCGGCATCGGCAGCGACGCGAATTTGAAGGGGAATGGTGTTACCCTCTTCCTCGATGCGGGCTCCAGCATCATTCAATCGCCAGGGAACGGTTCAGTGCGACTTTCCGCGCCTAAGGACGGGGTCTATTCAGGGCTTGCGATATTCGGTTCTCGCGAAAAGTCGGATAGGATTGCGACCATATCGTTCTCAGGGAATAAGAATTATTCGGTAAACGGAACTATTTACCTGCCGCATCATCGCCTTCGGATGAAGGGAACGCATGATCTAAAGACGATCGTAAAATCTGGATGGGTTGTCGCGTGGCAAATACTCTACAGCGGCGATTCCAGCCTGAGCATAGATGCCGACCGACCTTTTGCCGCCAAGGGTTTCCCGAATGCGGCCGTGGTACTGCTTCGATAACCGTAGGCCAAACAGGATTGCCCGCCAAACGTCTTCTTACGTGTCTTGGGTGCTTGGTCCGGCGCTGAACAAGGCTATCGAAACGCCAAATTTAACTGATAGGGTAGGATCGTGCGTATGTGCTCCATGAGCATTGTGTCGTGACGAAAAACCGAGACGCACGGGATCCAACCGTTCAGCTACAAAAGAATGAAGAAATACCCGAACCTTAGAATCGCCATAGCACCTATGATGGATTGGACAGACCGGCATTGCCGGTTCTTCCATCGCCAGTTGACGCGTCGGGCTCTGCTCTACACCGAGATGGTGGTGGCGGATGCGGTCATCCATGGCGCGCGCGAGCGACTGCTCGGATTCGACAATGTCGAGCATCCGGTGGCATTGCAGCTTGGCGGATCGGATCCGGCAAAACTTGCCGAGGCGGCGCGGATCGGCGAGGCCTTCGGTTACGACGAGATCAACCTCAATGTCGGCTGCCCGTCCGACCGCGTCCAGTCGGGGACGTTCGGCGCCTGCCTGATGAAGACGCCGGCTCTGGTCGCCGAATGCGTCGCGGCGATGAAGGCTTCCGTGAAGATCCCCGTCACGGTCAAATGCCGCATCGGCGTCGACGATCAGGACCCGGAGCCCGCCCTCGACACGCTCGCCGACGGCGTGCTCGCCGCCGGCGCCGATGCGCTCTGGGTGCATGCCCGCAAGGCTTGGCTGGAGGGGCTGAGCCCCAAGGAGAATCGCGACATCCCACCGCTCGACTATCCGCGCGTCTACCGGCTGAAGGCCAGGAAGCCGAATGAATTCATCGGCATCAATGGCGGTATCCAATCACTCGGCGAGGCGTCGGTGCATCTTTCCCATGTCGACGGCGTGATGCTCGGCCGCGCCGCCTACCATACGCCGGGGATCCTCACCGGGGTCGATGCCGCTTTCTACGGCGAGGCGGCCGCCGCCTTCGACTATCCGGCGCTGATCGACGCCATGGCCGGCTATGCCGCGCGCCATATCGAGAAGGGGGGACGGCTCGGCCACATCACCCGCCATATGGTCGGACTGTTCCACGGTCTCCCCGGCGCGCGCCGCTTCCGGCAGATTCTTTCCACCGACGCGAACAAACCAGGTGCCGGGCCTGAGGTTTTGAGGACTGCGTTCACTGCGATCGATTTTGCGGCGGCGGAGGCCGAGGCAGCCTGACTCGATCGATTAATCCCGCAAAATCATGCGGTCGCCGCGCACGTCGAAACCCGACAAGGAGCCGATGAAGTTCATGCCGAGCAGGCTCTGGTCCAGCATGCCGGGCGCGGCGACCATCACAGACATGTCCTTGCGCACGATGCCGCCGATGGCCACCTCGTCGGTCCTGACCGTCGCCGCGCGCGCCATGCCGTTGGCGGTGGAGACATCCACGCTGTAGCTGAGCGCCGCCGGGTTGAACCCCGCGGCCTGGGCATCTTCGGACGTCAGCACCGTGCTGGTCGCGCCGGTGTCGACCACGGCCCGCACCGGGGTGCCGTTGACCAGGATGCGGGCCTCGAAATGGCCGTTGTCGGCCTTGTCGAGCGTGACGGTCGGGCGGCCATTCTCCACGCCGAGCGCCAGCGGACTGCCCGGGACAAGGCCGGCGGTCACGCGGCTTGCGACGTCCTGCAACTCGTAGCGATACTGGTAGCCGGCGATCAGCACGAGGATCAGCGCGGCCCAGACGCCGATATTGCGCGCCATGTCGCCCAGCGGCCGGCCCGAGCGGAGCAGGCTCGCGCCGATCACCATCACCAGCACGCCGACCCAGATCAGCCGGCTGAAATCGTTGTTGTTCATGCCGAAGGTGTGGCCGGCCGAATTGTTGAGCATGAGCAGCACGACCCCGGCGCCGATCACCGCCATGACAATCCAGAACAGCCGATTCATCGGTTTCTTCTCACAAAACGCCGCGCTCGCGCGCCATGCGGGCACGCCTTGTCTCGCGGCGCGGCCGCCGCTCGACCGTGTCGAGCCGTGCCGGCAGTTCGGCCATCACCGCCCGGCGCGTTTCGGGGGTCATCGTCAGCCAGCCGGAAATCTCGTCGCGCGTGCGGCCGCAACCGAAGCAGAACCCGGTTTTCATATCGATCGAACAGACCAGGATGCAGGGGGATTCGATGGCGGTCATGCTGTTCTCTTGGCTTTATTCCACATGGTGCAACCGCCGGAGCAATGCAAGCCCTCCGCGATGCGTCGCAAGGCGACGCGTTCGCGGCATCGTCAGGCGGTTGTGCCGGCGGGAGAAGGCGGCTATGCCGCTTGCGATTTTCGCAACCAACCGCGACCGACATAAATGCCTGCTCAGCCCTTCGACGATTTCCGAAGCCTCCTCGCGGCGCTGCCGCTGGCCGATGACGCGGCGGGCGGCCGCGTCCGGGCACTGTTCGCCAAGGCGGACAAGCCGAAAGGATCGCTGGGACGAATCGAGGACATCGCGGCCTGGACTGCCACCTGGAGCGGGCGCGCACCGCCGGCGATCAATCGGCCGCTGATGGCGATCTTCGCCGGCAATCACGGCGCGGTCAGGCACGGCATCTCGCCGCGGCCGGTGGCGGCGACCGCCAACGAGGTCGAGCTCTGCGCTGCCGGCGGGGCTGCGATCAACCAGGTCTGCATCGCCAACGATCTCGGCCTGAAGGTCTTCGACCTCGCGTTGGATATTCCCACGGGCGACATCACCGAGGAGGATGCGCTCGATGAACGCGGCTGCGCCGCGACCATGGCCTTCGGCATGGAGGCGGTCGCGGGCGGCGCCGATCTTCTGTGCCTGGGCGATCTCGGAGTCGGCAATTCGACGATCGCCGCCGCGCTTTGCGCAGCGCTGTTCGGCGGCGAGGGGGCCGACTGGGTCGGCCCCGGAGCGGGCGCCGATGCAATGATGATCGCGCGCAAGGCCGAGGTCGTCGATCGGGCGCTGGCATTCCATGGCCCGGGTCTGAGCGATCCGCTCGAGGCCTTGCGCCGGGTCGGCGGACGCGAGTTCGCGGCGATCTGCGGCGCCATTCTCGCGGCACGCATGGAAAAGATTCCCGTGCTGCTCGACGGATTCGTAGCGACGGCGGCGGCCGCTGCCCTGCATGCGGCCAACCCAGGCACGCTCGATCACTGCCTGCTCGCCAGCCTCTCGCCCGAGCCCGGCCATGCCAAGGTGGCCGAACAGCTCGGATTGCGGCCGCTGCTCGATTTCGGCATCGGCCATGGCGAAGGGGTAGGGGYCGCTCTGGCCGCCGGTATCGTCAAGGCCGCGGCGTTGACGAGTTCGGGCATGGCGGTGGCTATCCGCCGTTAAAGGTTCCAAGAGCCGCACTATCTCTTTGTTTTTACGCAATTCCGGACGGAAACAGCTCACACTTCTCCTGGAATTGCCCTACCGGCGTCCACGTGTCGCCGCGACAGCCTTGGTCGGCAAGGCCGGCAATTCCTCCATCACCCGGCTCAGCGGGAAGATGGCGATCGCCTCGGTGCCTTCGCGTAGCTTGGAATGAAGCTCGAACGTGCCGCCATGCATGGCGAGCAGCCCCTGCACGATCGGCAGGCCGAGGCCGGTGCCCTGTTCGGCGCTCTTGATGGCGATCGAGCCTTGGCCGAAAGCGGAAAGCACCACCGGGATTTCCTCCTCCGGTATGCCCGGGCCGTTGTCCTTGACTGCAATGTACTGGCCGCCGCCGGCGGTCCAGCCGACGCGCACGCGCACTTCGCCGCCGGATGGGGTGAACTTGATCGAATTGGACAGAAGGTTGAGGGTAATCTGCCGGACGGCGCGCTCGTCGGCGAAGAGGCGCGGCAAGGTCTCCTCGAACTCCTGGATGATGCGGATGTCCTTGTTACGGGCGCGCAGCTCCATCATGTGACAGCAATCTTCGACGATGGTCACCAGCATGACCGGTTCCTCGTTGAGCTGGTAGCGGCCGGCCTCGATGCGCGACAGGTCGAGGATCTCGTTGATCAGGTCGAGCAGGTGCTGTCCGGACTCGTGCACGTCATGGGCATAATCGCGATAGGTCGGATTGTTCATCGGACCCAGCACTTCATTGGCCATCACTTCGGAGAAGCCAAGGATGGCGTTGAGCGGCGTCCTGAGCTCGTGGCTCATCGAGGCGAGAAAACGCGATTTCGCCAGATTGGCGTCCTCGGCGCGCCGCCTTGCCTCGTCCGACATTGATTTCGCCGTCTCGACTTCGGCGATCAGCGCGTCCTTCTCCGAACGGAAGGACAGCACCATCAGCGACGCCCGGTTGAGGTGGCGCGCGACGTAACCGAAGAACGGAAGCGCCGCGATGAGCAGTGCCGCCATCGTGGCTTCGATCGGCGTCCACAGACGCATGATGGTGTAGACATAAACGGCAACGGGAATGGCGAAAGTCGCGAACAGGGCGCCACCAAGCGAGGAGGCCAAGACAGCCGTCATCGCCATCGCGACCAGGATCACCATGGCCTTGGCCACATGGAACTGGTCGATCTGGCATGTGTCGCAACCGATCCAGGCAAACCATGCCCAGCCAAGGCCGCACAGGAAATGGCCGATCAGGAAGTCGCGGCGCGTCTGCACCGGGTCGAGTTCGGCCGCTTCGGTCCGCTCCACACGACGCGCCATGAAAGCGACGATCGTGTAGCAAAGCAGCGTCGACAATGCCCAGATGGTGATTGGGCCGTCCATGCCCGCCAGCCGGCCTGTCGCCGCCACCGCGAGCACGAGCAGGGGAATCGCGATCGCGCTGACCACCATGGTGCGCGCATGCAGCTTCAGCAGTTCACGGTCGAAGTCGAGGCTGCCCGCCTGCTGCGAAAGGCGGTCGCGCGTCTTGCGCACCGCGCGCGCCACATCGCTGTTGCGGTGCGGTTTACGGCGGTCCACAATAAATTTATCCGCTGTGTTCGAGCGTTGCAAAGGCATACAGACTTCAATTTCTGCGCGCAGCGACTGTCAGTTCGTTAAGCTACGTTCGAATGATTAAGAGACTGTTTGCCATATGAGCTGTTTCGGGCCGCGAGGACCGCGCCGACGCTACGCGGCGAGCCCGCCGCGCAGCCTCGGGCGCAAGCTGCTGGACTATGGGCTGGCCTTCCTCTTGCTCGGGTTGCTCATCCTGGTGGCGGCGCGGCTCGATCGCTTCGAGACACGCAAGGAGCAAGGTACGGCAATCGTCAATGACGGCGATTCGATCACGCTCGGGAGCGAACGCATCCGCATGCGCGGCATCGACGCTCCGGAATATCAGCAGACCTGCCAGAAGGCCGGCGCTGACTATCCCTGCGGCAAGCTGGCGCGGCAGTCGCTGGTGCGCCTGATCGCCGGCAGGCCGGTTTCCTGCAGCGGCTGGCAGCGCGACCGCTACGGCCGCCTGCTCGGAGATTGCAGGGCGGGCGACACCGACCTGAACAAGGCCCAGGTGCAGGCCGGATGGGCGGTTGCCTTCGGCGGCTTCGAAACCGAGGAAGCGGTGGCGAGAGCGGCCAAGGTTGGCATCTGGGCAGGCGCTTTCGAGGAGCCGCAGCAATGGCGCGACAGCCATCATGACGCGCCGGTCGAGAGAAAGCATGGCATGCTGGCCTCGTTCGGCGATGCGTTGCGCGAATTTGTTCGCTTCTGGTGATGGGCGGACCCGCGCCCTATGATCCGGTGGAGAAGCTGGAGGTTCGAATGAAGCTGTTCGACGGTGGCCGCGCGCCCAATCCCCGACGCGTGCGCGTCTTCCTTGCCGAGAAGGGGCTGACGGTGCCGCTGGTGCCCGTCGACATGGGCGCGCTGGAACATCGCGGCGAAGAGGTGGCTGGGCGCAATCCGCTGCGGCGCCTGCCGGTGCTCGAGCTCGACGACGGCACCATCATCACCGAATCGATCGCCATCTGCCGCTATTTCGAGGAGCTCCATCCCGAGCCCGCGCTGTTCGGCACGGGCGCGCTCGGCAGGGCAAAAGTCGAGATGTGGCAAAGGCGCATGGAACTGAACCTGATGGCCAGCGTCGCCGCGGCGTTCCGGCATATCCATCCGGCGATGAAGGAATGGGAGGTGCCGCAAATTCCGGAATGGGGCGAGGCCAACAAGCCGAAAGCGATCGAATTCCTGCATCTGCTCGACCATGAATTGGCGGAGCGCGAATTCGCCGCCGGCGACGCCTATTCGGTCGCCGACATCACCGGCATGATCGCCATCGATTTCATGAAACCGGCCCGCATCAAGGTGCCGGAGGAATGCACGAACGTGCTGCGCTGGTACGCGGCGCTTACAAGCCGGCCGAGCGCGACGGCCTGAGCGACCGAAATTGGATAATCCGCCCGATATGAGCCAAGCGCTGGAGCGCCTTACCGAAAGGGTGCGGGCCTGTCGTATTTGCATCGATGAGCCCCGTGGCCAGCCTTTGCCGCATGAGCCGCGGCCGGTGCTGCAGCCGTCCTCGACGGCGCGGATCCTGCTTGCCGGCCAGGCGCCGGGCACCAAGGTGCATCTGTCGGGCATGCCGTTCACCGATGCCTCGGGGGACCGGCTGAGAAACTGGCTCGGCGTCAGCGCGCAGGAATTCTACGACACGGAAAAGTTCGCCATCGTGCCGATGGGCTTTTGCTTTCCCGGCCAGGACGCCAAGGGCGGCGACCTGCCGCCGCGCCGCGAATGCGCGCCCGCCTGGCGCTCGGACCTGATGGCGCTGATGCCCCAGATCGACCTGGTGCTGACCATCGGTGGTTATGCGCAGGCATGGCATATGGGCACGACACGCCTGCCGTCGCTGACCGAGACGGTCAGGAACTGGCGCGCCATATGGGATGGACCGTCCATTCCGAGAGTGCTGCCGCTGCCGCATCCGTCATGGCGAAACACCGGCTGGCTGAAGAAGAATCCCTGGTTTGAAATGGATTTGCTGCCCTTCCTGAGATCGGAAATCCGCTATCGCATCGATTAGGCATTCTGCAAGATATCACTCGCTTTTCGTGCCTTTGGCAGAATTTCTTTCTTGTTAAAGGCCTCGATAAAAGGGATTATGGCGAAACTATTCCCCTGGAGCTTCCCATGGATCGCCTCGACAGAAAAATTCTCCGCCTCCTGCAGGAGGACGCGACGCTCGCGGTCGCCGATGTCGCCAAGAAAGTCGGCTTGTCGACCACGCCGTGCTGGCGGCGCATCCAAAAGCTCGAGGAGGAGGGGGTCATCAAGCGGCGCGTCGCCATCCTCGACCATGAGAAGGTCAATGTGCGCGTCACCGTCTTCGTGTCGATCCGCACCAATTCGCACAGCCATGAATGGCTGCGGCGCTTCTCCGAGGTGATCCAGGAATTCCCTGAGGTGGTCGAGTTCTACCGCATGAGCGGCGACGTCGATTACCTGCTGCGCGTGGTGGTGCCCGATATCGCCGCCTACGATGCATTCTATAAGCGGCTGATCGCCAAGATCGAGATCCGCGACGTCTCGTCGTCCTTCGCCATGGAGCAGATCAAGTACACGACGGAAATCCCGCTCGACTACATGGTGCTGGACAAGGAATCGGGCGCGAACGCGGCATGACACTGGTTGCGCCGACCGGCCTTAATTCTTCTTTTTGTTGAGGAAATTCCACGGCGAGTTGACCGGCAGCGTGACCGCGTCCGGCACGCTGTCGACGCTCGTCACCTCGGCCTTGCGCACGGTGTATCCGGACTGGACGATCGAGACGCCGTCGAGGATGAAGAGCTGGCTTTTCTCCATGCCGGGCTGCAGCACGCCGGTGGCGGCGACCGGCTCATAAGCCTCTTTCATCTTGTAGGGATGCGCCGGCGTCACCAGCACGATCTGGTTCGGCGGCGGCGTCGGCATATGGCTGCAGGCGCCGGTCCACGGCACCAGCAGGAATTGGTAGACGAGGTCACCCTCGCGGTCGACCGGCAGTGCATAGCCGGCTAGTTGTATCGTCTTGTCCCGCAGATCGAACGACAAGGTCTCGCCGTGGTCGGGCAGTTTTGCCGCGATCATCGGCAGGTTCGCGTCCTCGGCTATCGCTTGCGTGGCCGGACGGAGATCCTTCCAGAAGATATGCGCGACATCGGCCGAGGCATGGGTTCCCGAGGCAACGAGCAGGAGCACCGCCGCCAACGTCGCGCATGATCTGAAACGCTTGTTCATGGTCGCTCCATCCTCCGCGAGTGGATTTGCGGAATCGAGTAAAAGCATCGTGACCGGTCAGGGCTCAACGGTTCAGCCGCATGACATGCCGGCGCGTGCCGGCGGTTCCGGTCTCTTGGAAGCCTCGCGCGACGAACATGTCGCGAAAACCCATGAAGCGATAGCTGGGTGCTGCCTCGTGGACGGGATAGGCCTCGACGATGTGCGCGCCTTTGGCGAAGGCATGGTCGATCGCCGCATCGAGCAAGGCGGAAGCCAGCCCGCCGCCGCGCAAGGCCCTCGGCACGTAGAAGCAGACGATCGACCAGATGCCGGTCTCGGAGTCGTCCTGCTGCTTTGAAAGTCTTCGGTAGGTTTCGCGCGGCGCGACCGAGCACCAGCCGACCGGTCCCCCGTCCAACTCGGCGAGGATGCCCACGGGAGTGTCGGCATCGATCAGCGCCATCATCATGCGTTTCTTCTCGTCGTTCTCAATGTGCTCGCGGCTGGAATGGCGCCAGGCCATGCACCAGCAATATTTCGGAGCGCCGGGCTGCTCGAACAGCGATTCGAAACGACCGCGCGTTTCTTGCGTCACCTCGACAAAACGGAGGCCGGAAAGGTCAGGTTTTTGCGGCTGCGAGCCTTGCGAGCTGTTTGGCATCCGTCAGTTCCTTCACCGCATCCTTGCCGATCCAGCGCGCCGTCCTGTCCGACGATGCCGCCAGTTTTTCCGCCAGCGCAAGGGCAGGGGCGTGCAGGCTCATCGACCGCTTGCCGATCTGCCGCAGCGCCCAATTCACCGCCTTGCGGACGAAATTACGCGGGTCGCCGGCATGTTTCTCGATCAGCAGCAGATAGGCAAGGAAGGTCGCGTCCGGTTCCTTCTTGAGATGCACCGCGCTCCAGGCAAGCATGGCAAAGGCGGTGCGGCGGACGAATTCGCGGTCGTCTTCGGCGAACTCGTCGACCAGTTCGCGCCAGAACGGCGTTTCGGCGAACAGGTCGGCGACAGTGTCGACGATCTCCCAGCTGTCGAAATCGGCGGCCCAGCGCCGGCATTGACCGATGTCGAGCTTCTTCGGCTCGCCCGTGAAGGCGGCCATCAGCCGCGCCTCGCGAATGCCGCTCTTCCACAGCAGCAGCGCGTTCATGGTTCTTCCTGACCTTGCGCGCCAGCGGCCGCAATTCGGAATTGCCGATGCCAAGCGCGGTCGCGGTGTTGATGCCGAAGCGCGCCATGCCGGTCAGGTTTTCCGCCACACCGATCGAGCGCAGATGAGCGACGATGTCGTCGGCGCTCCAGGTCGGATCGGGCAGGGGCATTGCGACGCCTAGCGCTCCAGGCGCGCCAGCAGCGAGGACGTGTCCCAGCGCTTGCCGCCCATGTCCTGCACATCCTTGTAGAACTGGTCGATCAGCGCGGTCACCGGCAGCTTGGCGCCGTTGCGGTTGGCCTCCGCCAGGCAGATGCCGAGGTCCTTGCGCATCCAGTCGACGGCGAAGCCGAAATCATATTTGCCGGCATTCATCGTTTTGTGGCGGTTTTCCATCTGCCAGGAGCCGGCTGCCCCCTTCGAGATCACCTCGACCACCTTCTCGATATCGAGGCCTGCCTTCTTGCCGAAATGAATGCCCTCGGCCAGTCCCTGGACGAGGCCGGCAATGGCGATCTGGTTGATCATTTTCGTCAGCTGGCCGGCGCCGGTCGAGCCCATCAGGCCGATCATGCGGGCGTAGGCGTCAATGACGGGCCGCGCCTTGTCAAAGGCGGCCTCATCGCCGCCGACCATGACGGTCAGCACGCCGTTCTCGGCGCCGGCCTGGCCGCCGGACACCGGCGCGTCGAGAAAGGAGAAGCCCGCCTGGCGCGCCGCTTCGTCAAGCTCGCGCGCCACCTCGGCCGAGGCGGTGGTGTTGTCGATGAAGACGGAACCCTTCTTCATGGCCGCGAAGGCGCCGTTCGGGCCGGTCGTCACCGAACGCAGATCATCGTCATTGCCGACGCAGGAGAAGACGAAGTCCTTGCCCTCGGCAGCCTCTGCCGGCGTCAGCGCCAGTTTGCCGCCATGCTGGGCCACCCACTGCTCGGCCTTTGCCTTGGTGCGGTTATAGACGGTGACGTCATGCCCGCCCTTGTTCCTGAGGTGCCCGGCCATCGGATAGCCCATGACGCCAAGACCGAGAAATGCAACCGATGCCATAAGCCTGCCTTCCAACAAAACACGGTTTCCAGTGGCCGAAGGTCTAGGCCATGCGAAAAATTCGTCAAGGCACGCAGCGCCGCATCGACTGGTGCAGGCCTGAACGGTTTGATCTAGCGATGCAAATGGACGGTGATCCGGCGCTCGATCCATTCGACGCCGTGGCGCAGGATCTCGRCCATCACCAGATAGACGATCGCCACCCAGATATAGGCCTGGATGTCGAAGGATTTCGCGTAGGCGAGCTTGGCGTTGCCCATCAGATCGTAGACGGTGATGATGGCGACGATCGCCGAGGCCTTGATCATCAGGATGAGCTCGTTGCCGTAGGGCCTGAGCGCGACGATGATCGCCTGCGGCAGCACCACCTTGCGCAACGTCTGCAATTTGTGCAGGCCGAGCGAGGCCGCACCTTCCCATTGGCCGCGCGGCACACTTTCGATGGCGCCGCGCAGGATTTCCGCCTGGTAGGCGGCGGTGTTGAGCGAAAAAGCAAAGACGCCGCAATAGAAGGCTTCACGGAAAAACCACCACAGCCCGACCGTCTCAAGCTCCGGCCGGAACGAGCCGATGCCGTAATAGACCAGGTAGGTCTGCACGAGCAGCGGCGTGCCGCGGAAGAAATAGACGTAGCAATAGGCAAGCCCGGACAGGATCGGGTCCTTGGACATGCGGCCATAGGCGACCGGAAGCGACAGGATGGCGCCGAGGACCATGGAGATCGCCACCAGCGACAGGGTGGTTCCCAAGCCTTGAAGATAGGCCGGCGCGTATCTGGCGAAGAACTCGGGATTCCAGGCGTAGACCAGGTAGGCCACGATGCCGGCGCCGAAGAGAATCCAGATGCCGACCAGCGCATAGCCGAGGATGCGGGCTCGCGGCCAGCCGCGCGCTTGCGGCGGCGGCTTGTCGATGGCGATAGCCTGGCTGACGCTCATCGCGCTTCCCTCCGCCCGAGGTAGCGCAGGATGTAGCTCGTGGCGATCGACGACAGGACGGCCAGCGCCAGGAAGATCAGCGCCGCGACGCTGTAGAACAGGAAGGAATGCTTGGTGACGCGCGCCGCGACGCCGGACTGGCGCAATGTCTCGGCGAGGTTGACCACTGAGACCAGCGAAGTGTCCTTGAGCAGGCTCAGCCAGCAATTCTCGAGACCCGGAAAAGCGATGCGTATCAGCTGCGGCAGGATCACCAGCCGCATCGTCTGCCATTTCGACAGGCCAATGGCGTAGCCTCCCTCATATTGGCCTTTCGGAATGGCGCGGAACGCGGAGAGGAAGACCTCGCTGGCGTAGGAGGAGAAGATCAGCGCCAGCACGATCATGCCGGCGACGAAGCTGTTGACGTCGATGGTGGCATCCGGATTGAACAGCCGCACGACATACTGCAACAGAAGCGGCATGCCGAAAAAAAACAGGAACAGCGTCACCAGTTCGGGCAGGCCGCGAAAGACCGTGGTGTAGATGTTGCCGGCGAGCCTGAGCGACGGCTCTTCGTGCTGCTTGGCGAAAGCGACGAAGAACCCGATCACCAGGCCGATCGGCAATGTGGCGAGCGCCAGTGCAATGGTGACCAGAACGCCAGACGCAATGTCGTCACTCCAGCCGTCCGGTCCCCAGCTGAGAAGCGTCCAAATGCTTTGGGCCGGCATTGACGGGTCGTGTCTCCGTGGCGATCCCGGGAGAAGAGAAGGGCGGCGAGGGATGCCTCACCGCCCTGGCTAACTTATCAGGATTCGGCGCCGTAGACGTCGAACTTGAAGTACTTGTCGTTGATTTCCTTGTATTTTCCGTTCTTGCGGATGGCGTCGATCGCGGCATTCAGCTTGTTGACCAGATCGGTCTCGCCCTTGCGCACGGCAATGCCGGCGCCCGGTCCGAAGATTTCGACCGGCTGCGGCGAGGGCTGGCCGAGGATCTTGCAGCAGGCGCCGTCCGGCGAATCCAGCCATTGCTGCAGCACGACGATGTCGTCCTCGATGGCATCGAGACGGCCATTGGCGAGGTCGGCTTGCTCCTCTGGGCTGCTCGGATAGCCCTTGATGGTGCTGTCCGTGTAGGTCTTGGAAGCGTAGTTGTAGTGCGTGGTCGTGGTGGCGACGCCGATGTTCTTGCCGGCGAGGTCTTCCTTGGTCACGCCCTTGAGCGGCGAATCCTTCGGCACGGCGATGGCCGAGGGGGTGTTGTAATATTTGTGGGTGAAGTCGACCTTTTCCTGGCGCTCGGGCGTGATCGACATCGAGGCGACGATGGCGTCGAACTTGCCGGCTTGGAGCGCCGGGATGATGCCGTCCCAGTCCTGCGCGACAAAGGTGCACTTCACCTTCATCTCGTCGCAAAGAGCCTTGGCGATATCGATGTCGAAGCCGACCAGTTGGCCGTCCGAGGTCAGGTTGTTGAAGGGCGGGTACGCGCCTTCGGTGCCGATCCTCAGGGTCTTTTCCTGAGCCTGGGCGACGCCAAGTGTCAGCAGCGCGGCCGAAGCGGCAAGCGCGATACGCAGTGCAATACGCATGATAATCCTCTCATATTGTCATGGCCGCTGTCCCGTGCGGCTCTTGTGGGCGGAGCTTCTTTACCGCCCGCTGGGGCGGATACTCCCACTCTTTCCAAGAAAAAAGCAACTGCAAATCAACGGCAAACGACAATCAGGATGTGCCGTTGCGTTACTTGGTTCGAGCAACGAGACCTGTGCTGCGCTCGACAAAGTCGGCTATCGATTTGGTGTCGTCGAGGTCGAAAACCGGCAGGTCTTCGCCTTCGACTGTAAAGTCGGCGGCGACCGCGACGATGTTGGGATCGTTCGCCGACAGCGGCGTCCGATCCTTGGCTTCGAGCCGCCTTGCCTCGATCTTCTTGTGCGCTTCGCGCTTGTAGCCTTCGACCAGCACGATGTCCGAGGGCGACAGCCGCGCCAGGATGTCGTCCAGCGTCGGTTCGTCCTCGCTCCGCAATTCGTGCATCAGCGCCCAGCGCCGGCCGGAAACGATGGCAACCTCCGTGGCGCCCGCCTGCCGATGGCGGAAAGAGTCGGCGCCCGGCTTGTCGATGTCGAAGTCATGGTGGGCGTGCTTCACCGTCGAAACCGTCCAGCCGCGCGCCACCAGCTCGGTGACGAGCTTTTCCGTCAGGGTCGTCTTGCCGGAGTTCTTCCAGCCGGTGATGCCGAATACGCGTCTCATAGCCTGAGGATTTGCAACAGACGTTCCGCCGCCGCAAGGTCGTCCGGTGTGTTGACGTTGAAGAACGGGTCGATCTTCTGGTTGCCGGCCGCGATCATGGGGAACTCCACCTCGACATGGCCCTGGCGCTCCATGAAGGCCGAAACCCGCCGGTTGTCCTCGTCGACCAGGAAATGACGCAAGGCGTCGCGCAGGCCGAGCGGCCAGAGCGCGAAGGTCGGATGCCATCTGCCGTCCGAACTGGCGACGGCGATCGCGCCAGGCCGATCGCGGGCTGCGGCGGCGAGGCGCTCGACGAGGTCGTCGGGGAAGAACGGCGTGTCGCCGGCGGCGCTCATCAGCCAAAGACAGCCTGGTTGCTTCGCCGCCCATTCGAGGCCGGCGAGGACGCCTGCCAGTGGTCCGGCATGGCCGGGGACCGTGTCTTCGATCACCGGCAGGCCCATGGCGGCAAATCGCGCCGGATCGCCGTTCGCATTGAGCGCCACGGTCGCGATCTGTGGCTTCAATCGCGCCGCGACATGATCGATCAGCCTGGCTTTGCCCAATGGAAGCAATGGCTTGTCGCCGCCGCCCATCCGGCGCGACTGGCCTCCCGCCAGAATGATCCCCGCGACATTTCGGTCCATCGGCCTATATGCCATCCGGCGCCATGCCGGGTCCAGCGCTTTCAGCGGCAGGTTGCTGTCTGCCGACGACGCGCTCGCGGTAGAGCGCATAGAGGCCCGAGCCGATGATGATGGCGGCGCCGGCGATCATGGGCGGGTCGGGGACGTCGCCGAAAATGACGAGGCCGAGCAGGATCGACCAGAGCAGGGCGGTGTAGCGGAAAGGCGCGATGAAGGAGATGTCGCCCGAGCGCATCGCCATGATGATGAACTGATAGCCGATGAGCACCAGCACCGCCGCGAGCGCCAGAAGCGCGGTCGCCCGGCCGCTCATCGGCGTCCAACCGCCCATCGGCGACAAGAGCAGCGCGCCCAGCACGGTCATGGCGAGCGCGGTCGCCGTCGACACCAGAAGCGTCGGGATCGATTCCGGAATGCGCTTGGTGGAGAGGTCGCGCACCGCGCAGCAGGCGACGCTGGCCAGTGCAACCAGTGAATAGACGCTGAACCCTTCGAAACCCGGCCGTACGATGATCAACACGCCGACGAAGCCGGCGGCAATCGCGGTCCAGCGTCGCCAGCCGACTCCTTCGTCGAACACCAGGGCCGCGCCCATGGTAACCGCCAGCGGCAGCGCCTGCATGACGGCGGAGACATTGCCGATCGGCAGATGCGCAAGCGCGATCAGGAACGACACCGTGGCGCCGGCCTCGCCGGCGACACGCATGGCCACCATCGGCTGCAGCATCGCGGCCGGATTGGCAAGCGCGCCGCGCCGCCAGGCGAGCAGGCCGACGAAGAGGGTCGCAAAGACGCCGCGCACCAGCATGACCTGCGCCATGTTCATCGACTCGGAGGAGAGTTTGGTGATCGCGTCGTTCAAGGTGAAGCCGACCATGGCCACGATCATGAACAGCGCGCCGCGCAGATTTGGCGAGAGGGGCAAAGGCGTTTCCGGATTCTATTTGGACCGAACCTGTAGCAGGCCGGCGGAAACAGCAACGCCAAAAGAAATGGGCCACGAATTTCCGCGCGGCCCATGAGATCGATTTGCCGAAGTCCCGAAGACTTACTTCGGCGTCAGCACTTCGGTGCCGTTGCCGTTCTGGCCGGCGATGGTCCATAGCCCGTGCAGGGAGCCGTCCTTCTCGATCTTGTAGACGACGAGGCCGACTTCCTTGCCCATCGCGTAGCCGGCGGAAAACGCATTGTCGTTACGCATGCAGATGCCGTCCGAGGTCGAGCCGCCGGTCTCCCAGTGGATCGTGCAGGTCGTGTCGCTGGTCAGCGTGATCGTTGCCTCGCCGCCATATTTGGAGCCGTCGAAATTGGTGCCGGCGACGGTGTAGGTGCCGCCGATCGACTGAGCCGCGGCCGGCATGGAAGCAATCCCAAGCATTGCGAGTGAAAGCATGAATGTGCGCATGTGCACTCCCCCTAGAGCGAAAATCGCGCTCGAAGGCTAGGCCGGAAAAGGCCGGCGGTAAATCGAGCGGAGGATGGCGTGGAGGGTTTATTTCGAGTGTGCCCCGGAGGCCTCGTGCAGGCTGCCGGCAATGGCGCCGACCAGCGGGTCGTATTTCGCCTTGAGCGCCGCGGGATACTCGATGGAGACGCTGTGGATGACGTCCTCCTTGCCGAACACGGACCGCCGGTAGAAGATCTTGTCGCCCTTCGTACCCGACAGGACCGCCCAGTTCTTACCGGTCTTGGAGTAAGTGACTTTTTCCCCTGGCCCCGGGCTGGCTTTTTCGTTCTCGACGAGGCTCTTGGGCGTGTCGTCGAGTGCATTGTAGCCGCCGTAACAGGCCACACTGGCGCCGTCGGCGCTTTGCCATTCAAGGCCGTCGCCGTTTTCCGGCTCGGGCATGCGCTTACTGAAAATCTGGTCCGGGAAAGTGCACACGGTGCCGAACCGCGCGTTGACATAGGTGAACGGCTTGGCCAGCGCCGTTGTCGTCAAGTTCGTCGGAAAGAACAGGAGTGCGGAAAACAAGCCGATGCGACGAAGATGCTGCATGATACCCCCCGGTCGATGACCAAAGGTGATCCTGCACCAAATCGTGGAAAAAATCAGCCGCCGGTGACGCTCATATGCCGCGACACCGAAGGACGGCTGGTGCGGCGGTCGATGATGAAATCATGGCCCTTGGGCTTGCGGCCGATGGCCTCGTCGATGGCCGCGTCGAGCAGCTCGTTGCCTTCGGAGGCGCGCAACGGTGCCCTGAGATCCGCGGCGTCCTCCTGGCCGAGGCACATATAGAGCGTGCCGGTGCAGGTCAGCCGCACGCGGTTGCAGCTTTCGCAGAAATTATGCGTCATCGGCGTGATGAAGCCGAGCCGGCCGCCGGTCTCCGAGACATGGACATAACGGGCAGGGCCGCCGGTCTTGTAAGGGATGTCGGAGAGCGTGAACTGGCGCTCAAGCGAGGCGCGCAGCAGCGACAACGGCAGATACTGGTCGGTGCGATCGGCGTCGATCTCGCCCATCGGCATGGTCTCGATGAGGGTGAGGTCCATGCCGCGGCCATGCGCCCAGCGCATCATCTCGGGGACCTCGGCGTCGTTGAAGTCGCGCAGCGCGACCGCATTGAGCTTGATCTTCAGCCCCGCCTTCTGCGCGGCGTCGATGCCTTCCATAACCTTGCCGAGATTGCCCCAGCGCGTGATCTGGTGGAATTTTTCGGCATCCAACGTATCGAGCGAGACATTGATGCGTTTGACGCCGCAATCGGCGAGCTCGGCGGCAAAGCGTGACAGCTGCGAGCCRTTGGTGGTCAGCGTCAATTCGTCCAGCGCGCCGCTCGCCAGATGCCGCGACAGCTGGCGCACCAGATGCATGATGTTCTTGCGCACCAGCGGCTCCCCGCCGGTCAGCCTGAGCTTCTTCACGCCCTTCTCGATGAAAACGGTGCAGAGCCGGTCAAGCTCTTCCAGCGACAGCAGATCCTTCTTCGGCAGGAAGGTCATGTCCTCGGCCATGCAATAGGTGCAGCGAAAGTCGCAGCGGTCGGTGACCGATACGCGCAGATAGCTGACGGTGCGACCGAAGGGGTCGATCATGTCCATTGCAAGCGTTTCCCGTGGCCTGAGCGGCGTCGTTATATACGGCTATGTGATACGATCCAGTGCCGCATTCAAGATAGAAGGTCTTGATCTTTGGTAACATTCCCCTACCGACATCGCGTGTCGGCTGCTTCCTAATGATCCTTTTCGGATCGCGTGAAGCGGCGTAGGGAAGGGCGCAACCAGAGCATGATGCCGAAAAGTGTGAAGCGGTTTTCGGACGACATCATGCTCCGTCTCTAGACAGGACCAGCCATGACCGCGCCGAAGGAACTAAGGGTCTCGAAGGACCGCAAGCTCTTGACCGTGACCTTTCCCGGCCACCAACCCTTCGAATTGCCGGCGGAGCTCCTGCGTGTTGCCTCGCCATCGGCGGAGGTGCAGGGCCATTCGCCGGAGCAGCGGGTGACGGTCCCCGGCAAGCGCAATGTCGCGATCCTCAAGATCGAGCCGATCGGCAATTATGCGGTGCGCATCACCTTCGACGATTTCCACGACACCGGCATCTTCACCTGGAACTATCTGCATACGCTCGGCCACGAAAAGGACGAGCGTTGGAACGCCTATCTTGCCGAGTTGGCCGAGAAGGGGCTGAGCCGGGACCGTTAGCCTGGCATCGCAATCCAATGTCAGCTGTCGTCAAGGCGTCATGGACATGGCGTAGCGCCGGCAAAAAGTCAGGAGGCGAAGAAGATGTCGCGCATCACATCCGTCGAACAGCTCGAGGCCCTCTACGGGCTGCCGGGCGAAGCTTCGGTCGTCAAGGAACTCGACCATGTGATTCCCGAATATGCCGCCTTCATCGAGGCCTCGCCCTTCGTGGCRCTGGCGACAAGCGGGCCCGAGGGGCTCGACTGCTCGCCGCGCGGCGATCTCGCCGGCTTCGTGCGCATCGTCGACGACAAGACGCTGATGATGCCGGACAGGCGCGGCAACAACCGCGCCGATTCGCTGAAGAACATCATTCGCGATCCGCGCGTCGGGATGCTGTTCCTGGTGCCGGGCTCCGGCACCACGCTGCGCATCAACGGCCGCGCGCATATCACGACCGATGCCGGGCTTTGCGCGTCCTTCATGGTTGACGGCAAGCCGGCCCGCTCGGTCACTGTCATCGATGTCGACACGGTCTATTTCCAGTGCGCCCGCGCCATCGTGCGCTCGGACCTCTGGAACCCGGCCAGGCATGTCGACCCGAAGTCGCTGCCGACGCCCGGCCAGATCCTCGAGGTCACCAGCCGCAAGAATATCGACGGCCAGAAGTACGACCAGGAATGGCCGGAGAGAGCGAAGAAGACGATGTGGTGATTGGAAGCCGGCTCAGGCTTCCTTCAGCACGTCGGCGATCTTGCGCATCTGCTCGCCGATCATGTCGCATTGTTCCGGCGTCGACTGGCTCATCGCCTTCTCGATCAGCGCCATGTGAACCTTCAGCGCCTTCATCAGCAGGGCCTCGCCCGCCTCGGTGAGGTTGAGCCGCAGCACCCGCTTGTCCTTCTCGTCGCCCTCGCGCCGCACCAGCCCGCGCGTCTCGAGCTGCGGCAACAGCATGGTGACGTTGGAGCGGCCGACCAGGAGCTTGCGGGCGAGGTCGTGCTGCGACATGCCGGGGTGGCGGTAGAGGTTCATCAGCACGTCGAGCTGCGCCGGCTTGAGGTCGAGCGGGGCGAGCTTCACCGCCAGCGTGCGCTCCAGCACATGGCAGGCGCGCGCCACCGCAACCCAGTTGCGAAAGCGCGGATTATCCCAGGGCAGCTCTTGCTTAATGTTCATGTTTGAACTATTATGTTCATGCTTGAACGAATGGATGGACTGCCAATATGGCATCATTTGGAATGAAGGTCATCCGGGGCGTTTTCGGCGCGGCCGAGCATGTTGCGCCGCGTCTTAGCGGCCGCGCCGCGTTCGAATTGTTTTGCCGCACACCAAGCGTCAAGGCCTTGAGCGACGGCGAACGGCGGGCTGTCGAGCGGGCCTCAGCTTTCATGGCCGAGGCGCGCCATCACCGGCTGAAGACCAGGACGGACTGTGTCGCCGTGCACGAATTCCGCCCGGAGCCGGGCAGGGAGGCGCGCGGCACCGTGCTCGTCATCCATGGCTGGCGCTCGCGCACCGAATATATGCGTGCCTTGATCGAAGGGTTTCGCGGCGCCGGCTACAAGGTCGTCTCGCTCGACCTGCCCGGACATGGCCACTCGCTCGGCCGCCACCTCAACATGGTGAACGCGGTGGACGCGGCGCGCGTCGCAGGCGAATGGTTCGGTCCCTTTGCGGCGATAGTCGGCCACTCCTTCGGCGGCGCGATCGCCGCCAATGCGGTTGCGGCGTCGGTCAAGGGCATGCCGCCGCTCAAGGCGCAGAAGCTCGTGCTGATTGCCGCGCCGAGTTCCCTGCCTGCGATCTTCGACGATTTCAGCGACATGATGAATGTCGGGCCGCGTTCCCGCGTCGCCATGGCGGACAGGGTGAAGCACCTTTCCGGGCGGCCGCTCAGCGAGTTCACCGGCGATCGCCAGCTTGCGGAGGCGCCGGTGCCGACGCTGATCATTCACGCGCCGGACGATCGCGAAGTTCATGCCGACCATGCGAAGCGTTACGCGGGCGCCGGCAAGCATGTCCACCTGCACTGGGCCGACGGGCTTGGCCACCGCCGCATCCTCGCCGACAGGGATGTCGTCGCGCGCGCGGTGGGGTTCGTGGCGGAGCAGCAGGAAGCGACCTTGCACTAGGGCCGTGCCGCGCCCTGTCCCGGGCTGCCATGACCTAGGCGGGGCTCCGTTCCGGCCAGCAGCCGCTGGATGTTGGCGCGATGGCGCAGGATCACATAGAGGCTGCCCGCGATCACCAGCAAGCGATAGGGCAATGGCTGCTCCAGCCCGCAGACCAGCGCGACAGCCRTCAGTGCCGCCAGCATCGAGCTGAGGGAAACGATCCGGAAAAGAGCGAGCGAGGCCACAAATGTAGCCGCAGCGCCCAGTCCTACAGGCCAGGACATTGCCAGCAGCACGCCCAATCCTGTCGCTGCGGATTTTCCGCCCGTGAAATTTAGCCAGATCGACCGGCCATGCCCGAGCAATACGGCAAGTCCGGCCAGGCATACGGCCCAAGGCACCCAGATTTGCAGTTCAAGCGCCGTCGGCGGCGTGGCGGACGATATCGCGTAAAACCACGGATAAAACCAGCGAACAAAGACGATCGCCGCCGCGCCTTTCAGCACATCGACCAGCAGCACCGCCAGCGCAGGCCATTTGCCCAAGGTTCTGAGCACATTGGTCGCGCCGGTCGATCTAGAGCCATGCTCGCGTATGTCGATGCCCTTGAGCAGTCTGCCGGCCAGATAGCCGGAGGGCGTCGAACCGAGGAGATAGGCGACCGCCAATCCAACTGCGCTCGCTATCCAGAAAACCATCGGGTCGATTCCAAGTGTTGCGGAAGACTGTAATCAGTCAGCCTTCTTTTTCTGCCCCGGCTCCACGGGCAGGCCGGCCGCCTTCCAGGCGGTGTAACCGCCGAGAATGTGCTTGACCGGCGTCAGGCCCATGTCCTGCGCCGTCTTGGTGGCTAAAGCCGAGCGCCAGCCGCCGGCGCAGAAGAAGACGAAGGTCTTGCCGCTGGCGAAGAACGGCTTGTGATAGGGGCTTTCGGGATCGATCCAGAATTCCAGCATGCCGCGCGTCACATGCTTGGCACCGGGAATCTTGCCGTCGCGCTCGACCTCGCGCGGATCGCGCAGATCGACGAAGATCGTCGCGTCATCCTCCAGCAGCCCCGCGGCCTCCTCCGGCGACACGACCTCGATCTCGGCATTCGCCTCGTCGAGAAGCTGGCGATAACCTTTCTTCACGGCAAATCCTCCCGGCCGCGCTTGCGGCGGCCGCCGAAATTTCGATCACAAAGCCTGGCGTTTGTCACGGGGTCAGGTGTTGGCCCCGGCCATCGTCGTCCACGCCGCCATGGCTCCGGCAACGGTCGCCATGAGGGCGGCATGGGTTGCGCCGTCTCGCGCCTGGATCGACATGCCATGCTGTACAGTGGCGAAGAAGGTGGCCGCGGCCTGGCAGTCGAAGTCGGCAGGCAGCTCGCCTTCAGCCGCCGCCCGCTCCAGACGTCTCTCAAGCGCGGTCTGATTTTCGGCCCGGCGGCGGCGCAGATCCTGGCAGATCAGCCCTTGCGTCGAATCCTGATGCAGGGCTCCGAGCGCGATGAGGCAACCTTGCGGTCGGTCGGTCTGTGAATAGGCCCGGGCGGTCTGGGTTAAGAAACCCTCGATCGCGAGCCGCGCGGTCGGGGCTTCTTCCAGCGTCGACCAGATATCGGTGCCTTCGCTGCGCGTGTAGAGATCGGTCGCCTCGAGGAAAAGCGCTTCCTTGCTGCCGAAGGCGGCGTACAGGCTGGGCGAATTGATCCCCATCGCCGCGGTCAGGTCGCTGAGCGATGCGCCCTCATAGCCCTTGGCCCAGAAAACCTCCATGGCCCGACGCAAGGCGGACGCTCGATCAAAGCTGCGCGGGCGGCCTCTTTCCGACATGGTGTCTTTCTGTTGGAATCTTTTCTGTGTTGATCGATACATAATTCGCTTGACGGCATCCGGCAAGCTTGGCAGCTATTTATGTATCGATCATTACATAAAGGAGAAATCGATGCCTTCAAACCAGTTGCGCGGCAAGGCCGCATTGGTAACGGGCGGCAGCCGAGGCATCGGCGCGGCCATCGCGAAAAGACTCGCACGTGACGGCGCGAGCGTCGCCTTGACCTATGTGAACGGCGAGGCGCAGGCACGTATCGTGGTCGACGAGATCGAGGCGGCCGGTGGGCGCGCTATCGCCATCAAGGCCGACGGGCGCGATGCCCAGGCGATCGAAAGCGCCGTCGATCGGGCGATGGATGCGTTCGGGCGACTCGACATCCTGGTCAACAGCGCCGGCATCTGGCGCGCCGCGCCGATCGACGTCTTGTCGCTCGCCGATTTCGACGAGAGCATGGAGGTCAACCTGAGAGCGCCTTTCGTCGCCTCCAAGGTCGCCGCGCGGCATATGGCGGATGGCGGCAGGATCATCTCGATCGGCAGCAATCTGGCCGAGCGCGTGACGGATACGGGCCTCAGCGCCTATTCGACCAGCAAGGCGGCGCTGATCGGACTGACGAAGGCTTTGGCGCGCGACCTCGGTTCGCGCGGCATCACCGCCAACATTGTTCATCCGGGCTCCACCGACACCGACATGAATCCCGCCAACGGGCCACATGCGGAGCACCAGCGCCGGAAGATGGCGACGCCGCGCTTCGGCGAGGCCGAGGAGATCGCGGGAATGGTGGCCTGGTTGGCGAGCCCTGAAGGACGCTTCGTCACGGGGGCATCGCTGACCATCGATGGCGGCGCCAACGCCTGATTGTTTTCGACAGCTTTGTGAACACGTGGGGCCTGGAGCAATCGCCGCTCTGGGTCTCACGATGATGTGAAACCGTTCTGCAACACGGTTCCGGAAATTTATGGAAGCTTAACGAAATCAGTATGAATCGGTATAGTCGCGTCATACATCCGCCATGCGGAGGGCGGGACCGTCTAGCGGCGCAGAACGGGAACCGGTTTCAACCGGTGCGGGTGAAGCATGAAAATCCTCGGGAACAAAAAAGCCGTCCTGCCGATCGCGGTCGCGGCGACGCTTGCCCTCGGGCAGCAGCCGGCAAGTGCGCAAGGGCTGTTCGACATGCTGTTCGGCGGCGGCATCCGGCACAACCCGCAAGGCGAATTTCCGCCGCCGCCGAAGCCACGCAAGATACGGCCAGCAGCGCCCGCCGGAGAGGGCGGTGGCGGCGTCAGAATCAGCAGCCCGAGCTATAACACCTACCGGGCCGACAAGCTCGTGCGGGTCGATTTCAAATCGCTGCTGCCGGCGCCGCAACCGGCGACCGCGCAGGACGCCGCCTTTGTCCCTTCGGTGACGAGCAACAGCTTCCGTGATGCCGTCGCAGGCTTGAGCGACTACGAGCTGTTTGCCGAGCCGGATATCGCCAAGGCGCTGGTCGCTTATTATTCGGCCAATCCGGATTTCATCTGGGTGAGCGACAATGCCCCTAACAGCCGGGCGCAGGATGCGGTGCGCGTCCTGGGCGAGGCGGCAAGCTACGGCCTGACGCCGGCCGACTATTCGGTCGACGTTCCAGCGGCCGCGACTTCCGCCACACCGGAAGAGCGGACCAAGGAACTGGTGCGCTTCGAGATGGCGCTGTCGGCGCGCGTGCTGCGCTATGCGCAAGACGCCCAGAGCGGCCGCGTCGATCCCAACCGGATGACCGGTTACTACGACTTCCCGGCCAAGTCCTTCGATCTGGAAGGCGCGCTGAAGACGCTGGCGCATACTCAGGAAGTCCGCACCTATCTGGAATCGCGGCATCCGCAGAATGCCGAATACCAGGCGCTGCGAGTCGAGTTGGAGGCGCTCGAGGCCAGCGAGGAAAACGAGATTGTCGTCGATCCGAAGTTGCTGCTTAAGCCTGGCGAGAGCAGCCCCGAATTGCCGAAGTTGTTGACGCTGATTTCGCGCAATCTCGACGATGAGATGGGTGGCAATTACGGCGAGGTGCTCGTCAGGCTGGGCAAGAGCGAGTTCTACGATCCCGAGCTGGTGCCGGTGATCAAGGCCGTGCAGCAGCGCGCCGGCATGAAGGGCGATGGCGTCATCGGCCCGCGCACGGTGGCTTCGCTGGCCGGCACGTCGAAGGCCGACAAGATCGAGAAGGTCAAGGTGGCGCTCGAGGAACTGCGCTGGATGCCGTCGGATCTCGGCAGCCCGCGCGTCTTCATCAACCAGCCCGCCTTCACCGCCAGTTATATCGACAATGGCGAGGAGAAGCTGAAGACCCGCGCGGTCATCGGCCGGGTCACCAACCAGACCGCCTTCTTCTACAACCAGATCAAGCAGGTCGACTTCCATCCCTATTGGGGCGTGCCGCAGTCGATCATCGTCAATGAGATGCTGCCAAGGCTGCGCAGCGATCCGGGCTATCTCGATCGCGCCGGCTATGAAGTGACGGATTCGCGCGGCAAGCGCATCCCGTCGGCGGCGGTCGATTGGGGTGCCTATGGCGCTAACATTCCGTTCAGCGTGCGTCAGCAGCCGAGCGAGGCCAATGCCTTGGGCGAATTGAAGATTCTCTTCCCCAACAAGCATGCCATCTACATGCACGACACGCCGCAGAAGTCGTTCTTCGCGCGCGACATGCGCGCGCTCAGCCATGGCTGCGTCCGGTTGCAGGATCCGCGCGGCATGGCCGCCGCTGTGCTCGGCACCACGGTCGACGACATCGCCGAGAAGCTGAAGCATGGCCATTCGACCGAGAATGTCACGCGGGTCATCCCGGTCTATGTCGCCTATTTCACCGCATGGCCGGACATGTCGGGCAAGGTCGAGTATTTCGACGATGTCTATGACCGCGATTCCAAGCTGATGCAGGCGCTGGACGCGACCGAAGCGGTGCGTACGCCGTCAAGCTGAGCTTTTACTCTCAAGCAATTCCGGACGGGCGGCCACGGCGAAAACGCCGAGCCTGACCGCTTCACACTTTTCCTGGAATTGCTTTGATCAACGGCCGGCGGAAGCCGGCGTCGCGCCCGGCGATCAGCCAGTAGATCAGGCCGGCCACCAGGCCGGCGCCGGCGACGATGCCCATGTCGGCCCAGCGTTCCGGGTCATCGGCGGCATCGGGCCAGATCAGCATGAAACCGGCAGCCGCGGCGCCGGCGCCGAAGACCATATGCAGCCAGAAACTTCGCAGCGAGAAGAACTCGGCGATCAAGGCAAAGACCAGCGTCTGCATACCCGTCAGGATGATCGTCAGGAAATAGACGAACATACCGAGCGGCGGCACCACCAGCACGGCGACCGGCGTGAATTCCATAAGCCCGAAATAAGCTGGCGCGTTGGGTAGCGAACTCAGTATGGCGTAGATCACCACCACGGCGATCAATCCGACGAGCACAGCGACCAGATAGCCGACAAGCACCATCAGGATGCGTTTCAGGACGTAGCCGATCATTGCCATGCACCCCCGTGCCCGCAATCACGGCGGGCAGTCAGCCACCAAAGTTTTATCGATGCAAGTGTGGTCGGTCGCGCCGGGTTTTCGTGCGGCAAAGGAGTGTTAAGCGCCAAAGCACGGAGGTGGGACACCGGCGGGCAACGGCTTAAATGCTTTGGCAGGCTTGGCGGACGGCGAGGCAGCCTATTTTGGTTCGCCGGTCACGGGGTCGTAGGTGATTTGGACCTTGGCCTTGTCCGTGGTGTAGTAGGTGATGGTGTAGCCATCGCTATCCCAATCGACCTCCTTCACATAGCGGAAGTCGGTGCGGCGCTCGACCTTGGCGACGATCTCCGAGAGTTTCTTGGCATTCTGCGGGGGTAGTGCCTTGTCGTCCGCCGCGAAGGCGGGTCCGCCGGCCATGAGGACCGCGATACCGGTCGCCAAAACAACAGCGCGCATGAGAGCCCTCAAATCTCGTGTTGGCAGATGCGGTCAGAAACTCGCACCTGGGCAGGTTGGTTCCGCCACGTAAGAACAACGCTTCCCGAAGCGTTTGCCTCGACGCGGCCAATCCATGTCCGCCGGTAATCAGTTCAGCGACCGCTTGGCGCGAAAGGCCGTTTAATTTCAAAGCATAGAGGCGTTGTCTGGAGATATCGCTCGATGTAACGAACGACTAACCATGCGCCGGATGGGAAGTTTGTCATATTAGCTGTTCGTAGTAGAGCTTTCGGCAGGACCCTGATAGAGTTCTGGTCATAACAGGGTGGCAATGGCGCGCCGGACCTGCCGGGGGATATCCATCGGCGGACGGCGACGCGTTTCTTTAGAGCGCAGGTCGCCTGTTCTGGATTAAAAGCGGGACTGGGGGCTCGATCATGGCTGAACGGAATTATACCCGTCAGCTTGCGACAATCATTTCGATCGACGCCGTAGGATTCTCTCGACTGATGGGCATCGACGACGAGCTCGCCGTCGCCGCCTTCGAGGAGAGGCGAGATATCATTGCCGACAGTTGCGGCGCCTTTGGCGGGCGCACGTTCGGCGATGCCGGCGATAGCATCATGGCCGAATTCGGCACCCCGATCGAAGCCCTGCGGGCGGCCTTCGATTTCCAGGGCCGGATCGTGGCGCTGAATGCGGCGGTCGCCGAGGACATGCGCATGCCGTTTCGCGCCGGGATCAACACCGGCGACGTCATCGTCCGGGAAGGCCGGCTCTACGGCGACGACGTGAACATCGCAGCCCGGCTCCAGGAATTCGCGCCGCATGATGGCGTCGCCATCTCGGCGACGACATGGCACCACGTGAAGGACAAGACGTCGGCCGTCTTCACCGATCTCGGCGAATTCAGCCTGAAGAACATCGCCCTGCCGGTGCAGGTCCTGATCGCCGGCCGCGGCGGCAACGGCCCCGCCGCGGCGGCTTCCTTCGCTTCCATCCCCGCCGCGCCTGGCCACTACAGGCCGATCGCCAAGGGTCCGCCTGCGATCGCTGTGCTGCCGTTCCATGGCAACGGGGGCGAACCCGATGTCGGCTATATGGCCGACGGCATCGCCGAGGACATCATATACGGGCTTTCCAACACGCGTTGGCTTTCGGTCATCGCCAAGGGCTCCAGCTTCCAGTTTCGCGACGACAGCCTGGGCACGAGGCTCATTGGCAATGCGCTCGGCGCGCGCTACATCGTCAGCGGCACGCTGGCGCGCTCCGACAGGCAGATCCGCCTCAATACGTCGCTCACCGACACCTCGAACGGACGCCTGGTCTGGTCGCAACGCTTCGACCGCGATCTCGTCGACATCTTCAGCCTGCGTGATCAGATCGGCAGTGAGATCGTTTCCATCCTCGACAAGGAGGTCGATCGCGCCGAGCAGGCGCGCACGTTCCAGGTGCCGTGGGAAAGCCTCGAAACCTGGCAATTGGTCAGGCGCGGCCGCTGGCACATGAACAGGCGCACCCGCCGCGACACCGACATCGCCCTCGACTTCTTCGACAGAGCCTACCGGGACGATCCGAATTCGAGCGCCGTGCTGAACGAGCTCGCATGGTGGTATTTCTGGCGGGCATGGCTGCGTTTCGGCGACAGCGACGATCTCGAGAAGGTCGAGGCGCTCGCGCGCAAGGCGCTGCTGATGGACAGCCTCGATGCGCGCCCGCATGCCTATCTCGGGGCAGCCGACATCATGCGCGGCCTGCCGGCATTGGCGGCCGAGCACCTTGCAGAGGCGATCCACATCAATCCGAGCTTTGCCTTCGCCCGCTCGGCCATGGGCAGCGCGCACCTTTTGCTTGGCGATGCAACCGGCGCGATTCCCTTCTTCCTCGATACCGAGCGGTTGAGCCCGTTCGACCTCTATCGCTTCCACAATCTGGGAGAACTGGCCGCGGCCTATTGCTTCGTCGAGGACTGGCCGGCCGCGATCGCCACCGCCGAGCGCTCGCTCAACCTGTCGCCAGGTTACTTCTACGCCAGGTTCCTGAAGATAGGCGCGCTGATGAGAAGCGGCCGGTGCGACGAGGCGGCGCGCGAGCTTGCGATTTTCATGACCAGGCACCCGGATTTTTCCGAGCAGAGAATACGCTGGATACCGTTCGTGGACCCGGCCAAGAACAATTTCCTGATCGGCAATTTCGATCTGGCCAAGTCCGCCGCATAATCGCCGGGGCCGACAACAAATGACTGTGAGCGAATTCACATACGCCGGGCCGATGCAAACCTAGGCCAGAACAATGCCGGCATCGCATTGACGTGGACAGCCGGGGGGCTTGAACGCGATGATCACTTTGAAATACTTCGCCGCCGTCCGCGCCGCTCAGAAGAGCCAGCGTCCGGTCGTCGAGATGCCGCCTTTCGACATCAACCGCCTGCGTTCCAAGGACGGCATTGCTTCCCGTATTGCCGACTTTCTTCTGGGCGATCCGCGCTGGCTGCTGTCGCTGCTGCGCCGTTTCTGGCCTAATCTCGGCTTCGGCAATTTCCTGCTCGTCACCAAGGGCGCGGATGTGCGCGACATATTGGAGCGGGGCGATGAGTTCGAGACGCCCTACGGACCGGAAATGGCCGAACTGGCGCGGGGCTCGAATTTCATTCTCGGCATGCAGGACGGCGCCGCGTACCGGCAGATGAAATCGGCGGTGCTGAGCGCGTTCCCGCCGGCAGAAGTCGAAGCCGCCGTCAGGCCGATCGCCGAGCGCCATTCGCGCGACATCATGACCCGCGCCAGCCCCGGCTTCGACGCCATCGCCGGGTTGATGAAGATCGTGCCGGTGCGCATCTGCCGCGATTATTTCGGCCTTGAGATCGACGATGAAACCGAATTCGCCGACTGGTCGATCGCGCTCAGCGCGCTGTTCTTCTCCGACCCGACGGCAAACCCCACCACGCGCCAGCTTGCGGTGGTCGGCGGCGATCGCCTGATCAAGGTCATAGATCGCTCGATCGCCGCGATCAGGGAAAGGGCGGGCAAGGACGACCGGCCGCTGGCCCGCCTCGTCGCGTTGATGGACCAGGGGCGCCTCTCGCTGCCCGACATCCATTCCATCATGCTCGGCATGGTCGCCGGCTTCGTGCCGACCAACGTGCTTGCCGGCAGCAATTGCCTGGACGTGATCCTGTCGCGGACCGATGCGCGGCAAGCCGTCGATCAGGCTGTCGCGGCCGGCGATACCAGCAAGCTCGACCGGGCGGTCATGGAGGCCATGCGCTTCAAACCGATCTGGATCGGGCCATGGCGCTACGCCAGGCGTGACGCGGTCATCGGCAAGGGCACGCGCCGCGAGCGCCTGGTCAAGGCCGGAACGGTGGTGATGCCGGCGACCCTGTCGGCCATGTTCGATCCGGAGATCGTCCAGCGGCCGAACGAGTTCGATACGTCGCGCCCGCATCGCGACTACATGGTGTTCGGCTACGGCATCCATCTGTGCATCGGCGCCGAGATCGCCCGCATCCAGATCGGCGAATGCATCCGCGCCCTGTTCAGCAAACCGAAGCTGACCCGCGCGCGGGGCAGGGCCGGCAAGATGGTCAATGTCGGCGCCTATCCGGCAAACCTCAAGGTCGATTTCGAGCGCTCGCCGCTTTGCCGCATCGCCGATCAGTCGATGGTGACGGTGGTCTGCCCGTTCACCCGACCGATCCCGCTCGATGCGGTGCGCGACAAGGTCGCGGATCTCGGCAATCCGGCGATCGGCGAGCTTAGCGCCGCGCTGGACAAGGTCGGCACCGTTCATTTCACCAGCCTGGCCGTTGTTCCGACCGGCAAGGACGAGAAATCGGGGACCGAGACCGGCGCGCTGGTGCTCGAAATCTCGGGCGATGGCAGCACCGACGAGGTCATCGCCGCCGTCGCGCAATCGATCGGTCACCGGTTGCGGCCGATCTTCAGGGATGTCTGCGGCCTTCCGGACGGCGGGCCGCTGGAAGACTTCCTGAAGAGGAACCATATCGACATATCACCCTCCTTCGGCAGCACCGCCGGGCTGGTTTTCTCAGGCACGCCAGGGCATTCCGTGCGGCGAATCCTGGCCGAGGCCAAGCTTGCCGACAGCGTGCGCGAGATCGTCGAGAAGCCGCGCGCGGGCAACGGCAATGCGATGGATGTGCTTGCCGAGGCGCGCCGGCATGTCCGCTGCCTCGGGCAATTCGGCTGGGCGTTCGAGCCCGCCGAAAGCCTGCTGGAAAGGCCGCCGGGCCACTGGGCGCGCGCGTTGACGACGACATTGCTCACCCCGGCGATGTTCGCCACGGTGGCGATCGTCGTTCTTGCCTTTTGGCGCATGACCTATGTGCTGGTGTTCGGCAATCCGCATGGCGTCACCTTCGCCAACATCGCGATCGCCGGGGCCGCGCTTCTGCTTTCGGTGCTCGGTCTGCTGGCCATTCTGCTCCTGTTCGTCGGCCTTTGTTTCCTGGCGCTGCGGCGGCTCGAGGACAAGGACCGGCCGGCGAACACCCCGGTCGATATAGGCGCGCTCGAAAAGATCCTTGCCAGGGAGGATCACACCGCGCAGAACAACCTGACGGCGATCTCGACGATGAAGCCGGGGATCTTGCGGCGGCTGGCGCTGCGGCTCACCTTCTATCTGATCTCGATATCGGCGCAGAAAGTATTCCGTCCGGGTTTCCTCGCCACCATCAACACCATTCATTTCGCCCGCTGGGTGCTGTTGCCCGGCACCGACAGGCTGGTGTTCTTCTCCAACTACGGCGGCAGCTGGGAAAGCTATCTCGAGGATTTCATCGCCAAGGCCTCGGCCGGCCTGACCGGCGTATGGAGCAACACCGAAGGCTATCCGCGCACGCGCTGGCTGTTCCTCGACGGCGCGCGCGACGGTGACCGTTTCAAGCGCTGGGCGCGGCGCCAGCAGGTGCCGACGCTGTTCTGGTACAGCGCCTATCCGCATCTCAACACCACGCGCATACGCATCAACTCCAGGATCAGGCGCGGCATCGCTTCGGCCACCGGCAACGAGGCGCGCGACTGGCTAAGTCTGTTCGGCTCCCTGCAGCGCCCGCAAGCGCGCCCGGCGGACACGACCAGCTTATCCGAACCGGCGTCCGCGCCGCTCGAAGAGCTGGAATCCGGGGAGATCCAGTCGATCTTCTTCGGACCATTCGGTGCGCTCGGTCATGCGCATATGCTTGCGATCGAGGTGCCGGACGGTTTGCCGGCAACCAAGCGCAAGGCGTGGCTCGATTTCGTCATCAACAAGACCAGCTTCGGCGACGGCGTGCCCGCCGGCCGCGCCATGACGGTGGCGTTTGGCCCGAACGGCCTGCGCCGGCTCGGGCTTCACGGCGGCGTCGACGACGAGCCGTTGGACACGTTCCCCGTTGCCTTCCGCCAAGGCATGGGAACGCCAGAGCGCAGCCGCATCCTCAACGATACCGGTCCCGACGCTCCCGACAAATGGCAATGGGGCTCGCCCAAGAATCCTGTCGACATCGTCATCGTCTGCTATGCCGAGACGCCGGCCGCGTTGAAAGCCGAGATCGCGGCCATGAAACGACAGACCACGGGCGCCGGCATGTCCGTGACCGCCGAGTTGCCGCTGCTGGTGAAGCGCGACGGCAAGCGGGCGGTCGAGCATTTCGGTTTCGTCGACGGCGTCTCGCAGCCGATCGTTCGGGGCACGGCGCGCGCCGCCAAGGGAGCCGCGCCCGTGCATCTGGTCGCGCCCGGCGAGTTCCTGTTGGGCTACCGTGACGAGCATGGCTTCTACCCGGCTTCGCCATCGGTCGAGGCGGCGCTGGATCGCACCGGTATCCTGTCGCACGTGCGGCGCAACCGCCAGATTCCGGGGCAGCCGCCGCCGCCGCGCGATTTCGGCCGCAACGGCACCTTCCTCGTCGTGCGCCAGTTCCAGCAGCATGTCGAATTGTTCGACGATTATTGCCGGCAGGCCGCCGTTCAGGCCGCCGGCGAGACCGGTGATGCGGCCATCACGCCGCGCTGGGTGGCGGCAAAGATGCTCGGCCGCTGGCAGGACGGCAGCTCGCTGGTGCGCAATCCGAACGGGCGTCCGGGCCGTGGCATCGACAATGATTTCGCGCTCGGCGCCGAGGACCCGCAAGGGCACGCCTGTCCGCTCGGCTCCCACATACGCCGCTCCAACCCGCGCGATTCGCTTGGCGAGGACCGCGACACGCAGATCAGGATCGGCAAGCGCCACCGCATCCTGCGCGTCGGCCGCACCTATGAGAAGAAGGGCAGGGGCGGAAAGACAGAGAAGGGCCTGCTCTTCATGTGCCTCAATGCCGATATCGAACGCCAATACGAGTTCATCCAGCAGACATGGGTGTCGTCGAACTCGTTCCAGGGCCTTGTGGGCGAAACGGATCCGACAATTGGCGCGCGAGGCGGCGGCGGCCGGTTCTCGATCCCTTCCTGGGAAAAGGTCACCGTGCTCAAGGATGTACCGCAGTTCGTCACCACGAAGGGCGGCGGCTATTTCTTCATGCCGAGCCGCTCGGCGCTGCGCTATCTGATCTCGCGGTTGTGATCTGATGCGGTTGGCCGCTTCGTCGAAATCCGGGTGAGGTCGCTGAATCCGAACGCTCAGTCGTCGTCCTGCGATTCGGCGATCTGGTTCAGCGCGGCGAGGTTGGTGATGCGCAACCCGCCGCGCTTGATGGCGATCATCTGCCGGTTGCGCCAGTCGTTCAGCGTCTTGTTGACGGATTCGCGCGTCGCGCCGAGGAACTCGCCGAGCTCCGACTGCGAAATCGGAATCCAGCCGGCGCTGTCGGCCATGACGCCGCTCAGGAACACCAGCCGCTTTGCCAGCCTGGCCTCGATGCCGAAAAAGGCCTGGTCGCCCAGCTCGCCGCTGACCCAGCGCAGCCTTGCGCACAGCAACTCGATCATAGCGCGTGCAAGAGGCGGGTTTTTCTCAATCCGGTCAAAGAGTTGTGTCCGGCTCAGCGAAACCAGCTCGCAGGCGGTAAGGCAGATGGCGGTCGCCGTGCGCGGACGCCCGTCGAGCGCCCCGATCTCGCCGACCAGGCTGCGCGACAGCTCGATATTGGCCACCAGCTTCTGCCCGCCCGGCGAGTAGATCGAAATCTCGACGGTGCCGCTCATCACGCCGTAAATGCGATCGGAAGCATCCTCCTGGACGAACAAATGCTGGCCGGCGGCATAACGCTCCAGCTTGCAGCCCGCGAACAGCAGGTCGAACTGGCGCGGGTCGATGCGCGCCAGGCGCGGCAGGTTCCTGTCGTCCGCGCCGTTTGTAGCCATGATACGATTCCGCCTCTCGTTAAGCGGAAATTGTAGGATAAGTGCGTGCTCGATCAAAGCGTCGTCTCCTTCTATGGTGGCTGACCGAATTCGGCAGGCGGCGGACAGAAGGTCCGATGTCACACCCGACACGCCGAAATCGGACAAGCCGGCAAACTGTAAGGAGACCGGGCGCACTGGCGGTTGCGGGCCGATCCTTCGGAACGCCGTCCGCGCGCTTGGGTGGGAGGTGCCCATGCGCGCAGACAGCAAATCTGAAAATGGCTAGGTGATCGAAATTTCTCCTCGAGAACCCGATGCAACATCTGCGCGCAAATCCTGTTTGGCGTATGTGAAGGCGCTCACAGATACGCATGTTCGGCGGAGCGACTGTCACTTCTGAAATATGTGGGTTCATGTCTCGGTCGGCTTTGCTTTGGAAGACAGGCCGCATGATTGCCTAGTCGGCAAAGAGCTCAATCGAAGCATGGCGGGAACCTTGGCTTGACCGGAGCGGACGGTCGGCGCCATGGTTGGATGGGGGAGGGGCATGCCATGGCAGCCGCGAAGGGTCTCCTTGTCAAGGTTCATGGCGACGGCGCGGGGCTCGCGGTGCGAGGCGGGCCACTCCGGATTGGCGGGATCGAAGCCGAACCGATCCTTGCTCTCCCGCCCGGTGTCGGCAGCGCGGGTCCGGCCGCGGCCGGGGATCGCGGCGCCACCTGGTTACGGTTGAGCACGGGTGTCGCCGACACGGACAATCCCTGGGACCATGCCCACGATCTTGTCGCCCGGACTCCGGCGCTTGCGGCTGCAGGCGGCGAGGTGCTCGCGGTCGAGCCCGATATGCAGCAGCAATGGGATTACAGGAATGGCGCCGGCGACCGCGGCATGGCGGCAAGCGCCAGTCCCGTCTGCGCTTTCGACGATCAGGATCCGCAGGGCGGACAGGCGGTGGTTGCGGGGCGCATCGCCTGGAACGCCGCGCCTGACTTCAGCCAGTTCGCGGCGGCGCGCAACAGGGTGGGCGCCAAGCAGGCCAACATCACGATCGCCCATCTCGATACCGGTTTCGACCCGAACCACGAGACCCTGCCGGCCGGGCTTCTTACAGCCCAGCAACGCAACTTCGTCGACGACGGAACCGGTCCGAACAACGCGACCGACCACGCTCCAGCCGGCACGCTCACCAGCAATCGCGGCCATGGCACCGGCACGCTCAGCCTGCTTGCCGGCAACAAGCTCGACGGCACTTCGCCGCATTGGCCGGGCTTCACCGATTTCGTCGGCGGCGCGCCATTGGCGAAAATCCTGCCGGTTCGCATCGCCGACTGGGTGGTGCGGCTGACCACCGGGACCATGGTGCAAGGCATCGACTATGCGCGCCAGCAGGGCGCGCAGGTGCTGTCGATGAGCATGGGCGGCCTCACCTCGCAGGCCCTGGTCGACGCCGTCAACCTTGCCTACGACCACGGCCTGGTGATGGTCACCGCGGCAGGCAACAATTTCACCTTCACGCCAAGCAGCATCGTCTATCCTGCGCGCTACAACCGGGTGCTTGCGGCATGCGGCGTGATGGGCGACGGACGCGCCTATGCCGGCCTTGCTCTCGGCACCATGCAAGGCAATTACGGGCCGCCTTCCAAGATGAACACGGCGCTCGGCGCCTACACGCCGAACGTGCCCTGGGCGGAAATCGACTGCCGCAAGGTGGTCGACATGGACGGCAACGGCACCTCGGCCGCCACCCCGCAAGTCGCCGCCGCGGCCGCTCTGTGGCTCGCCGAGCATTGGGACGTGGTGAAGAACTATCCTCAGCCTTGGATGCGGATCGAGGCTGTACGCAAGGCGTTGTTCGCGAAGGCTTTGAAATCGACGGCCAAGATGAATGCGGCGGAGACGAAGCAGAAGATCGGGCAGGGCGTGTTGCGGGCTCTCGATGCACTGGACTTCCCGCCGCCAGCGGCGGAGAGCCTCACGAAGCTCACTCCCGCCACCTATACATGGAGCTGGCTCGAGCTCTTGACCGGCGGCAACTCGTTGGCGGCGCCGACCCCCGTGACATCGCGGCAGCGCATGATGTTTGCGCTGGAACTGACGCAGATGGCGCAAAGAACAGTGGCAATCGAGCAGACGATCGCCGACCCGGACGGCGATCCGGATCAGGTTTCGGCGGCGGCACGCAACCGCTTCCTCGAAGCGGCGCTCGACCAGGGCAATCCGTCAAAGCCGCTCAAGGCGTTCCTGGAAGGTCTGCTCGGCCGTCCAGGCGCGAGCTTGGCCGTTCCTGCACCCGTTACAGGCCCTGCGCCGGCCATCAAGCGCAAGCCGCGGCCGCTGCCGCCGCCGCAACGGCGCCTGCGCATCTACGCCCTCGATCCTTCGGTGGCGAAACGGCTGGATTCCGTTTCGGTCTACCAGGCGACGCTTTCGGTGCCGTGGGACGACGAGCCGGCGACGGACAAGCCGCTGCTGCCCGGCCCGATCGGCGAATATCTCGAAGTGGTCGATGTCGACCCCGCGTCCGACCGCATCTACGATCCGGTCGATCTCAACGACAAGGTTCTTCTGGCGCAGGACGGACTGCCGCCTTCGGAAGGCAATCCGAAATTCCACCAGCAGATGGTCTACGCCGTCGCCATGACCACGATCGGCCATTTCGAGYGCGCGCTCGGCCGGCGGGCATTGTGGGCGCCGCATTATGCCGAGGCTCCCGGCCGCACCGGCGACATGACGGTAAAGGCGCATTATGTGCCGCGCCTGCGCATCTATCCGCATGCGTTGCGCGCCGAGAATGCCTATTACAGCCCGGAAAAGAAGGCGCTGCTGTTCGGCTATTTCCCGGCGCCAGCAATGAGGGGGACGTCACCACGCCCGGAACGACGGTGTTCTCGTGTCTGTCCAGCGATATCGTCGCGCATGAGATGTCGCATGCGCTGCTCGACGGGCTGCATCGCCGATTCCAGGAAGCCTCCAATCCGGACGTGCCGGCCTTTCACGAGGCCTTCGCCGATATCGTCGCGCTCTTCCAGCATTTCACCCTAAAGGAGTTGGTCAGATTCGAAATCGGCAAGGCAAGGGGCGAACTGTCGGCCGCCTCGCTGCTTTCGGGTATCGCCAAGCAGTTCGGCGAAGGCAGCGGCAGGGCCGGACCGTTGCGCGAATATGGCGGCGCCGGCATGGCCGATCTCGACTACGACAAGACCTTCGAGGCGCATGACCGCGGCTCAATCCTGGTCTTCGCCGTCTACCAGGCCTTCCTGGCCATCGCCGACCGGCGGACCGACGACCTGATCCAGCTTGCCACCGGCGGCTCCGGCATCCTGCCGGCGGGAACCTTGCATCCGAGCCTGGTCGAGCGCCTGACCGACGAGGTCGCCAAGACCGCCAGGCAGATGCTGACCATGTGCATCCGCGCGCTCGACTATTGCCCTTCCGTCGACATCACCTTCGGTGAATATCTGCGCGCGCTGATCACCGCCGACCGCGACGCCTATCCGGACGATCCGCTGCACTATCGCCTGGCCTTCCTGGAATCGTTCCGCAAATGGAAGCTGTTGCCGCGCGACGTGCGCACCATCTCGGAAGAGACGCTGGCCTGGAGCGCGCCGGAGGACCCGTCGCCTTCCTGGCTGAAGGGCCTGCTCAGCAAGATCGATCTCGGCTGGAACCAGAAATTGAAGCGGGCCGAAATCTTCGCGCTCAACGACAAGAACCGCTATGCGCTGTGGAAGGCGATGCACAAGGCCTTCGCCTCCGATCCGGACCTCTACAAGCAGTTCGGCCTGCTGCCCGATCTGCCGCGCTACAATGAGGACGGCACGGTCATGCATGCGCCGAAGAAAGGCGAGACGACCTTCGACATCTACAGCGTGCGCCCGACGCGCCGCGTCGAGCCGGACGGCTCGTTCCGCGTCGAGGTCGTGGCCGTGATCCAGCAGCGCATTCCGGTTGCGCCGGACGGCACGGCGATGCCGCAAGGCACGGCCGAGGGCGACAGCTTCTTCTGGTTCCGCGGCGGCGCCACGATCATCATCGACCCGCGCGAAGGGTTCGAAGAGATCCGCTACTCGATCATCAAGAACACTGGCAGCGCGGACCGGCAGAAGCGTCAGGCCGGCACGATGGCGGCCAATTACCTATCGCCGCTGCGGGCGCTCTATTTCGGCGGCGAGGTGTCGGAGCCCTTTGCCTTGCTGCATGCCAGCGACGGAGACGACGACCATGTCTAGAAAGCCGGCGACGAGGACAAGGTCGGCAAAAACGGCCGCTGCAGTGGCCCCGGCAGCGGGCGTTACGGTGCGGCATTATTGCCAGGGCATCGGCGATTGCCACCTGCTCACCTTCAGGAAGGCGGACGGAAAGCCTTTCCGCATGCTCATCGATTGCGGCATCCATGTTTCGATCGCGGGCGGCCCGGCGCTGGTCGCCGACATAGTCGCCGACCTCAAGAAGGAGACCGGCGGCAAGATCGACATCCTCGTCGTCACGCACGAACATTGGGACCATGTCTCCGGCTTTCTGACCGCGAAGGACCYTTTCAAGGATTTTGCCGTCGGCGACGTCTGGATGGCCTGGACCGAGAATCCGGCCGATGCCGAGGCCGCGGAGCTCGACAAGTTCAAGGGCCAGGCGATCGCCGCTCTGCAGGGCGTGGGCCAGAAGCTCGACGCGATGCGTGGGCTGAGCTCCTACATGGCCGGTGTCCGCGACGGTCTGCAATCCGTGCTCGGCTTCCAGTTCGGCGCCGCCGGCGAACGGGTGCGCTCGGCCCGCGACGCGGCGGCAAAGCTGTCGCAAAAACCGACGCCGACCTATTTCGAGCCCGGCGGGCCGCCGGTGACGATCGACGCATTGCCCAATCTGCGCGTCTATGTGCTCGGCCCGCCGCGCGACAAGGCGGCGCTGCGGCTGGAGGAAAAGGCGAGCGAGATGTTCCCGCTGGCCAGCGGCGGCCCGTTCGCGCGGGCGCTGGTGAGCGGCCTCAAGATGAACGAGGCGGCCGATGCTGGTTACGTCGACGAGCTCAGCCCGTTCGAGCGCAATGTCGGCACGCCGCTTTCCACGGCGCTCACCGGCGACAAGGGCAGCGACCCGGCCATCGATATCGGCGCCTATGTTCGCAAGCATTATGCCGGGCCGGTTTCGGCCGCGGCCGCGATGGAAGACCGCGACCAATCCTGGCGGCGCATCGACGCCGACTGGATGGGGATCGCCGCCGATCTTGCCCTGCAGCTCGACCGCGGCGTCAACAACACCAGCCTGGTGCTTGCCTTCGAGTTCATCGACACAGGGCACGTGCTGCTGTTCCCCGGCGACGCCCAGATCGGCAACTGGCTGAGCTGGAAGGACCTGACATGGCCGGTGGGGCAGGGCACCGTCACGTCGGCCGACCTTCTGGCGCGCACCGTCTATCTCAAGGTCGCCCATCACGGCAGCCAGAACGCCACGCCGGAAAAACAGGGTTTCGATCTGCTGACGAGCAGAGACCTTTCGGCCTTCATCCCGACCAACAAGGTCGACGCGGTGAAGGTGCACTGGGGCGAGATGCCCTATGACGGCATCCTGACCGCACTCGAGACGAAGACCAAGGGCCGCGTCATTCGCGCCGACGATCCGTGGCTGGCCGACAAGAACGGAAAGCCGGCCTTCGCCGCGCCGTCCGGTTCGATCCAGGCGGTGCGCAGCGCGCCGCGCGATGCGGCCCGGGGACCGGGCGGGCTATGGGTCGAGGTGGATCTGGCCTGAGAGTTCGCCACCCAGCCGATTGCGAAAAATCGAAAACCGCTCTATTGAGCGATCGGCTGAATGAGGGCGGCCACTCAACACATTGCACAAGGTCGCCCCATGCCCGATGCCTTTTCTCGCGTCATCGCCTTCCTTGCCGTGGTCATGGCCCTGCTGTTCGCCGGGCTGCATTTCCACCAGGGCCACGTCATCGCCACGCTCTATTTCATGACCGGCGCCGTTCTGGTGACGGCCGTGACGCGCATGAATGTGAGACGGGGGCTGATTTAGGCGCCTGCGGCACTAACGTCCGGCAGCAAGTTGGACGGCCAACGCGCCATCACGATGTTGAAGGTATTGAGGAAAAGTCCATCCACATCGCGCCTACAGCATGGCCATCGGGATCAGCGAGGTCGCGGGTATACATGAACCCATGATCCTCGATCGGATTGATGTCTGCTGTGCCGCCGTTCGCCGCAGCGGCGGCTGCCATCGCATCGACGGCGTCGCGGCTGCCCAGGGAAAGCGCCAGCATTACCTCGCTGGACGTGGATGGCGGAATGGGGCGGGTGGTCATGGCCTGCCATTTCTCCCGGCTGAGCAGCATGAAGTTGATGTCTTCACTCCACACCATCCAGGCCGCCGTCTCATCGGGAAACCGAGGATTGTTCCTGAAGCCGAGGGATTCGTAGAAGGCCATGGACGCCTTCACGTCGGTAACTGGCAGGCTCACAAAGATCTTCTTGCTCATCGGTCATTCCTTCGTTGTCGAGATGCCAGTCCAGCGAATGGCGCCTGCTTGAAGAACGGTTGACCGCCCGCAGAACCGACACGGCAACTCCACTTTTTTGATTGCCAACGCCTCCGTACTTCGCCTCAATCGTCACCGCCCAAACCGTTGCTGGGAGAACTGGGTCGAGGTCAAAAGATAGCCACGCGTCGGTTACGCGCCGACGGCAGTTCTCAAGGATTTTCTTGGAAGCTAAATCATCTAACCTTTTCAGGAGGTTAGATGGTGGGCGATGTAGGGATTGAACCTACGACCCCACCCGTGTGAAGGGTGTGCTCTCCCGCTGAGCTAATCGCCCGCCTTGGGCCCGAAGGCCGAAGCGAGCCGCGATATAAGGTAGGCTGGTGAGCGAAGTCAAGGCGATGTGCCGAGGTTATTCCTCGGTTTGATTTCTCTGATTTTCTGCCGGTGCGGTTTAGCGCCGCTCAGCGCGCCGACGCGATCAGCCGCTCCGCCAGTTTCGGCGTAAGCGCGTCGAAATGCGAGATCACCAGGGTCGGTTCGAATTCGCGCACATGGCGGTCGGTATAGCCGAAATCGACCGCGACCACGGGAATGCCGGCTGCCTTGGCGGTGTCGATGTCGGTCTGCGAATCGCCGATCATCAAGGCGCTGTTCGGATCGCCGCCGRCCAGGCGGATCGTCTCGGTGAGATGGCGCGGGTCGGGCTTGCGGAAGGCGAAGGTGTCCTGACCGCAGATCGCGGCAAAATAGTGCGACATGCCCAACGCGCCGATCAGCGTCGCGGAATTCGCCTCGTACTTGTTTGTGCAGACCGCCATCAAGTAGCCGGCGGCCTGGAAACGATCGAGCGCGGCAACAACGCCGGGGTAGGGGCGGGACTTGCCGGGAATGTTCAGCGTGTAATGGTCGAGGAACAGCTTCAGCAGCCGGTCGTGCTCCTCGGCCGCCAGCGCCTTGTTCTGCGCGGCATGCGCGCGTTCGATCATGACGCGGCCGCCATGGCCGACGAAGCGCCTGAAGCCGGCTTCATCGACAGCGGCGAGATCGCTTGCCGCTAGGCTGTGGTTAAGGCTGTCGAGCAGGTCCGGCGCGGTGTCGACCAGCGTTCCGTCGAGGTCGAAGACGATGATCGGGCGCGGCATGGGGAATTCCTGTAGCGATTGAATTGCCGTAGGCGATACAGGCAGGGCCGGGTTCAAGCAAGAAGCCTCGATCGGTCCACAGCGCGGCCCTTTGACGGCCTTTGACGGGGCAGGCAAAAATGCTAGGAGGCGCGCGAAACCGGCGAAATCGGGGTTCCCCATGGATGCAAGGCAGTTGAAGGTCGAAGCCGCGCGGGCGGCGCTCGCCCATGTCGGCAGCGGCATGCGGCTCGGCATCGGCACCGGCACCACGGCGGAAGAATTCGTGCGGCTGCTGGCCGAGAAGGTCGCCACCGGCCTCGACGTCGTCGGCGTGCCGACTTCGGAGCGCACCGCAGCGCTCTGCCGTGAGCTCGGCGTGCCGTTGTCCACACTCGATGACACGCCGGAACTCGACCTTACCGTCGACGGCGCCGACGAGGTCGATCCGGACCTGACCTTGATCAAGGGCGGCGGCGGCGCGCTGCTGCGCGAAAAGATCGTCGCGGCGGCGTCCGAGCGCATGATCGTGATTGCCGACAAGTCCAAGCTGGTCGAGACCCTCGGCCGGTTCCCGCTGCCGATCGAGGTCAACAAATTCGGCCTGCGCGCCACCGGGATAGCGATCGGCGCGGCCGCGGCAACGCTCGGCCTTTCCGGCCCGGTTACATTGAGGATGACGGGGGGCCAGCCATTTGTTACAGACGGCGGCCACTTTATCCTCGATGCATCTTTTGGCCGCATTCCGGATACAAGAGCGCTTTCGAATGCTCTCTTCGCCATTCCAGGCGTTGTCGAGCACGGTCTATTCATCGGGCTGGCGTCAACGGCCATCATCGCCGGCGGCGACGGTATCGAAACCGTCCATGCAGCCTGAAACCAGGGAGTTCTATCGACCATGATGTTGCCTAAACGAGTTCGCCGCCTTTCGATGTTCCTGGCGGCCTCGGCCGTCCTTGCGCTGTCCTCGCCGGTGTTTGCGCAGGACGTCAGCGAATCGCACCTGAAGGCGGCGCGCGCGGCCGTCGCGGCGATCCATGCGACGGATACGTTCGACAACATCCTGCCGCAGGCGGCCGGCGCGCTCGAAGCGCAGCTTATCCAGAAGAATCCCGACATGCAGGAGCTGATCGGCAAGACCGTGGCCGAGAAGGCGCTCGCCCTTGCTTCGCGCCGCGCCGATCTCGAAAAGGAAGCAGCACTGGCCTATGCCAAGGTGTTTTCCGAACAGGAGCTCAACGACATCGCCACCTTCTACAGCTCGGAAGCCGGCAAGAAGCTGCTGGACAGCGGCCCCGCGGTGACGCGCGACCTCGTGAAGGCCGCCGACATTTGGCAGAACGGCGTTGCCCGCGACCTCGCGCAGCAGGTCGGCGAGACGCTTGCGGCCGCGGCCAAGGCCAAGGCGCCGGCAGCGCCGGCTCAGGACGCCACCGCGCCCGCCGACGGCGCCGCTCCGGCGGACAATTCGGCTCCCGCCGACAATTCGGCTCCGGCGGACGATTCGCAGAACTGATATCTCTTTCCATCGGCCGGTGGCCGCTGGACCACAAAGCCCGGGCTCGCCCGGGCTTTTCTTTTGCCGCTTTGCGGCCTACCTGTGGCCCGTCTTTCTCACGCGCAGGAGCCCACCACGATGGCCGCTTATGACTATGATCTGTTCGTCATCGGCGGCGGCTCGGGCGGGGTGAGAGCGGCCCGGGTGGCGGCGGCCCTTGGCAAGCGGGTCGCCATTGCGGAGGAGTACCGCTTCGGCGGCACCTGCGTCGTCCGCGGCTGCGTGCCGAAGAAGCTCTATGTCTATGCCTCGCAATTTCCCGAGCATTTTGCAGACGCCGCCGGCTACGGCTGGACCGTGCCCGAGGCGAGCTTCGACTGGCAGACGCTGGTCGCCAACAAGGACAAGGAGATCGCGCGGCTCGAAGCGATCTATAAGAGGAATGTCGAAGGCGCCGGCGGCGAGACCTTTCATTCGCGCGCGGTGCTCGTCGACCCGCACTCCGTCTATCTGGTCGCGGAAGATCGCACCGTCAGCGCCGACCAGATCCTGATCGCTACAGGCGGGCGGCCCGCGCCGCATCCGGCACTGTCGGGCCACGAGTACTGCATCTTCTCCAATGAGGCCTTCGATCTCAAGGAACTGCCGAAGGCGATCATGATCGAGGGCGGTGGCTACATCGCCGTCGAATTCGCCAACATCTTCCACGGCCTGGGCGTCGAGACCACGCTGGTCTATCGCGGCCAGGAGATCCTTAGCCGCTTCGACATGGATCTGCGCCGCTCGCTGCATGAGACGATGGAGAAGAAGGGGATCAGGATCCTCTGCCCCGCGGTTTCGGAACAGGTGCGCAAGAGCCCCGACGGCAGGCTGGACGTGCTGTTGTCGTCCGGCCAAACCCTGACGGTCGATCAGGTGATGCTGGCGATCGGGCGTATTCCCAACACCGAGAATATGGGCCTGGAAGGCGTCGGCATCGAACTCGGCAAGACGGGCGCGATCGTGGTCGACCAATATTCGCGCACCAATGTCGACAACATCTGGGCCATCGGCGACGTCACCCATCGCGTGCAACTGACGCCGGTCGCCATCCACGAGGCGATGTGCTTCATCGAGACCGCATTCAAGGACAATCCGACCGCGCCGGACCACGATACCATTCCGACGGCGGTGTTCTCGCAGCCGGAGATCGGCACCGTCGGCCTGTCGGAAGACGACGCGATCAAGCGCTTCCCCGACGTCGAGATCTATCGCGCGTCGTTTCGTCCGATGCGACATACGCTGTCGGGCCGCGACGAGAAGATGCTGATGAAGCTGGTGGTCGACGGCGCGTCCAGGAAGGTGATCGGCGCCCATATTCTGGGCCCCGACGCCGGCGAGATGGCGCAGCTTCTCGGCATCCCGCTGAAGGCTGGCCTGACCAAGGACGATTTCGACCGCACCATGGCCGTGCATCCGACCGCGGCCGAGGAACTGGTGACGATGTACAAGCCGACCTATCGCGTGAAGAACGGCGAACGCGTTTGATCGCGGCGTGGGCAGCCGCCGGTGATCCCGGCGGCTGCCCACATGGCTCTGGATCGTCTCACCGTTTCACGGAAAAACGGTGAGACGATCCATCTCTTTGTTTTGTCGCAATTTCCAGGCGGAAAACCGCTCACATTTTTTCTGAAATTGCTCTAAAGCAGCGTGCCGCGCAGGATCACGAGCGCCACCGAGAAGTAGATGACCAGTCCGGTGACGTCGACCAGCGTGGCGACGAACGGCGCCGAGGCGCTTGCCGGGTCGAAGCCGATGCGCTTCAGCGCGAAGGGCAGCATCGATCCCGAAAGCGAGCCGAAGGTGACGATGCCAATCAGCGCCGCGCCCACCGTCGCCGCGATCAGCATCCAGTGCGGGCCGTAGTCGTAGAAGCCGAAATACTGCCAGAGCGCGATGCGGCAGATGCCGACGACGCCGAGGATCGAGCCGAGCACCACCCCGGTCGGCAGCTCGCGCAGCGCCACCCGCCACCAGTCGCGCAACCCGATCTCGCGCAGCGCCAGCGCGCGGATAACGAGCGACGTCGCCTGCGAGCCGGAATTGCCGCCGGAGCTCATGATCAGCGGGATGAACAGGGTCAGCACGATCGCCTTTTCCAACTCGCCCTCGTAGCTCTGCATGGCGTTGGCCGTCAGCATCTCGCTGAGGAACAGCGCGCAGAGCCAGCCGGCGCGCTTCTGGATCATGGCGAGAAAACCCATCTTCATATAGGGCTCGTCCAGCGCCTCCATGCCGCCGAAGCGATGCACGTCCTCGGTCGTCTCCTCGATCATCGTGTCGATGATGTCGTCGACGGTGACGATGCCGAGGATCCTGCCGTGATCGACGACAGGCAGAGCGAGCAGGTCGTATTTGGAGATGGTCTGCGCCAGGTTCTCGCGATCGGTGAGCGGCGTCACCGTCACCGGCATGCGGTCGGGCGCCACCGACAGGATCGAATCCTCCGGGTTGCCAGTGATCAGCCGGCGCAATCCGGTCGAACGCAGCAGGAGCTGCGTGTCCGGGTCGACGATATAGATGGCGTAGATGGTTTCGCGCGTGCGCTCGACCTTGCGGATGTAGTCGAGCGTGCGGCCAACGGTCCAGTCGGAAGGCACGCTGACGAATTCCGTCGTCATGATCGAGGCGGCGCTGCCTTCCGGATATCCCAGGATGGACAGCAGCGTCGCGCGCAGCGGCGGCGCCAAGGCGCCGAGCAGTTCCGAGCGGGCCGGTTCGTCCAGCTCGCGCAGGATGTCGGCCGCGCGGTCGACCGACATGGCGGTCAACAGCTTGCTCGCCTTCGGGCGCGGCAGGGCCTCGGCAAGCTCTGGTGCCGCCTCGAGTTCCGGCTGGTCGAAAATCTCGACCAGCCGCTCGAACGGCACGGCGCAGAGCAGCTCGATGGCCGTCTCGCGGGGCTCGTGGTTGAGGGCTTCGACGACGTCGGCGACGTGATCGTTGGCAAGAACACGGGCGACGGCAACGGCTTCGTCGTCCAGTACGGGTGCGAATTCGTTCATGGCTCACTCCTTGCCGTCCGGCAGGACGTGAGCCATCAGGTCACGTCAGGGCGGACGGCGGTTGCGTTCGACTGTGACTGTCGCCAGGCATGGCGGGTTGACCTTTCTGCTCGCGGGGTTCGAGTTGGAAATCAGCGAGCGCGCGCAACATAGGAGCGCTTTTTGCCGAGTCAATCGCGCGGGGTGCTGAAAATGGAAGCGGGGAGGCCGGATCGCGAGACTGTGATCGACGACAGCTCGAGCCAGGCCATGGCCGCCGGTCAAAGGCTTGGTATGACTGCTATTTCTGCTTCAGCCGGCGGAAGCGCAGCCACTTGTCCTCGACCGGCCGCGGCTGGGCGAGAATGGTGGTGAGCTCGCGCGGCAGGCTCGGCGCAAGCGGCTTCTTGGTGGCGACGCCGTCGGCGATCGAAACCACGCTGTGATAGAACTCCTCGCCGGACAGCGAGCGCGGCGCCACCGCCTCGTGCATGACGCTGATGACGGTGACGTTCGGGCAATTGTCCTTGATTGCCTGGTGGAAGGCGATTTTGCCCTCGGGATCGAGCGCGCCGGTCGCCTCGTCGAGGAACAGAAGCCCCGGCTGCCGCAGGATGATGCGCGCGACCACCAGCTTCTGCTTCTGGCCGCCCGAAAGCACCTGATCCCAGATCTTGCCCTCGCGGCTCTCGTCGGCCAGGTGGCCGATGAAATCGCCGAGACCGGCCTTGTGCAGGGCGGCCGCAACCTGCGTGTCGGTGTGGTCGTTTTCTGAACCCGGCAGGCAGACGAGCTGCTTCAGCGAGACCTGCTGCAGCTTCACCTCCTGAGCGGCGTAGAAGCTCGTCACGCCCTCAGGGAAGACGATGGTGCCGCGACCGTAGGCCCACAGGCCGTTGATCGCCTTGATCAGCGAGGTCTTGCCGCAGCCGGACTCGCCCTTGAGGAAGGTCCACTCGCCGCGGCGGAAGCGCAGATTGGCGGCGCTGAGGAAGGGTGTCGCATCTTCGCCCTGATGCGCCAGTTCGAGCTTCTGGATGGTCAGGCCGAACACCGGATTCTGCGTGGCGTAGCTGAAGTCGGAGCGGCCGGTCTGCTGATAGAATTCCCGTGGGTTCTGGACGTTCTCGATGGCGTCGGCGAGTTCGGTCACGCGTTGGCTGTTGGCCCTGAGCGTCGCAATCGCCGGCATCACATGGATGAACCACGAGCATTGGCTGATCAACTGCGCGACCATTTCGGAGCCGGTGATGTAGCCCTTGTAGTCGAGACGGTTGTGGATGAACGACACGAGGCCCGGGGCGTAGGCAATGATACGGGCGCCGACGAAATTGTAGATCAGCTCGAACGACGTGTAGCTCGTGTTGACGATATTGAGCCGCCCCCACGTCTTGTCGATATCGACATAGAGCCTGTCGTGCATCGACTTTTGCACGCCTTCGCCATGCGAGGCGGCGACATGGAAGCTGCGGCGCAGGAACGTCGTCAGCTCGGCGCGGTAGCTGCCCTCGGCCTGTTGCATGCGAACATTGAGCCGTTCGAGCAGTCGTCCGAGCTTGACCGCGATCCAGGTGTTCAGCGGCACATAGGTGGCGACGGCAAGGAAAGCCAGGACCGCTGTGCCGTAGCTGCCCAGGAATTCCAGGCCTTTGACCTCGACCGAGGACCCGATCAGGTTCTCACCGATGAAATAGAGCGACGTCGCCACGCCGAGCACGCCCATGGCCAGACCGATGGCGCCGCCGGTCATGTCCTTGATCGATTCCTGGATGCGCTGATCGATGTTGTCCGGGGCGACGATGCCGCCCGCCACCGAGCCGTGCTGCGCATGGAAATGGGTATGGTTGCCGTCGAGCAGGGCCTGGTTGAACTGGTTGTTCAGCCAGCCCCGCCATTTGCGATGCAAAGTCGTCGAAACGAGATTGCGCACGCCGGTAAGACCGGCATCCTTCAGCACCACCAGCAGCACCAATATGCCGGCATTGGTCAGGATGGTCTGCAAGGGGTGCGTGTTGGCCGCGTCGTGCAGGAAGGCAATCGAATTGCCCAACTCGCCCAGCGCCATGGCAAACCAGACGCCAGCCTTGCTGGACAGCGCCGTCAGCAGCGCGATGACGATGGTGAGGGTCCAGGCTTCCTTCCAGCGTTCGGAGAACCAGTAGGCTCGCATCAGCCCCCAGAATGTACGCATCGACGATACCGGCGTCAGGGACGAGGTCTTTGCCTCGTTGGATGTTTGCTCCGGTACTGTACGTCGCGGTCTGCCGACCCCAATCACGATCCCGCCCAAACCTTTCTTAGTTTTGTTACACAGGGTAACACCAATTGATCATTTTCCATTAATTTTCTGGCGAAGAATGTGAACAGGGTTACCCGCCGTGGCGCACGCGCAACAGAAAGCCGACGCCGGCAGACCATTCATCGCCTGGATTTCGGCTTTTATTCCAGTGTGTTAAGGACAATTGAGCCAGTCGGCGGAAAGCTTCCCTAAGGGAAGCAAAAAACACGGGTTTGTGAACGAAAAAGAGGCGCCGGTCAGCCGAAATGGCTACTGCGCGACGACCGGAATGCCCGAAAATCTACCGTCCGTGAGTTCTTCAGGCTTGCCCGATTCGCCTTTTCCCGAGGCACTGAAATGGCCGGAAACGGTCTTGGCGGCAGGGTCGTATTTGTCGATGACGATCTCGCCGCCGGCGAAACGGACATGGCCGACCGTGGCGCCGGAATCGAGGATATTGAAGCTGGCGCTGTTCGTGGCGGACCCGGCCTTGAGTCTATAGCTCCCGGCAAGGTCGTTCGAATCCTTGAGCACCAGCATCGAATTGAAGGTCTTGGTCGGCGAGCCCTGCTCGGTTCCCGACAGGTTCAGCATCGGCTTGCCGCCCATCTGCATCGTCTGGGCCAAGGTGAAAGACGCTGTCCAGGGTTTGCCTTCAAAAGTCGCCGACATGACGGCTTCCTCGGCGGACACGCGCTGCAATGTCAGCGGAAGGCCGAAGGCGAAAGGCAAGCACAGCAGCAACAATGCGCGACGCCTGACCATCCCGCGCCCCTCAAATCAGTTAAATCCTTCCAGGGTTTTAGCTTAGCGCCGTGTTCAGGGCGATTCACCAGATCGTGGGGGCGAGCCGACTGTTAAGCAGGAGCAATCCAGGAAAAGTACGCGACGGCTTTCCGTCCGGAATAGCATGGTAGGAACGCTCAGCCAGCGGCGGTTTCGAGCTCGCCGCGCGCCTTGGCCTGGGCCACCTGGCGGATCGCGTCGGCAAGCGTGTCGGCATCCTGCGCGCCCATCACCGCGTATTTGCCTTCGAGCAGGAAGCAGGGCACGCCGGTGATGCCCATGCGCGAGGCGGTGGCGATCTCGTTGCGGACGGCTTCGACATCGGCGTCGGTCGGCAGCAGCGTCTCGACCACCGATGCATCCATGCCGGCCTCGCCGGCGGCCTTTGCCAGCACGGCATGGTCGCCAATGTTCGCGCCTTCCTCGAAATTCAGCTGGAAGAGGCGGCGCACCAGCCGGTTCTGCACGTCCTCGCCGGCGGCGCCGGCCCAGCGGATGACCCGATGAGCATCCAGCGTGTTGGCGGCGACCTTGATGGCGCCAAATGCAAAATGGATACCCTCGGCTTCGCCGAGCGGCTCGATGCGCGCGTGGATCTCGCGGATGCGTTCCTCGCTGCCGAACTTGCCAAGCATGTATTGGCGGCGATCCATGCCTGCCGGAGGGATGGTCGGATCGAGCTGGAAAGGCCGCCAGCGGACATGCACGTCAAAGCCCACCGCGGCGATGGCCTTATCCAGGCGCTTCTGGCCGATGAAGCACCAGGGGCAGACGACATCGGACACAACATCGACGGTGATGGAGTTCTCGGCGCTCATGCTCGTCTCCTGTTCGGTCCCGATTGGTTGGGTTGCGTCAGTTGGGCTTTCGCCACCAGGTCGGCAGCTGATAGCCGAATATGGGGGTCTTTTGCGGATGTTCCAGATAGCTCCAGTAAGCGAGCCATTGCTGCGTGTTGTATTGCATCGGCACCATGTAGTTGCCTGAGATCAGCAGCCGGTCGAGCACGCGCACCGCCGCGACGTAATCTTCCTTGGTGCGGGCATTCAGCATGGCGTCGATCGCGGCGTCGATCGCCGGATCGGAGGCGCCCGCGAGATTGAACGATCCTTCCGTTTTCGCGGCGACCGATCCCCAGCGGCCAACCTGCTCGCTGCCGGGTGACAGCGAATTGTTGAAGCCGCTTGTGCCAACCAGCACCTCGAAGTCGAAACGCTGCTTGCGCGACTGGATCTGGTCGCCGTCGAGGGTGCGGATGCCGACGTCGATGCCGATCTTTTCCAGCGTGCGCTGGTAGATGGCCGCCAGCCGCTCTTCATCCTGCGACGAGGTCAGGATCTCGAAGCCGAAAGGGTTTCCCTGCGGGTCGAGCATCTTGCCGTCCTGGACATGGAAGCCGGCGCCCTTCAGCAAGTCGAAGGCCGCTTTGAGCACCTTGCGATCCTGGCCCGAACCATCCGTTACCGGCGGGCGCCAGGTGCCGTCCATGACGTCCGGCGGCACGCGGCCGGGATAGGGCGCAAGCAGCGCCTTTTCACGATCGTCGGCCGGGTGGCCAAGCGCGGACAGCTCGGAATTCTGCCAATAGCTCATGGTGCGGTTGAACTTGCCGCCGAACAGATTCTTGTTCGTCCATTCGAAATCGTAAAGCATGCCGAGCGCGCGGCGGACCACGGGATCAGCGAATTTGGGCAGGCGGGTGTTGAACAGGAAGCCGGTCACAACCGGGGGGATGCCGGTGTTGAAATATTCTTCCTTCACATCGCCCCTTCGGAACGCCGGAATATCGATGTCACGCTCGCGCTTGACCGGATCGGTCTCGTCGTCGAGGGCGCAGATGCCCTTCTTGAACGCCTCTGTCTTGGCATTGGCGTTGAGAAAATACTCGATGGTGACCTGGTCGAAATTGTCGAAGCCGCGCTTCGAGGGGATGTCCTTACCCCAGTAATCCGGATTGCGCTTGAAGATGATGCGCTGCCCGGGCTGCACCTTGTCCACGGTGTAGGGGCCGGAGCCGATCAGCGGCTTCAGCGTGGTCTTGTCGAACGTATCCTTATCGAAGGCGTGCTTGGGAACGATCGGCGTCAGCGCGACGATCAGCGGGAATTCGCGGTTGGCCCTGTCGTTGAAGGTGAACTTCACGCTGTGCTCGCCGGTCTTCTCCAGCTTGGCGATCATGCTCATGCGATCGCTGTAGGGCGGGCGGCCTTTCTCGGCGAAGACATCGTAGGTGAACAGCACGTCCTCCGGCGTCACCGGCTGCCCATCCGACCATTTTGCGCTGGGATTGAGATGGAACTCGATCGACTTGCGATCCGGATCCATGTCGGCGCTGTCGGCCAGCAGCCCGTAGAGGCTGAAAGGCTCGTCATAGTTGCGTTGCATCAACGGCTCGAAGACGAGGTTGCCGTAAACAGTATCGATCATGCCGCGCGCCGTGGTGCGCAGGCTTTTCAGGATGAAGGGGTTGAGGTTGTCGAAGGAGCCTACGACGCAATAGGTGACGCTTCCGCCTTTCGGCGCGTCCGGATTGACGTAGTCGAAATGCTTGTAGTCGGGCGGCAGCGCCGGCTCGCCCTGCATGGCGATGCCGTGCTTCGGCTCCGACTGTGCCGGAAGGAGCGAAAGAGCCAGAAACGACGTCGCGGCGATCAGCCGAACGAGAACGCGGTCCATGACCGTCTCCTTGCCGGGCGGCTTTTGTGATTCGCCACGCACCCTAGAGCATTTCGCCATCCGATTGAATCGGCGCGCCAACGGGAATCGGGTTCAGCCGATCCATCGTCGACCGCACTGTTCCCGCGGGCACGAAAGCACAAAGAAATCGCGGAAACCGGGCTGGATTCGACGCCGCTGGCAGTGTAACACGCGCTCCGAAGTCATCCTGTTGCCTCATTTGGGCAACAGGTAGCTGGACCACACGGCACGAAGAAGCCGGTCCCCGGGATCATTTGAGAGGAAAGTGCACCATATGACGATCAACGCGTACCGCCTTTCGGTGCTGGCCGCAGGCGTGGTCGGCGTTCTGGGCGCCGGGCTTTTCACCGCCTCGGCCCAACAGCAGCCGCAGATCCCTCAGGGCTGGTTCAAGGCCTGCACCAAGCAGGAAGACGTCGACATCTGCAATGTGCAGAACATCGTCACCGCCGGCAACGGCCAGCTCGTCACCGGCGTCAGCCTGATCGAGCTCAAGGGCAAGGTGAACCGGAAGGTCTTCCAGGTCACGGTCCCGACCGGCCGCCTCGTTCCTCCGGGCATCGCGCTGCAGATCGATTCCGGCAAGGCACAGAAGCTCGACTATGTGATCTGCTTCCCGGATCGTTGCGTGGCGGAAGTGCCGCTGAGCGACCAGCTCGTCGCTTCCTTCAAGAAGGGGCAGGGCATCACGCTCACCTCGATCAACTTCCAGAACCAGCCGAACCCGATCAAGATCGCGCTCACCGGCTTCAGCGGCGCCTATGACGGCCCACCGCTGCAGCAGTCGGACATCGAGGACCGGCAGAAGAAGCTGCAGGACTTCGTCGCCAAGAACAATCAGGACTTCGCCAAGAAGCTCAAGGACGAGCAGGACAAGGCCAAGACCGCGAACTGATCTCCAGAGCACCTCTGGAAACAAAAAAGCGGGGCAATTGCCCCGCTTTTTTGTTGTCGACGCGCTGTGCGCCTTGGGTACGTGCTTTTGCGTTTCAGTGCTTCGACTGGCGCTTCGGCTCGTAGCGGCCGTCCGGCAGCTTGTCGAACATCTCGCCGATCTGCGGATGCCGCACCGGCTCGCCCGACCGGTCCTCGAGCAGGTTCTGCTCGGACACATAGGCGATGTATTCGGTCTCCGAATTCTCCGCCAGAAGATGGTAGAAAGGCTGATCCTTGCGCGGACGCACGTCGGCCGGGATGGCTTCATACCATTCCTCGGTGTTGGCGAATTCGGGATCGACGTCGAAGATCACGCCGCGGAACGGAAACAGCCTGTGGCGAACCACTTGCCCGATCGAGAATTTGGCCGTCTTCATCACGCTCACCACCTGCAGCGCCGCGCGTCCTCTCGGACGCGCAAAGGACGCTGCAGCGCTTTTAGTTTTGCGCATGATCCTCTTCGAAAATCGATCCGATTTTCGGGTCATGCGCTGTTCCGAGGCGCCTTTCGTGGCTGCGCACAAGGCGCCTAAGACCTTGAATTTACACGTCACGCAGCCAAAAATCGACCCCGACTTTCGGCTTGGGCCTATTTGGCGCAGGCACTGCCGTAATTCAATAGCCAGTCCTTGACCTCGGACGAAGCAACGGGCTAGCCCGCGCAGGAGTTTTCCCGCCCGAGCGAAAAATGTCTGATGTCATCGGTCTCGTCCTCCCATTCTTCGGCATGATCTTCATCGGTTTCCTGGTGGCGCGCATCACCAGGCAGCCGCTGGAGGCGCTCGGCTGGATGAACATTTTCATCGTCTATGTCGCGCTGCCGGCGCTGTTCTTCCAGTTGCTCGCCAAGACGCCGTTCGAGCAGTTGACGGAGTGGAGCTTCATCCTTGGCTCGCTCGTCGCTACCTATGCGGTCTTCACGCTGATGTTCGCCTGGTCGGTTTTCGTTTCCGGTGGCGGCATCGCGCCGGCGACGATCACCGCCCTTGCCGCGGCTTACGGCAACATCGGCTATATGGGGCCGGGGCTTGCCCTGCTGGCGTTTGGCGAGCAGGCGGCGGTGCCGGTGGCGCTGATCTTCTGCTTCGAGAACATCGTGCATTTCACGGTCGCGCCGATGATGATGGCGCTGTCTGGCAAGGAGAAGGCGCCGCCGCTCCAGCTGGCGCTCGGCGTCCTGAAAAAGATCGCGCTGCACCCCTTCATCATTGCGACGGCGCTCGGCGTTGGCGCCGCCTATGTGGAGTTCCGCCCGCCGCTGCCTGTCGATCGTTTCCTCGACTACCTCGCCCGCGCGGCGGCACCTTGCGCCTTGTTCGCCATGGGCGTGACGCTGGCGCTGAGGCCGCTCAACCGCGTGCCGCACGAGCTGGCATTGATCGCCGGGCTGAAGCTGATCGTCCATCCGCTGCTTTGCTATGTCGTGCTAAGCTGGATCGGCAATTTCTCGCCGACCTGGGTCTTTTCCGCCATGCTGCTGGCGGCGCTGCCGACGGCGACCAATGTCTTCGTGATCGCACAGCAATATGACGTGTGGGTGCAGCGGGCCTCGGCCAGCGTGCTGATCACGACATGCTTTTCGGTGGTGACGGTGACCGCGCTGCTCTATGCGATACGGCACGGAATCCTACCGGCCGACCTCTTTCCTTAGGCCGCCGGCGATGGCGCGAAAGCCGCTGCCCGGCCGCAGCCCCTCGCGCATGAAGAAAGCGCGCAGCGGGGCGAAGCTGCCCAGCGCATTGAGGCCGGCGCTGCGCGCCAGCTGCGCCGGCAGCATATCGGACAAGAGCGACATGTTGAGCAGGTTCACCGCGCCGCTGCGCGCCCATATGTCGGGCCGGCGCCTGGTGTCGTAGGAGGCGAGGGTCCGGCGCGATCCGGGATCGCTACTGTTTTCACTCGCGATTCCAATCAGATCTTCGATATCCCTGATGCCTAGGTTGAGGCCTTGGGCGCCGATCGGAGGGAACACATGCGCTGCTTCGCCGACCAGCGCCACGCGGTTTTGCGCGAAGCGGCCGGGCGAGGCCGCCGACAACGGATAGATCTGGCGACCCGGCTCGACCGAGACCCGGCCAAGCACCGATTGCATCTGTTCCTCGACACGCCCCGACAGGGCTGCATCGTCGAGCGCCGCAAGCTCCTGCGCGGTCTGCGGCTTCACCACCCAGACAAGGCTGGAGCGCCTGCCGGGCAACGGGACCTGCGTGAACGGCCCCGTTTCGGTGTGGAACTCGGTCGAGACGAAGCCGTGCTCGCTGCGGTGGCCGAAATTGAGGACAAGCGCCGACTGCGGATAGGGCCGCGCGAAGGCGCGAATGCCGGCGGCTTCCCGCGCCGGAGACAGGCGTCCATCGGCGGCGACCGCCAGCGACGCCGAGATCTCGCTGCCATCGGCCAGCCTTGCGTGGGCCTGATCGGCGTCAAGGCTCCAGGACTCGACGGTGGATTTCAGCCAATGAATGCCGTCATGAGCTGAAACGGCCCTGGCGAGGATGGAGATGAGAGCCTTGTTCGGCAAATTGAGGCCGAACTGTTCCTCGCCAATCTCGCTGGCGCGGAAGGTCACGGTTGGGCTTCGGATCAGCCGCCTTGTGGCGTCGACGATGCGCATCGCCTTGAGCGGCGCGGCCTGCGCCCTCAATTCGGCAAGGAGGCCCAGCCGTTCAAGGACCTTCAGGGCGGGATTCATGAGCGCCGTGGTGCGGCCGTCGGCGGTGTTGGCTTCGGGGCCGACCAGCGTCACGTCGAAGCCGGCCCCGGTAAAGCCGAGCGCCGCGATCAGGCCGGCCGGACCGCTGCCGGCAACCAGGATGCGGGCTTTGTCGTTGTGCTCCACGCCAGGCTTCCACGATGCGAGGTGACCCGTCGGGCCTTTATCCGGATATAGGTCAGATCGGCCGGCTTGATCAACGCGGCGATTCAGCCCATTCGATTGGCATGAGCGGCGAGCAGCATGATTTCAGCCATCTCGACCGCGCCGGCCGGGCTACGGCGGGCGTCGCGCGCAGCCCGCGCCTCGCGGTCATGCTCACGATCGGCGTCGGCATCGGCCTTGCCTGGTTCCTTCTCGCGGCGATGGCGATACGCGGCGCCGAAAGCCGCCCTGCCGGCGCGCCCGGCGACATGCTGCTGAAAAATCTGCCGAGCCTGCCGTTGCCGGATTTCCTGGACCGGTTCTTTGCCCTTTGCCTCGCGCCGGCACCGTTTGCCGRCCCGACCGGCCTGCAAGCGGCGGCGCTTGTGCTGATGTGGTTCCTGATGGCCGTGGCGACGATGYTGCCTTCGGCGTCGCCCTTGATCCGCACCTATTGCGAAATCGCCGACACGGCGAGGATCAAGGGCGAATCCGTCGTTCATCCGCTGGTGCTCGTCGCCGGATACCTTGCCACATGGCTTGGCGCATCCGTCGGCTTCGCTGTGTTGACGCTGGCGGTCTACGCCTTTGCCGGTTCCGGCCGGATGCTCGATCCTGCCGTCGGCCTTGCCGGCGCCGCCGCGCTGCTCGTTGCCGGCCTCTATCAATTCAGCGGCCTGAAGCAGGCATGCCTCGAAAAATGCCGCAACCCGTTCTCGATCCTGTTCGCCAACTGGAGCGCGAAACCGGGCCGCATCTTCCGACTTGGCCTGGAACAGGGCATCTGGTGCCTCGGTTGCTGCTGGGCGCTGATGCTGGTGATGTTTGCCGTAGGCGCCATGAACGTCTTCTGGATGACGCTGATCGGCCTGTTCACCCTGATCGAAAAACAGACTACCGGCAGGGTGGCCAGCCGGGTTGCCGGTGCGATACTGCTTGTGTGGGCGGCAGCCCTGCTATTAGTTTCGGCGTAAGGGGAGAATTCGATGACCGATCAAAGCTGGGCAATGAAAGGAGAGCTGGTACTCTCCTGCAATTGCACGGTTTTCTGTCCCTGCGTGCTGTCGCTCGGCAGCCATCCGCCGACCGAGGGCTATTGCCAGACCTGGGCCGGTTTCCGTATCGACGCGGGCCATTTCGGCGAGGTCGACCTTTCCGGCCTCAATCTCGGCCTGATCATGGAAATCCCCGGCTATATGAGCCGCGGCAACTGGACGGCCGGCCTGTTCATCGACAAGCGCGCCTCGGTCTATGCGGTGAAGGCGTTGACCAAGATCTTCACCGGCAAGGCCGGCGGCACCACGTCACTGCTGTCGATCCTCGTCGGGAAATTTCTCGGTGTCGAGCAGGTGCCGATCACCTATGAGACGCGCGACAGGACGCGCGTCTTCCAGATACCGAAGATCATAGACGGCGCGGTGACGCCTATCCCTGGCAAGGATCGCGAGAAGGATACGGTAATCACCAATTCGGAATATTGGATCGCGCCGGAAATCACCGTGGCGAAGTCCGACAAGAGCAAGATGCGGGCCTTCGGCCGCAACTGGAATTTCGCCGGCCGCTCGGCCGAAATCTGCAAGCTGGACTGGCGGGGACCGTGAGCAAGAACACAGCAGCCAGGAAAGCGGCAAAGAAGATCGCGGAGCGGATTCCGTTGCCGAAGAAGAAGGTGACGTGGCCGCAGGCGCGCGCATTCTCCGTTCATCTGCTCACCGCGTCGGGGTCGTTCCTTGCCTTCCTGTCGCTGGTGGCGGCGAGCGAGGAGCGCTGGACGGCGATGTTCTGGTGGCTGGGGCTGGCGCTGTTCGTCGACGGCATCGACGGCCCGATCGCCAGGAAGCTCGAGGTGAAGGAAATCCTGCCGACATGGTCGGGCGAACTCCTCGACAACATCATCGACTACGTCACTTACGTGCTCATTCCGGCATTCGCGCTCTACCAGCGCGGCTTCATGGGCGAGAATCTGTCCTTCCTGTCGGCGGCCATCATCGTCGTCTCCAGCGCGATCTACTATGCCGATACCGGGATGAAGACGAAGGAGAACTTCTTCAAGGGGTTCCCGGTCGTCTGGAACATGGTGGTGTTCACGCTGTTCGTCATCGCGCCGGGGCAATGGGTGTCTTTCGCCGTGGTGGTGATTGCCGGCATTTTGACTTTCCTGCCGATCAATTTCATCCACCCGGTGCGCGTCGTGCGGTTGCGGCCGGTCAATCTCGGCATGACGCTTTTGTGGTGTGCCTTCGGCGCGCTGGCGCTGGCACAGGCAGCCCTTGCCGCCTTCTACGACAAGATCGGCGTTCTCAGCGAACAGGTCGGCGACTTCACCAAGATCGGCATCACCATCACCGGGCTCTATCTCGCCAGTATCGGGGGCATCATGCAGATGTTTCCCAATCTGGGCGCCAGGAAGCCCTGATCCTGGATCAGGATATTTTTGGGTCGAATGATCATCCTGGCCCTAGCTGTCTATCGGCGCATGATCTTCCGAAAAACGTCTCCCTTTCGGAATCATGTTTCTAGATTGTGTACGTCCCCTTCAGAGAGTTGAACGATGTCCAAGGCAATCCGCATCCACGCCAATGGCGGCCCCGAAGTCCTGGCTTATGAAAATGCCGATCCCGGCCAGCCGGGAGAAGGCCAGATCCTGATCCGGCACACGGCGATCGGCCTCAACTTCATCGATGTCTACTACCGCTCCGGGCTTTACCCGCCACCCGGCGGTTTTCCGCTGATCCCGGGCGGCGAGGCGGCGGGCGTCGTGCTGGCGCTCGGCACCGGCGTCGACTGGCTGAAGCCAGGCGACCGCATCGCCTATGCCGTCAATGTCGGGGCTTATGCCGAGCAACGGGTGATCGCCGCCGACCGTGTGGTCAAAGTGCCGGACGGCATCAGCGACGAGCAGGCGGCGGCGATGATGCTGAAGGGCATGACGRCCGAATACCTTCTGCGCCGGACGTTCCCGGTGAAGGCCGGCGACACGATCCTTTACCACGCGGCGGCCGGTGGCGTCGGCCTCATCCTCGGTCAATGGGCAAAGCATCTCGGCGCGACCGTGATCGGCACGGCGAGCTCCGCCGACAAGATCGAGCTTGCCCGGGCGCATGGCTTCGATCACGTCATCAACTACAAGGAGCAGGATTTCGTCGCCGGCGTCGCCGCACTTACCGGCGGGAAGAAGTGCGACGTCGTCTACGATTCCGTCGGCGCCGACACCTTTCCAGCATCGCTCGATTGCCTGCGGCCGCTCGGCATGTTCGTCAGCTTCGGCCAGTCGTCCGGGCCGATTGCGCCTTTCTCGATGTCGCTCCTGGCGCAGAAGGGCTCGCTCTATGTAACCCGGCCGACGCTCTTCGTCTACAATGCCAGGCGCGAAGATCTGGTGAAGTCGGCCGAGGCGCTTTTCGACGTCGTCAAGAGCGGCGCCGTCGGGATCAAGATCAATCAGCGCTATGCTTTGAAGGACGCGGCAAAGGCGCAAGCTGATCTTGAAGCCCGCAAGACGACGGGAACGACTATCCTCATTCCCTAGAGCTTTCGCCGCCTCACACCCTTGGCACCTTACCTAGCCGGCTGCCTTGTTTTTCAGCGGCTTGCCGTGCCCGAAGGCACGGCTTGCCTGAAAAGCGATGCGGATTTGCCGTTGTTCCCAAGAGGTCTATCTTAGCCCTTGAGTTTCCGCTGAAATTCTTGAAGCTCTTTCAAGTTGGGTGCTGCTTTCCGATGGGAGCCGGCCGCGCATACCATGCTTTCGGGAACACAGAACATATCCGGGAAACTGGATGGGAGGCACTGTGAGTGCAAATCATGACAGGGCGAATCTGCTCGAGGTTCGTGGCCTAACCAAGATTTTTGGCACGCTGACGGCGTGCGATCACATCGATCTCAACATCGCCAAAGGCGAAATCCACGCGTTGCTCGGCGAGAACGGCGCCGGYAAGTCGACGCTGGTCAAGATGCTGTTCGGATCGCTCGAACCGAACTCGGGCGAGATTTTCTGGGACGGCAAGCCGGTCAGGATCACCAGCCCGGGCGTGGCCAAGAAGCTCGGCATCGGCATGGTGTTCCAGCATTTCTCGCTGTTCGAGGCGCTGACGGCGGCCGAGAACATCGCGCTTTCGCTCAATGACGGTTCGCCGATCAGCACCATCGCGGCGAAGGCGAGGGCGCTGTCCTACAGCTATGGCCTGCCGCTCGATCCGGACTCCCTGGTCGGAGACCTCTCCGTCGGCGAACGCCAGCGCATCGAGATCATCCGCTGCCTCCTGCAGACGCCGCAGCTCATCATTCTCGACGAGCCGACCTCGGTGCTGACGCCGCAGGAGGCCGACAAGCTGTTCGAAACGCTGGAGCGGCTACGCGCGGAAGGCAAATCGATCCTCTACATCTCGCACCGGCTGGAGGAGGTCAAACGCATCTGCGACCGCGCCACGGTGCTTCGCCACGGTAAGGTCGTCGGCCACTGCAATCCGCGTGAGGAGACGGCCGCGTCGCTTGCTCGCATGATGGTCGGCAGCGAGGTGAAGGCGGTGGTGCGTGCGCCCGCGGAAGGCATCGACACGGCGCCGGCGCTGCTGGAAATCCGCGGCCTCAGCCGCAAGCCGGCGACGCCCTTCGCCATCCCGCTCAAGAACATCAACCTCACCGTGCGTGCCGGTGAAGTGATCGGCATCGCCGGCGTCGCCGGGAACGGCCAGGGCGAGTTCTTCGAATCCGTCTCCGGCGAAGTGCTGCAGCAGGATGCCGGTTCCGTGCGCATCCGCGGCAAGGACGCCGGCGGCCTGTCGATCACCGGCCGCCGCCTGATGGGGGCCGCCTTCGTGCCGGAGGAACGACTCGGCCATGGCGCGGCGCCGCGCATGAAGCTTTCGGAGAACCTGCTTCTGTCCCGCCACGCCACCGACGGCAAGGCTTTCGTCGGTTCGGGCGGCACGGTCAAGAACGGCGCGGTCTACAGCGCCGCCCAGCGTATCATCAAAGCCATGGACGTACGCAAGAGCGCGCCCGATCCGGAGGCCGCCGCGCTGTCGGGCGGCAATCTGCAGAAATTCATCGTCGGCCGCGAGCTCGACCGCAAGCCGAGCGTCATGATCGTCAACCAGCCGACCTGGGGCGTGGACGCAGGTGCTGCCGCCCACATTCGCCAGGCGCTGATCGAGCTTGCCCGCAGCGGTTCCGCCGTCCTCGTCATCAGCCAGGACCTCGATGAGTTGTTCGAATTGTCGGATGCCATCGCCGTCATGCACAACGGAGAACTGTCGGCGCCGCTGCCGATCGCCGAGGCGACTTTCGAGAAGATCGGCCTGTTGATGGGCGGTGCCGAGCCCGGCCACGCCGAACACGGAATGGAGATGGCATGATGCGCATCGAACTCGTCAAACGCCCGCAGCGCTCGGCGCTGTTTTCGATGCTGTCGCCCTTCATCGCCTTCGCGCTGACGATCATTGCCGGCGCCATCATGTTCGCGCTGCTCGGCGTCAATCCGCTCAATGCGTTCGAGATCTATTTCGTCGAGCCGATCAGCCAGGTCTGGCAGTTGCACGAGCTGGCGATCAAGGCAGCACCGCTGATCCTGATCGCGGTCGGCCTGTCGGTCTGCTACAAGGCCAACATCTGGAACATCGGCGCCGAGGGCCAGTTCATTTTCGGCGCGATCTTCGGCTCGATCATCCCGGTGCTGTTCCCGCAATTCGAAGGCCCGCTGGTGATTCCGCTGATGCTCCTGCTCGGCATGGTCGGCGGCGCCTTCTACGCATCGATCCCAGCACTTTTGAAGACGYGTTTCAGCACCAACGAGATCCTCACCAGCCTGATGCTGGTCTATGTCGCGCAGCTCTTCCTCGACTGGCTGGTGCGCGGCCCTTGGCGCGATCCGCAGGGTCACGGTTTCCCGCAGACCATCCAGTTCGGCGATTCGGCCGTGCTGCCGGAGCTGATGCCGGATGCCGGCCGCGCCAATTGGGGCTTCGTCTTCGCTTTGGTGGCCGCGGTAGCGATCTGGCTGATGATGAGCCGCATGCTCAAGGGTTTCGAGGTCCGCGTGCTGGGCTCCAGCCCAAGGGCAGGGCGCTTTGCCGGCTTCGGCTTCAACCGGATGGTCTTCTTCACCTTCCTTCTGTCCGGGGCGCTGGCGGGTCTGGCGGGCATCTCCGAAGTCTCCGGCGCCATTGGCCAGTTGCAGCCGGTGATCTCGCCCGGCTACGGCTTCACCGCCATCATCGTCGCCTTCCTTGGTCGCCTCAATCCGCTGGGCATCGTCGCCGCGGGCCTGGTGCTGGCGCTGACCTATCTCGGCGGCGAGGCGGTGCAGAGCGCGCTCGGCATCTCGGATAAGGTGGCGCGCGTCTTCCAGGGCATGCTCCTGTTCTTCGTGCTCGGCTGCGACACACTCATCCACTACCGCATTCGCCTGATCGGCATGGCGCTGATGAAGCCGAACGGCGCAAAGCTCGAAGCAGCGCCGAAGCTCGAGGAGGCCCGCTGATGGACATCACCGTCAACATCCTTTTGACCATCGCGACCGCCGCGACACCACTTCTGATCGCGGCGATCGGCGAGTTGGTGGTCGAGCGCTCCGGCGTGCTCAATCTCGGCGTCGAGGGCATGATGATCATGGGCGCCGTCGGCGGCTTCGGCGCCGGCTACCTCACCGGATCGCCCTGGATCGGCTTGCTTGCCGCAATCATCGTCGGCGCGCTGTTCTCGCTGCTTTTCGCCGTCATGACGCTGTCGCTCGCGACCAACCAGGTGGCGACCGGCCTTTCGCTGACGCTGCTCGGGCTCGGCCTGTCCGGCATGATCGGCACCAGCTTCGTCGGCCAGCCGGGCGTGAGATTGCCCAATCTCGACATTCCCGGGATCAGCTCGATCCCGGTCGTCGGCAGGCTGATCTTCGGCCAGGATCCGGTATTCTACATCTCGATAGCGCTGACCGCGGCAGTGATGTGGTTCCTGTTCAGGACGCGCACGGGGCTTACGCTGCGCTCGATCGGCGACAGCCATACGTCGGCGCACGCGCTCGGCATCAAGGTGATCCGCTACCGTTATCTCGCGGTGATGTTCGGCGGCGCCTGCGCTGGCCTCGCCGGCGGGCACCTGTCGCTGGTCTATACGCCGCAATGGGTCGAGAACATGAGCGCGGGCCGCGGCTGGATCGCGCTGGCGCTGGTGGTGTTCGCGTCCTGGCGTCCGTGGCGGGTGCTGGCCGGCGCCTATATCTTCGGCGCGGTGTGGATCGGCCAGCTTCATGCACAGGCTTTTGGCATTCCGGTGCCTTCGCAATTTCTTTCTTCTCTGCCCTATCTGGCAACCATCGTGGTTCTCGTTCTAATCTCCCGCAACAAGCGGCTGACGATGATGAACACGCCGGCTTCGTTGGGGCAGCCATTCGTTCCGGATCGTTGACAACAACAAAAAGACGGGAAGCTCCAAGGCTTAACTCAGAGAGGTAACACAATGAAAAAACTGCTTATTGCGTTGATGACCACGGCCGCGGCCCTATCGCTGGCGGCAACCGCCGAGGCCGCCGACAAGCTGAAGGCGTGCTGGGTCTATACGGGTCCGATCGGCGACTTCGGCTACTCCTACCAGCACGACCAGGGCCGCCTCGAGGTCGAGAAGGCGCTCGGCGACAAGGTCGAGACCGCCTATCTCGAAAACGTGTCGGAAGGTCCGGACGCGGACCGCGCTTTCGAGCGCCTGGCGCGCGAGAACTGCAAGATAATCTTCGGCACCTCCTTCGGCTTCATGGATGCCGAAGTGAAGGTCGCCAAGAAGTTTCCCAAGGTGATGTTCGAGCATGCCACCGGTTTCAAGACCGGCGACAATCTCGGCATCTACAATGCGCGCTTCTATGAAGGCCGCTACGTGCTCGGCCAGATCGCGGCCAAGGAATCGAAGAAGGGCCTGGCCGGCTACATCGTCTCCTTCCCGATCCCGGAAGTGGTGATGGGCATCAATTCCTTCATCCTCGGCGCGCAGTCGGTCAATCCCGACTTCAAGGTCAAGATCGTGTGGGTGAATTCCTGGTTCGACCCGGGCAAGGAAGCCGACGCCGCCAAGGCGCTGTTCGACCAGGGCGCCGACATCATCGTGCAGCACACCGATTCGACCGCCGCGCTGCAGGTCGCCGAGGAGCGCAAGCTGCATGGTTTCGGTCAGTCGTCCGACATGATCAAGTTCGCGCCGAACGCGCAGCTGACCTCGCTGACCGACGAATGGGGTCCGTATTACATCAGCCGCGTGCAGGCGGCGCTCGACGGCACCTGGAAGCCGGACAATGTGTGGCTGGGCATCAAGGACGGCGCGGTCAAGCTCGCGCCCTACACCAACATGCCCGACGACGTGAAGGCGATGGCGGAAGCCACTGAGAAGAAGATCGCCGGTGGCTGGAATCCCTTCACCGGACCGATCGCCAAGCAGGATGGCTCGCCCTGGCTGAAGGACGGCGAGGTCGCCGACGACGGCACGCTGCTCGGCATGAATTTCTACGTCAAGGGCATCGACGACAAGCTGCCGCAGTAAGCGGCGCCGACGTTTCGAAGCGGAGAGGGCGCCTGACGGCGCCCTCTTTCGTTTTGCGAGAGCGATTGGCGGGACTTTTGCACGTTGGACCTGTTTTTTGCCAGCCAGCCAAGAGCGCTAAATGGTCCTGCGTGTCGAGTATTTAAAATCAACTTCGCTTCATATTTTATGAATTCGACACCCTTTCGCGAGGCCGATGCAATATCTGTGCAGTTTGCGTAATCGCTTTCACATACACCGACGACCTTTACTTCCATGCTGATCATGCAACTTAGATAGATCAGCCGACGTGACAAGCGTCAGCAGAAGGGGGTCTTATGCAATTGAATAAAAAACTTTTGGCAATCATCGGGAAACGCTTTCCTGCCATCTACGACGTCATCCCGCGCGGACCACAGGGAGGGCTTGCTCGTGTCGCACTCAATCCGCAGCCGCTTCCGCCGCATGAACTGGGTGCCGCGGTCGCCGAGGAATTTATCCGCTGCGCATGGGTGGCCGAGCGAGGTGGTCTCGATATGAAGGCGCTGTTGAGCGACCTCGACGACTGGTGCCCAACCCGACCGAAGATCCCGAAGCTTCCTCCGTGGTGGGGACCGTTTCCGGAACCGGAGCCGCGCCCCGAGTGGTTCGTCGACTATCATTTGGGTTTTGCCGCAAAGCTGTCGGCGGTCGAAACGGGCACGCGCCTCGACAAGACTCTCGACCAGGTGATCGACCGGTCTCTGACAGCGATCGAGTCGGTGAAACTCTGACGAGACGTTGCTAAAAGCAGAGAGCAACAAAGTGAAAAAGGGCGCCGCGGGGCGCCCTTTCATTGGAGATGTCATCTCTCGTGCGGGGATCAGACCGCCGAACCGTGGAGATCATAAGCGTCCGCGCGATCGATCTTGACCGTGACGATGTCGCCGGCGCGCAACGGCCGCCGCGACTGGATGTGCACCGAGCCGTCGATCTCCGGCGCGTCGTATTTGGTGCGGCCCTTGCCGGATGTGCCATGCGCCTCGTCGATCAGCACCGGCAGACGCTTGCCGACTTTCTTGGCCAGCTGCGCGGCCGAGATCTTCTGCTGGCGCTGCATGAAACGATGCCAGCGCGCTTCCTTGATCTCCTGCGGCACCTGTTCCAGCCCGAGGTCGTTGGAGCGTGCGCCCTTGACCGGCTCGTATTTGAAACAGCCGGCGCGATCGATCTTGGCTTCGTCCAGCCAATCCAGCAGCATCTGGAAATCGTCTTCCGTCTCACCGGGGAAGCCGACGATGAAGGTCGAACGGATGGCGAGGTCCGGGCAGACCTCGCGCCAGCCGCGGATGCGGTCCAGCGTCTTTTCGCCATGCGCGGGGCGCCGCATATTCTTCAGCACCTGCGGTGAGGCGTGCTGGAAGGGAATGTCGAGATAGGGAAGGATCTTGCCTTCCGCCATCAGCGGAATGACATCGGCGACATGCGGGTAGGGATACACATAATGCATGCGTATCCAGATGCCGAGCTTGCCGAGCTCCTCGGCGAGGTCGAGGAATTTCGCCCGCACCTCGCGATCGCCGAACGTCGACGTCTGGTACTTGATGTCGATGCCGTAGGCGCTGGTGTCCTGCGAGATGACGAGGATTTCCTTGACGCCGGCCTTGGCGAGTTTTTCGGCCTCGCGCAGCACATCCGCGGCCGGGCGCGAGACGAGATCGCCGCGCAATGCCGGGATGATGCAGAAGGTGCAGCGGTTGTTGCAGCCCTCGGAAATCTTCAGATAGGCGTAGTGGCGCGGCGTGAGCTTCACGCCCTGCGGCGGCAACAGGTCGACATAGGGATCGTGGCTGGGCGGAGCCGCCTCATGCACCGCCGCCATCACGCTCTCATAAGCCTGCGGGCCGGTGATCGCCAGCACGTTGGGGTGCTTTTCGCGGATGACCTGCGGCTCGGCGCCGAGGCAGCCGGTGACGATGACGCGGYCGTTTTCGGAAAGGGCGGAGCCGATGGCGTTGAGCGACTCATCGCGCGCGGAATCGAGGAAGCCGCAGGTGTTGACGACGACGAGGTCGGCGCCGTCATGCTTGCGCGCGATCTCGTAGCCTTCGGCGCGGAGCCGCGTGATGATGCGCTCGGAATCGACGAGCGCTTTCGGGCATCCAAGACTGACGAAACTGACGCGTGAGGCGGACATAGATTTGTTTTCCAAGAGATGAGGTCGAGACCGAGGATCGAGCCTCAGGCTCTGGATTTCGATCTACGTGCGCGGCTCTAGGCCATTTTGCGCGGCGCAATAGCACGCTTCGGCCCGGATGCAAACCTGCCGGCCGGCCGGGACAAGAGTGGCTCGGCACCTATCCCCTTAACCAGCCTCAGTGGCCATCCGGTCCGAACCATGGCGTGAGGAAGGCAAAATGGTCGGGAAACTGCTGCACGGCGCCTCCGAGCAGCATGTTGATCGCCACGTACAAGATGATCAGCAGGCCGATATAGGCGATCCAGCGATACTTGTGCAGGAGGCGTGCGACAAAGGATGCGGCAAAGCCCATCAGGGCGATCGAAAGGGCCAGCCCGATGATCAGCACGGTCGGATGCTTCATGGCCGCACCGGCGACCGCGAGCACGTTGTCGAGCGACATCGAGACGTCGGCGATGACGATCTGCCAAGCGGCCTGGGAGAAGGTCTTGCGCGGCGCCGCACCGGCGATCTTGCCGTCCTTGTTGTAGTCGCCGTTCGACAGCGCCTCGGTCGCGTCGCGCTCATCCTCATGGCTGACGCGCAGTTCGCGCCACATCTTCCAGCACACCCACAGAAGCAGTAGCCCGCCGGCGATGAGCAGCATGGGGCCGATGCTCAGCAGCCATTGCGTGATCAGGGCAAAGATGATGCGCAGGACAGTGGCTGCCGCGATGCCGACAAGGATGGCGCGCTTGCGCTGATCCGCGGGAAGGCCGGCCGCTGCGAGACCGATCACAATTGCGTTGTCGCCGGCTAGCGCAAGATCGATCGCGACGACCTGGAGGAGAGCTGAAAGGCCTGCGGCAGTGAATATTTCCATCGACTAGAAATCCTTGCCTGAAATGAGCGTAGCCCTTTACTCGGACGGGCCTAAAGGCACGGTCCATCGGCGTCAAGGCGCAGGTTTGGACATCGTCGGAAAACAACGCGCCGGCGCAGGCTCTCAAGGATTTTCGGGTGGTGCCGACTGGTGGGCGAGGCCGAAAACCAGAGCGTTTCACCGTTTCACGGAAACGGCGAACCGCTCTATCTCTTTGTTTTGACGCAATTCCGGGCGGGGAAACGGTTACGCACTTTCCCTGGAATTGCTCTAGTCGTAGAGATTATATTTGGCCCAGTCGGATTCCGGGATTTCATCGCCGATCTTGTAGCGGAACTGCAGCACCTGCATGTGGTCCGGCCCGGTCAGGCACTTGAACTTCAGCCGATACCATTGACCCTTGCTGCGGAAGGCGGCGCCCGAACTCTTGATGGCATCGGCGCTCATCTGCGGCGTGGCGAAGGCGTAGGCCACGACGCGGTCGGCCTTGTAGTTGCGATCGTCGTGACTGATCCGGTCGAGCACTTCGGCGTCACAGCGCTGCTCAAGGCGAGTCCGCGGATCGAGTTTCATCAGGCCGGCGCGCAACGCATTGTCCATCGCCTTGGCCGGCAAGACCAGCGTCAACGACGCCAGGACCATCAGGCAGAGCTTTTTCATGGGCGCGACAAGCAGCACATTTTGTCTGAGAAATCAAATAAACGGTATTTTACCTACCGCCTCGACCGGCGAGGAGGCGGTTGCCATCAAGTCAAATCAACACTCTGGTGGTAATGGGCGATTGGCTTGTCGAAAACGGGGCTGAATCCGACACCGTCATGCCCTAGCGGGCTTACGCGACGTTGCCGCGGCTCTGGGGTTTTTGGGGGAGATGGCTGAAGGCCGAGACCTTCGCCAGCTCCGCAACGCCCGGTACACCGTCAACCCTTTGGGAGGGCCAAGTTCGGAAGCCTCGTCATCCTCGAAGCCTCCTTGCCTCGCGCTCCAGGGTCTTTCGATTATTGCCATGCTCTTTAATCAGATCGAGCACCCGCTCGGGGCTGATCCGGTGCTGCTTGGCGAAATAGCGGACTTCATAGTCCTCGTCGGCTGACACGCGGTCGCGGTCACGGAAATCACGTTTGGTCCTGTCGTCTGCCATGACTGATCCTCCTCCTGGTCGGAAGGAACAGAAATCGATGATGAATGTTCCCATTAGCTGTCGCTAAAGGAACAGATGCCCCTTCGGTCAATTTGAGTCCGGTCGCGCGAGGAGGCTGTGTGCAGGATCAGCGTTTCGAGACGCCAGTGCGTGTCGCGCTCGGCAAGTCAGGCCACACGATCTATACCGTGGATCGCGTTGCTCAGGCAGCCGATATTCTCCTCAATCGATGGCCGGCGTCACCCGGAAAGAAGCACACGGCCGCCCGTAAGGCTTGCCTCAGCGCCCTCCAGGGGCTCGGGGCAGTACGGCACGCCCGAAAGCCTTCGTTGAGGCCGCCGCTGAGGCTGGTATCCTAGTGGAGCACGATCCATTCGGATGACCTCCCATGTGCAATGATTATGAGCAGCATATCGCCTGGGCCGAATATTGCCGGATGATGGAGTCGCTGGCATTGAAGATCCCGAGCCATCAAACTGAGCTCGATCTTCCCCAAGCAGACGACATTCGCATCAACGATCCGGCGCCCATCATGCGTGTTGCCGGCGACGAGATTGAACTTGCGTCGATGACATTTGGCTTTCCCCCGTCTGGGCCGAAAGGCGGACCGATGTTCAACTTCCGGTCGGAAGGCCGCCGGTTCGCCGACAGCAAACGCTGTCTTGTGCCGGCCTCCGCCTTCTTTGAATTCACGGGCACCAAATATCCGAAAGCCAAGCATCGCTTCGCGCTGAACAGTGCCCCGTTCTTGGCCATTGCCGGGCTCTGGCGAGAGGCGACAGGCAACAAGCCGCCTACCTTCACAATGCTGACGACCGATCCGGGGCCGGATGTCGCGCCGTATCACAATCGGCAGGTTGTCGTCCTCCAGCCCGAGAACTGGTCCGCGTGGCTTGATCTGTCGAAACCCGAGAGCGACCTTTTACGGCCGCTTCCGGCGGGATCGCTGTCGGTAGAGACGGTGCGGCCAGAGCGCGCCTGACCGATCCACTAGCTCGAGCCTTAGTCCCGCGGCACTTCTGGCCAGTCCGCGCAACGAGCCCTTAAGGCTTCGTCGGCTTCCATCCAGGCCGCCGCAGCGGCGCAAAGATTCACGAATTTGGCTGTGACGTCCGAGCAACGGAAGGGCCTGGACGCAGCGGCCCGACAGTTCCGCGCTCTGTTGGGGTGCGTTGGGTTGAACCGCCGGGCCTAACCGACTCGGGGTTGGGAGTCGGCTAAAGAAGAGGCTAAATTAGCATTTGTGCATGGATACATCATTTGATGCATATCCACTGATTTCTGGAGAACTCGCCGGGCGAGGCCCCCAACAACTGCCTCAAGCCCGACGAGCTGCCGGAGATCAACCCGGCAATCCTGCCTTGCAAGGGGGATGCCAGCGTTGCTGTCCTACAACGATACAGCTTGCCGATAACCGCGCTTTAGCGAACTCGTCACAGCAGTGCAGCCCCGGCAGGGCATCCATCAAAGCGCTTGCCGAAGCGATCAAACGCTAACCTTGTCCTCTGTCACGCGCTTGCGCACCGTTGTGGTGATCGCAGCCTGTCTCGACCCTGATGCTGTCCTTCCTATTCGTTGAGCCCGCATGTTCGTCAAGTTATTCCTAATATTAGGGGCATTGCAACATTGTTTTCGACGATCAGAACTGTCGAAAGAAGCGCTAAGCTACGCTGACGGCAACCTGAATCTCGGTTACTGTGGCAGATATACAACTGCACATCTCAGGGCACTCTGCTACCACAGGGTAGGTTATGGGAGATCACCTATGAAGAACCTGCTTCTTGGTTTGTCGTTGTCTCTGCTGGCATCTTCGGCATTTGCTGCCGACGCCATCGTAGAAGAAGCGCCGGTTTTTAGCTGGACAGGCGGGTATCTCGGCCTACAGGCAGGCTATGCTTGGGGTAATGGCCATATGGACCAGATCGGTGGACCGGGCTTTGTCGACCCAGATCCTGACGGGTTCCTCGGAGGCGTCTACGGCGGTTACAACTATCAGATGTCCAACAATATCGTGATTGGTGCCGAACTGGACATCGTATATACGAATGTTGATGGCAGCGGCGAAATATTCGGCGCTCCTGGTTTCCCATCGGGCTTCGAGGCAACTGAAGAACTCAATTGGAGTGGGGCGGCAAGACTTCGGCTAGGGTATGCCGTCGACCGCTTTCTTCCTTATATTGCGGGTGGCGTTGCGTTTGGCGATGTCAAGATTAGAAGTAGTGAAGGCGGACCTTCGTTTAGTGATACGTTCACGGGATGGACGATAGGTGTCGGCTTGGATTATGCCATGACCGACAATCTGCTGCTGCGAGGCGAATATCGCTATACTGACTTCGGCTCGGAGTCCTTTGGAGATCCGGTCAATGCCGATGTTGATCTGAAGACCAACGAGCTTCGCGTCGGCATCGCCTACAAGTTCTAATGTTCTGAGGTCCTAATAAGAGCCTGCCGCAAATCGCGACAGGCTTTTTCTTTGCGCGCGCGGCGTGCGGAATCCTGCGTCACACGCAACGCGGGTGCCCGACCGCTCTTCTATGCAGGTAAGTGTGACCTTCATATCGGCTAGGGCATGTCTAGAGCCAGTACGCGCGTTTCCATGTCCCTGGGTGTAAGAACAAAAGTTACGGCACGCTCTAATTATAATTTGGCGGAGGGAGTGACCGCCAAACTGATGCTCTTATGTTGTTGTAATTGCTATTCATTCTTTGTGCCGCTGCGACAAAGTACCCTATAGCATACCCGGCTTTAGATCAGGCTGCTTTGGCGACGGGAAGAGCGGTCATCCATGCCAAGATTTCCGATTCCATCCACCGCACGCAAGCCTCGCTAAGAACACGCGGGCGGGGGAACGTTTCCGCCGCCATCTTGCGATAGATCGTGCTGCTACCAAGGCTCGTCATGCGCATGACTTCCTTGAGCTTCAACAGACGGTCAGGCAGGTTGTCGTTCGCAGCATCCATCGTCATCTCCCCTCGTACGCCTCAAGCGCGGCCTCAACGATCCGCTGGCGTGTCTCGCATTCACCTGGCAGCGTAAGGCGCCGGTCTGGCTTTGGTGCGCCTAGCGATACGATGTGGTGGCCGTCGACCACGCTGCGCTTGAGCAATCCGTTGCGCACGCGAAAGTCACCCACCTCTGCATCGAAGCTGGCGATGATAGTCCAGTTCGGCCCGGCCGGTATTGCTACCGGCCGAAGCGTCCTAATCTTGATATCACAGGCCGGCACGGGCGCAGGTCTCCGATACGGCATCGACGCCAAGCACGCGGTGCAAGCCTTCTGCGTCGTCTTCCCCGACTTGATTGCCATCGATGGAAACAAGGTCGAAGGGAACCACGCGGCGTTCGATCTCGCCAGGCTCGCCGTCGAAAGGATCGGTACCGATCGGCTTGCCGGTCACATGGTCACGGGGGACGTCATCCTGCTTTCGCTTTTCGTCTATACGGCGACGACCATTGGCGCGATTCTCTGCCTTTTCCGGGGTAGTGGGCGGCATGTCGCCACCCATGCGTTTAAACATTTCCGCCATCTCAGCGGCAACCGACTTCGCCCACGGGCTGTTGCAATCCCACTGAATGCCGAAACCGCCCTTGTCCGGCCGCGGCGCGAAGGCAAAGAATTCGCCGTCCCGATGGCACAACGAAACGCCGCGGAGGGTTGCCCTGATTTCGGGCAGAACTATCTCGCCGCTGCCCATGTGCGCGGTGCGATACCCGTAGTCAATTTCCGGCTTTATGGTCATTCCACTGATACGAAATTTCATCATGCAACTCCTGATTCTGCGAGGATGTTGACCCACGCGCGCCGCTCGTCCGGCTCAACGGATCGGATATTGTAGGCCACTCCAGTTCGGGCATTCACGGCCCGCCAATCGGCCGTCAGGTCCGCGACCGCGGGTTGCCATCTGATGGTGATGGCGAGYGTTTGTGTGCCTGCCAGGCGGGCCGCTATGACGGTCTCCGTTCCGCGCAGGATCTGAATGCGAGCCGGCGCCGACCATTGGGTTTCGTACGGGCCGGCCACCTCATTCCCGTACCCATCATCGATCACAGTACGCGCCTGCAGGTCGATGACTTCGCGAAGTTCCCCTGGCTGCGTCATGCTGCGACCTCCTCATTTACGAGGAGATCGCGAAGGCCTCGATACAGGCGAAGGAAGCGAGGGTGCTCGTCATCGCGCATATACCGTCGCCAGCCGGGACCATCGGCCTCCAGGCCCACCATGGACCAGCCGACCGCGTCCATAGCGGAAAGCTGGCGCTTTATCTCTACAGCACTCGTCATGCCGCGGCTCCGATGGTCGCCTTGTTATCGTTGGCCGCGCCCAAGGCGCCGTAGTTCAAGGGCTGAACATACGAGTCCCCGTCCTTGATCTTGGCCATGTTCTCGGTCTGCCTAATCTCGTTGACGGAAAGCCAGCCGCCTTCGCGACCGACCCTGTAGGCGTTGTACCGGGCAACGATATCGCCATGGATGAGGTCATCGAGGTCGTGCTCCAAGAACAGCGTCTTGCGGCTTTCCGGGCTCAGGAGCGCGATTGCCATGGCACTCTCTACACGCCTAGCCATCGGTGCCAGGCAGCGCTGCACAAGGGCACGGCTTTCGCCGTCGACATTGCTGTACGTCGCGTTATCAACGATGCCAGCCACGGTAGGCGGCACGCCGTAAACGCGGGCAATATCGAGATTGGACAGCTTGCGGCTTTCCAAGAATTCCGAGTCCTTGGAATTGAAACTGAAGGTTTCGAACTTGGCGCCGCCGTCGAGGATCATCACTTCGCCGGCCTTCATCGAGCCAACAAAGCGTTCCTTGAACTTCTGGATGATGCTGTCTTTCGTGCCGGTGCCCGTGCCAGTGGCCAACTTGTCCGGGAACACAAGAGCGCCGGCCGGCCGGAAGGCGTTTTCAGCCTGTGCGCCAGCCTGATCGGTTTGGGCAACGGCAAGCCCGAATGTTGCAGCCGCAATCTGGATTGGCGAGCGCCCGACGATGCCATCCATAGACCGATAGCGGATGTGCAGCATCTCGTCCTGCAAGATGGTCTCGGCTGGCCCGTAGATCGGCTGGTACTGATAGCGGACCCTGAACGCGGGAAGCTGTTCAATCGTGACGGCGCCCGTGATGAGCGGCACCAAGCCAGTGACTTGGCCCCTGCCGTTGCGCACGATCTTCGCGAACGCGTTGCCGTACACAAGCAGGCTGGCCAGCAACCATTCCCGACCGTCGAATGCCGACACGCCAGGCGCGATTTCGTCGCTAAGCACGCTGAACAATGGATGGTCGGTAGCAGGCTCGCGCCCGCCGCTGTCCGTCTTCCTGTAAAGCACCAGGGGAACACCGGCCAGGTTCTCGGCGATGACCGAAACGCAACGGTGCGCAACCGCCAGGCCGGAAGCCTTTTCGATGTCGGCGCGGGCGACAAAGCGGGCGCCGAGGAATTCGCCAAGGTACGGGTCGGACGTGACGATGCGCGTCTCGGCTTTCTTAAACGGCCACATGCGGCGCCTCCATCTCAAGCCGCGCAATTCGGCGATCGGTCGCGGTGCGCTTCTGGCGGGAACGGGCCGACACGGACGTGCCGTCGTAAGCTGGGAAGGACTGCACAACGCTGATTTCGTGCAGCGTAACGTTGCGCAGGGTGCGGTTGTCGCCTCGCCATTCCTCGCCGCCTTCCGGCACCGTGAAGCCGAACGACATTCCGCCAAGGTTGCGACTGGCTGCCATCGCAAGGATATCCCGGCCAAGGTTTGTGTCGGGCATGTCGATCGAGAACGCCAGCCCGCGCTCGTCTTCTGAAAGACGCAGCGTACCTGCCGCAGTTCTTGCAAGCACCTTACCGGTGTCGTGGWCGACAAGCGCCAGGATGTCCTTGCTGGCCGCTAGTGACCRCTGGAAGGCGCCGGGCGCGATAGTCTCATTGAAGTCGGCAATGCGCGCTACTTGTCCGAACACGGCCGCGTGACCGACTAGCCGCTTGCCTTCGGCTCTAAGCTCTACTGCTTGTCGCTTTTCCATTTAGATTTCCTGCTCTCGATAGGGTGCGATCAGTGCGCTGACGCCAAATTCGATGGCTTGCGACGGCTTCTCGCCGGCTGCATCGCGCGCGCCGTACCAGTGCGAAATGAGAAGTTTGACGGCATGGAGGACCGGGGCCGGAACGGGGGTGTCGAATGACACCCCCACCTTGGCCACGTAAGCCTCAGCCGCCTCGATCAACGATGTGATGTACGTGTCATCACTATCGAAGGTGACGCGAAGGTGTGTCTTCGCGTCTTCAAGGCTGACGGCGCTCATGAATTAGGCCACGCCCTTCCAGGCGAACGCCTCTTCGTGCCGGACGGAAATGTCGGCGTCGAGGAAGGCGTGCAGCCACAGGCCGCCCTTCGAAGCGTCCTTGTAGGGGTTGGCCAGAAGATCCACACCAGACCAATAAGCCAGGATCAAGTTTGACCAGATGCCGTAGATAAACGGATGCTCGGTCGAGACCAGCGGCACGTTGTTCGACATGACTGAAGGTTCGGCATGCAGCGTCGCGGAGATCGGAATCGGCAGGGTGGTCGACGTCTCCTTCAGCTTGCGCAGAATGTTCTGTACGTAGCTGTCGAACAGGAAGCCGCCCGTGCCGTCGACGTTGTCGGCCTCGATATCGGCGATCAGGTCGGCCGCGATATCGGAATAGGCGGTCGACGCCGTGGCGGACTCCGCAACCAGAGTGGTCACGCCGGAAGGCTGGTTCGATGCACCCGTGCCCGCAATAGCCGCCTTGTCCAGCGCCTGGCCGAGAACGAAGGCGAGGTCCGACCGAAGCACGTTCTCGAGCGCAACGCTATTCTGAAGCACCAGACGGCGCGACAGATACATTTCGCCGCTGACCGTCTTCGGCGCCAGCGAGACCTTGTCGAAGGTGGAGTCGGAAGCCGTGGTGGCGCCGTCTTCCGCAACCCAATATGCAGACGGGCCGCCCGTCAGCTTGGGCAGATCGAGGTTGCCGGTCAGGCCAGAAAGCACCGTAGCACCAAGGCGCTGAACGGCCAGGGACGGACGCAAGCGATCAATCATGCCGCCAAGGTTGGTAGCGACGGTATCGCCAGCCGAGCCACTGGTTAGCATGGCGCGCTGCTCGCCGAGGATCAGCGAAGTCGGAACCATGACACCGCGGGTTTCGCGGCCCTTGGCCAGTTCCTGATGCACTTCACGCTCTCGGCCAGACAGATGGTCGGGGCCTTCGCGAAGCGCCTTGGTGATGCTGAAGTCACGCGTCTCGGCCTCAAAGCGGTTGTCGACGGTTTCAGCCTGGCGCTCGAATTCGGCCAGCTTCGCCGCGCGGGCAATCTTACCGTCGAGGGCGCGCACCTCGGCCTCCAGCGCGTCGAAGCGCTCGGCCTTCTGGTCGTCAAGGTCGTTGCCAAGCGCCTTCATTTCTGCGATCTTGCCAGCACGCTGTTCCTGATAGTGATGAACGTTCAAAGTTTGTCTCCATGGACAGTTGGTAATGAATGGGTCGGCGTTAGCTTCCTAGGGCGGTGCCGGCCCGTTTGATTCCCGCAGGTACCTACGGGGCTTTCCGGATATGATTCCGGAAACACGAAAAGCCCGCACGGCCAGATGCCGGCAGGCTGAAACTTTTCTAGATTTGAACTCCCCCGGCAGCGATTGCTGCCACTCCCAAAATCATTCCCGGTCCTCAGTGGCCGGTTTCTCTTTATCCGCGCCTTGCGCGGTGCTTCTGGCGCCTGTGGCGCGGGTCGAATCGCTATCCGACTTTCAAAAAGTTATAGTAGCACATTTCCCATCCAAATGTCAATATCTAGTGGTTGACATATGTCGGAATTTATGCCTTCGGCCAAAACGGTGGCAAAAATAACACTCTCGCGGCGGCCTACACCTATATATAGTGTTCTACGTCGAAAATTCCAACTGGCGCATCAAAAATGGAGATGCCACGCGGAAGCCAAAGCCGCCGCGTGGCAATACCCATTTCACGCCTCTTGGATGCTGTATTCTCGACCATCAAGACCGAGCCCCTCGCGCGGGAGCACGATGCTCAGTCGTTTGAACATGCTGAAGAATTCAGCAAACGTTAGTTCGATGTCCAGCTCCTTGAACTGCAGAGCGTCGTCGGACTCTATCTGAGCGTTGACGCTATCGAAGCCCTCTCCATCGGCATACACGGCCCGGACTGTCAGATTGCCGGGATCGACAGAGAGATAGTAGGCACGAACCGCCACGACATAGGCGTGGTCGGGAACGCCACGATTACGGAAGAAAGATTGCACGCCCAAATCATCGGAATCGTCAGCCGCTGAGGTGCCCTTCCAGTCGTTGTATTGAACACCTGCGGCAAAAACTTCAGCCATTCCCAAGTCCCTTTCTCACTCATCATCTGCCGGAAGCGGTATCACCTCGGCCTTAGGTAGCCAAACCCTGGTCTCGCCAATCTGCACAAGCACGCGTTCAGCTTCGTCAACAATAACTGTGCCGATAATTTCCACAAGCCCACTGTCCATTTTCTTCCCTCGGCGCCACCATTGGCGCAAAGAAACTATAGGTTTTCCGATGTTGCTTTGTCTATTACTGTTTTAAGCGGCATTAAACCGTTAAAGCGGTTAGGCCGCCAAGTCCAACAAGCACGCCGGCAACGTTTCTTCCGCGTGACCCTGCGCAGTTTTTAGCCCCATGGCGAGCGCCACAATGCCATCGATACGGCCTGCCGCCTTGGACTTATCAAGCTTGCGCGCTCCGGTGGGGTCTTTGGTCACGACGGCGTTTGCGGCGCACATCTTCATCAGAGGATTGCCGGCATGGTTCAGCTTCTGCTGTGCCACTGTGACTTCAAGAACATCCACGGCAGGGCTCATGTCCTTGTAGCCCTGGCCGAACGGCACAAGCGGCAGCACAACGGAAAGCTTCTCAAGCTCTCGCTCAAGGTCTTTGATGCGCCAGCGGTCATAGGCGATTGCCTGGATATTGAAGCGGGCCGCCTCGTCGGCGATGTGTTCGGCCACTAGCGCGGGGTCGATGACCTTGCCGGGAAGCAAGGTTAAGCGAGCGTCCGCCTGCCGCGCCCACACGTTATAGGGAACGCGGTCGGTATCGCTCTTTCCGTCGATATCGAACTCGGGAAGAAAGAACCGCGGCAACACCGTGTAGCTGCCATCGTCTTCGGCAAACACTAGGACAAAAACCGTCAAGTCGCGTGCCGCCGACAGGTCCAAAGCGCCAAAGCATTCTCGGCCTTCCAGCGCCTTGTCATCGATCGGCCCAAGGTTGCAATCGTTCCACTCGCGCGCCGCAATGAACCGCACCGTGCCGTCCACGCGCATGTTGAGCACCTTGTTGCGGAAGTCGGCCTCTTTCGAGGGAATGCGCTTCGCCTGCGCGGCCATGCGCTCGACTTGCGCGGTACTGTTGAAGTCGCCTAGCGCCGGGTTGGCTTTCTCCCACGTTTCATAGCTCCACGGGTCGTCCTTCTCGCCGGCCGCAAAGAGCGTCAGGTGGAACGTCGGATCCTCGATCTCGCCATCCTTCACGCGCAGGCCGTAGTCCAGCATTTCGGAGAAGAAATGCGTGTCGTCCTTCGCCTGCGTCGAGATGACGACGATCAGCGGATTGTCACGCGCGCCAAGTGCGGAATCGAAGGCGTCGAACAGGTCACGGTTCGGCCAGTATCCGGCCTCGTCGCAGAGCACGAATGAAGGCGACATGCCGAGCTTGCTATCCGCATCGGCACTGACGGCCTTCAATACGCTGCCCTTGCCCTGACAGTCTCCGATAACCTCGATTTCCTTGCTAAAGCGGATGATGTTGACGCGCTCCGAAAGCTCGGGATGCGCGTCAAGCATGGCCTTGGCTTCAGCCCACGCCTTGCCCGCCTGCAACTTGTCGATCGCGGCGAAATACACCTCTCCGCGCTCTTCGGCTTCCGGGCCGACCAGGTGGCAAAGGGCAAGCGCGGCGGACAGAAAAGTCTTGCCGTTCTTGCGCCCCATGCTGACGACAGCCGTTCGAACGTGCCGGATGCCTTCCTCGTCTTCGGCATAGATAGGCGCCAGGATGTCGTCTATCTGCCACTGGCGCAGTTGCATCGTGGTGCCGGCGAGCTTGCCTTGCGTGACGCGCATGTCATTGCAGAATGCGACGACGCGCTCGAGCCGTGAGAGGCCTTCAACCTCCCATGGCAGCACCGTGCGCAGGTTATCGTTTGCCGCTTTCCGGGTCTTTTTTGGCTTTGCGCCTGGCCCCCTTAAACCCATGGGTCGGCCTCCGACTGGTTGCATTGTGAAACTAAGTATTTTCGAGTGGCCCCCGCCGGTCCAATGCTGGTCGATCGCCGTCCCGCGAAGGCCCCCGGCTTGCCGCTGTCCGCCACAGGGCGGGCCGCTGGTGCGATCCAGCCTTCGGGATCAAGCGGATTGCCTTCCGCGTCGAAGCCCTTCAGCGCGCGCCGGAAGCCCGATGCGTTAGGATGGTCGACGGCGTTGGTCTTGCTGTTGTGGCATGGCTCGCAAAGCGACATGAGTCCGGTGAGGGGAGGGAACGGCTCTCCGCCCTTGTTGATTGCCACGATGTGGTCGACGGCAACGGCAAGCATTGTCCTGCCGCGCTTCTCGCACGCCTCACACGTTGGTTGCGATGACAGCTTGGCACGGCGCAAGCGCTGCCACGCCCCGGTGTTGTAAGGCCACGCTGCCATTACGCGGCCTCCTGCATGTCGAAAGAGGGACAGACGGGACAGTTCCTATCTACCTGTCCTGTCCCGTCCCCTTCTGCTTGAGGGACAGACGGGACAGATGCTTGGTAAGGGGGTGTCCCGTCCCCCTGTCCCGACACCTCATCAGCAGCACGCGCGAACCACAGCAGTCCCTTGCTGTCCCGGTCTTCGCCGCGAACGATCCACTCGTTGCGCAGCCAATGGTCCAGAGCGCGACCGAACGCCTTTTTCTTGGTGTCTGCCGTGCCGTCCTTTCGAGCATAGAAGGCGGCCCGAACATCATCGACATACACGAACTTGACGCGCGGCCCTTCCGCGCCGAATGGCTGATGATATGCCCGCGCTTCAAGGATTGCAGTCTGGATAATGCCCTGCAAAATCTTGGCATTATCGGACGGCCCGCGTTCCTTCGGCTCGTCGCTGATTGTTTCGTCAGCCACGATCTCGTCAACTACGGCAGCCGTGACGTCGCCCACGTTGGCCGACGTATAGCGAACCTTGCCAATGTTGCGATGGCCTGGCCCGCTGCGATTCTTGCCAACATAGATCGTGAACCATTCGCCTTCGCCTTCAAGCAGTACAAGCTCCAGCGCGGCGACAGCCTCTAGCGTTTCGCCCTTGGTGGCCTTGTTGTTTTCACGGTTGGTGTGGTTGAGGATGGCGACCACAGCGCCCTCGCTTTCAGCCACCTCACGCAAAGCATTGAGAGCGGGGGAGGTCGTCTTGTCCTCCAGCACGGAAACGCCTCCTAGCGCCGCTCGCAGCGTGTCAACCACGATCATAACGTGCCGGTCGGGGTCCAATGCTTTCGCTTGCCGGACCACTTCACGCGCTACTGCGGCGGCCTTCTGCGGCTTCGTAAGCGGCAAGCCTTCGGGCAGCTTGGCAATCTTGATGCGGTCATTGCCCATGGCCTCGAGCCGGTTGGCAACGTCGCCGCCGTCTTCGGCCGCAATCACCACGATCGTTGTGGGCTTGGTCTCGCGTCCGATAAAGGGCTTGCCGGCGTCCAGTGCATCCGCCATCGCCAGGGTCAAGGCCGTCTTGCCAGCRCCAGGGCGCCCGCCGATGGCAATCAGCGTGCCGGTGCGCACCAGACYCTTTATCAGTGCGTCGGCAGTCGAATTCTCTTGCGCCTTGAATTCAGAGAATGAAAGCAGACGGATGCCGTGGTTATCGTTGGCAGGCTTGGGCGCGGCCCCTTGTAAGCTCCCGGTCAGCTTCGGCGGCTTGTACTCGCCGGCTGGCGGACTAGCATCGATGCTGCGGCCAATGATGCGCTTCGCGATGTCGCTGTCCGCTTCAGGCCCGGCCACTTGCTGCATCATGCAGCCGCTATCGTTCGGGTCGATCCACAACAAGATGGACGTGGCCGGGTCGCAAGCCTCGATATTGTCGACAAGAATGGCCCAACGTCGAACCTCTGCCATATCGGCTGGGCCGCTATCGCTTGAAGGCTGTTCCAAATTGGCCGGTTCGGCACGATCCCAATCGGGCAGACCATCTCCCATGGCCGGCGCGACAACGATGTTGATTACGCCGTGTCCCCAATCGAGAAGGCGGTCATATAACCCGTAATAGATGTCTCCTAGCTCGTTGAAATTGCCTTCAGAAAAGAGTTCGTGCGGATATTTGCGAATTGACGATTGTTGCGTTTGCAACTATATACTCCGTTGGATTTTGAATGTTTTGCCCGGTGCCGTCTTCGCGGTTGCCGGGCATTTTTTATCGTCGCGGCCCGACGAGAAGTTCGTGGGCTGGACGTGCTCCCTCCAGAATGAGGTCGGCCCATAGTTGGGCCAATTCCCGTCGCCGCTCTAGATGCAGCGCGCGGTTATAGGCGCCTTCCACCTTGTCCTTCGGTACGTGCGCCAGCATGAGGTCGATTACAGGCTTATCGGCCCGGAACCGCTCGTTCATCACGGACGAGAATGTCGCCCGCCAGCCGTGCGGGACGTGCTTGTGGTGATACCCGGCCCGATTGAGCAGATAACCGATAGCATTCTCGCTCATCGGCTTGTGCGCATGGCGGGTATTGGGGAAGGCGACGGGACCGCGGCCCGATATCGTGCGCAGCGCCTCGATGGCTTCCACCGCTTGTCGAGACAACGGCACAAAATGGTCGCGCGCCTCGTCGTCCTTGTGTTGCAGGCGCATTTTCATGCGTTCCGCAGGTATCTGCCAAAGGTCGTCGCCAACGGGCCATTCCGACCATGGCGTTGTTGCCAGCGTGCCGGGTCGCACGGCGGTCAAAGCGAGAATGCGCAGCGCAAGCTTGGTCACTGGATGTGCCGGCTCGGCTTCTGCCTTGGCGAGCATTTCGCGCGCTTTGTCCAAGTCGATGATGGCGGGCTGCTTGCCCTTCTTCATCGGCGCCATTGCGCCTTTGACGATGGCAGCCGGGTCGTTGTCGGCTCGCCCTGATGCCACGGCATAGACAAAGATGGCGGACATACGTTGACGAATGCGGCGAGCCGTTTCCTTGGCTTCCCGCTTTTCGATCGGCCGCAGCAACGCCAACACCTCGGCGGCCGTGATGTCCTTGATCGGGACGTTGCCGAAGGTCGGGAACACGTCACGTTCCAAGCTCACCAGCACATCACTGGCGTGCCGTTCCGCCCATTGCGGCTTCTGTAGTTCGTACCACTCGCGCCCAATTGCCTCGAAGGTGTTGGCCGTGCTGGTGACGTGGGCGAGTTTCCGCAGCTTCTTAGTGATGCTCGGATCCTTGCCTGCCTTCAGCGTCTCTTTGGCTTCATCGCGAGCCTTGCGCGCCGCCACCAGCGAAACGTCGGGGTAAGAGCCCAACGAAAGCAGCTTTTCCTTTCCGCCGAACTCGTACCGGAATCGCCACAGCTTGCCGCCCGCAGTGCTGACGAACAGATGCAAGCCGCCACCATCCGTAAGCTTGTAGGCCTTGTCCGCCTTCTTCGCGCCCTTGCATTGCGTGTCTGTCAACATGGTGCCTTCCCCTTGAAATACCCGGTTCAAAGGAAAGATACCCGGTTTTATACCCGACTTCCACCGGGTAGGCGCGGCATGGGCTGGCAAAGCATGGCAACGCGAAGACGCCTTAAACGTAGAGTTTACAAGGCTTTGCGGGAATCTATGAACAAGAATGGGAAAGGCTGTTGGCGGAGGGAGTGGGATTCGAACCCACGGTGAACTTGCGCCCACGCCGGTTTTCAAGACCGGTGCCTTAAACCGCTCGGCCATCCCTCCATCGTGATCTTCACGAGGCGCTTCGTCCTGCCGGCCGCGAAGCCGTGCCGACACGAACGCAAGCGCCCATGCTCTAGTGCGTCGTGCAAAGATCTGTCAATCGCGGGAAAGGCTCAATCATTGTTCTCGGGAGCCGGGGGCAATTGCAGGAAGCCGGTCGGATGCAATTGACAATGCCGCCAAGACCCTGCCAATCTGTACCTGCTAATATTCTAACGGGGGAATTGATGAAAAAGATCTATGAGAAGCCGGTTTTGACGAAGCGCCAGAAGCTGTCTCGTGCGACGGCCCAACAGCTGCCGTCCAACGTGCAGCCGCAATAGCAGGACAAAGCCTTACTCTTATTCGGATTTGACGCGCCGGCGATCTTGTGGCCGGCGCTATTGGCAGCAGGGTATTCTCGAACGAGCAGGGACCTTCCGAGCGGCGGTATTGTGCTCGTGCCATAATCTCGCCCTGTTGCGGCCATAATCGATTAACATCGTGATAAGCAATTCCTGTGCAAAAGGGATTGAGGATCAAGGTGTTGGCTTGCGGGCGACTTCTGGCTCCGCGAGTGGCAGCACGGTAGGGGACAATCGAAAACATGCAGGAACCGGCGCGCCCGCGTCTTCGTCGCGCTTCTGCTTTCGCCCTGTGCGCCCTTTCGGGCCTGCTGCTGGCTGCCTGCGCCTCACAGCCCGAGCCGAAGGGGATGGTCTACAAGAAGGCCCGCTCCAAGGAATATTTCGCCGAATCCGAATATGGCGTGAAGGCGAGCCCGCGCGTCCAGTTCATGCGCCGCGGCGGCGGCCGCGACCAGCTCGGCAAGCCCTATCAGGTGCGCGGCAAGTGGTATTATCCGAAGGAAGATAAGAAGGGCTTCACCAAGGTCGGCCTGGCGTCCTGGTATGGCGATGCCTTCCACGGCCGTCTGACCGCCAATGGCGAAGTCTATGATATGACGCATCTGACGGCGGCGCATCCGACGATGCCGCTGCCGAGCTATGCCCGCGTCACCAATCTGGAGACCGGCAGTTCGGTGATCGTGCGCGTCAACGACCGCGGCCCCTATCATGAAGGCCGCATCATCGACGTCTCCCAACGCGCGGCGCAGATGCTCGACTACGACAAGGTCGGCACGGCCAGGGTCAAAGTCGAATATGTCGGCCGCGCGCCGCTCGACGGTAACGACGACCAGTATCTGGTGGCCTCCTATCATCCCGGCAAGAACCGGCCGGATCCGTCGGACGGCCTGCCGACCGGCGTGATGGTGGCCATGAACGGCCCGTCACCGAGCATGCCGGTAGGCGCGCCGCCGGCCGCCGTGCCGTTCCCTGGACAATTGACCGATTCTGGGCAGGCCTTTGCCGCGCAGCCGGGCCTGTCGGATGAAGCCACCGTTCAACCGGCAGCGTTCTCGACGCAGGGCGCCAGCGATGTCGCGCTGCCCGATTTCGGACCGATCGTGCCGGAACGGCCCGATCTCGGTCTTCCCGCGAACTCGCCTTTCGCCATGGCTTCGCTGTCCTATGCGGATGAACGGGTAAAGCGCGCCGATGTCTTTGCCGCGCTCGACGCCGGCGGCATGTCGCCGGCCGATATCCTTCGCTCGTGGAAGAAATCGAATCGCCAGGAACAGGCGCCTGCGTCCGACTATGTCGCCGCCGGCTCCTTCGACGAAGCCGCAGAGGCAAAGCGCGTCGCCGCCGCACTCGAACCGTTCGGCCGGACCGAGATCCAGCGCACCGAGCTCGACGGCAATGATTGGTATGCGGTCAACGTCTATCCGGACGGCCATGGCAGCATCGACGAACTGCTTCAGGCAGCCTGGTCGCATGGCGCGCCGGACGCGCTGGTTGTGCGTAACTGAGCAAATTCGCACTGCCCGTTGATCCGGTCGAAAAAACCCTGATAGCTTGGCTGTGGGTAGCTTTGCGCAATTCCGGGGCGGAGGCCGCTCGGCACCGTCCGGTGTTGCTCAGATTGGGTCGACATTTCATGCAATTGCGTGTTCTTCCGCCTTTCGCCAGCCTTCTGGGATTGGTGCTGGCGCTGCTTTGCGCCGCTCCGGCGAAGGCCCAGCTTTTCGAGACCAAGGCGGCGCAGGCGTTCATGATCGACGCCGACACCGGCACGGTGCTCTTCGCCAAGGACCCCGACAAACCGATTCCGCCGGCCTCGATGGCCAAGCTGATGACGATGGAGGTGGTCTTCAACGCTCTCAAGGCGAAGCGGATCACGCTCGACGACACGTTCGTGGTCAGCGAAAACGCATGGCGCACCGGCGGCGCGCCGTCCGGAACCTCGACCATGTTCGCCAAGCTCAAATCCGAGGTCCGCGTCGAGGACCTGATCCAGGGTGTCACCGTGCAGGCGGCCAATGACGGCTGTATCGTGCTGGCCGAGGGTATGGCCGGCTCGGAGGCGAATTTCGCCGCGCAGATGACCGATCGCGCCCGTCAACTCGGCCTTCAGAAATCGACCTTCGTCAATTCGACCGGCCTGCCGGCCGACGGCCAGCAGACGACGGTGCGCGAGCTGACGATGCTGGCGCTGCATCTGTGGCGCGATTATCCGGAGTTCTTCCACTATTACGGCCAGCCGGACTTCACCTGGAACAAGATTTCGCAGAAGAACCGCAACCCGCTGATCGCCATGGGCATCGAAGCCGACGGCTTCGTGGCCGGCGCCAGCGAGCAGGCTGGGTTCGGCCTGGTCGGCACCGTCAGCCACAACGGCACGCGCGTGATCGCCGCCCTCAGCGGACTGGCGAATGACCGCGAACGCGCCGAAGAGGCGCGCAAGCTGCTCGACTGGGGCTCGCGATCATTCCAGAAGACCGAAATCTTCGCCAAGGACGAGGTGGTCGGCGAAGCGCAGGTTTTCGGCGGCGCCAAGTCCGACCTGGCCTTGAAAGCCAAAGGCCCCGTGGACATCTTTCTGCCGATAGCCAACCGCGACAAGCTGACCGCCAGGATCGTCTACCAGGGTCCGGTATCGGCGCCTGTCGAGGAGGGGCAACCGGTCGGAGAATTGCGCGTTTGGATAGGCGATACGCTGAGCCAGCAGACGCCGCTCTATGCCGCCGAGTCGGTGAAAGTGGGCACGCTGCCGCAGCGCGCGCTCGACGCGGCCAAGGAACTCGCTGTCGGCTGGCTGCGTCAGAAACATTTGTGATCGGGCAAGTTCGTGGACCTTTTGACGGACGGGAGCTATGACAGCGGCCAGCACGAGCAAAGGCAGTCTCGATTGGCGAGCGGATTTTTCATCACCTTCGAGGGCGGCGAAGGAGCAGGCAAGTCGACACAGATCGAGCGGCTGGCGCGGCGCATGCGCGCCAAGAAATACGAGGTGCTGGTCAGCCGCGAGCCGGGCGGATCGCCCGGCGCCGAGGCCGTGAGGCATGTGCTCCTGTCAGGGGCGGCCGAGCCGTTCGGCCCGAAGATGGAGGCGATCCTGTTCGCCGCCGCGCGCTCCGACCACGTCGAGCAGGTCATCCGGCCGGCTGTCGAGCGCGGCTCGATCGTGCTGTGCGACCGCTTCATCGATTCCTCGCGTGTCTACCAAGGCGTCACCGGCGGGCTCGATGCCGATTTCATGAAGGCGCTGGAGGCGGTGGCCATCAACGGCATGATGCCGGACATGACGCTGATCTTCGACATCGATCCGGTTGAAGGCTTGAAGCGGGCTACGGCGCGGCGCGGCGCCGGCGACGCCGCCGATCGCTTCGAGAAGGAAACTCTGGCCATCCACCGGCGGCGGCGCGAGGCTTTCCTGGCCATCGCCGCGGCGGAGCCGGAGCGCTGCGTCGTCATCGACGCCTCCGCCGATCCCGATACGGTGGAGAATGTCGTCACCGCCGCCGTCTTCGCGGCGCTGGAAGAGCGGATGCCGGCGCAAAGGATTGAGACCGCGCCGGCATGATCTTCGAACGCATCGCCCCCGAGCAGCACGACACGCTGGACGGCGTGCCCGAGCCCGCCGAAACGCCGCGGCTGATCGGCCACGCGTCGGCGGCGGGGATGATTGCCAGCGCCTACCGCGCCGGCAAGCTGCCGCATGCGCTGATCTTCGCCGGGCCGCAGGGCATCGGCAAGGCGACGCTCGCGTTCCACATCGCGCACCATCTTCTGAAGTATCCGGATTTCAAGACGGCGCCCGAAACGCTCGCCGCTCCGGACCCGGCTTCCTCGCTGTTTCGCCAGATCGCCACCGGGGCGCATCCGGGCGTTCTGCACCTGACGCGCCCGGCCAACGACAAGACCAAGAGCTTCAAGACGGTGCTGACCGTCGACGAGATCCGCAAGGTCAGCCGCTTCCTGTCGATGACCTCGCATGACGGCAGCTACCGCGTCGTCATCGTCGATCCGGCCGACGACATGAACACCAACGCCGCCAACGCCCTGCTCAAGAATCTCGAAGAGCCGCCGGCGCGCACTTTGTTCATCCTTATCGTGCATGCGCCGGGCAGCCTGTTGCCGACGATCCGCTCGCGCTGCCAGGTGGTGCGCCTGGCGCCTTTGGCCGCAGACGAGCTGATGGCGGTGCTGGAGGGCGTTGAGCCGCCGCCGCCGGACGATCCGGCCGCGCGCGCGGCGCTCGCCGAGAGGGCAGGGGGCAGCGCCCGCAACGCGATCCTGCTCACTCAATATGGCGGGCTGGAGATCGCCGGCGCGCTCGACACGCTGGTGGCGGCCCGGAAGCCGGACATCGCCGGCGCCCACCGCCTTGCCGAGGCCGTGGCGGGGCGCGACCAGGCGATCCAGTTCGACATCTTCAACCGGCGCGCGCTCGATCTGCTTTCGGACGCCGCCAGCGAAGCGGCATTGTCCGGCGATCTCGCCAGGGCCAAAACGCTGTCCGAGGCTTGGCATGAGGCGCTGAACACGATATCTGAGGCCGAGACCTACAATCTCGACAAGAAGCAGCACGCCCTGACCATGATCGACCGCCTGAATTCTGCGATGCGAATGTGACGGCCTGTTCGATGCATGCCGTTGGCCCACTTTCGGGCGGCATGCATTGGCCTCGGGATGGCAATGGACGTTCCGATGCGATATCCACCGCCACAACTCACATTCAGATATTCATGACGGTTCATTCATGTCACGCGAAACATTCTACATCACGACCGCGATCTCCTACCCGAACGGCAAGCCGCATATCGGCCATGCCTATGAGCTGATCGCCACCGACGCGCTTGCCCGCTTCCAGCGACTGGACGGCAAGGACGTGTACTTCCTGACCGGCACCGACGAGCACGGCATCAAGATGCTGCAGACGGCGCGCAAGGAAGGCATCACGGCGCGCGAGCTCGCCGACCGCAACTCGGCCGAGTTCAAGCGCATGGCGAGCGCGCTCAACGCGTCCAACAACGATTTCATCCGCACCACCGAGGAGCGGCATTACGCCTCCTCCCAGGCGATCTGGAAGGCGATGGCCGCCAATGGCGACATCTACAAGGGTGGCTACGCCGGCTGGTATTCGGTGCGCGACGAGGCCTATTACGGCGAGGAGGAGACCGAGGTCCGGGCCGACAATGTGCGCTACGGGCCGCAGGGAACGCCTGTCGAATGGGTCGAGGAGGAAAGCTATTTCTTCCGGCTGTCGGCCTATCAGGACAGGCTCATCGCACTCTACGAGAGCCAGCCCGATTTCATTGGTCCGGCCGAGCGTCGCAACGAGGTGATGCGCTTCGTCAAATCGGGGCTGAAGGACCTGTCGATCTCGCGCACCACGTTCGACTGGGGCGTGCCGGTGCCAGGCGACGAGAAGCATGTGATGTATGTGTGGATCGACGCCTTAACCAACTACATCACCGGCGTCGGCTATCCCAATGAAAACGATGAGAAATGGCGGTTTTGGCCGGCTGACGCTCACATCATCGGCAAGGACATCGTCCGCTTCCATACGGTCTATTGGCCGGCCTTCCTGATGTCGGCGGGAATCCCGCTGCCAAAGCGCGTCTTTGCACACGRCTTCCTGTTCAACCGCGGCGAGAAGATGTCGAAGTCGGTCGGCAACGTCATCGACCCGTTCACGATGGTGGAGCATTACGGCGTCGACCAGGTGCGCTATTTCCTCCTGCGCGAGGTGCCGTTCGGCCAGGACGGCAACTACAGCCATGAAGCGATCGTCAACCGCACCAATGCCGACCTCGCCAACGGCCTCGGCAATCTGGCGCAGCGGTCGCTGTCGATGATCGCCAAGAACTGTGGCGGCGCGGTACCGCGGCGCGGCGAGTTGGCGGAGGCCGACACGGCGATGCTCGACCAGGCCATCGAAGCRCTGGCCGTTTCGCGCCGGGCGATGGCGGAGCAGGGGATCCATCTGGCGCTGGCGGCGATCTTCGGCGTCGTTGCTGAAGCGGACCGTTATTTCGCGTCGCAGGAGCCGTGGGCGCTGAAGAAGGCGGATCCGGAACGCATGGAAACAGTGCTTTGGACGACGGCCGAGTTGGTCCGCCGGGTGGCGCTGCTTTGCCAGCCCTTCATTCCGGGGTCGGCCGCCAAGCTGCTCGACCTGTTGGCGGTGCCTTCGGACAAGCGCGCTTTCGAGCACGTCCACGCCGACCACGCGCTGGTGCCCGGGACCGCCCTACCAGCGCCGGAGGGCGTGTTTCCGCGTTATGTCGAGCAGAGCGCCTGATGCTGGTCGACAGCCATTGCCATCTCGACTTTCCGGACTTCGCCGAGGAGCGGGCGGCTATAGTCGCCCGCGCCCTCGCCGCCGGGGTGGGCCGCATGGTCACGATCTCGACGCGCGTGAGGCGATTTCAGCAGGTCCTTGAAATCGCTGAGACTTTCGACGATGTCTATTGCTCTGTCGGCACCCATCCGCACAATGCGGCGGAAGAACTCGACGTGACCGCCGACGAACTGGTGCGGCTTTCCGGCCATCCCAAGGTGGTGGCGATCGGCGAAGCCGGCCTCGATTATTTCTACGACCACGCGCCGCGCGATGCGCAGGCGCAAGGTTTTCGCACCCATATCGCGGCCGCGCGCCGGACCGGTCTGCCGCTGGTCATCCATGCGCGCAATGCCGACGACGACGTGGCGTCGATCCTCGAGGACGAAACAGGGAAGGGCGCCTTCCCCTTCATTTTGCACTGCTTTTCGTCCGGCCGCGGGCTGGCCGAAGTCGGTGTGGCGCTGGGCGGCTATGTCTCCTTCTCCGGCATCCTGACCTTCAAGAATTCCGCCGAGCTGCGCACCATCGCCGCCGACGTCCCGCACGACAGGCTGCTGGTCGAGACAGACGCGCCCTACCTGGCGCCGATCCCGCATCGCGGAAAACGCAACGAGCCGGCCTATGTGGTGAATACGGCGAAGATTCTTGCCGAAACCATCGGCGTCAGCGAGGCCGAAATCGCCGATATCACCACCAGCAACTTCTTTCGGCTGTTCACCAAGATGCCGCGTCCCGACATGGCGGCGGGCTGAGGCATGAGCGACCGGCTGCGCTTCACCGTTCTTGGCTGCGGCTCATCGCCCGGCACGCCGCGCATCACCGGGGACTGGGGCAATTGCGACCCCGAGAATCCGAAGAACCGGCGCATGCGCACGGCCGCGCTGGTCGAGCGCGTTGCCGCCAATGGCGCGCGCACCACGGTCGTCATCGACACTGGGCCGGATTTCCGCGAGCAGATGCTGCTTGCCTCCGTCAAGCGCCTCGACGCCGTCGTCTACACGCATCCGCATGCCGACCATATCCACGGCATCGACGATCTGCGCGGCTACGTGCTCGAGCAACGCCGCCGCATCGATATCCACGCCGACGAGCCGACCATGCTGCGGCTGCGCCAGGCGTTCGGTTATTGCTTCGAGACGCCGCCCGGCAGCTCCTATCCGCCGATCGTCGACGCCCATATCATCGACCACCGGAAACCGGTCGTGATCGAAGGCGAGGGGGGCGCCCTCACCCTCGAGCCGCTGCCGCAGTTCCATGGCGACATCATCTCGCTCGGCTTCCGCATCGGCGGGCTTGCCTATTGCCCGGATATCAGCGGCTTTCCGGACGCCACCGTCGAGCGTTTGGGCGGCCTCGATATGCTGGTGATCGACGCGTTGCAGTACAACACCCATCCCAGCCACCTGTCGCTCGGCCAGGCGCTGGAGTGGATCGAAAAGCTGGCGCCCAGGAATGCCGTGCTGACGCATATGCATGTGCCGCTGGATTATGCCGCCGTGATGGCGGAGACGCCGGATCACGTGGCGCCGGCATATGACGGCATGGTGATCGAAATTCCTTACGAGTCAGAACGATAGCGGCAACTGCTCAGTCGGTGCCGCGCCGGCCGTTCGTGCGTTTGGCTGATAGCTCGGATTCGTGAAAGCGGCGCCGGCAGCCAGTCCACGGAGCTTGTCGCCAATAGCGAAAGTCGCGGCAATTCCCTGGCCGGTGCCTAGCATTCTAGTTCCATAATATATCTTATGCGACTTTTCTGTATGGCCCACGGGATGCCGATAACGCGATGCCCAAGCAGCCCTGCTCGACAGCCGCACCGAGCCATTGCGCATCCATTTGCGGCGGCAACATCTGTTCGGAACTCATCCAATGAACCTCGCGTTGGCCTGGTGAGCGGTTTGAGGATCTTCGGATGCGTTCACGGATCAGGTTGAATAGCGGCACGGAATTGTCTTTCCTGACGGCTGGAGAATCTTCCAGACCGGCTCTTCTCCTTCTTCACGGCTTCCCGAGTTCCTCCAGGACGTTTCGCCATGTCATTCCCTTGTTGTCGAAGGTCGCTTATGTGATTGCTCCTGATATGCCTGGGTTCGGCATGTCCGATGCTCTGCCGGACCCGTCTTTTGATCGCCTCGCCGATGCGATCTCGGAATTGCTTGGCCACCTCGCGATCGGTCCGCGCTACATCTATCTTCATGACTTTGGGGCTCCGGTCGGTCTGCGGATAGCCATGCAGGCACCCGATCTGATGCTGGGCTTCATTATCCAGAACGCCAACGCACATGGAAGCGGAATGGGGCCAGCATGGAAGGCGACGCAGGACTTTTGGGCTAATCCTGATCCAGACAATGAAGCGAAAGCCACCGCGCATCTGACGTTCGAAGGCACGCGGGACCAGTATGTTGCTGATGTTCCCGACGATGTTGCCGCGCAGATTGCGAGCGAAAGCTGGGAGGAGGACTGGCGCGTAATGCAGCGGCCCGGAAATATGGAGACGCAGCGCGCGCTCATCGCCGACTATGGCAATTACGTCGCCCGCTTCGACGAAATTGCYGACTATCTGCAGCGCCGGCAGCCGCGCGCCCTGATGCTATGGGGTCGGCATGACACGTTCTTCGACCTGGCAGAGACGCTGTCATGGATGCGGGCTCTGCCCAGGATGGAAGCACACATTCTCGACGGACCCCATTTCCTGCTGGAGACGCATGCCGACCGAACCGCGTCGCTGATGGTTGACTTTCTGGAACGACAATAGGACAGCCCCACAGCCGGCGCTTGGACGACATTACATCGATTCTGAAGGCCTGATCGGAAGTTGTCGGCGTACCCTTCCCTGTCAGTTAGTCTTGCTTGCCCTGCCCTGATTAAGTTCATTAGTTTATTTCATGGCCGCCGGTGTCTCAGATCGGATACGCGTCTTTGTCGAAGCGCTTCCATTGAAGCCGGGACTGCGCGTCCTGGAGGTCGGATGCGGTCCGGGCGTTGCAGCTCGCGATATCGCTCGCCGCATCGGCGACGGCTTCATTCTCGCCATCGACCGCCCGGAGAAGGCAATCCGATTGGCGCGAGCGGGATCGGCTGACGAGATGGCTTGGGGCTGCCTTGATTTCAGGCGTGCGGCAATCGAAGACTTCGCTTTGAATGCTGGCGAAGCTCTTTTCGATATCGCCTTTGCCATGCGGGTCGGCGCGCTCGATGGGCGTCACCCCGAAGCCAACCAGGCAGCCTTGACGCGGATCAAGGCGGCGCTGAAGCCGCATGGCAGATTTTTCATCGATGGGGGCGATCCGTTAAAAGAGATCGATCTGGTTCGTTGCAAATCCTGAAAACCATTGATCTCGGCGTCACCGAAGGCACCGCCAGTCAGGCAGTGGCTCTCAGAGCCTTATTCGCCGGCATCGCAGCGCCGTAGTCCTAGAAATAGTCGAGAACTCCGCTGAAGGCGGTTGCGACTGCAGCGAGATGGACGAGGACGAGCGCCAGCCATCGGCTGCTGCCGCCAGGAGCAGCGAATGCTCCATAGGCAGGAAACTGTGCCACGGCCAAGCCTACGGACAGGCTGGTGACGGTTTTGTCCGTCAACAGCGTCACCAGCATGGGTATCGGATAGAGCGCGCGCGCCAAGACCCAGTGGCCATGCCCGGCTCCGGCGGAGAAGAGCGCCAGCAGCAAGGCCACCGGCGTGGCGCAGAGTCCGAAAACGAGCCCTGCCCGCCATGAGAACTTCGGCATCATACCTCCGAAAAACGATACGACCTCGAATATCTATCGCAGCCCGATCACTGCAGATCCGACAGCTCATCATCGAGGATCAGCGCCTGCCTGGCCGTCGCATCGAGCGCGCAGCTGACCATGATGTTGCTCTGGCGATCGGTGTTGACGGTTTCGGCGGACGCTTCCGCCGCGCATCGCGCGTCGCGATAGGCGATCCAGGCGCGTTGCATCTTGCGATAGCCGTCGCGAGCCTTGGGCGCGGCCTTGGCCATCAGCGCCGCATAGGTGGTGTTGAGGCGATCCTCCCACACGGCAACCTCGCGGTTGGCGCAATCGATCAATCCAAGCTGCGAGCGGCCGTCGTCGCTCTCGAAAGAACACAGCTCGGTCACGTAATTGATGCACGAGGCGGGCTCGTGTCCGGCGAGCTTGATCGCGTTGTCGATATGGATGGCCGGCGTCGGCGTATCGTTCACGTCGGGAACGTCACCTTGAAAATCGCCGACATATTTCAGGCATCCGTCAAGCGCCGCCCTGTCTGAGGCACGCAGTTTCTCCCCGGCCGTCGCAGGCGACAAGGCGGCAAGGAGCAAAGCACAAACCGCCAGCATCAGAACGCTTTTCATCGCTGTAGCCCCACTGTGTTGCGCGAGACGTGGATTGTCGCAAAACTCAGGGCCGAAGCAACTACCCTGCCCCAGGCTGCCATCGCGCCGCGGCGCAACAATGAAAGCACCCAGAAAATGACTGCCTTGCCTTCCTTTCTCGGCCTTCCCGACCGCCTCGCCGACGGGCGCATGCCGCGCGCTGTGATCTTCGGAGCCAGTCACGGCACGACCTATCCGGGCCAGGATAGCGGCGGCCATGCCTTGGCGGCCAGCGTCATCCGCGCGGCCAGCCAGGACGATACCCCGCTGATGGAGCACTGGGACTTCGACCTCGGCGGCTCACTGTTTGATGGCGGACCGGCCTGTTGCGTGGACGCCGGCGACGTCTCGACCACCATGCATGACAATGCTGGCAATCGGGCCCGCATCGAGGCGAGGACGCGTGAGGTTCTGTCCCTGCCGGCCGTGCCGATCCTGCTCGGCGGCGACGATTCCGTCGTCATTCCGTTCCTGGCTGGGTTTGCCGGCCACGGACCAATCTGGATCCTGCAGATCGACGCCCATATCGACTGGCGCGACGAGGTGCATGGCGAACGCTACGGCTATTCGAGCCCGATGCGCCGGGCGAGCGAGATGGCGCATGTGGCCGGCATGGTGCAGGTCGGCCTGCGCAGCGTCGGCAGCGCACGCGTCGGCGAAATCGAAGCGGCGCGGCGCTATGGCAGCCGCTTCGTGACCGCGCGCGAGATTCATGCCCACGGCGTCGAAGCCGCTTTGCAGCACATCCCGGAACGAGCGCGTGTCGTCGTCACCCTTGACTGTGACACCCTCGATCCCTCGATCATGCCGGGCGTGGCGGCGCGCACGCCTGGCGGCCTCACCTACACCCAGGTGATCGACCTGATCGCGGGCCTCGGCAAGCGGGCCAAGATCGCGGGGTTCGACCTCGTTGAGCTCTACTCTCCCGCAGACATTGACGGCCTGTCGGCCATCCTCGCGTCGCGCCTTCTCGTCAATGCGATTGGCGCCATTATCCGGCAGACCGGCTGAGATACGATAGGATGACCTAGAAAAAGCTGTTCAGAAACGCCGCCGTCGCGTCTGAAACACCGACGATCTTGTTGGTCGCCTGGCGGTAGAATTTGAAGTTGAGCTCGGTCTCGGGCCGGCCATCCTTCCAATCCTTGAAGCGCTTGATCTCATCGCGTCCCAACCGCTTCGTCGCCAACGCGGTGCGGCGGACGGCAATGCTGACGCGCGGCGTCTGCCGCCCGAGATCGGGGCGTCCGGGGGTAGCCTCCGAGGAGGTTACGATACCGCGCGCGACAAGTCCCTGCCCGCCTTCGTTCTCGCTGGCGAACAGGAAGGCGACGTCGCCTTCGGCGATGTGCTTGCCGCCATACATGGTTTTCTGAGCGGCAAAGACGAATGTCTCTGCCTGAGGATCCTTGATTTCGACCTTGATGACATATGCCATGCCTCACGAGTCCCGGCTGAGGCTAATCCGATAGCTCAGCACGCGCCGGGCGCCCGGCTCGAACAACATGACACCCGGTTTGTCGGCGAACTCGCCGTCGAAATCGACGGGACTGGCAATGCCGCGCCAGGGTTCGATGCACAGGAACGGCGCGCCGCCGGGCTTGGACCAGATGCCCAGCTCGTTGAATCCCTGCCATGACATCTCGATCGCCGGCCCACGCCCGGCGGCGTAGCGCACGCTGCCGTTCACGGGCTTGTCGAGGATGACAGCGTCGTCGACGAACAGTTTTTCGGAAAGCGGCAGCGTCTTTTCCTCGATGGGCGTCGGTTGCGGGTCCGGCAGCAGCAGGCCATCCTTCAGGCGGCGCACCGGCGCCGGCTCGTTGTCGGCGAAGGTCAGCCGATAGGCCTCCTTGGACAGTTCCGGCAGCAGCGRCCAGTTGAACGCCGGATGCGCGCCGATCGAGGCCGGCAGCAGCTCGTCGCCGGTGTTGGTGACCTCGAAGGTCACGCCAAGCTGCCGGGGGCTCAGCTCGTAGCCGATGGCCAGGCGAAAGGCGAAGGGGTAGTGCGTTCGGGTCTCGGCGTCATCCGTCAGGACCAATGTGCAGGAAGCCGGCCCCTGCTCCGCCCAGGCAAAGCGCCTGTCGCGGGCAAAGCCATGCTGCGTCATCGGATAGGTTTGGCCGCGGTGCCGCAACTGATCGCCCTTCAACCGGCCGACGATCGGGAACAGGACCGGCGAATGACGGCGCCATGCAGGGCCGGCCTGCCACAGAAGCTCGATGCCGTCGCCATCGCGCAGCGAGACAAGCTCGGCCCCCTGCCCGACAATGGTTGCCGAGATGCCGTCAGCGTGAAGCGTCAGCTGTTCCATTGCGTCCTCGCGGCTGGCTAATCCGGCCGGCAGGCTAGCAAAAGGCCGCGCGTTAACTCAAGCGCGGCAGCCAGATCGCACCTTGGTCGTGGACGCCTTGGTGCGTAGTCGACAAAAATGGCCGGAGGTTTCCCTCCGGCCACGCGAGGTCGGCAGTGTTGCCTGCTACGGTCCGGCTTATTCGCGCTCGCCGGTGAAATTCAGGAGCAGTTGGAAGATGTTGATGAAGTTCAGATAGAGCGAGAAGGCGCCGAAGACGGCGAGCTTCTGCTGCGATTCCGCGTCGAAATTCTCCGCATACTGTTCCTTGATGGTCTGCGTGTCCCAGGCGGTGAGGCCGACGAAGACGGCGATGCCGATCACCGAAATGGCGAACTGCAGCGCGGTCGAGCCGAGGAACAGGTTCACGAGGCTGGCGATCACCACGCCGATCAGGCCCATGATCAGGAAGGACGAGAACTGCGTCAGGTCGCGCCTGGTCGTGTAGCCGTAAAGGCTGGTGGCGCCGAACATCGTGGCGGCGATGAAGAAGGTGCGCGCGATGCTGGTCGAGGTGAAGACCAGGAACACGGAGGCGAGCGACAGGCCCATGACCGCGCAGAAGGCCCAGAACATCGCCTGCGCGCCCGAGGCCGACATGGTCTGCATCTTGAACGAGAAGAGCATGACAAAGGCGAGCGGCGCCAGCATCACCACCCATTTCAGCGGGCTGGAGAAGATCGGCACATAGAGCGCGGGCGTCGAGGCCACGAAGAAGGCGACGAGGCCGGTGACGACGAGGCCAAGGCCCATATAATTGTAGACGCGCAGCATGTGCTTGCGCAGGCCCTCGTCATAGACGGCTCCGGCCTGGACGCCGGTGCCCATTCGGTATCCCAGATTGGGGCTGTTCATTTGGTTCTCCTTGGTTCTCAGTAGAGGGTTCTGGCGAGTTTCTCGGCGGCACGGTCGAGATTGCCGGCGTCGCCGCGTCCGACCACCGCATAGGCGACCTCGCCGATCTGGAAATACGCGGTTGAAATGTCACCGGAGGGCGCGACCGTCGGTTGCACCACGTCGAACGTGCCCGGCCTGATGGCGAACAGCGAGACAAGACCGAGGTCCTTGGTCTCGACCGCCACCTCTACGCTCGGCCCGAATTGCGAGGGATAGACCTGGACATCGCGGATCTTCCAGTCGCCGGGCAGCGACGGCATGACGATTGCGGTGGCGGCGCGGATCTCATCGGCATTGTAGCCCGGCGCCTCTTCCTGCGATGGCATTGTCTCGCGCACCAACGTCGTCCGGTGCGCCCTGACCGCATCCTCGACATAGGCCGGTGGCTGTGTCGAGGCGACCACCTTGGTCACCGCGATCGGTCCGAAGACGCCGTTGGCCAGCCAGCCAGCCGCGACCAGCACGGCCGCGGCCGCCRCCCGCTGCAGCACGGCAAGGATACGTCCCCTGGCGAGCGCCCTTTCCAGCCGCCGCGCTGCTTCCGTTGTGGCCGGACGCGCCCTGCCGGCCGGTCCGGCAAGCGCGACACGCAACTCGTCGCGTGTCCTCAAATCGGACATCACGCGCGCCGCCGCTTCCGGGCGCGCGGCAAGGTGCGCCTCGACCTCGATGCGGCGGGCGACATCCAACTGGTCGTCGACATAGGCGTCGAGGTCGGCATCGGTTACGGGGTCGACAATAGCGGTCATTGATCGTCTCCCACGATCCTGAGGTGAGGCCTGGCTTTGGGTGCCGTGCCCTCTTCCATTTCGCGCAGCGCGGCACGCGCGCGGCCGATGCGCGACATCAAGGTTCCGAGCGGGATACCGATGACGTCGGCGGCCTGCTGATAGGACAGCCCTTCGATGGCGACGAGGTGGAGGGCTGAGCGCTGTTCTTCGGGGAGCGAAAGAAACGCTTCCCGGACCTGCGACAGGCGCACCGAATGGTCCTGCGACGCCGGCATGCTCTGGTCGGCGACAAGGCCGGCCTGTTCGATGCGCGCGGCCTCGGAGCGGCGCGAGCGCATGCGGTCGATGAAGATGTTGTGCACGATCGCCAGAAGCCAGGCGCGCAGATTGCCGCCCGAGCGAAAGGTCGCGCGCCGCTCGTAGGCGCGCACCAGCGCGTCATGGACGAGATCCTCGGCATCGGCGCCGTCGCGCGTCAGCGAGCGCGCATAGCGCCGCAGCGACCCCAACTGCCCGACGATATCGAAGCGTGCCATCGACCGTTTCATGCCCTGTTTACGGAGCATGTAGGGATTTTAATCCCCTGCCCGGCATTTCTTTTCGTGTCGCCGGCAGAGCGGAAACCGCTGGCGCGGCGGGATCGATTTGCGTATCACTCCGCCGCCATTGGAGCCTTATCGATGTTCGAGACCCTGCAGCCCGCGCCCGCCGACAAGATCCTTGCCCTGATCGGCCTCTATCGCAACGATCCACGGCCCGGCAAAGTCGATCTCGGTGTCGGCGTCTACAAGGATATCGACGGCAGGACGCCGGTGATGCGCGCCGTGCGCGAGGCCGAGAAGCGGCTGCTGGCGAGCCAGGACACCAAGACCTATCTCGGCCTTGCCGGCGATACCGGTTTCAACGCCGCCATGATCAAGCTCGCCTTTGGCGATAAGGCGGACCATTCGCGCATCCGCGCTGCGCAGGCGCCTGGCGGATCCGGCGCGCTCCGGCTGGTGGCCGAGCTTCTGCAACGCACGCGCGCCGGCGCGACCGTGTGGCTGTCCGACCCGACCTGGCCGAACCATCTGCCGGTGATGCGCGCCGCCGGCCTTGAGGTTCGCAACTATCCCTATTTCGATGCCGCTTCCGGCGCCGTCCGCTTCGACGAGATGCTGGCGGCGCTCAGGACGGCCAACAGCGGCGATGTCGTGCTGCTGCATGGCTGCTGCCACAATCCGACCGGCGCCAATCTCGATGCCGCGCAATGGGCCAAGGTTGCCGAGGTTCTCCTGGAGCGCAGCCTGCTGCCCTTCGTCGACATCGCCTATCAGGGCTTTGGCGAAGGTCTCGACGCCGATGCCGCCGGCCTGCGGCTGCTGGCCGGCAAGGTGCCGGAAATGGTCGTCGCCTCGAGCTGCTCGAAGAATTTCGCGGTCTATCGCGACCGCGTGGGCGCGGCGATGATCATGGCCAAGGACGGCGCCCAGGCCGACGTAGTGATGAGCCAGATGCTGGCGGCGGCGCGCGCGCTCTATTCGATGCCGCCGGATCACGGCGCGGCGGCGGTGCGCATGGTGCTCGAAGACGCCGCCCTGAGGAAGGACTGGGAGACGGAGCTCGAGGAGATGCGGCTGCGCATGCTGAGGTTGCGCGTCGCCTTCGCCGAGGCGTTGCGCCGACAGTCCAACTCCGACCGCTTCGATTTCGTCGCCAGCCATCGCGGCATGTTTTCCAGGCTCGGGCTGACCGAGGCGCAGGTCGAACGCCTGCGCACCGAGCACGCCGTGTATATGGTCGGCGACAGCCGCATCAATGTCGCCGGCCTGCCGGAGGACGGGATGGACGATCTCGCCAAGGCGATCGTCTCGGTGCTCGACTGAGGCCTGCGACAGCTGTGGACAAGTCGCGCCGGCCCGCCGCCGGGATGGCCGGCTCGGGGGCAGCGCGCTAGGCTCCAGGCCATGAAACCCTCGAAAGACATTTTCCGGCTGATCGAGATCATGGCGGCGCTCAGGGCGCCGAAGACCGGCTGCCCTTGGGATGTCGAGCAGAATTTCTCCACCATAGCGCCCTACACGATCGAGGAGGCCTATGAGGTGGCCGATGCCATCGCGCGCGGCGATTTCGACGACCTGCGCGAGGAACTGGGCGACCTGCTGCTGCAAGTCGTCTACCACGCGCAGATGGCCGAGGAGATCGGCGAGTTCGCTTTCGGCGACGTCGTCGAAGCCATCACCACCAAGATGATCCGCCGCCATCCGCATGTCTTCGGCGACGAGCAGGCCCGCAGCGCCGGCATGGCCAAGGGCATGTGGGAGAAGATCAAGGCTGAGGAGAAGGCTGAAAAGCGCAATGCCCGCATCGCCCGCGGGCTTGATCCGGAAGATCACGGCAAGGGTTTTCTCGACAGCGTTCCGGTGGCGCTCCCTGCCCTGACCCGGGCGCTGAAGCTACAGGAGAGAGCAGCGCGCGTCGGCTTCGACTGGAGCGAGGCAGCCCCAATCCTCGACAAGATCGAGGAAGAAATCGGCGAGTTGCGCGAAGCGCTCGCCACCGGCGACGCCGCGCCCATCAAGGACGAGTTCGGCGACATGCTGTTCGCCGTCGTCAATCTCGGCCGCCACCTCAAGCTCGATTCAGAGGCGGCGCTCAGCGGCACCAATGAAAAGTTCCGTTCGCGCTTCCACTATGTCGAGCAGGCCCTGGCGGCTTCGGGCAGCTCGCTGGAGAAGGCGACGCTCGACGACATGGAATCGCTCTGGCAGCAGGCCAAAAGCGCCAAGTAACAGCGGGTTAGCTGCCGCTCTTGCGATGCAGGCGGTTCTCTATCTCCTGCCTGGCGCTGTGCGTGGCCGTCAGCGCAAGGGTGACGCTGCCGTCTTCGTTGTCGGTGCGCGAAACGACGTCGCCGTTGCGGTAGAGCCAGTCGACCTGGCCGAGCTGGGTCGGACTCAACGTCACCGTCATCGTTTCCAGCTCGCCCGACACGCGCGTCTCGATGAGCGCCTTCAGCGTGTCCAGTCCTTCGCCGGTCACCGCCGAAATGGCGATCGGCGGCGCCTTGCCACTGGCGCTCTCGGCAAGCAGGCGCTCGCGATTGCCTTCGTCGAGCAGGTCGATCTTGTTCCAGACCTCGATCACGCGGTTCGTGTCGGCGGCATCGACGCCGAGATCGCCGAGGATGCGTTCGACATCTTCCGCCTGCGCCGCCGTGTCGGGATCGGAGATGTCGCGCAGATGCAGCACCAGATCGGCTTCGACGACCTCCTCCAGCGTCGCCCGGAAGGCGGCCACAAGATGAGTCGGCAGGTCGGAGATGAAGCCCACCGTGTCCGACAGGATCACCGGCGTGCCGTGCGGCAGCCGCACGCGCCGCAAGGTGGGGTCGAGGGTGGCGAACAGCATGTCCTCGGCCAGCACCCCTGCCCCGGTCAGCCGGTTGAACAGCGTCGACTTGCCGGCATTGGTATAGCCGACGATCGCCACCACCGGAAACGGCACCTTCTTGCGCTTGGCACGGTGCAGGTCGCGCGTGCGGCGCACCGTTTCCAGCTCGTGCTTCAGCTTGGTGATCTTGTCCTGCAGGATGCGGCGGTCGGATTCGATCTGGGTTTCGCCGGGGCCGCCGAGGAAACCGGCGCCGCCGCGCTGCCGTTCGAGGTGGGTCCAGCTTCGCACCAGCCGGCCCTTCTGGTAGTTGAGATGCGCAAGCTCGACCTGCAGCGTGCCTTCCTTGGTGCGCGCCCGCTCGCCGAAGATCTCGAGGATCAGCCCGGTGCGGTCCAGCACCTTGGCGTTCAATTCCTTTTCGAGATTGCGCTGCTGCACCGGCGTCAGCGGATGGTCGACGATGACCAACTCCGCCTTATGCTCCTTCACGATGTCGGCGAATTCGGCCACCTTGCCGCTGCCGAGCAGTGTCGCCGGCCGCGGGTCTGCGACCGTCACCACCGCGGTGTGGACCGGGTTGAGATCGATGGCGCTGGCAAGTCCGACCGCTTCGTCGTGGCGCGCGTCCGCCGAACGGCTCAGGCGCGGGCGGCTCGACTCCTCGTCGCCGCGCGGCTGGCGGGTAAGCACCGGCACAATGACGACAGCCCGGGTCGGATCCTTGGCTTCCGGCCCGAGTTGATGTCCTTGTTTTCCGCGAACGCTGCGGTCCGCGTCCTTATCACGTGCCAATCAGGCGCCCTGGCTTTCCTCGCCATCGAACATCTGAACCGGCTGGCTCGGCATGATCGTGGAAATGGCGTGCTTGTAGACGAGCTGGGAGTGCCCGTCACGCCGCAACAACACACAAAAATTGTCGAACGAAGTGACGACGCCGGTCAGCTTCACGCCGTTGATGAGGAAGATGGTGAGTGGATTTTTGCTCTTGCGAACTGAATTCAGGAACAGGTCCTGAAGGTTTTGCGATCGTTCCGCCATTTTTCTTGTCTTTCGCCGATCCCCTTCGGTTTGCGGCCAATGCGCCAAATTACGCGGCACCTGTCAAGCGCGCAAACCCCCTCTTGCCGATACAAAGGCAAGCAGAACGAGATAGTTGAGGTTCATTCCAGTTGTGCGGTTATCAGGCTGGACTTTTTTCCGCAACGTCAAAAAAGGCTTGCCGCAACGAAAGTGTCATGGAACCGGGATGGCCATTTGCGATCGGCGCGCCGTCGATTTCGACCACCGGCATGGCGATCGTGGTCGCCGAACTGATGAAAGCCTCGCGCGCCGCCTTGGCTTCGGCGACCGAAAAACCGCGTTCCTCGATCTTGAGGCCGAGCTTGGCGGCGACATCGAAAAGCGTCGTGCGGGTGATGCCGCGCAAGATGCCGTGCTCGGCCGGCCGGGTCACCAGGACGCCGTCGCGGGTGACGATCCAGGCGTTTGACGAGCCGCCTTCCTTGACGTTGCCGTCGGTGTCGACGAACCAGGCTTCCTGGGCGCCCGCTTCCTTGGCCTTCTGCTTGGCGAGCACATTGGGCAAAAGGCCCGTGCTCTTGATGTCGACGCGGTCCCAGCGATTCTCCGGAACGGTGATGACCTTGATGCCGCTCTCCACCCGCTTCGCGCTTGCGGCCGGGTCGGCCTTCCTGGCGGTTATGACCAGGGACGATTTCGTCCCTGCCGGCGGAAAGACGAATTCGCGACTGGCGACGCCGCGCGTCACCTGCAGATAGACGAGGCCGTCGACCACGCCATTGCGATTGACCACCTCGCGCAACAGCATCGGCAGCACGCCTTCCGAGACCGGCCAGGCGATCGACAGTTCCTTCAGCGAGCGCTTGAGCCGGGCAAGATGGCGCGGCATGTCGACGATATGGCCGCGCGCCACTTCGCAGACCTCATAGACACCGTCGGCGAATTGGTAGCCGCGGTCCTCGATATGGACGCTGGCTTGGGCATGGACGACATAGCGCCCGTTGACATAGGCAAAGCGCGGCATGGGCACCCTCGGGGAAATATCCGGCTTTCTTAGGCGATTCCGCCCCGGCCGTAATGAACAATCGCGTGGGCCAAGCGCTTGCTATACACCGAGCGACTTCAGCTTGCGGTGGAGTGCCGAGCGTTCCATGCCGATGAATTCGGCCGTCTTCGAGATGTTGCCGCCGAAGCGGTTGATCTGGGCGATCAGATAATCCTTCTCGAATTGCTCACGGGCCTCGCGCAGCGGCAGCGCCATGATGTGCTGGTCCGACTGGTTGGGCGTGCGTGGCATGACGTCGCCGATCTCGGAGGGCAGAAGGTCGGCGGTGATCGGGGCATCGGGATTTTCCCCGCGCGCCAGGATCATCAGCCGTTCGACATTGTTGCGCAACTGGCGAACATTGCCAGGCCAGTTGTGCGCCTGCAGCACGGCTAAGGCATCGTCGCCGATGCGGCGCGGCTTGATGCCGGCCTGGCGCGCGATCTGCTTCATGAAATTGTCGACGAGGTAAGGGATGTCCTCGCGCCGTTCGGCGAGCCCCGGCACCATGACCGGAACCACCGCCAGGCGATGGTAAAGGTCCTCCCGGAAGCGGCCGTCGGCGATCATCGCCTCGAGGTTCTGCGAGGTCGAGGAGATGATGCGAACATCGACCTTGACACGCTTGGTGCCGCCGACCCGCTCGAACTGCTGCTCGACCAGCACGCGCAGGATCTTGTTCTGCGTCTCGCGCGGCATGTCGGCGACTTCATCGATGTAGAGGATGCCGCGATGCGCTTCCTCCAGCGCGCCGACCTTGCGCTCGGTGCCGTTCGATTCGGTGCCGAACAGCTCGATCTCCATGCGCTCGGGCGTGATGGTAGCCGCGCTCAGCGTGACGAACGGACCGGTCTTGCGCGACGACAGCGCGTGGATGGCGCGCGCCGTCAGTTCCTTGCCGGAGCCGGACGGGCCGACGATCATGACGCGGCTGTTGGTGGGCGCGACGCGCTCGATGGTCTGCCGCAGTTGGCTCATGGCCGACGACATGCCGATCAGGTCGAAGGTCTCACCGCTCCGCTGCTTGAGGTCGGAGACCTCACGCCGCAGCTTGGACGTTTCCAGGGCGCGCTCGGCAATCAGGATCAGCCGGTCGGCCTTGAAGGGCTTCTCGATGAAGTCGTAGGCGCCGCGCCGGATGGCCGACACAGCCGTTTCGATATTGCCGTGGCCGGAGATCATCACCACCGGCATGTTCGGATGCATGGTCTTGATCTCGTCGAGCAGCGCCAGGCCGTCAAGGCGCGAGCCCTGCAGCCAGATGTCGAGGAAAATCAGCCGCGGCGCGCGATCGGCGATCGCCGCAAGCGCACTGTCGGCGTCATGCGCAGTACGGGTTTCATGACCCTCGTCGCTCAGGATACCGGCGACAAGTTCGCGGATGTCTTCCTCGTCATCGACGATGAGAATGTCAGACGCCATTATCGACCTTTTCAGTTTCTCGTTCGTGTTCGTTTCGACCTTCACCGCGTGGCGGCGCGGCTACGACCGTCGCCGGCGGCAGGATGATCGAGATCATCGCGCCCCGGCCGCCATGGAAATCCTCTGGCGCGTCGTGCAATTCGAGACGGCCGCCATGGTCCTCCACGATCTTCTTGACGATAGCGAGGCCAAGCCCGGTCCCCTTCTCGCGCGTCGTCATATAGGGCTCGAGAAGCCGTTGGCGATTCTCGCGCGGCAGCCCCTTGCCGTTGTCGATAACGTCGATTCGTATGGCGCCATCTTGGCGTCCGGCCTGAATCCGGATTGTGCCGTCCGAACGTTCGTCGGCATCAAGCCCATCGATCGCCTCGGCCGCGTTCTTGATGACGTTGCCGAAGGCCTGCGCCATCAGGCGGCTATCGAAAGTGCCCTTCAACGGCTCGCCGCCGAAGTCGCGTTCGAAGGCGATGTCGGAGCGGCTGACCTCGACCAGGAAAGACGCCTCGCGCAACGACTCACGCAGGTCTATCGCCTTCATCTCCGGCTTCGGCATGCGGGCAAAGGCCGAGAATTCGTCGACCATGCGGCCAATGTCCTCGACCTGGCGGATGATGGTATCGGTGCACTGGTCGAAGACCTCGCGGTCCTCGGTGATGACCTTGCCGTAGCGGCGCCTGATGCGCTCTGCCGAAAGCTGGATCGGCGTCAGCGGGTTCTTGATCTCATGCGCGATGCGCCGCGCCACATCCGCCCAGGCCGACGAACGCTGCGCCTGGACGAGATCTGTGATGTCGTCGACGGTGACCACATAGGATTTCTCCTCCTCGCCGTCGTCGCCGGACTCGACCGTGACCTGGACATTGAAGGTGCGCTCCAGGCCGGTGCGGAAGAAGGTCACCTGCTCGCGATAGACCGGCTTGCCGGACTGCCGACCGATCTCGAAGACGCGACCGACAAGCGGCAAGACCGCCGAAAGGTTCTGGCCGAGCGTCGCATTTGCCGAAATTGCGAGCATGGTTTCGGCCGAGCGGTTGACGATGGTGATGATGCCGTAGGGATCGACGCCAATGACGCCGGCGGTGACGCCGGCGAGCACCGCCTCGGAGAAACGCCGGCGCTCGTCAATCAAATCCTTGGCCGACAGCAGCTCGTTGCGTTGCGATTTGAGTTCCAGGATCATGTTGTTGAAGGTCTCGCCGAGCGAGGCGACATCGCCGTCGGACTGGCGCACGGGAACGGCAACGTCGAGATTGCCGGTCGCAACCTCGTCGGCGGCGCCGATCAGCTGTCGGATCGGCCGCACAAGCCGGTCGGCGACGGCGATGCCGGTCCAGATCGCCGAGAGTATGATGATCAGCGTGAGCGACAGATAAGGCAGTGCGAAGGCGACCTGCGAGGTCCGGCGGTTATCTTCCAGGTTGCGGTATTCGTCGGTGTTGGACCTGACGATCTGGCGCGCCTTGATCACGTCGGGATCGACCAGCCGGATCGTATAGAGGTAAAGCCCTTCGATCTCGCGCAACTTGATGATGGCGCCCATGATGTTGCGAGTGCGCGGCTCTATCAGCACCGGCTTGCCATCGGCCGCGGTGTCTACAGCGCCCGGGGGCGGCTCAGGCATGGGAAAATCGGCATCGGTTTTGGCGTTCATGACGAACGAGCCGTCAGGCTTGATCAGGGCCGCATGCGCCAGTCCGCGGCCGACGGCTTCCTTGTTCAACAGGTCGAGGAAACCGCCCTTGTCGAGGCCGTAGAGCGTGCGCGAGGCATCGAGATCGTATGCCATCGACAATGTCGTGCCCTGCAGGTTTCGCGCGTTCTCCTGCACATAGGCGTCGGCAATCGACAGTGACGAGTTGACGATCGTCTTGGTGCGGATTTCGAACCAGCGGTCGAGGCCGATGTCGAGCGTGATCGAGGCGATGATCGCCACCATGATGGCCGGAATGGCGGCGACCAGCGCGAACATGGCGACGATGCGCACATGCAGCCGCGAGGCAGCCCTGCCGTGGCGCCGCGCCAGGACGATACGACGCACCTCGCGGGCGATCAAGGCGATGAGGAACAGGACAAAGACGGCATTGGCCGCGACCAGGGCCCAGGTYGCGTCGGCAGTGGGCGCGATGGGGGTTGCGCCGACCAAGATCGCAAAGGAGATGGCCGCCGTGATCATCGCGCCGGCAATGGCGACCACGCCGGGCAGAGCCAGCAACCGTCGCCCGTCACGCGTGCCGGTCTGGTTGAAAAGCGGTTGGGTCAGGGTCGGAGCCTCAGCGGCCATGTCGCGGTACGGAGTCGGTCATCGCGTCGGATGTATGCAACGCATTGTGGCGATTATGCAACAAGTGTGGCTGGGAAGATAATCTTTCCCGGCAAAATCCACCGAAAGGACGAAGTAACGCTACGGCTGCCTGGACGACTTGTAGACGTTGACGCCGAGCTCGCGGATCTTCTTGCGCAGCGTGTTGCGGTTGAGCCCCAGAAGCTCCGCGGCCTTGATCTGGTTGCCGCGCGTCGCCGTCATGGAGGCCAGCACCAGCGGATATTCGACCTCGGCGAGAATGCGCTGATAAAGCCCGGCCGGCGGCAATTCGCCGGCGAAGGAGGCGAAATAGCGCTGCAGGAAATGCTCGACCGCCTGGCCGATCGACAGATCGTCGGGGATGAGCGCGCCGCCGTCCGGCACAACCGGCCTCTCGCCCGTCTTCAGCTCGGACTCGATGATCTCTGAGGAAATCTCGTCTTGCGAGTAGAGGGCGGCCAGCCGCCGCACCAGGTTTTCCAGCTCGCGCACATTGCCCGGCCAGGGGTAGCGCTTCATCAGCTCGATGCCGCCGGACGATATGCGCTTGGTCTGGAGGCCCTCGCTGGCGCCCTGCTTGAAGAAATGCCGCACCAGGTCGGGAATGTCCTCGGAACGCTCGCGCAGCGCCGGCAGCCTAAGCGGCACGACGTTGAGGCGGTAGAAGAGGTCCTCGCGGAACAGGCCCTGGTTGATGAGCGTGCGCAGGTCCTTGTTGGTGGCCGCGACGATGCGCACATCGGTCTTGATCGGCGTGCGGCCGCCGACCGTGGTGTATTCGCCCTGCTGCAGCACGCGCAGCAGCCGGGTCTGCGCTTCCATCGGCATGTCGCCGATCTCATCGAGGAACAGCGTGCCGCCCTCGGCCTGCTCGAAACGGCCGCTGGAGCGGTTCTGGGCGCCGGTGAAGGCGCCTTTCTCATGGCCGAACAGTTCCGATTCGATGAGGTCGCGCGGGATCGCCGCCATGTTGATGGCCACAAACGGGCCGCCGCGGCGGCGGCCATATTCATGCAGCGCGCGCGCCACCAGCTCCTTGCCGGTGCCGGACTCGCCGCTGATCATGACCGTGAGATCGGTCTGCATCATGCGCGCCAGCATGCGGTAGATGTCCTGCATGGCGGCGGAGCGGCCGACCAGCGGCATCGTCTCCGGCTGGTCTTCGGCGCGGGCATCGAGCTTCGGCCGCTTCGGCTCGGCCAGCGCCCGGTTGACGATGTTGAGCAGCTCGGTGAGGTCGAAGGGCTTCGGCAGATATTCGTAGGCGCCGGTCTCGGAGGCGCGGATGGCGGTCATGAAGGTGTTTTGGGCGCTCATGACGATGACCGGCAGCTCGGGCCGCGCCTTCTTGATGCGCGGCAGCATGTCGAAGGCGTTCTCGTCCGGCATCACCACGTCGGTGATGACCAGATCGCCCTCGCCCGCCGCCACCCAGCGCCACAGCGTCGAGGCATTCGAGGTCACACGCACCTCATGGCCGACGCGTGACAGCGCCTGGTTCAGCACGGTGCGGATCGCCGCGTCGTCGTCGGCGACCAGGATATTGCCGCGAGCGCTCATGTGCGGTCYCCTTCAGCTTCGTCGCCCGAGCCTTGCGAGGTCTCTTTCCAGRCCGGCATCAGGACGCGGAACGTGGTGCCGCGCGGCGTCGAATCGCATTCGATGATGCCGCCGTGCTCGCCGACGATCTTGGCCACCAGCGCCAGCCCGAGGCCGGAGCCGTTCGGCTTGGTGGTGATAAACGGATCGAACAGGATCGGCAGGATGTCCTCGGAAACGCCGGGGCCGTTGTCATGGACGCAGAATTCCAGCGGCAGCGAGACACGGTCCTGGGTTCCAGGTACGGAAACGCGGATGCCCGGGCGGAAAGCCGTCGACAGCACGATCTCGCCCTGCGGGTCGGCGCCGATCGCCTCGGCGGCGTTCTTCACCAGATTGAGGAAGACCTGGATCAGCTGGTCGCGGTTGGCGAAGACTGGAGGCAATGATGGATCATATTCCTCCAAGATCTTGATCCGCCTTGCAAAACCGTTCTTGGCGATCGCCTTCACGTGATCCAGAACGACGTGGATGTTGACTGGAAAACGCTCGATCGGCCGCTCGTCGGAAAACACCTCCATGCGGTCGACCAGCGAGACGATGCGGTCGGTTTCGTCGGTGATCAGGCGGGTGAGCGCTCGGTCCTCGTCGGACGCGGAAAGCTCGAGCAGCTGGGCGGCGCCGCGGATGCCGGAGAGCGGGTTCTTGATCTCATGCGCGAGCATGGCGGCAAGCCCGGTGACGGAGCGCGCCGCGCCCCGATGCGTCATCTGGCGGTCGATCTTGTCGGCCATCGACCGTTCCTGGAACATGACGACGACCGAGCCCGGAAACTCGGGCACCGGCGCGACATAGAGATCGACCATCTTCTCGATGCCGAGCCGCGGCGACGACACGTCGACGCGGTATTCGTTGACCGGCGCGCGGCGCTCTCGGACCTGGTCGACCAGCGTCAGCAACGGGCTGCCGAACGGCACCAGCTTGGAGAGCGTATTGCGGGCAAGCATATTCGCGCTGGAGCGGAAGAAGTCCTCGGCATCCGCGTTGGCAAACGTGATGAAGCCGTCGGGGTCGACCATGATGACCGGGCGGCGGATGGTGTTGAGCACGATGTTGGCGGCATCCGCCATGTCGGGCTGCTGGGGAACATCGGCCTTCATGCCGCTCTCCGTAAGCCGATCGAGGGCGAGCTGTCGGCGAACGCGCGGCGCAGCTCGGCGACGACCTCGCGTGGCTCGAAGGACGTCAGGATGCGTTTGCGCTGCCCGGAGCAAACATCGGGCGCATGGCGGTCGAGATACCAGCCGAGATGCTTGCGCGCCTGGCGCAGGCCGCTTTCGATGCCGTAGAGCGCGAGCATGTCCTCGTAATGCGAGACGACGTAATCGGTTAACTCTTGCGGCGTTGTTGGAATGCCTTGTGCGTTTGCGCCGGCCGCGGCCATCGCTATGCCGCCCGCGACCCATGGCGCGCCATAATGCGCGCGGCCGACCATCACCGCGTCGGCGCCGGAAAGTTCGAGGATCGCCGCTGCCTCTTCCGGCGAGCCCACATCGCCATTGGCGACCACGGGAATCGAGACCGCTTGCTTGACGCGCGCGATGGCGCGCCAGTCGGCCTTGCCCTGATAGAACTGGCAGCGCGTGCGGCCGTGCACGGTCACCATGCTGACGCCGGCCTGCTCGGCGCGGCGCGCCAGCATCGGCGCGTTGAGCGCGCTTTCGTCCCAACCGAGCCGCATCTTGACCGTCACCGGCACCGACACGGCGTCGACCACCGCCTCGATCAGCGACAGCGCGTGGTCGAGATCGCGCATCAGCGCCGAGCCGGCATAGCCGCCGGTCACCTTCTTCGCCGGGCAGCCCATGTTGATGTCGATGATGTCGGCGCCCTCGCCCGCCGCGATTCGCGCTCCTTCGCCCATGTGCGCAGCCTCGCGGCCGGCAAGCTGCACCATATGCACCGGCAGGCCGGAATGGCGTATACGCAGATCACAGCCGGCCCGCCCCTTGGCCAGTTCGCCGCTCGCCACCATTTCGGACACGACAAGGCCGGCACCGTGCGCATGGGCGCGCTGCCGGAACGGCTCGTCGGTGATGCCGGACATCGGCGCGAGGAAAACCCGATTGCGGATTCTCACGCCGCCGACATCGAGTGGCGATGCCAATGTGGTCAGTTCAGCCATGCACAAAAACCAAGCATGTTCGATCGGTGCACATTCTCTAGCCAGAAGTGAAGCATTGTGCAACGCGCAATGACGTCACATTAAGGCGCATTTTGGAAAAAGCTGGCCTTCGGCCATCACCGCGAATAGAGCATGATGCCGAAAAGTGTGAGCGGTTTTCGGCCGACATCATGCTCTACTTCTTTGATTTAGAGACGGATTCAGATTTCAGGTCGAACAGACCTGAAATCATCCGGCTCTAGGACCGATCGGAATGAGCGAGGCAAGCGAAAGGCAAGCGGCGTCCCCAGGCGGCGGGATCGGGGTGGTGATCGTCGCCGCCGGCCGCGGCGCGCGCGCCGGACAGGCCGACGGTCCGAAGCAGTATCAGCGCATCGGCGGCCGCGCCGTCATCGCCCATACGCTGGATATCTTCCTCTCCCATCCGATGATCGGCCCCGTGGTCGTGGCGATCCACGCCGACGACGCCGAACTCTTCCAGCGCGCGGCCGAGGCGCATGGCGATCGCCTTGTCGCCGTTATCGGCGGCCCTTCGCGCCAGGCATCCGTCCGGCTCGGTCTCCTGGCGCTGAGAGAGCAAGCACCCGCAAAAGTGCTGGTGCATGATGCCGTACGCCCGTTTGTCGACACCGGGCTGATCGACCGCACGATCGAAGCCATCGGCGAGCGCCAGGGCGCGCTGCCGGCGCTGCCCGTCGCCGACACGCTGAAGCGGGAATCGGCCACCGGCATGATCGACGAGACAGTGTCGCGGGCCGGCCTGCATGCCGCGCAGACGCCGCAGGGTTTTCCATTCTGGCCGCTGCTCGCCGCGCATGAGAAGGCGCATCATCTCGGCAAGACCGAGTTCACCGACGACGCGGCGATCGCCGAATGGGCGCAGATACCGGTCAGGATCGTTCCCGGATCGCCAGACAACGTCAAACTCACCTGGGCAAGGGACATCGCATTGGCCGACCAACGGCTCTCGAGCGCGCAGCAGCGCTTCCCGGATATTCGCACCGGCAATGGCTACGACGTGCATGCGTTCGAGCCCGGCGACCATGTGACGCTCTGCGGCGTCGCCATTCCCTATGAGCGAAAACTCTCCGGCCATTCGGACGCCGATGTCGGGCTTCACGCGCTGACCGACGCGCTGCTCGCCACCTGCGGCGCCGGCGACATCGGCACGCATTTCMCGCCCTCGGACCCGCAATGGAAGGGGGCGGCCTCGACGATCTTCGTCGAGCACGCGGCAAAGCTGGTGCGCGAGCGCGGCGGCCGCATCGCCAATGCCGATATCACACTGATCTGCGAGGCTCCGCGCGTCGGGCCGCATCGCGCGGCGATGACGGAGGCGCTTTCGGCCATGCTCGGCATTGCGCCCGAGCGCATTTCGATCAAGGCGACGACCAACGAGAAGCTCGGCTTTGTCGGGCGCGGCGAAGGCATCGCCGCGATCGCTACCGCCAGCGTGGTCTATCCGGGAGAGGTGCCCGCATGAGCAACGCCGAACTCGCCATAGCTTTGCTCCAGGCCTGCCAGCAGCGCGGCATCATGCTGGCGACGGCCGAAAGCTGCACCGGCGGCCTGATCATCGCCGCGCTCACCGACATCGCCGGATCCTCCGCCGTGGTCGATCGCGGCTTCATCACCTATTCCAACGAAGCCAAGATGGAGATGCTCGGCGTCTCCGCCGCCACGCTCGACGCACATGGCGCGGTCTCGCGCGAGACGGTGCTGGAGATGGCGGCAGGCGCGCTGACGCATTCGCAAGCCAGCCTGTCGCTCGCCGTCACCGGCATTGCAGGCCCCAGCGGCGGCTCGGYGGACAAGCCGGTCGGTCTTGTGTGGTTCGGGATTGCGTTGGCCGGGCAGCCTGTTGTCGCGGAGCGGCAGCTATTTGGTCAAAAGGGCCGCGAATTCATCCGGCATGAGACGGTGCGGCACGCGCTGCAACTCGGGTTGCGGGCGCTGGGTCAGGATCGGGCCGGGTGAAGATCAGGCCGGCTTCGCGCCATAGATCATGTCGGCGCGTTTCTCGAAGGCTTCCGAGAACATGCGGAAAGCGCGGTCGAACATCGTGCCCATCAGCGCGCCGAGAATGCGGCTCTTGAATTCGTAGTCGATGAAGAAATGCACTTCGCAGCCGCTGTCGGCGGGGTCGAAGCGCCAGATGTTGCTGAGATATTTGAACGGGCCGTCGATATATTTGACGTCGATGGCGTTCTCGTCGGGCTTCAGCAGCACCTGCGTCGTGAAGGTCTCGCGGATCGCCTTATAGCCGATGCTCATGTCGGCAACCAGGATAGTGCGGCCGTCACGCTCCTTGCGCGAGCGCACGGTGAGCGATTCGCAGAGCGGCAGGAATTGCGGGTAGGCCTCGATGTCCGCAACCAGCGCGAACATCTCTTGCGGTGTATGCGCGACGCGGCGTGTCGCCTCGAATTTCGGCATTGAAGGTCAGCTGGCCTTCGCGAGCTGCGCCTCGCGCGCCGCGCGCAGCCTGGCGAAATCCTCGCCGGCATGGTGCGAGGAGCGCGTCAGCGGGCTCGACGCCACGAGCAGGAAACCCTTGGTCTTGCCGATGGTCTCGTAGGACTTGAACTCGTCCGGCGGGATGAAGCGGATCACCGGATGGTGCTTCTTGGAAGGCTGCAGATACTGGCCGATGGTCATGAAGTCGACATTGGCCGAGCGCAGATCGTCCATCAGTTGCAGCACTTCGTTCCGCTCCTCGCCGAGGCCGACCATGATGCCGGATTTGGTGAAGATCGACGGGTCGAGTTCTTTCACGCGCTGCAAGAGCCGGATCGAGTGGAAGTAACGTGCGCCCGGACGGACCGTCAGGTAGTTCGACGGCACGGTTTCGAGATTGTGGTTGAAGACGTCGGGCTTGGCCGCAACGACGACCTCCAGCGCGCCGTCCTTGCGCAGGAAGTCGGGCGTCAGGATCTCGATCGTCGTCGAGGGCGCCTCGGCGCGGATGGCGTGGATGACATCGGCGAAATGCTGTGCGCCGCCGTCGGCCAGGTCGTCGCGGTCGACGGAGGTGATGACGACGTGGCTCAGCCCCATCTGCTTKACGGCATGCGCCACGCGCGCCGGCTCATCCGGATCGAGCGCGGTCGGGATGCCGGTCGCGACATTGCAGAAGGCGCAGGCGCGCGTGCAGATCTCGCCCATGATCATGAAGGTGGCGTGCTTCTTGTCCCAGCATTCGCCGATATTCGGGCAGCCGGCCTCTTCGCACACCGTCACCAGCTTGTGCGACTTCACGATCTCGCGCGTTTCGGCATAGCCCTTGGAAACCGGCGCCTTGACGCGGATCCAGTCGGGCTTGCGCAGCACCTCCTGATCGGGCCGGTGCGCCTTCTCGGGATGCCGCGGGCGCGGCCGGTTGGCGATCGTGTCTACGACTGTGACCATTTCAAATCCTTCGCGGCCGCGGTGTCGGCGGCCGCCTGTCCTTCGTCATCTAAGACTTTTCGCGGCAAAGAAAAAGGCCGCGCCGGCGCATGCCGCCACGGCCCTTTCCGCATAGCGGCATGCGTTCAGCGCCGAACAAGCCGCCCCACGAAGATCAGCAGGCAGGCGCCGATGAAACCGGTGATCAGATAGGCTACCCAGCCGACGCCGAGGGACTGGATGTTCAGAGCCTGCAGGATCGCGTTCAGCACCACCGCGCCGACGATGCCCATGATGATGTTCATGAAGATGCCGGTGTTGCTCTTCATGACCATCTCGGCGAACCAGCCTGCCAGACCGCCGACGATAATGGCCGTGATCCAGCCGACGCCATTCATATGCATGTGCCAATTCCTCCTCGATCAGGTGAAAATGCATCCGGATACGAACTGCCTTGCTGTCAGCTTTCTCCGGCTGCCGCGTGTGAGTCTCGCCTGACCAATCTAGCACGGATCGGCTATCTATCACCGATTGGTGACTTATCATGCGTTCAAAGCGCGGCCATAGGCGTCGAGCACGCTCTCCTTCATCATCTCCGACAGCGTCGGATGCGGGAAGATCGTGTGCATCAACTCTTCCTCGGTCGTCTCCAGGTTCATCGCCACGACAAAACCCTGGATGAGCTCGGTCACCTCGGCGCCGACCATGTGTGCGCCGAGAAGCTGCCCGGTCTTCTTGTCGAAGATGGTCTTGACGAAACCCTGGTCCTCGCCGAGCGCGATGGCCTTGCCGTTGGCGCTGAAGGGGAAGCGGCCGACGCGGATATCCTTGCCTTCGGCCTTGGCTTTCGCTTCAGTCAGGCCGACAGACGCCACCTGCGGACTGCAATAGGTGCAGCCGGGGATCTTCAGCTTGTCGATGGCATGCACGCCGGGGAAATTGGCGATTTTCTCGAGGCAGACCACACCTTCATGCTCGGCCTTGTGAGCGAGCATCGGCGGCCCGGCGACGTCGCCGATGGCGTAGATGCCGGGCACATTGGTCTTGCCGTAGCCGTCGACGACGATGCAGCCGCGGTCCGTCTTCACACCGAGCGCTTCCAGGCCGAGATTCTCGATGTTGCCCTGCACGCCGACGGCCGAGATCATGCGGTCGGCGGTGATCTTCTCGACCTTGCCGTCCTTCATCTCGACATGCGCAGTGACCGAATTGGCTGATTTGTCGACCTTGGTCACCTTGGCTTCGAGGATGATCTTCATCCCTTGTTTCTCGAACTGTTTCTGCGCGAATTTCGAGACCTCGGCGTCCTCGACCGGCATGACCTGCGGCAGCAGCTCGACCACCGTCACGTCCGCGCCCATGGTGCGGTAGAAGGAGGCGAACTCGATGCCGATGGCGCCGGAACCCATTACGAGCAGCGATTTTGGCATTTCCTTCGGCACCATCGCCTCGAAATAGGTCCAGATCAGCTTGCCGTCCGGCTCGATGCCGGGCAGCGCGCGCGGCCGGGCGCCAGTCGCCAGGATGATGTGCTTGGCGGTGTAGGTGCCCTCGCCCTTGACGCCCTTTGGCACCGGCGGCTGCGGCTCCATCGCTTTCTTTGCCGTCTTCGAAACGACGATCTCGCCCGGCTTGGAAAGCTTGGCCTCGCCCCAGATGACGTCGACCTTGTTCTTCTTCATCAGGAAGCCGACGCCGGTGTTCAGCCTGAGCGACACTTTTCGGGAACGGTCGACCACGGCGGCCGTGTCGGGGCTGACCTTGCCGCCTTCGAGTTTCAGGCCGTAGTCCTTCAGATGATCCGAATAATGCATGATCTCGGCCGAGCGCAGCAGCGCCTTGGTGGGGATGCAGCCCCAGTTGAGGCAAATGCCGCCCAGATGCTCGCGCTCGACGATCGCCGTCTTGAAGCCGAGCTGGGCGGAACGCACCGCCGTGACATAGCCACCGGGGCCTGAGCCGATGATGATGACGTCGTAGGATTCAGCCACGGGTTTTCTCCCTGATCTTTCTGAGGGTTAGAGTGAGAGCATGACACGCACGAGCGGCGCCAGCGCCTGGCCGATCCGCCGCGTGTTCTCGGCATCGAGATGGACGCCGTCRAGTGGCGTGGTGGTGGCGACCGTGCCGGCATCGAAGAAGCCGCAGCCGGCCTCGTCGGCCAGCGCTGAATATTGCGGCGCCAGACGCTTGGAGGCGTCGTCGCCGCCGGCGAACATTTCCTTGAATTCGGCATTGTCGGTGCGCGTCACCACCGGCGGCGCGACGATGAGGATCTGCGGCGCGTCCCAGTCGAACGGGTAGCCGTGGCCGCGCACGATGTCGATCAGGCGCTGGATGCCCTGCTTGGCGGCGACCGGATTGCCGTGGATCCAGGGCTTCATGTCGTTGGCGCCGAGCATGAAGATGACGAGATCGAGCGGCGCGTGGCTGGTCAGGATCGTCGGCAGGATGCGGGCGCCGTTGCGATCGGCGCCGGCCAGATGGTCGTCGAAGGCCGTGGTGCGGCCGTTCAATCCTTCGGCGATGACCTCGACACCCTCGCCGAGTGCCGCCCCGAGCACGCTCGGCCAGCGGTCCTCGAGGGCATGGCGACCAAGGCTGCCGGCGTCATAGCCCCAGGTCAGCGAGTCGCCATAGCAGAGAATTGTCTTCATGCGGTTGCCCAACCCTTGCCGAAACCTGGCTGCGAGCGCCTGACGCGCCGGCGTGCGAAGAGCTCGCCAGCGGGATCGAAAATGATCAAGGCGAAAAGGCCGGTGAAGACTATCCGCACCGCCTTTTCCTTCCTAGACCAGCATGCCCATCGGGTTTTCGATCATGCGCTTGAAGGCGCCGAGCAGTTCCGCGCCGAGCGCGCCGTCGACGGCGCGATGGTCGGTCGAGAGTGTCACCGACATCACCGTTGCCACCTTGATCTCGCCCTTCTTCACCACAGCCCGCTCTTCGCCCGCGCCGACCGCCAGGATCGTCGCATGCGGCGGGTTGATGACGGCGGCAAAGTCCTTGATGCCGAACATGCCCAGATTGGACACCGCCGTCGTGCCGCCCTGATATTCTTCGGGCTTCAGCTTGCGGCTCCTGGCGCGGCTCGCCAGGTCCTTCATCTCGTTGGAGATCACCGACAGCGTCTTTTCATCCGCACGCCGGATGATCGGCGTGATCAGGCCGCCGGGGATCGAGACGGCAACGCCGACATCGGCATGCTTGTGCTTGACCATGGCGTTTTCGGTCCACGACGCGTTGGCATCCGGCACCGCCATCAGCGCCATCGCCATGGCCTTGATGACCATATCGTTGACGGACAGCTTGTAGGCGGGAACCTCGCCCTTGTCGGTCTTCCGCATCGGAGCGGCGGCATTGAGTTGCGTGCGCAGCGCCAAGAGCGCGTCGAGCTCGCAATCCAGCGTCAGATAGAAATGCGGGATGGTGCTCTTCGCCTCGACCAGGCGGCGCGCGATGGTCTTGCGCATGTTGTCATGCGGCACGAGCTCGTAGGAGCCTTCGGCAAACAGCTTCAGCACCTGATCGTCCGACATCGGCTTCGGCGCGGGCGCCGGAGCGGATGGAGCGCCAGCTGGCGCCTTCGCCGCAGGCGCGGCCTGGGCGCCGCCGGAAGCGATCGCCGCCTCGACGTCGACCTTCACCACGCGGCCATGCGGGCCGGAACCGGCCAGCGCCGCCACGTCGACGCCGGCATCCTTGGCGATGCGGCGGGCCAGCGGCGATGCGAAGACGCGGTCCCCGGCGGCGTGACCGTTGGCCACGGGAGCAGGCTCGGCCTTTGCCGGCGCGGGTGCCGCGGCCGCCGCTTTCGGAGTCTCCTTGGGCGCTTCGGCCTTCGGGGCTTCCGCTTTCGGCGCTTCGGCCTTTGGCGCTGCACTACCACCGCTCTTGGCCGCGGCGGCGGCATCCTCGCCCTCGCCGGCCAAAATGGCGATCAGCGCGTTGACCTTGACACCTTCGGTGCCAGCCGGCACCACGAGCTTGGCGACCGTGCCTTCATCAACGGCCTCGACTTCCATCGTCGCCTTGTCGGTCTCGATCTCGGCGATCACATCCCCCGGCGAAACCTTGTCGCCTTCCTTGACCAACCATTTCGACAGATTGCCCTCTTCCATGGTCGGAGAGAGCGCCGGCATGGTGATGTTGATTGGCATGATGTCCTCCCGACCGGCTTAGCGATAGGTAACGGCTTTGACGGCCTCGACGACCTCGCCGACATTGGGCAAAGCCAGCTTTTCCAGGTTCGCCGCGTAAGGCATCGGCACATCCTTGCCGGCGATGGTGATCACCGGCGCGTCGAGGAAGTCGAAGGCGCGCTGCGAGACCTGGTTGGCGATGTGATCGCCGACCGAGTTCTGCGGGAAGCCCTCTTCCACCACGACGAGGCGGTTGGTCTTCTTCACCGAGGCGATGATCGTGTCGAAGTCGAGCGGCCGGATGGTCCTGAGATCGATGATCTCGGCATCGATGCCCATGCCGCGCAGTTCGGCCTCCGCCTTGACCGCATAGGTCATGCCGATGCCGAAGGAGACGAGCGTGACGTCCTTGCCTTTTTTGTGGATGCGCGCCTTGCCGATCGGCAGCACGAAATCGTCGAGCTTCGGCACCTCGAAGGAATGGCCGTAGAGGATTTCGTTCTCGAGGAAGATGACCGGGTTCGGGTCCCGGATCGCCGCCTTGAGCAGGCCCTTGGCGTCGGCGGCCGTATAGGGCATCACCACCTTCAGGCCGGGGATATGGCTGTACCAGGCGGCATAGCACTGCGAGTGCTGGGCGGCGACTCTGGCCGCGGCTCCGTTCGGGCCACGGAAGACGATCGGCGCGCCCATCTGGCCGCCGGACATATAGAGCGTCTTGGCGGCGGAGTTGATGATCTGGTCGATCGCCTGCATGGCGAAGTTGAAGGTCATAAACTCGACGATCGGCTTAAGCCCTGCCATCGCCGCACCCACGCCGACGCCGGCAAAGCCGTGCTCGGTGATGGGCGTGTCGACGACGCGGCGCGGCCCGAATTCCTGCAGCAACCCTTGAGTGATCTTGTAGGCGCCCTGGTACTCGGCGACTTCCTCGCCCATGACGAAGACGTCGCCGTCGCGGCGCATTTCCTCGGCCATGGCGTCGCGGAGCGCCTCGCGCACCGTGGTGGACACCATCTCGGTGCCGGCGGGGATGTCCGGGTCGGCGGCGACCTCCGTCTTCGGTGCTGCGGCGACAGGAGCCGCAGCTTCGCTCTTGGCCGCGGCCGGTGCCGGCGCGGCTTCAGCCTTGGCAGGCTCTTCCTCGCCTATGCCTTCACCGGCCTTGTCGACGTCCTCGCCRTCGACTGCCAGCACGGCGATCACCGCGTTGACCTTGACGCCTTCAGTGCCGGCCGGAACGACGATCTTGGCCAGCGTGCCTTCGTCGACGGCTTCGACTTCCATCGTCGCCTTGTCGGTCTCGATCTCGGCGATCACGTCACCGGCGACGATCTTGTCGCCTTCGTTCTTCAGCCATTTGGAAAGATTGCCCTCTTCCATCGTCGGCGAGAGCGCGGGCATGAGAATTTCGATCGGCATGTCCTTGCCCTCTCCTTAGAGTACGATGTCGGTCCAGAGCTCGGACGGATCCGGCTCGGCGTCGTTCTGGGCGAATTCGGCGGCGTCGGCGACGACGTCGCGCACTTCCTTGTCGACGGCCTTGAGCTCGTCCTCGCTTGCCCACTTCTTGTCGAGCAGCCGCACCCGGACCTGTTCGATCGGGTCGTGCTCGGAGCGCATCTTCTGCACTTCCTCCTTGGAACGATACTTCGCCGGATCGGACATCGAGTGGCCGCGATAGCGGTAGGTCTGCATCTCGAGGATCAGCGGGCCGTTGCCGGCGCGGCACCATTCGGTGGCGAGCTCGGCCGCTGATTTCACGGCGCGGACATCCATGCCGTCGACCTGGATACCGGGAATCTTGAAGGAAGCGCCGCGGTGCGAGAAGTCGGTCTCGGCCGACGAGCGCGACACGGACGTGCCCATGGCGTAGCGATTGTTCTCGATGATGTAGATCACCGGCAGCTTCCACAGCGAGGCCATGTTGAAGCTTTCGTAGACCTGGCCCTGGTTGGCCGCGCCGTCTCCGAAATAGGTCAGCGTGACGTTCTTGTTGTCGCGGTAGCGGTTGGCGAAGGCCAATCCGGTGCCGAGCGACACCTGGGCGCCGACAATACCGTGGCCGCCGTAGAAATGCTTCTCCTTGGAGAACATGTGCATGGAGCCGCCCTTGCCCTTGGACAGGCCGCCGCGGCGCCCGGTGAGCTCGGCCATGACGCCGCGCGGCGACAGCTCCATCGCCAGCATGTGGCCATGGTCGCGATAGGCGGTGATCATCTGGTCGCCTTCGACCAGCGCCATCTTCATGCCGGTGACGACGGCCTCCTGGCCGATATAGAGATGGCAGAAGCCGCCGATGAAGCCCATGCCGTAGAGCTGGCCGGCCTTCTCCTCGAAGCGGCGGATCAAGAGCATGTGCCTATAGGCGGAAAGCTCTTCTTCCTTGGTGAAATCAGCGGGCTTGGGCGCTGACAGATTGGGCTGTTTGTCGGATTTGGATTTGGCGGGCGCTTTTTTGGCGGCGGTGGCCATGCGTCACTCCCTGTTGGCGTCTCTTTGCGGACATTCAGGGAGATCGATCGCCTCCCCACCGATTTGCGCGAGGCTAACACGCAAGGATGCATTGTGCCATGCTGAAAAATGCATGGCTGGCATGCATCTAAGCGATTAGAATCATTGCGAATAAAGGCTGTTAACCGAAATTCGGTTATTTCGCCGGGGCGGGCAACATGATGGTGATTTCGTCGGGCTGGGACAGATTGAGCGCCTTTCGGGCCTGCTCGTCAAGCATATCCTTCTCCAGCGTGCCTTCGTGCATCAGCTGAACGCGGCGCTCGAAGTCGATCCGGCGCGCCTTCACGGCATCGAGCTGAGCCTGCAGCTCGGCCGCCTGGGCCTCGAGCCGATACTTGGAGTAGATGCCGAATTCGCCGTGATAGGCGTGGAAGCCGAAATAGGCCAGGAAGAGCACGCAAAGCGAGGGGATGATCAGCCTGCCGGTGTTTCTCTGCTTGTGCTGACGTGTCCACATGACCCGAACCCTCGCGGCCGCGAACGCAAGCGGCCATGAGTCGTATTTCGCCCGATTGTGCTTAATGGACGGTTACGGACGGCCCGTTGCATGGCCGCCGGAAACGAAAAAGGGCGGGAATGCCCGCCCTTTTTTAAGGTTCGTCAGAACAGGCTGGATCAGCCTTTGACCACCGACTTGCCGGCGTAGCGCGCCTGTTTGCCGAGCTCTTCCTCGATACGGATGAGCTGGTTGTATTTGGCCATGCGGTCCGAACGCGACAGGGAGCCGGTCTTGATCTGTCCGCAATTGGTGGCGACCGCGAGGTCGGCGATGGTCGAATCCTCGGTCTCGCCCGAACGGTGCGACATGACCGCGGTGTAGGCCGCCTTGTGCGCGGTCTCGACCGCGTCAAGCGTCTCGGTCAGCGAGCCGATCTGGTTGACCTTCACCAGGATCGAATTGGCGACGCCCATGCGGATGCCGTCGCGCAGCCGAGCCGTGTTGGTGACGAAGAGGTCGTCGCCGACGAGCTGAACCTTCTTGCCGATCAGGTCGGTCAGGATCTTCCAACCTTCCCAGTCGTCCTCGGCAAGGCCGTCCTCGATGGTGATGATCGGATAGTCGGCAGCCAGCTTGGCGATATACTTGGCCTGCGCCTTGGGATCGCGGGTCTTCTTCTCGCCTTCATAGACATAATTGCCGTCCTTGAAGAACTCGGTCGCCGCGCAGTCGAGGCCAAGCGCCACGTCCTCGCCCGGCTTGAAGCCGGCCTTCTCGATCGATTCCATGATGAAATCGAGCGCCGCCGGCGCGCTTTTCAGGTTGGKGGCGAAGCCGCCCTCGTCGCCGACATTGGTGTTATGGCCGGCGTCCTTGAGCTTCTTGCGCAGCGTGTGGAAGATCTCCGAGCCCCAGCGCACGCCATCGCGCAGCGTCGGCGCGCCGACGGGCAGGATCATGAATTCCTGGAAATCGACCGGATTGTCGGCATGGGCGCCGCCATTGATGATGTTCATCATCGGCACCGGCAGGATGTGCGCCTTGGTGCCGCCGATATAGCGGTAGAGCGGCAGGCCGGCGGCTTCCGCCGCGGCCTTGGCGACCGCCAGCGATACGCCGAGGATGGCGTTGGCGCCGAGGCGGCTCTTGTTCGGGGTGCCGTCGAGCTCGATCATCGTCTGGTCGATATGGATCTGGTTCTCGGCTTCCATGCCGCCGATCGCCTCGAACAGCTCGCCGTTTACGGCCTCGACCGCCCGCTGGACGCCCTTGCCGAGATAGCGTGGCCCGCCATCGCGCAGTTCGACCGCCTCATGCGCGCCGGTCGATGCGCCCGAGGGCACCGCGGCGCGCCCCATCGAGCCGTCTTCCAGCACCACATCGACCTCCACGGTCGGATTGCCACGGCTGTCCAGGATTTCACGCCCGACAATGTCGATGATGGCGGTCATTTGCGATGTCCCCGATTGATCGATTGAAGCGTCGCGCCCCTCTTAGCCAAAGCGGCGCAAAAGGCAATCGGCGGCGCCGCAATTATTGCCGCGGGCCGGATTCACGAAGCGCAAATTTCTGTCATCATAAGTCATGCGCATCACGTGGCCTTCTCATCTATGGTCGCGTTCGCGCGGGGCGAAACAGGAGGAGTTTCGCCATGTCCCAGTTGAGCGGTATCGTGAGTTTGTTCCTGATCGCGGCGGCATTCCTGACGTCATGCGACGATCAGAAGCCCCAGCAGAGTTCGGTAGAGCTATCGACTCTCGGCGCGGCGGAATAGTTTAGACGCAAAGGCCCCCGGCTTCATTGTCGGGGGCCTTCCGATTTCAGCACGTAGATCAAGCGATCAATGCCAATAGGGCTTCACATGGTAGTACTGGAATGAAGCATCACGGGCGGCTTCGCCGTCGGCGCCGGTCAGTTCCTCGATCGAGTATGCGGGCGCGGCCTGAAGCTGTTCCTTGGTGAATGGAACAACGTAACCGCCTTTGTCCTCGTCATAGTCGAGCGTCGCCCACGGGATGGCGTGGTACTTTTCGCCCATGCCGAGGAAACCGCCGAAACCGATCACGGCGAACATGATGCCGTTCGACATCTTGTCGAGCATCACATCCTCGATGCTGCCGATGCTGTTGCCTTCGGTGTTGTAGACAGACGTGCCGATGACGCGCGAGGCGGCAATGGCTTCAGTGTGCCCGGACGGGGTGGTCATGGTGGTGCTCCTCTCGGTTGGATGCCTGCACTGACAATGAGAGGAGTGGGCGAAGGTTCCCGATGATTTGCTAGGCTATCGGTGAGATAGCGTTGGCTCATCGCATGCCGGCACTGGATCGAATCCGTTGCCGCAATCAGTGACCTTTGGCGATGCGGTCGAAGGCCATGAGCTTTTCCAGCAGCGCCGGCATGTCCTTCAACGGGACCATGTTTGGGCCGTCGGAGGATGTCGAGTTGTCTGGGTCCTGATGGGTTTCGATGAAGACGCCGGCGACGCCGACGGCAACGGCTGCGCGCGCGAGCGTTTCGACGAAGCGCCGTTYGCCGCCCGACGAGCCGCCCTGCCCGCCCGGCTGCTGCACGGAATGGGTCGCGTCGAAAATCACCGGGGCGCCGATCTCGGCCATGACCGGCAGCGAGCGCATGTCCGACACCAGCGTATTGTAGCCGAAGGAGACGCCGCGCTCGGTGGTCAGAACGTTCGGATTGCCGGAGCCGGTGATCTTGGCGACGACGTTCTTCATGTCCCAGGGCGCGAGGAACTGGCCCTTCTTCACATTGATGACCTTGCCGGTCCTAGCCGCGGCGACCAGCATGTCGGTCTGGCGCGACAGGAAAGCCGGGATCTGCAGGATATCGACATGGGGTGCCACAACAGAGCATTGCTCCTCGGTGTGGACGTCGGTCAGCACCGGGAGCCCAAACTCCTTGCGCAGATCGTCGAAGATCGGCATCGCCGCGTCAAGCCCCGCGCCGCGCGTCGCCGAGAGCGAGGTGCGGTTGGCCTTGTCGTAGCTGGTCTTGTAGACGAGGCCGATGCCCAGACGCTCCGTCAGTTCCTTCAGGGCGCCGGCCATGTCGAAAGCGTGCTGGCGCGATTCAAGCTGGCACGGGCCGGCGATCAGCGACAGCGGCGCATTGTTGGCGAAGACGACCTTGCCGACGGTTACCGATGTATTGGGCGCCATCGAATTGGACGCTTGCGGCTTGCTCATGGGATCTCCCGGAAGATGAAGGCGGCGCCCTGCCCGCGCGCCGGCGGAACGACGATATCATCGCCGCTCATGTTGTGATCGACAGCGCCGGCCGCAAGCGCCTGCGCAACTGAAGCTTTGTCGCGGACCGAGAAGACAATCGCCTCAAACCGCAAATGCGACGACGGCTTGGCCGCCATGCCGAAGCGCTGCAGGTAGGTCCCGGGCGTGACGACGCTCAGGATTGCGTTCGGCAGCCGCACCGCGTCGGCCGCCCCAAGGTCGCCGGCACTCGCGTCCGCGGCAATAGAGATCAATCCGATCTGCGCGGACGGCGCGTCGCTGACCGCGATCACTTCGACGATGCCGGTCACGCCATTGGCATGCACCTGGAGCGCCGTGCGATCGATCTTCGGCGCGTTGACGCGCTCGCAGGCGAAGAGGAACGCGTCCGACGCCCCGTTGTCGGCCGCGAAGGCCAGCTTGAAGGACGCGGTATCGCTCTTTCCGTTCGCATCGGTGAAGGCGCGTGAGAAACCCAACATGTCACCGGCCGACAGGCCGGCTTCGGCGAAGCGCCTATGGTCGGCATCGGCATTGCCGGTTCCGAGCACGACGGCGGAAAAGCCCTCCTCGCCCAGCCGTTCGCGATAGGCACGGTCGCGCGCGACGAAGACATTGCCCTCGCCGATGGCGCGGTCCGCCGTCTGTTCGTTGCCGATGGCAAGCGGCTCGAGATAGGTGCCGTCGGCGAAAAAGACGCAAGCGTTCTCCGTGCCGAACGGGTGGATGCCCGTGGGCGCAACGACGAAGCCGAGCGAGGCCAGACGCGACCGCACGGCATCGAGGCTCCGTGTCGGCAGCACGAGGTGGTCGAGTGGATGAGCAGCGGTTTTGATCATGCCGGCGGGGTGTGCCCCATTCCGGCCCGCGGTTCAAGAGCGGCGGACCGCCGGGAGCGCGCTCTGCCGGTTCAGGCCGCGGCCACGACATCGGCCGAATAGCGCAGCTCGCGCAGCGGCTTCACCTTGCTGGTCGTGTCGGCATAAATCGGATGCGCCTTGTAGGCGGCAAGCGCCGCCTCGTCCTCGAACTCGGCATAGACGACCACATCGATCGCGTTCGAGAACAGATCGACCTTGGTGTTGAGCGTTACCTCGAAATGCTTGGAGTGCGGAATCTTGCCGAGCGCCAGCAGGCCCGAGCGCACAGGCTCGACATCTTCCTTGCGCCGCACGCTGAAGAAAACAATGTGCCGGATCAAGCCAGCCTCCCTGGTCTTCGATTCAGCGGTGTTTCTGTGGGAGCAACGCCTGGGCGTCAACCGGCAACGATGTCGCGCCCGCGAGGCGAAGCCGCGAGACCTTACCCGGTGACGTAGCGCACGATGCGCGACGCCTCCTTCACGGCCACATCGAGGTAATGGCCATGATTGTAAACGCCATCCCAGATCAGGAAGAAGGCGATGGCGACGATGACGATCACATAACGCATGGCAAAAACTACCGCATGTGAACGGCCGGAACCAGAGCAGGAGCTGCGGCGATCGTTCCAGTTCACTGCTTTTTGCCTGAGGCTGCTTTCCGTCGGCGGCGTAGCAGGTGGAAGACGCCGCGTGGGCGCGAGGGCGTCAGAGCGTGATGCGGTATCTGGCGAACCCCGCCTCGCCCTCGCCGGCGGGCTCGATCTTCAGGGATTTCACCTCCGCGATGAAATCCTTGGCCCTCGGTCCGGTCTCGAAGACGACGCTGGCGCCGGGCAGCGGCGCGAACGACCAGTTGTCGTCGGCGGAAGGATTGATCGTTCCCTCGCTGACGACAAAGCGCACGATCACATCGCGGTTGGTATCCGGCGCCTCGTAGATGATCTTCGAAGCATTGATGTCGGGGAAATTGCCGCCTCCGCCAGCGCGGTAATTGTTGGTGGCAACGACGAATTTCGCGGCCGGATCAATCGCTTTACCGTCGAATTTCAAGTCGACTATGCGATTGGAGCCGGCGTTCGCGAGGCCGCCCTTGGCATCGTATTTCGGTGGCTGCGACAGGTCGATCCTGTAGGTGACGCCGTCGATGACGTCGAAGTTGTACGATGGGAAATCGGTGTTGATGAGCGGCTGGTCCGCCTTGCCCGGCTCGATGTGGTTGAAGATGCCGGCAGACATCTCGAGCCATTCCTTCACCTCGGCGCCGGTGATTTCGACGGCGCGCACCGTGTTCGGGTAGAGATAGAGATCGGCGACGTTCTTTATGGCGATGTCGCCCACGGGAACATCGGTATAATAGTCGGCGCCGTTTCGGCCGCCGGCCTTGAAGGGCGCCGCCGCCGACAGCAGCGGCATGTCCTTCCATTCAGTGCTCTTCAATATGTCCTTGAGATACCAGGTCTGCGCCTGGTTGACGATCTGCACGGACGGATCGTCGGCGACCAGAGCGAAATAGGAATAGAGCGGCGCCGATGTCTTGCCGACGGGACGGCGGACATAGGCAAGGGTTGCCTGATGGTCTTGCTCGAGCGCGGCGATGATGCGCTTATCGTCGCCGACCTTCGCCTTGTTCTTGTTGTCGTGGCGCTCATAGATCGGCCGCGCCTCGGAGGTGGCCGAGACAACCCGCCATTTCGAGCCGTCGCGCTCCAGAAGCAGGTCGATCAGACCCATATGCGAGCCCCAGAAGCCGCCCATGACCGCTGGCTTGCCCTGCAGCGTGCCCTTTTCGGTGTCGACGCCCGCGAGCGCCTGGAAATCCTTCTTGCCGGGGAAGACTAGATGCTGGTGCCCGGTGAAGACGGCGTCGATGCCTTCGACGCCGGCAACGAAGAAGGAAGCGTTCTCCATCTTGTCGCTCTGCTTGATGTCGATGCCGGAATGCGAGAGCGCGATGACGATGTCAGTGCCCTCTTCCCTGATCTGCGGCACCCAGGCCCTGGCCGCTTCGACGATGTCGCGCGTCTGGACGTTGCCTTCGAGATTCTTGAGATCCCACACCATGATCTGCGGCGGAACGAAGCCGATGACGCCGATCCTGATCGGCTGCTCGGCCCCGGAACCGTCCTTGATCTTCCTGTCGAGGATCACATAGGGCTTGAGGTAGAGCTTGTCGTCGCGCGGGTTGCTGGCCGGCGTGGTGCCGCGGATCAAATTCGCGCAGACGAAGGGGAAATTGGCGCCGGCCAACACCTTGTCGAGAAAGGACAGGCCGTAATTGAACTCATGGTTGCCGAGCGTGGAGCATTCGTAGCCGAGCAGGTTCATGCCCTTCATGATCGGATGCAAGTCGCCGTCCTTCATCCCCCTTTCGTAGGCGACATAGTCGCCCATCGGACTGCCCTGCAAGAGGTCGCCATTGTCGATCAGCATCGAATTCACGGCTTCCTTGCGCACCGCATCGATCAGCGAGGCCGTCCGCGACAGCCCCATCGTGTCGTTCGCTTTGTCGGCGTAGTAATCATAGGGCAAAAGGTTCACATGGATGTCGGTGGTTTCCATGATCCTGAGATGCGCCTGGTTGGCCGCGGCACGGGCGGAGAACGGATGCAGCATGATCAGCGCGCCGCCGGCAGCGGCGCCAGCCAGGAATTCGCGGCGGGAGAATTGACTTTGAGCGGCTGGCGGTCGTGACATCGTGTTCTCCTCTCCAACAACGCTGTGACCCCTGCCCTGGCAGCGGAGCATGGCGCTGAATACGCATTGAGTCCATGTGCGCTGGAGGCCTTCCGATCACGACAAGGTGACGTGTCGATGAAGGCGAGGAATCAGCTTTTGTCGTCGTCGCCCTGGGTGATCAGGCGCGCGCTGCGCTGACCGGTAAGATATATCCATAGCCAGCTAAGCGAGACCGCCAGGCGGTTGCGGAAATCGATCAGGAAATAGATGTGGGCTATGCCCCAGAGCCACCAGGCGAGCCAGCCGGTGAGCTTGATCCAGCCGAAGTCGATGGCTGCGGCGCGCTTGCCGATCGTCGCCAGGTCGCCGGCATGCCGGTACTGGAAAGGCCGTGTCGCCGTGTCGCCGGCAAGGCGCGCCTTGATCGTCGCGGCGACATGCTTGCCCTCCTGCTTGGCCGAGGGCGCCACGCCCGGCACCGGCTTTCCATCCGGACGCAGCACATGCGCGGTGTCGCCGATGACGAAAATGTCGGGATTGCCCGGCACGGTGAGGTCGGGTTCGACGATCACCCTGCCCGCCCGGTCGGCCGCGGCTCCCAGCCATTCGGCCGCCGGCGAAGCGGCAACGCCGGCCGCCCAAATGATCGTCCTTGCCGGCAGGCGCTTGTCGCCGAAGACGACGCCTTCGGCATCGAGTTGTGTCACGGGGCGTCCGAGCTCGACGGTGACGCCCAGCCTTTCCAGCGCCTTGCGGGCATAGTCGGAAAGCTGCGGCGCGAAATTGGCCAGGATCCGGTCGCCGGCCTCGATCAGCACGACGCGCGCCTGGCGTGTGTCGATGTTGCGGAATTCGCCGCGCAACGTGTCATGCGCTAGCTCGACAATGGTGCCGGCGAGCTCGACGCCGGTCGGCCCGCCGCCAATGATGACCAGCGTCAGCAGCGCCTGGCGCTTCGCCGGGTCGGCTTCGCGCTCCGCCTGCTCGAAAGCGAGCAGGATGCGACGCCGGATCGCGGTGGCATCCTCGAGCGTCTTCAGTCCCGGCGCGAACGGTTCCCATTCGTCGTGGCCGAAATAGGCGTGGCGCGCGCCTGTGGCGAGCACGAGCGTGTCGTAGGGAACCGAGCTGCCGTCTTCGAGCAGCACGCGCTTGCCGGCGCGGTCGACCCCGGTGACGGTACCGAGAAGCGTCGTCACGTCCTTGCGCCTGCGTAAAAGATGACGGATCGGCCACGCGACCTCGGAAGTCGCCAGCGACGTCGTCGCCACCTGGTAAAGCAGCGGCTGGAACAGGTGGTGATTGCGCTTGTCGATCATGGTGATGCGCACCGGTGCGCCATGCAACGCGCGGGTGAGTTCGAGCCCGCCGAACCCGGCGCCAACGACCACGACATGATGCTCGGCTTCGCTCATTTCATCCACCTCGCGACGTAAAACCACCACACAGGGATGTAGGTATTTTTGTGCACTGCAACAACATCTTGCCGGACAGGAAGCATGCCCCAGAGTCGTCGCGTGGCGTCGTGAATGCACATGGAACGCGCCCTGCCACAGGTATAGCGTGAGACCGTACGACAGGAACCTATCATGGCTGATAATCGCGACGACGACGGGCCGGCCCAATACGCATCACCGCCCTGCTTCATGCACGAGCTCGACCCGGAATATCGGGAGCCGCTCTCCGACTGGACGGATATCAGGCGATGGCGCAAGGCCGAGCGCGAGCGGCTCATCAACGCTCGCCTCGCCGTTTCAGCCGACGCGCGCGCCGCCATGTCGACGCGCATCGCGGATGGCATCGACGCGCTGATCGGCGATATAGACGGCCGGATGGTCAGCCTCTACTGGCCGTTTCGCGGCGAGCCGGACCTGCGCGGCTGGATGGCCTCGATCAACGAGCGCGGCGGCCGCACCGCGCTGCCTGTCGTCGTCGAGAAGGGACAGCCGCTGGTCTTTCGCGCCTACAGACCGGGCGACCGGCTGGAAAAGGGCGTCTGGAACATTCCGATCCCGGCCGAAGGCGATCCGGTGCTGCCCGACATCGTGATCTCGCCGATCGTCGGCATCGATCCTGGCAACTACCGGCTGGGCTATGGCGGCGGCTTTTACGACCGTACGCTCGCCGCGATGCCGTTCAGGCCGCTGGTCATCGGCGTCGGCTACGAGTTGCAGCGTATCCCGACCATCTACCCGCAGGCGCACGACATCCCGATGACGACCGTGGTGACCGAAGCCGCAGCGGTCTAAGCCATCTCCGGCCGCAGCCCGACCGCCGTGCGATCGACGATCTCACGCAATGCGAAGGACGAGTTGATCTTCGTCACATGCGGCATGGCCGACAGCCATTCCTTGTGGATGCGCTCATAGTCGACGAGGTCCTTGGCCGCGATGCGCAGGATGTAGTCGTATTCGCCCGACATCAAATGGCAGGAGAGCACGTTCGGGCAGCGCTTGATCGCCGCCTCGAAATCCGACAACGTCTTTTCGAATTGCCCCGACAGCGATATGTGCACGATCGCCGTCATCTGGTGGCCGAGCGCGGAATTGGACAGCCGCGCATGGTAGCCGCGGATGGTTCCCGACTTCTCCAGATTGTCGAGCCTGCGCGAACAGGCCGATTGGGAAAGGCCGACCTTCTCGGCTAGTGCCGCATTGGGAATCCGGCCATCCTTCTGCAAAGTCTCCAGAATGGCGATATCAATCCTGTCGAGCCGCATTTTTCGTGGTTCCTGCGAATTTCTATTCGTTTTGCGCAACGATTATCGAAGAGCGACCATTGTCGCAAGTGCATTCGCAAACACATACGGAACGATTCGTGGTTGACTGCGATTATTGCGTGTCGCCTCCAAATCGCGCGGCGTTCCGGAGCCGATGGCATGCACCAGTGACAGGGAGAGCGCCCTTCGAAGGGCGCACTGAGGAGAAGAAGAATGCGTGTCGGCTGCCCCAAGGAAATCAAGAACCATGAATATCGCGTCGGTCTGACGCCCGGCTCGGTCCGCGAATATGTCGCGCACGGCCACGAAGTGCTGGTCGAGACCGGCGCCGGCGCCGGCATCGGCGCCGACGATAACGCCTATCGCGCCGCCGGCGCCACCATCGCCAAGACGGCCGCGGACGTGTTCGCCAAGTCGGACATGATCGTCAAGGTCAAGGAGCCGCAGCCCAACGAATGGGTTCAGCTGCGCGACGGCCAGATCCTCTACACCTATCTCCATTTGGCTCCCGATCCGGAGCAGACCAAGGGTCTTCTTGGCTCGGGCGTCACCGCGGTTGCTTACGAAACCGTGACCGACGACCGCGGCGGCCTGCCGCTGCTGGCGCCGATGTCGGAAGTCGCCGGCCGCCTGTCGATCCAGGCCGGCGCGACCGCGCTGCAGAAGGCCAATGGCGGCCGCGGCGTGCTGCTCGGCGGCGTGCCCGGCGTGCTGCCCGGCAAGGTCACCGTGCTCGGCGGCGGTGTCGTCGGCCTGCACGCGGCCAAGATGGCGGCCGGCCTCGGCGCCGACGTCACCATCATCGACCGCTCGATCCCGCGCTTGCGTCAGCTCGACGACATCTTCGGBGGCCGCGTGCATACGCGCTATTCGACCGTCGAGGCGCTGGAGGAAGAATGCTTCTCGGCCGACGTCGTCATCGGCGCCGTGCTGATCCCCGGCGCCGCGGCGCCCAAGCTCGTCACCCGCGAAATGCTCTCCGGCATGAAGAAGGGCTCGGTGCTGGTCGACGTCGCGATCGACCAGGGCGGCTGCTTCGAGACCTCGCATGCCACGACGCACGCCGATCCGACCTATGAGGTCGACGGCGTGATCCACTATTGCGTCGCCAACATGCCCGGCGCCGTGCCGGTCACCTCGGCGCATGCGCTCAACAACGCGACGCTGCACTATGGCCTGCAGCTCGCCGACAAGGGCCTCAAGGCGCTGGTCGACGACCACCACCTGCGCAACGGCCTCAATGTCCATAAGGGCAAGATCACCAACCGCGCCGTCGCCGAAGCGCTCGGCTATGAAATGGTCGAGCCTAAGGCGGTCCTTGCGGCCTGACATCCCGGCCGGAACTTCCTCCTGTCGCGCCCGCCGGATCATTCCGGCGGGCTTTTTCTTGCGCGCAAAACCGGCACCGGATCCGGGCAACAAAAAAGCGGAGCAAAAGCCCCGCTTCCTCGATGTTGCGATCTGTCGCCGGTCCATCCGCGGTCGACACATCATCAACAACTGCCTTCTAGCAAAGGAGTACGACGGGAATACGACAGTCCTGAAAGGCTGGTTCCCGGCTTAGAGCCATTGTGCGCCCTTGTGTGAAACGCTTCACATTCGCCCTGCGCGAAGGCCGCCTAGACACGTGTTGTTACTGGCGGCCTGAGCTGCTGTCCGGGTTGGACAAGTCCGGCCTGGACAGCACTCGCCGACAGCTTCTGTCAGACCCTCCAACGGCCCGCCTGACCATCGGCGGGCTTCTTTTTGGGGCCATACGGGTTTGGGCTCAGGCCCGCTCGATGCGGCATTGATAGCAATTGTTCCGCGCCGAGCGGACATGGATGTAGGCGATGTCGTCGCGCTCAAGCAGTGAAGTCGCGCGAGCGGCGATGTCGCCCGTCGGCGTGACCGCGCCGCTGCCATAGACGATGCGATCGTCCTTGCCGTAGCCCCTGACGATATAGTCGCTGCTTTCGAGCATCTCCGGCAGCGCTTTCCCGTCGGCGGCGCGATCGCATTCCTCGGCATGCAGGAAGATCGGGCCGGTTTCGGCATAGGGCTGCGGATCCGGGAACGGCCGGTAGGCAACGATAAGATAGCCGTCACCCTCGGCGACGTTCTTGAGGCAATGCCTGCATGGCACGCCGTCGCCGTCGGAAATCCGGTGCTCCGGGGTGCGCCCATAGGCATCGGGCCCTCCCCGCTGCAAGGCGCGCACGGCTTCGGTTGGCAAGGCTTTGAACTGGATGCTCATGGGCGATCTCCGGTGTCGATGTCCGGAAATTATGGCTCGGCGCCAGCGCTTCCCACCCGATTCCTGACAGGTGGCGCGCACATATGAAAGAGCCCGGCTGCCTTGCGCAACCGGGCCCTCGACGAGCAGCGTTGTCGGTCTGAGCGTTACCGCACGAAATCGTCGAAGCGGCGCAGCGTCACGCGGCGGTTGCGCCAGTTCTCCTGCTGGGTCTGCACAAGCAGGAATTCCTCGCCATAGCCGACGGTGTCCAGCGCGAACGAGGGCACGCCGAACTCGTTTACCAGCGTCCGCTTCAGCGAGGCGGCGCGGCGTTCGGACAGAACCTGGTTCGATTCGAAGGAACCCACGGCGTCGGTGTGGCCCTCGATCAGGATGCGCGCGCCGCGGTCGCGGCGCAGGATGCGATGGAGCGCGTCTGCAATGATTTCGACCTTGCCATATTGCGAAGGGGCAATGGCGGCCGAGCCGAACTCGAAATTGATCGACTGGATGTCGATCGAGCGCGCCATGCGCCGCAGATCCGGCCGGCGCTTGAATTCGCGAATGGTAACGCGTTCATTGGCGCGCAGCTTCTTCCTTGGCGCGGCGTCGAGCTGCCGCTCGATCGTCGCGGCCGAAGGCGTGGTCGCCTGTGCGGATGCCAGGCTCGGCATGGCAATTGCCGCAATCATGGCCACGGCAAATGTACGTCGGGTCAACATGTCTTTGTCTCCTATAAGCTCGGCCTCGTAATGCGGCCGGACAATGGCCAAGACAGTCTGAAGCGGCGATGAACGAAATGTTCAGGCGCGAGGCAATTCCGGGGAACGGCTTTAGCCTCGCATGACGCTGGCCGAGCGCTCGGCGAAGGTCAGCGGACGAACGACCTCCTTCTTCTGCGCCACCGGCGTGAAGCCGAGCTTCTGGTAGAGCGGCAGAGCCGCCGGGTGATCGAGCGTGCAGGTCTGCACGGTGACGCGCCTTGGGCCATGCGCCCAGGCCGCCGAGATCGCGGCGCCAAGGAACCAGCGGCCGATGCCTTGGCCGTGCGCATGTTCCATCATGCCGAAATAGGCGAGCTCCACTTCGTCCGGAAGATGCGGCTTGAGATCGAAGAAACCGGCGGGAGCGCCGTCGAGATAGAGCACGCGGATGTCGCGGTCCTCGCGGTGCAGGCCGGCGGCAAGCTCCTCGTCGCTCAGCCTCAGCACATTGACCCAATGCCATTTGCGCCCGACGCGATCCATCAGATAGCGGTAGAAATGGAGCGGGATATCTTTCGTCTTCAGCAGCGCGATCTGGCGGTTGTAGGGGATYGGCGGCGAGACCGCGGGTGCGGCATGCATCTCCAGGAAGGTGACCGTGACGTCGATATCTTGCGGCGCGCCGTTTTGCATCATTCTTTCCCTGTCACCACCGGCGTGTCGCTGAGACCGCCCCATTCCGTCCACGACCCGTCGTAAAGCCGATTGTCGCTATGGCCGAGCGTCTCCAGCGCCAGCGTGATCGCCGCCGCCGTGATGCCCGAGCCGCAAGACGTGACAACGGGCTTCGAGAGATCGATGCCGGCAGCCTCGATTACCTTGCGCAAGCGGTCCTTGGGCAGCAACTCGCCATTCTCGGCAAGCGCCGTGATCGGGACATTGTGCGCGCCCGGCATGTGGCCCGAACGGACGCCCGGGCGCGGTTCCGGATCGGTTCCGGCGAAACGGCCGGCCGAGCGCGCGTCGGCGATCTGGCTCTCCCGGCCACCGACGATCCTGCGCATTTCGTCGAGGGTAACCACCCGACCCTTGTCGAAATCGGCATGGAAGACACTCGGCGCGATCTTGGTCGGCTCGGAAGTCACCGGCCGCCCCTCGGCCTTCCAGCGGTCAATGCCGCCGTTCAGGATGTAGACCTGGAAGACGCCCATGACGCGGAACATCCACCAGGCGCGGGGCGCCGAGAACAGGCCGGGTCCATCATAGACGACGATGGTGTCGTCGGCCGAAACGCCCATCGCGCCGACATATTGGGCGAAGTGCTGCGGCGAGGCCAGTGTGTGCGGCAGTTTCGAATCCGGATCGGAAACCGCGTCCTGGTCGAGGAAGCGCGCTCCGGGAATGTGGGCGGCATCGTATTCAGCGCGGGCGTCGCGGTTTTGCGCCGGCAGATACCAGGAGGCGTCGATGATGGTGAGGCCGGGCTCGCCAAGCCGCTTCTCCAGCCAATCGGCGTCGACGATGAAAGGACTGTCCTGCGCCATTTTTGTTCTCCCTGGCCCGCCTTCGCGCTTAGAGCAAGATGCCGGAGCGGTTTTCGGGCGACATCATGCTCTACCTCTTTGACCTCGGATGATGTCAGGTCGCTTCAACCCGAAATCATCCGGCGGTCAGCTCGCCGGCATCGGTCCGAAGCGGATGCGGAAGCGGCGGTTCTCGCGGCCTTTCTTCTCGATCTTGCCGATATGTATGTCACCGACCTCGCCGGTCGACCTCACATGCGTGCCGCCGCAGGGCTGGCTGTCGATCGAGCCGTTGTCGCCGATGCAGACCAGGCGGATTTTGCCGGTACCGACCGGCGGACGGACGTTCTTTGATTTAACCAGGCCAGGATTGGCGGCAAGCGCCTCGTCGGTGATCAGCCGGGTGAAGATCGGATGGTCGGCGCGCACCAGCTCCATCAGCCGGGCGGTCACATCCTCCTTGGTGAAGCCGGCGTCGGGAATATCGAAATCGACACGACTGTCGTCCTCGGCGACCGCTGCCCCGGTGATTGGGAAGGGGCACACGACGGTCAGCAGGTGGCAGGCGGAATGCATGCGCATCAGGAGGTGTCGCCGCTCCCAGTCGATTAGAAGCTTCAGCTTTTCGCCGACTGCCGGCAAGGCCTGTTCCGGCGCAGGCACATGGATGATCTCTTCCTTGGTCTCGCCGGTGATGGTGGCGGCGATCGCGATGCGGCCGCCGTCGGCACGCTCGAGCATGCCGGTATCGCCCGGCTGTCCGCCCGACGTGGCGTAGAAGATCGTGCGGTCGAGAAGGATGCCGCCGCGATCGTTGATGGCGACGACCTCGGCCTCGGCCGTCTTCTGGTAGGCGTCGTCGCGAAACAGCGCCTCGGTCCTGTACGCCATCATGCTACCTTTTCGAACGGCACGGAAATGTCGGCTTTTTCTTCCATCCAGCCCGGCACCGGAAGGTTCTTGCCGCGCAGGAACTCCGGATTGAAGAGCTTGGACTGGTAGCGCGTGCCGTAGTCGGCAAGGATCGTCACGATGGTGTGGCCGGGTCCGAGCTCGCGCGCCAGCCGGATGGCGCCGGCAATGTTGATGCCTGTCGAGCCGCCGACGCAGAGCCCCTCTTCCTGGATCAGGTCGAAGATGATGGGCAACGCTTCCTCGTCAGGGATCTGGTAGGAGAAGTCCGGCGTGAAGCCTTCGAGATTGGCAGTGATGCGGCCCTGGCCGATGCCCTCGGTGATCGAGTTGCCGTCGGATTTCAACTCGCCGCTGGTGTAGAAACTGTAGAGCGCGGCGCCCAGCGGATCGGCGAGCGCGATCTTGACGTCCTTGCTCTTGCCCTTGAGCCCGAGAGCGACACCGGCGAGCGTGYCGCCGGAGCCGACGGCCGAGACGAAGCCGTCGATCTTGCCGCCGGTCTGGRCCCAGATTTCCTGGGCGGTCGTGCGGACATGGCCGTCGCGGTTGGCGACATTGTCGAACTGGTTGGCCCAGATCGCGCCGTTGGGTTCGGAGCGCGCCAGTTGCTCGGCAAGGCGGCCCGACAGTTTTATGTAATTGTTGGCGTTCTTGTACGGCACGGCCGGCACTTCGATGAGCTCCGCGCCCAGGATCTTGATCGTGTCCTTCTTTTCCTGGCTCTGCGTGTCGGGGATGACGATCACGGTGCGGTAGCCGAGCGCCTTGGCGACCAGCGTCAGGCCGATGCCGGTGTTGCCGGCGGTGCCTTCGACGATGAGCCCGCCGGGCTTGAGCAGGCCGCGCTGCTCGGCATCGCGAATGATGAACAGGCCGGCGCGATCTTTCACCGATTGTCCCGGATTCATGAATTCGGCCTTGCCGAGAATCTCACAGCCGGTCGCTTCCGAAGCCTTGTTGAGCCGGATCAGGGGCGTGTTGCCGATCGCTTCGATCACAGAACGGGGCATGTGGGATTCCTTCATGTGTGCGGCGAGACCCTAAAAACCGGACGCCGCGGTTTCAAGGCAAGATTTTGCCTGGTCCAGTCGCATTCCGGATGGTGCAATGCTCGCGATCATTTCAACGCCAGGTGCAAAACCGCTCTTTTCAACCGATTTCTCCGCCGCTAGAGCAAACCGGAACATTCGCGGGACATCCCATGGCACTCTACCGGGCCAATCCGAAAGACGGTGTCGCCTGGATCACGGGCGGCAGCAGCGGGCTTGGCCGGGCATTGGCCAAGGATCTCGCCAATCAAGGCTATGCCGTCGCGGTGACGTCGCTGCCGCAGGATCCGGCCGACACGCTGATCGTCGAAACGGCGCAAATGTCCGGACATGTGAGGTCCTTTCCCTGCGACGTGACCGACGAGCACGGCATGGCGCGCACGGCCGCCGCGATCGAAGAACAGATGGGGCCGATCGTGCTTGCCGTCTTCAACGCCGGCAACTACATCGCCACCCCCGGCGAGAATCTGGTGGTGCGCGATTTCCATCGCTCCTTCGCCGTGAATTATTTCGGCATCGTCAACGGCGTGGTGCCTGTCGTCGAGCATATGCGCGTGCGCGGACGCGGCCATGTCGTTCTGGTCGGATCGGTCACCGCCTATTCCGGCTGGCCGACAACGGCGGCCTATGGCGGCACCAAGGCCGCGATCAACATCCTGGCGGAGTCGCTGAAGTACGACTTCGACAAGATGAACATCCGCGTCCAGGTCATCAATCCGGGATTCGTCGACACGCCGCTAACCGAGAAGAACAAGCTGCCGATGCCGGGACTCATGCCTGTGCACCGCGCGTCGCGCCGCATGGCGCGCGGCATCAGGAAGGGCGGCTTCGAAGTCACCTTCCCGTATCACATAAGCTGGCCGTTGAAGCTGCTCGGCCTGCTGCCGCGGCCGATCGGCCGCTTCGTCATCGGCCTCACCACCCACTGGTGGGGGCGGCCGTTGCATTTCGATCGCAGGCCGGCGGGCGAAAAAGACCCATCCCGCGACAGGGCACCATAAGCCGGCGCAACGGCGATTGCCTGCCGGCGGGTACGGCCATAGGTTGAGAATCATTGCTTGGAGACTGGAATGGGGCGGCGGATCGTGCTGGCGGTGCTTGGCCTTGCAGTCATCCTGGTCGCTGGCTTCTTCCTTGGCCCGCGCGTGCCGGTCGATACCACAATCCGTTTCGATCCATCGGTGATCGGCGATGATCCGCAGGCCTATCTGGCGCGTGAGGAGGCAGCCGTGCCCAACATCCGCGACGGGCTCGACAAGGAGATCATCTGGGCGAACCCGATGGTCCACGCCAAGACACCTTTGGCCATCGTCTACATCCATGGCTTTTCCGCCTCGAAGGGCGAGGTTCGCCCCTTGCCGGACGATATCGCGGACGAATTGAACGCCAATCTCTTCTACACGCGCCTGACCGGTCACGGCCAGGACGGCGCATTGATGGCGCAAGGCAGCGTCAACGCGTGGATCAACGACTATGAGGAGGCCTTGGCCATCGGCCGCGCCATCGGCGACAAGGTGATCGTCATCGGGACCTCGACCGGCGGCTCGCTGGCGGCATGGGCCGCAACACAGCCGGGCGCTTCGGACGGTGTCGCGGCCATAGCGTTCATATCGCCGAATTTCGGTGTCAAGGCCTCCGGCGCCGAGGTGCTGACCATGCCCTGGGGCAGGCAGATCGCAGAACTTGTCGGCGGTAAGGAGCGCAGCTTCCCGGCGCGCAACGCGCTGCACGAGAAATTCTGGACCACCAGATATCCCATGAAGGCGGTGCTGCCGATGGCGGCACTCACCAACCTCGCCTATGGCGCGCCGGTCGAGAAGGCAACGATCCCCGCCCTGTTCATCTTCTCGGATTCCGACAAGGTGGTGCGGCCGGATCGCACGCGCGAGATTGCCGGGCGCTGGGGCGCTCCGCACGAGCTGGTTCCGGTCGACGACACCGGAGATCCGGACAATCACGTCATCGCCGGCGATGCGCTGTCGCCGCAGACCACGGCTTTCCTCACCCAGCGTATCGTCGTGTGGGTGAAGGCGCTGATGCAGCAGCAAGCAGGCCAGTGAAACGAAAACGGCCGGAGCGATGCTCCGGCCGTTCCTCGATCGGATTTGATGAGCTCAAGCAGCCCGGTTCGCCGGGCGTTTGCCGCCGAAGCGGCGCTTGTTATTGCCCTTGAAGCGTTTGAAGCCGTCGGGCTTGTGCTGGCCATTCGGCTGGGCGGCCGCCGGGCGTTCGCCCTGCGGCTTCGGTCCGCGCTCGCCATTGGGCTTGCCGGCGAAGCGCTGCTTGCCGCCGCCGTTGCCGGGCCGGCGACCGTCGCGACGGGGGCCATGGTACTCCCGGTCGTTGGCCGGCTCGAAATGGCGCTCGGCCTTTTCCCTGGGATCGCGCTGCGGATCCGGGCTGCCGAGATGATCGGCGACGACCGGCAGCTTCATGCGGATGATGCGCTCGACCTGCCGCAGCTTGGCATTCTCCGAAGGATCGCAAAGCGTGATCGCGATGCCGTCCCTGCCGTTGCGGCCGGTGCGGCCGATGCGGTGGACATAGCTTTCCGCTTCGTCCGGCAGGTCGAAATTCACGACATGGCTGATGCCGGGCACGTCGATGCCGCGCGCGGCGATATCGGTGGCAACCAGGATGCGAACCGAGCCCTCGCGGAAATCGTTGAGCGCCTTCTGGCGAGCGTTCTGCGACTTGTTGCCGTGGATGACGGCGGCTTCGAAACCGTCGCGTACAAGATCCTTGGTGACGCGGTCGGCGCCGTGCTTGGTGCGTGAGAACACGATCACCGTGCGCATCGCCTCGTCGGCCAGCATCTTTGACAGCACCTGGCGCTTCTGTTTGGTGCGGGCAAGCACCACGCTCTGCACGATCTCGGCCGCCGTCGTGCTCTGCGGCGAGACCTCGATGCGGACCGGATCCTTCAACAGGCCCTTGGCCAATTCGGCGATCTCGTTCGGCATGGTGGCCGAGAACAGCGCCGTCTGGCGGTCCGGCGCGGTCGCCTTGGCGATGCGCTTGACGTCGTTGATGAAGCCCATGTCCAGCATGCGGTCGCCCTCGTCAAGGACGAGCCATTTGGTGTCGGCAAGGATCAGATCACCCTCACGCACCAGATCGGTCAGCCGTCCGGGCGTGGCGATCAGGATATCGACGCCGGGCGCGATCTTCTTCACCTGGCTGAAGCGCGAGACGCCGCCGAGCACGAGCGCGGTCGAGATATGCGCGCCCTTGGCGAGGAGCTTGATCGTGTCCTCGATCTGAACGGCGAGCTCGCGGGTCGGCGCCAGGATCAGCGCGCGCGCCGTCTTCGGCCGTCGCTTGGTGCCGAGGCCGATGATCTTCGACAGGATCGGCAGCGCGAAGGCAGCCGTCTTGCCCGAACCGGTCTGGGCGATGCCGAAAATGTCGCGGCCTTCGAGTTGCGGCGGGATCGCCTGCACCTGGATCGGCTTCGGCTCGGTGAAGCCCGCGGCAAGCGTGGCCTTCAGCAGCGCACCGCCGATGCCAAGGGCTGAGAAACCGGAGAGTTCCCCGGCGTCGTTGCTGGGGATAGTGTTTTCGTTGGTCAAAATTATCTTCTTTCAGGCGGCGCAATCGCCGCAAACGTCGAATGGCGGCAGGGCGCAACCTGCCGTCGAAACAATCATCGGGAAACGACAAGGCGGCGGACGGGAAACGTCCGCGCGGCTGCGCTGTCGTGCCCGCGGGCTTCATGCCCCGGGGCTTTTTCGCCGTCTTACCGATCGGCCGGGGCCGACTTGAAAGAGGGAAAACAGACGCAACCAGTCTCATTCGTGGAGAAAGCCGGACAAGCCGGCCCAAGCGCCTATGCCGCCGCATATGGCCGAGTCCGCGCCGAAATGCAAGGGGTCATGTTGCAATGCAGCAAAACGAGGGCGCTTGCGCTCCCCTGCCCTCGCCATTACCACAACTGACTTATCCGTTTTGGGGACCAGCGATGAAAGACGTGCTGAAGGAACTCGAGCGCCGCCGCGAGATTGCCCGCATGGGCGGCGGCAGGGACCGCATCGAGGCGCAGCACAAGAAGGGCAAGCTCACCGCCCGCGAGCGTATCGAGGTCTTCCTCGACGAGGGTTCGTTCGAGGAGTTCGACATGTATGTCGAGCACCGCTCGACCGATTTCGGCATGGAGAAGACCAAGATCGCCGGCGACGGCGTCGTCACCGGCTGGGGTACCGTCAACGGCCGCCCGGTCTATATCTTCGCCAAGGATTTCACCGTGTTCGGCGGCTCGCTGTCGGAGGCGCATGCCGAGAAGGTCATCAAGGTCCAGGAAATGGCGCTGCGCAACCGCGCGCCGATCATCGGCCTCTACGATGCCGGCGGCGCGCGTATCCAGGAAGGCGTGGCCGCGCTCGGCGGCTATGCCGAGATCTTCCAGCGCAACGTGCTCGCCTCCGGCGTCATCCCGCAGATCTCGCTGATCATGGGCCCCTGCGCCGGCGGCGACGTCTACTCGCCCGCCATGACCGATTTCATCTTCATGGTTCGCGACACCTCCTACATGTTCGTCACCGGGCCGGACGTGGTGAAAACGGTGACCAACGAGACGGTGACCGCCGAAAGCCTGGGCGGCGCTTCCGTGCACACCACCAAATCCTCCATCGCCGACGGCGCCTACGACAACGACGTCGAGGCGCTGCTGCAAATGCGCCGGCTGGTCGATTTTCTGCCGGCATCCAACACGGCCGAGATTCCCGAGATCGAATGCTATCAGTCGGTCACGGATCACGACCCGTCGCTCGACCGGTTGATCCCCGACAATGCCAACAAGCCTTATGACATCAAGGAACTGATCCTGAAGGTCGCTGACGAAGGCGATTTCTTCGAGATCCAGCAGAGCTTTGCCAAGAACATCGTCACCGGCTTCGGCCGCGTCGAGGGCCGCACAGTTGGTTTTGTCGCCAACCAGCCGATGGTGCTGGCCGGCGTGCTCGATTCCGACGCCAGCCGCAAGGCGGCGCGCTTCGTGCGCTTCTGCGACTGTTTCTCGATTCCGATCGTCACCTTCGTCGATGTGCCGGGCTTCCTGCCCGGCACCGCGCAGGAATATGGCGGGCTGATCAAGCATGGCGCCAAGCTGCTCTTCGCCTATGCCGAGGCGACCGTGCCGAAGATCACCGTCATCACCCGCAAGGCCTATGGCGGCGCCTATGACGTGATGGCTTCGAAGCATTTGCGCGGCGACATGAACTATGCCTGGCCGACGGCGCAGATCGCGGTGATGGGCGCCAGGGGCGCGGTCGAGATCATCTACCGCAAAGATATCGGCGATCCGGAGAAAATCGCCGCTCATACAAAAACTTACGAGGATCGCTTCCTGTCGCCCTTCGTCGCCGCCGAGCGCGGCTATGTCGACGAGGTGATCATGCCGCATTCGACCCGGCGCCGTGTCGCCAGGGCGCTGCGCATGCTGCGCAACAAGGACATGCAGAACCCCTGGAAGAAGCACGACAACATCCCCTTGTGAGCAGGCCTCCATCTGCCGAAGGACGACAACCGCTAACATGAGCGCGGAGACGAAATGCGAATAACGCTTGCGGCCCAAGGCCTTATTCCGTGCAAGGGCTATGGCGGCATCCAGCGGCAGGTCGAATGGCTGGCCACGGAAATGGTCAAGATGGGGCATCAGGTGACCTTGATCGCCGGCCCGGGATCGTCGCATCCGATGTGCGAGGTCCGCCACGCGGTGACCAATGACGAGTGCCGCGCGGCTGTGCCCAAGGATACCGACATCGTCCATCTCCACGCCTGGAAGGTCGAAGTTCCGTTTCCGACGCTCAACACCGAGCGCGGCCATCTGCCGGATTACCCGAGGCCGCAGCCGAACTGGAGCTTCATCAGCGCCCGCCATGCCGAGCTGCATGGCCGCAAGACCTTCGTCTACAACGGCTTTCCGCTGGATGCCTATCGCCTGGCGCCGTCGAAGAACGACCATCTGTTTTTCATGGCGGCCATCGCGCGGGCCGGAAAGGGCCTCAACCGGGCGGTGGACCTGGCGAAAAAGTATGATTTCAAGCTCGATATCGCCGGCGGCTCGCGCTGGAAGCTGCTCGGCCGCAGCAAGACGCGCCGCGAGGGCGTGTTCTTCAAGAGCCTGTCGTCGCGCTTCCGCTACCACGGCATGGTCGACGGCGAGCCGAAGGTGCGCCTGCTGGGTGAGACCAAGGCCTTTCTGAACCCGATTTCCTGGGAAGAGCCTTTTGGCAATGCGCCGGTCGAATCCATGCTGTGCGGCACGCCGGTCTTGACCACGGCGCGCGGCGCGCTGCCCGAAACCGTCGATGCCGATACCGGCCGCTTCTTCGACACGGATGAGGAGTTCGCGCGCGGTTTCGGTGAAATCGCCGGTTTGCCGGCGCAAAGATGCCGCGAATCCGCGGCAGACCGGTTTCCGATCCAGAAAACCGCCAAAGCCTATCTGGAGCTCTACCGCCGCATTCTTGATGGCGAAGCGCTTCCGTGAGACATCACGCAGGCATCCCCTGTCGGCGGTGGCCGTTCCCGATCGAAAAGGTTTCGCGCATTGCGCCCCATCCTGGTTTTCTGCCTGCCGGCGATCGGTGATTTCATCCGCTGCCATTCGGCTATCCGGATCATCGCCGAGAGATTCCCCGGCCAGCAGATCGATATCGTCACATCGAGGATCGCCGCTCCGCTGGCGCGACTGATGCCGCATGTCCGCAAGGTGTGGATAGCCGAGAAGCACTGGAAGCCTGGGCTGAAAGAGCGGGCTGGCCTGGCGCGCGAAATCCGCAAGGAGAATTACCAGGTGGCCTATATGCTCACCAGCAGCACCAAGGCTTGCCTGGTGCCGTGGCTGGCCGGAATACCGGAGCGCATCGGCTATCCGCGCGAGTTCCAGTTCGGCGTCGTCAACCGACTGCCCGCCGGTTGGCTGAAATCGATGGTGGCCTTCGGTCCGCGCAAGACACGGCTGGCGGAGCAGGTTTGCGCAATCGCGCGCCTCGGCAAAAGGCCGGCCGAAGACGCACCGCTGCCGGCTCCGCAACTGGTCGTTTCCGCCGAGGCGCTTGCCGCTTGGCGCCGGCGCAACGGGATCGACCCGGCCAGGCCGGTGATTGCCCTCTATACGTCCGATTTCGCCAACAAGCGCTCATGGCCGATGGAGCGCTTCGTCTCGGTCGCGCGCGACTATGCCGCCCGCGGCTGGTCGGTCTGGCTGATCGGCGGACCGCGCGAGCGGCAGGCCGCGGCCGAAATCAAGGCTCAATTGCCCGACGCGGTCGATTTCACCGCGACGCCCGATATTGCGGAGGCCATGTGCCAGATCGCAGCCTCGACCGTATTCCTCGGCGTCGATGGCGGCCTCTCCCATGCCGCCGGGGCGTTGGGCGGTCCGTGCGTGCTCATCTACGGCTCGAACCGAGCCTATGTGCACGGTCCGGTCAACGAACAGGTGATCTTTCTCGAACCGCCGATTTCGACTCCGGGCTGGGTGGAGAACACGCGCGCCGTCAGCGAAGACAGGGTTCGCGAGGCGCTGGCGGCAGCGGTCCGAAAACACGCGCCGCAATTCGCCTGATCTATTCCTCGGCTGCAGTGCCCGCAGCGGTTCATCGAACCGTATTCTGCGTCAGTTCGCGAAGTACCGGCACGATCGCCAGAGGCAGGTCTTCCGCGATCAAACCCGGGCCGAAACGGCTGCCGGCCTCGGCATGGATCCAGACTCCTGCACAAGCCGCTTCGAAGGCCGGCATGCCTTGCGCGARCAAGCCCGCGACGATGCCCGCCAGCACGTCGCCGGAACCGGCGGTGGCAAGCCAGGGAGCGCCATTGCCGTTGATTGCGGCGCGGCCGTCCGGCGCGGCGATCACGCTGTCGGCGCCCTTGTAGACAAGCACGGCGTTGGCGCGCCGCGCTGCTTCGCGCGCCTTCGCCAGCTTCGACAACGCCTTGTCGGCGGCAATGTCCGCAAACAACCTGCCGAACTCGCCCTCATGCGGCGTCATGATCAACGCGGGCGCGTCCGGTCTGCCTGCTGCCTCGAACAGTGTCGAGGCCGTATCGCGGAAAGACGTGATGCCGTCGGCGTCGAGCACGAGGCCCTCGACGCCACCGTCTTGGCGGTTTTTGGCGAGCACGGCGAGCGTGAAATCGCGCGCCTTGTCGCCGATGCCGAAGCCTGGGCCAAGGATGAAGGCGGACGGCCGGCGATCGCCGATAAGGTCATGCACGTCCTCGACCGCGTCGACCTTGCGCAGCATGATGGAGGTCAGATGCGCCGCATTGACCTGCATGGCGTTTGCCGGCGAGAGCACGGTGACGGCCCCTGCCCCGCTTCTTGCGGCCGCGAGCGCTGAAAGGCGCGCCGCGCCCGTCGCGGATGGTCCGCCCGAAAAGACGCTCGTGTGGCCGCGCTTGTATTTATGCGCGTCGACGGCCGGCGCGGGAAAGTTCGCTATCCAGAGCCCGGGCCCGTTCTCGAACGCCCGCGGCGCGACCGCGTCGATGATCTCGTCGCGAATGCCGATATCGGCTAACACGATCTCGCCGCATCGCTCTCGGCCAGGCAGAAGCAGATGCCCAGGCTTCTTTCGCGCGAAAGTCACAGTCAGGACCGCGCGAAACGCCGAGCCGAGGACTTCGCCGCTTTCGCCGGAAACGCCTGAAGGCAGGTCGACCGCGACAACCGGCAGGTTCATTCCCGTGACAATGTCGACCGCGCCCTTGGCGTCGCCGGATACCGGCTTCGACAAGCCTGCGCCATAGATCGCGTCGACGACCAGCGAGCCGGCTTGCGCGGTAAAGGCCGAAAGCGGGCGCCGTTCCAAGGCGCAGTCGGCCGCCGCAAGCGCGGCATCGCTGCCTGCCCGCGGTTTGCCCGATGTCCACAGGGCTACATCGACGCCAGCCTCGGCCAGCAGCCGCGCCACGACATAGCCGTCGCCGCCATTGTTGCCGGGGCCGCACAGCACGTGCACGTTTTTCGCCGCAGGATAGCGCTTAAGCACCACCGCAGCGACCGCCTCGCCCGCACGTTGCATTAAGCGATAGCCGTCGAACGGCCCGGCCGCGATTGTCAGCCGGTCGGYCTCGGCCATTTCGGCCGGCGATAGAAGCTCGTTGCGCATGGGATTGCCGATTTCCATGCGATCAAGCATTGTCCAGTTTTCAGTTCGAAGCAAACCAGCGTGACGCGGCATTTGTTGCACGTGTGGTCGCATCCGGGAGGGGCTGCCTGAAAATTGCGCTGTCTGCCCGTTTTTTGCGCAGACGTGAGGAGGGGCGATGTATAGGGTTTGGGCGTCCATGACGCATCCGATGCAGCGGATGACGCGAATTTGCATCCGTATGCGGCATGGGCTCGAAAACGCTCCTCACCGCCTGCACCGCTCACGATTGGCACGGTTCGTGCTTGATGGAGGCGCAAGCGGGGCACACAACCCGTCTTCTTGGCAGTGGAGGCCACTTTTTACATGAAAAAGATCGAAGCGATCATCAAGCCATTCAAGCTGGACGAAGTGAAGGAAGCGCTTCAGGAGGCCGGACTGCAAGGTATCACCGTCACCGAGGCCAAGGGCTTCGGCCGCCAGAAGGGTCATACCGAGCTTTATCGCGGCGCCGAATATGTCGTTGACTTCCTGCCCAAGGTGAAGATCGAGGTGGTGCTCGGCGACGAGGCCGTCGAAGGCGCCATCGAGGCCATTCGCAAGGCGGCGCAGACCGGCCGCATCGGCGATGGAAAAATCTTCGTCTCCAACATAGAGGAAGTCGTGCGCATCCGTACCGGCGAGACCGGTATCGACGCCATCTGACCTTCAACCCACACCGGACGTCATCACACAGGGAAGAAATGACATGACGACAGCCAAAGACATCATGAAGCAGATCAAGGACAACGACGTGAAATTCGTCGACCTGCGCTTCACCGATCCGCGGGGCAAGCTGCAGCATGTGACGATGGATGTCGTCGAGGTCGAGGAAGACATGTTCGCCGACGGCGTCATGTTCGACGGCTCCTCGATCGCCGGCTGGAAGGCGATCAACGAGTCCGACATGGTGCTGATGCCCGACACCGATACCGTCCACATGGACCCGTTCTTCGCGCAGTCGACCATGGTCATCCTGTGCGACATCCTCGATCCGATCTCGGGCGAAGCCTATAATCGCGATCCGCGCGGCACCGCCAAGAAGGCCGAAGCCTACATGAAGTCGGAAGGCATCGGCGACACCATCTATGTCGGCCCGGAGGCCGAGTTCTTCGTGTTCGACGACGTCAAGTACAAGGCTGATCCTTACAACACCGGCTTCCGCCTCGACTCGACCGAACTGCCGTCCAACGACGACACCGACTATGAGACCGGCAATCTCGGCCACCGTCCGCGCATCAAGGGCGGCTATTTCCCGGTGCCGCCGATCGATTCCTGCCAGGACATGCGCTCCGAGATGCTGACCGTGCTCGCCGAGATGGGCGTGCGCGTCGAAAAGCATCACCATGAGGTCGCCGCCGCCCAGCACGAGCTCGGCATCAAGTTCGACACGCTGGTGCGCAACGCCGACAAGATGCTGATCTACAAGTATGTCGTGCACCAGGTCGCCAACGCCTATGGCAAGACGGCCACCTTCATGCCGAAGCCGGTGTTTGGCGACAACGGCTCGGGCATGCATGTCCACCAGTCAATCTGGAAGGGCGGCAAGCCGACCTTCGCCGGCAACGAATATGCAGGCTTGTCGGAGAGCTGCCTCTACTACATCGGCGRCATCATCAAGCACGCCAAGGCCATCAACGCGTTCACCAATCCGCTCACCAACTCCTATAAGCGTCTGGTGCCGGGCTATGAGGCGCCGGTGCTGCTCGCCTATTCGGCGCGCAACCGTTCGGCCTCCTGCCGCATTCCGTTCGGCTCCTCGCCGAAGTCGAAGCGCGTCGAGGTCCGCTTCCCCGATCCGGGCGCGAACCCCTATCTCGGCTTCGCCGCCATGCTGATGGCCGGCCTCGACGGCATCAAGAACAAGATCCATCCGGGGCAGCCGATGGACAAGGACCTCTACGACCTGCCGCCGAAGGAATTGAAGAAGATCCCGACCGTCAGCGGCTCGCTGCGCGAGGCGCTGCAGAACCTTGACAAGGACCGCGGCTTCCTGAAGGCCGGCGGCGTCTTCGACGACGACCAGATCGACTCCTATATAGAGTTGAAGATGGCCGAGGTCATGCGCTTCGAGATGACCCCGCACCCGGTCGAGTACGACATGTATTATTCGGTCTAAGCCTCTGATCGGACGCTGAAATCAAGCCCTTGGAGGTCATGGCCTCCAAGGGCTTTCATTTTTTGAGACGGATTTCGCGGCCTTCTTTTTCGAGCGGCAAAAAGAACCCCGGCGTTTCGCCGGGGTTCTCGCATGGACAGGTGTCGGAGGGCTGACGCCTATCCCGCAAGCTCGTCGGGTCCGTGCAGCGTCCAGTCGGCGCGGCGCGACAGGAACAGCAGGAAATAGATCGCGGCGACCGCCATGATCGCCAGCGTCGCGATCAGACTCGGACGCCCGAAAGCAGCGTCGAGCCAGTTTTGGTAGGCGACATAGATCAGCGCTACGAAGGCGAGGATCGCAGGCACCGGGAACAGCGGCATACGATAGTGGCCGCCCGACGTGGTGCCGTTGCGGCGGCCGGCGAAGACGGCGACGCAAAGCAGCGCATAGATCACGACCAGCGAGGTGCCGCTGACCACCAGCAAAAGGTTGAGATCGATGAAGCAGGCAAGGGCCGCCAGCACCGCCACGACGATGGTTGCGATCCATGGCGAGGCGTAAGTGCCGTGCACGGACGCCACCGCATTGTTGATCGGGCCGAACCAGGTCTTGTCCCGACCGGAGCTGAAGAGCAGTCGCGCCGCCTGCAGGATGATGGCGATGACGGCGTTGAAGATGGCGACCGCGATCGCCAGGCTGATCGCCACCGTCAGCCAATGGCCGCCGCGTGCCTCGAGGAAATATTCGATCTTCTGCGGAGCCGCGAGCAGGCCGACGAGATCCGGCGCGCCGAGAAGCACCGCGGTCAGTGGGATGAGCTCGGCGGCGACCGTGATCACCAGCGCCCAGAGCACCACCCTGCCGATGTTGCGCTTGGCGTCATGCGTCTCCTCACCGAAATAGGCGGCCGCGCCATAGCCGTTATAGGCAAAGAGCGACACGGCGGTGGATGCCAGGATGATGGCGGCCGAGGCCGGAACTAGCGTGTTGGTCGTGGCGTCGAGCAGTTGCGGCGCGGTGAACAGGCTGGAGAGCGGCCGCTCGACATGGGCGAACCCGAGCCCGGTCAGGATCAGCAGCGCCAGCATCTCGATGCCGAGGAAGATACCGGTGACGAAAGCGTTGAGTTTTATGCGCATGGCGGCGACTGCGCCGGCGAGGATAATCGTCACCACGCCGACCCATTGCGGGCTGAGATTGGGAATGATGACGCCGAGATAGGTGCCGACGCCAAGCGCGATGACGGCGACGATCAAGACGATCGACACGAACACCAGCACCAAGGTGACGAAGCCCCAGAAGCGGCCGAGCGTGCGGCCGATCATGGTGTATTCGCCGCCGGCCATCGGATAGGCCGAGGAAAGCTCGGCATAGACGAAGGCCATGAACAGGCCGATGACGGCCGCGATCACGAAGCTCAGGAATGAGCCGGTGCCGGCCAGCGCGATGACGCCCGGCACGATGATGAAGACTGATGATGCCGGCGTTACCGCCGAGAGCACGATCATCAGCGTGCCCAGCGCGTTCAGCGCCCGGTCCAAGCCCTTGGCGCCGGGGGCAGCCTTGTCTGCGGCCGCCGTGGTGGCTTCGTTTGTAGACATTATCCTCCCCTTTTTTTAATTGGATAAAAATTATTATCCGCAACGGAAGCTATCCGTGTCGCCACATAGCGTCAACAAATATACGATATGCCGACTTGCAAAAATTCACTGGCCAGTTTTTATTGAATCAAATTCAGGAAATCGAAATGGGCAGACCCAAGACACAGACCGATCGCCGCCTCACCCTGGTCGCAGCGGCGGAATCGATGATCGCCAAGCGCGGCCTCGCGGGCGTCACCTTGCGCGACGTGGCCAACGAGGCCGGCATGAGCTCGAGCGCCCTGCTCTATTATTATCCCGGCCTCAAGGAGCTTCTCGACGACGTGCAGAAGAAGGCGGTGGAACGCTTCTGCACCCAGCGCGCGTCATCGGTCGCCGCGATCGCCGATCCGCGGGCGCGGTTGAGGACGATGCTGGAAAGCGGCCTGCCGACCGATCCAGACGACCAGCTCTGCCGGCTTCTGCTGGAGCTCGGCGCCTATTCGCGCTCGGACGCCAGCTATGCCGCCCGCCATATCACGCTCTTCGAGCGCCAGGTGGCGATCTATGTCGGCATACTCGAGGCGGGCGCGGCCACCGGCATCTTCAAGCTGAATGCGGCGAGCGAGGTCATCGCCCGCAGCCTGGTCGTCCTCGAGGACGGCCTTGGCCTGCACCTCGTCAACGTCGTGCCGGCGGTCGACCACGCCTCTGCGATGGCGATCCTCGCCAGCTATGCAGAACTTGCGACCGGCTGCAGCCTTGGCTGAGCCGGCTCTCATCAATGGAGCATCCCTCAGCATGGACCAACGACTAGCCCCGACCACAACGCCGGCCGGCAAGACGCGCGCCCGCGGCCTTGGCATCCCCCTGCCCGGCACGCCAGGCCCGGCAAATGCCATCACCGATGTCGAAGGCGTGCTCGTCGGCTATTCGACGCTCATCAAAGGCGACGGCAGGCTCACCGTGGGCCATGGGCCGGTGCGCACGGGTGTCACCGCGGTCCTGCCTCTCGGCCGCGACGGCGTGGGGGTGGCATTGGCTGCCGGCTACCATTCCTTCAACGGCAATGGCGAGATGACCGGCGCCTCTTGGCTGGAGGAAGCCGGCAGCCTCTCCATGCCGATCCTGATCACCAACACACACGCGGTCGGCCCCTGTCATCGCGGCGTCATCGACTGGGTGGCGCGCAACAAGCCGCAACTGGCGAGCCAATGGCTGCTGCCGGTGGTGGCCGAAACCTGGGACGGCTATCTGAACGACATCAACGGCTCGCATGTCACTGTCGACCACGCGATCGAGGCTATCGACAACGCTGCCGGCGGCGGCATCGAGGAAGGATCAGTTGGCGGCGGCACCGGCATGAATTGCTACGCGTTCAAAGGCGGTTCAGGCAGCGCTTCGCGGATCGTCGACTATTGCCACCGCGCCTACACGGTCGGCGTCTTCCTGCAGGCCAATTTCGGCTCGCGCCAGGAGATCAGCATCGCCGGCGTGCCGCTCGGGCACGAGCTTGCCGCCGACAATCCGATGGAGGCGTATTTCAGCGGCGGGCCGACCGGCGCCGGCTCCTGCATCGGCATCGTCGCAACAGACGCGCCGCTGCTGCCCGGACAGTGCAAGGCGCTGGCCCGCCGCGTGCCGCTCGGGCTGGCGCGCACCGGCACCGCCGGCTCGCATTTCTCCGGCGATATCTTTCTCGCCTTCTCGACAGCCAACCCTGATGCTCTCAACGGTCGCTTCCCCAACGGCGCTCCGACAGAGAAGAGCTACAGCCATATGGATTTCGTTCCATGGGGCCGCATGGACGATTTTTACACCGCCGTGGTGCAGGCGACTGAGGAGGCCGTGCTCAACGCTCTGGTCGCCAATGAGGATATGGTCGGCCGCGACGGCAATCGTACCCCCGCCCTACCGCGAGACAAGGTGGTCGCGGCGCTGAAATCGCGCGGCGTCATCGCCGACTGACTGCAGCGGGCGGAGTTCGCGGGTAGTCGCCATGCAAAAAGCCCCGGCGTCGACCCGCCGGGGCTTTTAAGATCGTTTTCGTCGCGCCACTGGCTGGCAAGCCTGTGACGCCGAACAAAATCAGGCGGCGGCCGAAACGGCTGCGGTCGAGACCTGCGAGATCGTCTTCAGCACCTGCGAGGCGATCTGGTAGGGGTCGCCTTGCGAGTTCGGGCGGCGGTCTTCCAGGTAGCCCTTGTAGTCGTTCTTGACGAAGGAGTGCGGCACGCGGATCGAAGCACCGCGGTCGGCGACGCCGTAGGAGAACTTGTTCCACGGCGCGGTCTCGTGCTTGCCGGTCAGGCGCTTGTCGTTGTCCGGACCGTAGACGGCGATGTGATCCATCAGGTTCTTCTCGAACTGCGCCATCAGTGCCTCGAAATAGGTCTTGCCGCCGACTTCGCGCATGTACTTGGTCGAGAAGTTGCAATGCATGCCCGAACCGTTCCAGTCGGTGTCGCCGAGCGGCTTGCAGTGGAACTCGATGTCGATGCCGTATTTCTCGGTGAGGCGCAGCAGCAGGTACCGCGCCATCCACATCTGGTCGGCGGCCTTCCTGGAGCCCTTGCCGAAAATCTGGAATTCCCACTGGCCCTTCGCCACTTCGGCATTGATGCCTTCATGGTTGATGCCGGCGGCGAGGCAGAGGTCGAGATGCTCCTCGACGAGCTGGCGCGCGATGTCGCCGACATTCTTGAAACCGACGCCGGTGTAGTACGGGCCCTGCGGTGCGGGATAGCCGCTCTCGGGGAAGCCGAGCGGGCGGCCGTCCTTGTAGAAGAAATATTCCTGCTCGAAGCCGAACCAGGCGTCCTCATCGTCGAGAATGGTCGCGCGGCTGTTCGATGCATGCGGGGTGACGCCATCGGGCATCATGACTTCGCACATCACGAGAACACCATTGGTGCGGGCCGGATCCGGGTAAACCGCCACGGGCTTCAGCACGCAGTCAGAGCTGCGGCCCTCGGCCTGGTTGGTGGAGGAACCATCGAAGCCCCACAGCGGCAGCTGCTCGAGCGTCGGGAACTCGGCAAACTCCTTGATCTGGGTCTTGCCGCGCAGATTGGGGGTCGGGGTGTAGCCGTCGAGCCAGATATACTCGAGCTTGTATTTGGTCATTCCAGTGCCTCTCGTTGCTTGGACGCCGCCATGGCGGCATCGATGCATGGCCGGATCGGGCCGGCCTGCCGATGGTTAAAATGCAAGTCGTATGCCACTTCGATAGCGCGGGGTGCGGCAAAATGGTCATGGCAAAGCGTTGATTTTATTGAGCCGCCTTAGCAATGCGTTCGGATCGTTCAGGTGCTGATATTGATTAAATAATGTGCACGAGATGATCTTTTAATGGGCATATTGCCTAAAGGAGTCGCAGAACCTATTTTGGTGAAAAGGTGAATCGACATGCTCCTGGAAAGACAAGGAGATCGGCAATGCAAGTTACGCCATCGCGTCCATCGGCAAAAATTCTGATGTTCCCGCTTGCAGCAGGCAAGTCTGCCTCAAATTTAGGCGCAAAGGCCAAATTCGCAGCAGAGCTTGCAGCGCTCCGCGGCGAGCACGCCGATTTCGACGGCTGGTACCACGAGGCGGCGGTCGAGGAAGAAAACCAGCTGCGCAAGAGCTGATCGCCTCTTTGAATTCAGGAACGGAAAAGCCCGGCGCGATCGCTCGCGCCGGGCTTTCTGTTTTGAGCGGATGACCAGAGCAGTTCAGCGTTTGACAGGTTAGCCGACCTGCTCTGACTCAGCGTTTTATGCAATTCCGGACGGAAATCGCTGCGCACTTTCTTGGAATCGCTCTGGGTTACTCCTTGGCGTGCAGGTCCGTGCCGAGCGTATCCCTGACGAAGATCATGCCGATGATGAGCGACATCGCCGCGATGATCACCGGGTACCAGAGACCGTAGTAGATATCGCCCTTGTAGGCGCTGAGCGCGAACACCGTTGCCGGCAGCAGACCGCCGAACCAGCCATTGCCGATGTGGTAAGGCAGCGACATCCCGGTGTAGCGGATGCGGGTGGGGAACATCTCGACGAGGATGGCGGCGATCGGCCCATAGACCATGGTCACGAACAGCACCAGGATGAACAGGATGCCGATCGTAAGCGGCCAGTTGATGGCCGCCGGGTCGGCAGTCATGGCAAAGGCGCCGCCGCCCGGGATGGTGTAGACGGTGACTTCCGGCGCGCCGGCTGCCTCGTCCTTGGTCAGGATCTTGTCGGCGATCGCCTGATCGGTCTTCACCGTCGCCTTCTCGCCGCCGCGAATGGCCGTAGCGTCGAGCTTCAGTTCCGGGTTGGCCGCGACGAAGGCGTCGAGCTTCTGGTCCGCCACCTTGGCCGCGGCGCGCTTCAGCGGGTAGCCGCCGTCCTGCAGCGACGTGTTCACCGCCTTCTGGAAGGCCGCCTCCTTGGCCTTGGCCTGATCGCCGGCGGCAACGGCGTCATAAGATTCCACCGTCTCGTTGCCGATCTTGACCGTGGCAGCCGTGCCGGGGGCCGCGGTGGTCACCACGTCATAGGGCACCGAGTTCTTCGTGAGGAACGACGTCGCGATATCGCAGGAGGTCGTGAATTTCGCCGTGCCGACCGGGTTGAACTGGAACTTGCAGTCGCCGGGCGCCGCCGTCACCGTCGCGCGGGTGTTCTGCTGCGCGGTGGCCAGGGCCGGATTGGCGGCCCAGGTGAGCGCCTTGAACAGCGGGAAGGTGCAGACGATGCCCAGGGCGAGGCCGGCCATGATGATCGGCTTGCGACCGATCTTATCCGACAGCCAGCCGAACACGACGAAGAAGATCGAGCCGATGGCGAGCGCGATGGCGATCATGACATTGACCGACCACGCGTCGACCTTCAGCACGTTCTGCAGGAAGAACAGGGCATAGAACTGGCCATTGTACCAAATCACGGCCTGGCCGGCGGTGAGGCCGAGCAGCGCCAGCAGCGCGATCTTGGCGTTCTTCCACTGGCCGAAGGCTTCCGAGAGCGGCGCCTTGGAGCCCTTGCCCTCTTCCTTCATGCGCTGGAACGTCGGCGACTCCGAGAGCGACAGCCGGATCCAGATCGAGATGGCGAGCAGGAAGAACGAGACGATGAAGGGAATGCGCCAACCCCAAGCGGCGTAGGTTTCCTTGCTGAGCGACCCCTGCACGATCAGGATGACGATCAGCGACAGGAACAGCCCGAGCGTCGCCGTGGTCTGGATCCAGGACGTGTAGTAGCCGCGGCGGTCGTCCGGCGCGTGCTCGGCGACATAGGTCGCGGCACCGCCATATTCGCCGCCGAGCGCAAGGCCCTGCAGCATGCGCAGTCCAATCAGGATCACCGGCGCCGCAATGCCCCAACTGGCGTAGCCGGGCAGCAGGYCGACCAGGAAGGTGGACAGGCCCATGATCGTCATGGTGACGAGGAAGGTGTATTTGCGGCCGACGAGATCGCCGATGCGGCCGAACACCAGCGCGCCGAACGGACGCACGAGGAAGCCTGCGGCAAAAGCCAGCAGTGCGAAGATGTTGCGCGTCGCCTCCGGGATAGCCGGACTGAAGAAGGTCGAGCCGATGAAGGCGGCCAACGAGCCGTAGAGGTAGAAATCGTACCATTCAAAAACGGTGCCGAGCGATGAGGCGAAGATGACCTTCTTCTCCTCCCGCGTCATGCCGCGGCTGGTTCTGCCGGCGGTCGATGCCATTGCCATTGATAAATCCTCCCGTGAGATCCCGTCTGTCCTCCGCGGCTGCGCGCCACCATCCGCGCATCTGCGATGCGCGGACTCGAAAAACGCAGCCAACGAAGGAAAAAATGACAGAAAGGGCGCTCGAAAGGCACCGCGACGATGGGATTATGACTTTGGTATTAGGTGCGCTGCGAAAGCGGAGCAGTGCTTGAAATGCTTTAGCCCTGCAGCGCCTCGAGCAGGCTGACCGCCGCCAGCATGTCGCGCTTGCGGGCGGAGCGACGCGCCACCGCCTCGGCATCCTGGCCCCAATGCTCGATCTGCCAATCCTCGTCGACGTGGGCCGCGGCCCAAGCTTCCTCGGCGTCGATCTCGCCGAAATCGACGGCCAAGGCCAGCAGCGCCGATCCGGTCAGCGACGTCATGACATGGATGGCGGCCAGCCGCATCGGCTCCGCACGCTGGCCAAGATGTGCGCCGAGCACGGCGATCGCTTCGCGCGGCTGCTCGACATGGATGACGCCTTCGGCAAGGTTGAAGCGCGCCCTGAGGCTGCCGCGTGCCCAGTCGAGCACCGGATCCCAGAGCTTGTTCTGGCGATCGACCAGTCCCTGCGGGCCGTCGGCGCGATAGCAAAGTAGATCGGACGAGGCGAAGCGCAGCACGTCTTCCAGCACCGCCTGCGGATCGGAGGCGACGCCGTCGATGGCGGTGTTGACGAGCCGCATGACGGGCATCGTCACGGGATCTATGACCTCGCTCTGCGCGCCGAATTCATCGGCCACAAGTGACGCAGCCTTTTCAGTCGGCAGCACCATCACGGCCTTGCCTGGCGTGCGCACCGGCCTGCCGTCCAGATGGATGGCAAAACCGTTCTCGACGGGAGCCACCGAAACAGCCTTGTAGAAACGCTTCGGCAGCGGCGTCTTCATCTGGATCTGGGCGCGCCGCACCGGGTCGGGATCGGAGAGCAGTTTTCCGGCTTCGAGGTCTTCGAGGATATCGCGCATGCCGAACTCCCTAAACTGTTGGCTGCCTTCGCGCGGGCCGGTTGACGATGATCAGTCCGGCGGCGATCAGGCCGAGCGCCAGGATTATCCTGACGGTCGGCGGCTCGCCCAACAACACCGCGCCGCACAGGACGCCGAACACAGGCGACAAGAAGGCGAAACTCGACAGGCTTGCCGCCGGATAGCGCGTGAGCAGCCAGAACCACAACACATAGGTGAAGGCGACGATATAGAAAGACTGGAACAGCAACGCCAGTGTCGGCAAAGCGGCTACCGCGCGGATCGGCGGGCCGGCGAAAGGCATCACCAGGGCACCCACAATAGCGGCGCCGGCCAACTGATAGAGCAGCAGTTTCTCCGCGCGCGTCTCGACCAGCTTCGATCGCTTGATGACAATGCTGGTGGCCGCCCAGAGAATGCCCGAGCCAAGACTGAGCAGATCGCCGGTCAGCGTTGCGTCGCCGCCGGCAACGATGCCGTCGGAGAAAACCGCCGCCAGGCCGCAAAAGGCGAGAACAAGCCCACCGAGCTTGCGCGCGTTGATGCGCTCGCCAAGCAGAAAATGTCCGCCGATCAGCACCCAGAACGGCATGGTGTTGACCAGGAGCGTGTTACGGGCAACGGTGGTGTATTCGAGCCCGATATAGAGGCAGAGGAACTCGACGCCGAAGAGCACGCCGACGACGATGCCGGCGGCCAGCGTCCCGTCCGCCTCGAACAGCCTGATGCCGCGCAGCTGGCACCAGGCGAACACGCAGGCTCCCCCGATAAGCGAACGGGCGACCGAGACGAACACAGGGTCGTAACCTGCATAGGAGACCTTGGCGGCGACGTAGTTCAGCCCCCAGGAGAAGGTCAGCCCGACCATGATGGCCGCCGCCGCCATGTCGACCGCGTCGCGGCGATCCAGTACGGGCGCAGCAGTCAAATCTCAGTCCTCCGCGCTCTGTTCGTCAAAGCCGAGAAGGTTCCAGCTCTGGCGCATATGCGGCGGCATTGGCGCGGTCACGTCGATCACGCCCTGGTCGGGATGCGGTATGACAATCCGGCGGGCATGGAGATGCAGACGGTTCTGGATGCCGCCCGGAAATTCCCAGTTGGTGTCGGCCTCGAAATATTTGGGATCGCCGATGATCGGGCAGCCGATATGGGCGGCGTGGACGCGAAGCTGATGGGTGCGGCCGGTGTAAGGCTCCATTTCCAGCCATGACAGCGACTGTGCCGCCTGCTCGACGACGCGGTAATAGGAGACGGCGTGATCGGCGCCCTTCTCGCCATGCTTGGCGATGCGCACGCGGTCGCCATCCGGCGTCGCCTCCTTGACCAGCCAGGTCGAGATCTTGTCCTCTCGCTTTGCCGGCACGCCCTTGACCAGCGCCCAGTAGGTCTTCTTGGTTTCGCGCGCCCGGAACGCTTCCGACAGCTTCATCGCGGCAAGACGGGTGCGAGCGACGACCAGCACGCCGGACGTGTCGCGGTCGAGGCGATGGACGAGGCGCGGCTTCTCGCCCTTCTGGTTGCGCCAGGCCTCCAGCATGTCGTCGACATTGCGAGTGACGCCGGAGCCGCCCTGCACAGCCAGCCCCGCCGGCTTGTTGAAGACGAAGACTTTCGGGTCCTCGTGCAAGAGCATCTTGGCGAGCACTTCGGCATCGCCCTGGTTGCGGATCGAGTGACCAGTGAGCGGAACGTCGCCCTTCTTGTCGACGTCGAGCGGCGGGACACGTACGGATTGGYCGGGCTCGACGCGGGTGTCGGCCTTGACCCGGCCGCCGTCGACGCGGATCTGGCCCGAGCGCAAGAGCTTTTGCAGGTGGCCGAAGCCGAGGCCCGGATAATGGACCTTGAACCAGCGGTCGAGCCTCATGCCCGCCTCGCCGGCCTCAACCGTGATCTGTTCGACACCTGCCATGGATACGCTTTTCCGTTTGAAAGCGGCGCCATAGCACTAAGGCGAGGATGTTGCGAGCCAAAGACCCAACAAAGCCGGACGATTACCCCAATCGTCGCGCTGTATGCCGTCCAGCCTGGTCGCTCAGTTGCCGGAAGACGGCGGCGATAGCACGCAAACCGTCGAGCGCGTCAGGAATCGCCTCTCGCGGCCATTGTCGAGCGAGAACATGCCGCCCCTGCCCTTCACCACGTCGATGATAAGGTCGGTGTGCTTCCAGGCCTCATATTGCGAGGCGCTGATATAGACCGGCGTATCGCCGATCTCGCCGAGCTTCACGTCATTGTCGCCGATCATGAACTCGCCGCGCGGATAGCACATCGGCGACGAGCCGTCGCAGCAGCCGCCGGACTGGTGGAACAGAACCGGGCCGTGATCGGCGATGATCTCGGCAAGCAGCGCCTCGGCCGCCGGCGTGGCCGTCACTTTGCCCAATGAAGCACTATCCATCAAAACCTCCTCCAACTGACGGGAGGACGCGGATGAACCGCGCCCTCCTCTTCGCCCTGGGAGGATCAGAAGAAGCCGAGCTTCTTGGGGCTGTAGCTGACCAGCATGTTCTTGGTCTGCTGATAGTGGTCGAGCATCATCTTGTGCGTCTCGCGGCCGATGCCGGACTGCTTGTAGCCGCCGAAGGCGGCATGCGCCGGATAGGCGTGGTAGCAGTTCGTCCACACGCGTCCGGCCTGGATGGCGCGGCCGAAGCGGTAGCAGCGATTGGCGTCGCGGCTCCAGATGCCGGCGCCGAGGCCATAGAGCGTGTCGTTGGCGATCGACAGCGCCTCGTCATCCTCCTTGAAGGTCGTCACGGACACAACAGGGCCAAAGATCTCCTCCTGGAAGATGCGCATCTTGTTGTTGCCCTTGAACACGGTCGGCTTGACGTAATAGCCGCCGGCTAGGTCGCCCGGCAGATGGTTCTGCTCACCGCCGGTCAGCACCTCGGCGCCTTCCTGGCGGCCGATGTCGAAGTAGGACAGGATCTTCTCCAACTGCTCGCTCGATGCCTGGGCGCCGATCATGGTGGCCGGATCAAGCGGGTCGCCCTGGACGATCGCCTCGACGCGCTTCAGCGCGCGCTCCATGAATTTGTCATAGATCTTCTCATGCACCAGCGCACGGCTGGGACACGTGCAGACCTCGCCCTGGTTGAGCGCGAACATGACGAAGCCCTCGATCGCCTTGTCGAAGAAGTCGTCGTCTTCGGCCGTCACATCCTGGAAGAAGATGTTGGGCGACTTGCCGCCGAGCTCGAGCGTCACCGGGATGAGGTTCTGGCTGGCATATTGCGAGATCAGGCGGCCGGTCGTGGTCTCGCCGGTGAAGGCTATCTTGGCGATGCGGTTCGACGATGCCAGCGGCTTGCCGGCCTCGAGGCCGAAACCGTTGACGATGTTGAGCACGCCTTCGGGCAGAAGGTCGCCGATGAGGTCGGCCCACAGCATAATAGAGGCGGGTGTCTGCTCGGCGGGCTTGAGCACCACGCAATTGCCGGCGGCAAGCGCCGGCGCCAACTTCCACACCGCCATCAGCAGTGGGAAATTCCACGGGATGATCTGGCCGACGACGCCGAGCGGTTCGTGGAAGTGGTAGGCGACGGTGTCGTGATCGATCTCGGAGATCGAGCCTTCCTGGCTGCGCAGCACGCCGGCGAAATAGCGGAAATGGTCGACGGCCAGGGGAAGGTCGGCGGCCGTCGTCTCGCGGATCGGCTTGCCGTTGTCCCAGGTCTCGGCGAGCGCCAAAAGGTCGAGATTGTCTTCCATGCGGTCGGCGATGCGATGGAGGATCAGAGCGCGTTCCGCGGGGCTGGTTCTGCCCCAGGCGTCCTTGGCTTTGTGTGCGGCATCGAGCGCTGCCTCGATGTCGGCCGCATCCGAGCGGGCGATCTCGCACAGGGGCCGTCCGGTGACCGGCGAGATGTTCTCGAAATATTTGCCGGAATGCGGCGCTGCCCACTTGCCGCCGATGAAGTTGTCGTAACGCTTGGCGAACGGAACCTTGGCTGCGCGCGAGAATTCCACCTTGTTCATGTCTTCCTCCCGTAAAGGCGCGCCGCGGGATGCGGCGCGTTGGCGGAGGATTTTGCGGATGGTTGCCGCCTTGTCAGCCGGGGGCCCGGCGATCGCGGCCGCCGAGTGTCGCAGAACTGCGACAGGTCAGATCAGGAAATCAATGCGGGCGGCGGATTTCGAAACGGGCGAGCTTGCGATGCAGCGTCGCGCGCGAAATGCCGAGATTTTGGGCTGCCGCCGAGACATTGCCGCCGGCTCGCGCCATCGCCCGCTGCAACGCGCCGCGCTCGGCGTCGTCGAGGTCTTCCTTCGCCTTTGCCTGGTCGCCGAGAACGTCGGCAGCCAGCAAACCCCGGGCCAGGGCTTCGCCTGTTATTCCCAGTGCAAGCCGCGCCGACCGGGTCGCGCCGATCACCAGGTCATCCTGGTCGACCGCGATCAGCGCGCCGGCCCCGCGCTCGGCGACCGGCGCCAAAAGGATGCGGGCGTTGGAATACACCATTCGGAAATTCTCCGCCTCGATGCGGCGCGCGGCATCGCCAACCGCGACGGAGATGAGCTGGACGAATCCCTCCGTCAGGTCCGAACGGCAGGACGATACGTCGAGCGCGGCCGCCAGATTGCCTTCATGGTCATAGATCGGCGCCGTGGTGCAGCTCAGCAGCGTGTTGCGCGAAAAGAAATGCTGGTCGCGATGGATGGTCAGCGCCCGCTGCTCGGCAAGGCAGGTGCCGATGCCGTTGGTGCCTTCGCTGTCCTCACTCCAGACCGTGCCGGTCCACAGGCCCCATTCGTCGAAGGTTTCGTCGTCGGYGACCGCGCCCCGGCGCTCGACGGGGATGCCGTCGCGGTCGGCCAGCATCACGCAGCAACCAACTCCGCCGACCGCCTGGTAGAGCCGGTTGAGGCTTGCCTCGGCGGCGCGGATCATCCGCTCCATGCGCTGGCGGGCCCCTCTCAATTCGCCTTCGGTCAGCCGCCTGGGCGCCTTGCGCTCGGCCGGATCGAGATGGTGCAGTTGCAGCGAGCGCCGCCATGAGGCCACCAACGCCGAATGGGCCGCGTCGCTTTTCGCGATCGAAGCCTGGACCAGATCCGCATGCACGGCGGTTTGCCGTCCGATCAACCCTATCCTCCCGGTGAGCGGAACCTCCTTCCGCTCCGTCGCCATGCTCGCAGGAACATAGCCGACAATCCAAAGCGGTTCGGCCTTTGATACAATTGCCGACCGCGCAGACATTTGATTCCAAGCAATTCCACGCGGAAATCGCTACGCATCGCCTGGAACTGCTCCGGAGTTCTAAAGGTCGCAGTGTATCGGCGCCATAGGACGTTGGTTTAAACGGGACCCGGCCACTAGGGGCCGAACCCCGGAGCTTGCAGGGATCAATTGGCGGCGGCCTTCGGCTTGGACGAGCCGATCATCTTCCAGTTCTTGTAGAAGACGGAATTGATGCGCTCCACGCTGACCGAGACGATGGCGAGAAGGCCCGCGATCAGCCTCGGGAACGGGGATGGCCGGATGATGTCGACGAAGACGCAGTAGCGCCGACCGTCATATTCGTTGACCGAGCGGTGGAACAGCGTGTCGTCGAAGATGAACAAAGGATTGTCGTACCAATAGTTCTTCTTGCTGCCGCACTGGACGAAGATCTCCGCCTGCACCGGGATCAGATTGTAGAGGATGCGCAGGCTGAGCCGCAGCGGACCGAAATGCCAGGACGTGGATTCACGCTTGCTGAAAACGGATACCGCGATCGTCTTGATGTATTTGTAATCCTTATTGAATTCGGGAACGTTGTCGATCTTGTGCTTGCCGTACCACTGGTAGACATACATACCGCGCCGGCCGGCGCCGAAATTAGCGTCGATGTCGGCGATGATCTCGTCCTTGCGGGCTTTGAAGACGCCCAGGACCTCGTTGATCTCGCGCTGATAGTCCTCAGGGAACTGCTCGGGCTTCCAGACACCGGGGTTGCGGTAGCAGAGTAGGTCGACGATCAGGTTGAACGGCGACAGCAGCCAGGTGAACAGGCCGTTGCCGAGGAAGTAGCGCTCGAACAGGTTCCGGTTCTTCCGGTCGTTGCGCATGACGTCGATCAGGCCGCAGACGACCCAGATCGCCGTGATGATCGGGATAAAGTAGAAGGCGAGCGCAAGAACCACGACCGCGATGGCGGCCTTGCGGAGCGACTTGACGGTTTGCTTTTTCATTGTCATTCGCGCGGGAGCGCGATCCTGTTCCATGGGACAAAATCACGGCGACCCCCGCCAGCCGTGCGTCTTGATAGGATTTTTTGTTTCCCGGCACAATGCCGACGCACGGGTCCAAGCGGTCTGCCGGTGCAAATATTTGGAGCGGTCTACTCCACTTCAGCGCCATGTCCCGTCGGGCCGCGCGACTCAGCTGTTCCGCTCGCTGCGCAGCTTCGCCCAGTACTCCAGCCGCTTGCGGATATCGCGCTCGAACCCGCGTTCCGGCGGATCGTAGAAGGTGTGCCGGCCCATCTTCTCCGGAAAATAGTCCTGGCCGGAAAACGCGTCCGGCTCGTCATGGTCGTAGCGATAGCCGGCGCCGTAATCCTCCTGCTTCATCAGCTTGGTCGGCGCGTTGAGAATGTGTTTCGGCGGCAGCAGCGAGCCGAACTCCTTGGCCGCCGCGGTCGCGGCCTTGAAGGCTGTGTAGACGGCGTTCGATTTCGGCGCGGTGGCGAGATAAACGGCGGCCTGAGCGAAGGCAAGCTCGCCCTCGGGCGAGCCAAGATAGTCATAGGCATCCTTGGCCGCGTTGGCGACGACAAGCGCCTGCGGATCGGCGAGCCCGATATCCTCCACCGCCATGCGCACGAGCCGGCGGCCGAGATAAAGCGGATCCTCGCCGGCATCGAACATGCGGGCGAGGTAATAAAGGGCGGCATCCGGATCGGAGCCGCGCACCGATTTGTGCAGCGCCGAGATCAGGTTGTAGTGGCCATCCTGGCCCTTGTCGTAGATCGGCGCGCGGCGCTGGATGACGCGCTGCAGACCCTCCGGGCCAAACACCTCGCCTTTCTTGGCGGCGCGCCAGACTTCCTCGGCCAGCGTCAGCGAGGCGCGGCCGTCGCCGTCGGCCATGCGGATCAGCATCGCGCGCGCCTCGTCATCGAGCGGCAGCGCCCTGCCCTCGGTTTCTTCCGCCCGCGCCAGAAGCTTGGCGATGCTTTCCTCGCCCAGCGAACGGAACACCAGCACGCGCGCTCGCGACAGGAGCGCCGCGTTCAGCTCGAAGGACGGGTTCTCCGTGGTGGCGCCGACCAGCACCACGGTGCCGTCTTCCATCACCGGCAAAAACCCGTCCTGCTGGGCGCGGTTGAAGCGATGGATCTCGTCGACGAAGAGCAGCGTCTGGCGGCCGTTGGCGCGCCTGAGCTTCGCCGCCTCGAACACTTTCTTGAGATCCGCGACGCCGGAAAACACGGCGGATATCTGCTCGAAGGCAAGGTTGGTCTCGCCGGCGAGCAGCCGCGCCACCGTCGTCTTGCCGGTACCGGGCGGACCCCAGAAGATCATCGAGCCGAGCGAGCCGGAATCGATCAGCCTGGTCAGCGCGCCGTCAGGGCCGGTCAGATGCTCCTGGCCGACAACCTCACCAAGATTTTTCGGGCGCAGCCGGTCGGCCAGCGGCCGCCCGGGCGGCGCCTTTTCCGGCTCATCGGAACTGAACAGATCGGCCATGCAAGCCTTTTGGTTGAGATGCGATCTTCAGAGATGGGCAGACCGCCTCAATAACGCAACACCTGCCGCAGTATCTGCCCGCCGCGTTCGACGGTAAAGCGCCACCAGCGCGTGTCCTGCTGAGCAACCTGCGCCAGCGTCGCCGCGGTGTCGATGGTGGTGCCGTTCACCTCGCGCACGATATCGCCAGGCTGGAAGCCGAAATCGGCGGCCGGCGAATCGCGGCTGATATCAATGACGGTGACGCCCTTGAGGTCGGTGCGAAGGCCAAGCCGCTGGGCAAGCCTGGGCGAAAGTTCCGCAACCTTGGCGCCGGAAAAGGGACTGCGGCCACGCAGGGTGACCTCGCTGGGCTTGGCGCCTTCGGGCGCACGCTCCAGCGGGATTTCCAGCGTCGCCTGCTGCCCCTTGCTCAGCACGGCGAACGTCGCCTTGGTGCCGATCGACAGCGTCGCCATGCGGTAGTCGAGCGCCTCGACGCCTTCGACCGGCGTGTTGTTGAGCGACAGGATGACGTCGCCCGGCTTGAGGCCGGCCTTGCCGGCGGGCCCGGCCGCGTCAACCGACGACACCAGCGCGCCGGTCGGCTTCTCCATGCCGAGCGATTCGGCGATCTGCGGGGTCACCATTTCGAACTCGGCGCCGATATAGGGACGCTCGAAGAAGTCGAGGCCGGCCTTGGCGGCGTCGGCGAAGGCGCGCACCATGTTGGAGGGAATGGCGAAGCCGATGCCGATCGAGCCGCCGCTGCGGCTGTAGATCGCCGTGTTGATGCCAACCAATTGGCCGCCCATGTTGATCAGCGCGCCGCCCGAATTGCCGGGATTGATGGCCGCATCGGTCTGGATGAAATAGCCAGAATCCGAGACGCCGATGTGGCTGCGGGCGAGCGCCGAGACGATGCCGCTGGTGGTGGTCTGGCCGACCCCGAACGGGTTGCCGATGGCGAGCACCAGGTCGCCGACCTCGAGCGCGTCGGAATCGCCGATGGCAATCACCGGGCACGGCTTGTCGGCCGAGATTTTGAGCACGGCGAGATCGAGCGTCTCGTCCTTGAGCATGACCTTGGAGGTGAATTCGCGTCCGTCCGCGGTCGCCACCTTCACCTCGTCGGCGTCCTTGATGACGTGGAAGTTGGTAACGATGACGCCGCTCGGATCGACCAGCACGCCGGAGCCCAGCGAGGACTGCGCGCGCGGCTGGGCGCGGCCGAAGAACTCCTCGAAGAAGGGATCGCCCTCGAAGGGCGAGGTCACCTTGGCGGTCTGCGAGGCATAAACATTGACGACGGCCGGGGCCGTTTGCTTGACCAGCGGCGCGAAGGAGAGCTGCACCTCCTCGCGGCCGAACGGCACGCGTTTGTCGGGCCCGGACGTGCCGTTCTCGCCCTCGACGCCATGCAGCAGATCGGTCAGCACATCGGAGAGGCCCGGATCGGCCGGCTTGGCGGCATTCTCGGCAAAAGCCTGTCTTGCGGCCGGTGCCGCGGCGAAAACGGCCAGCGCGGCAACAAGAAACAGTCGTTTGAGGTGCATTCCGAATCCTCCAGATCGGGCGCCATTGTCCCGACGATTGTGCAGAATGAAAGGCTAATGCACACAAATGCGACACTTGTCGCGCAAAAGCGTGAGCCCAGACGTGAAATTCCGCTCGCTCTGCCCAAATCTCTTCCAAATGCAAAAAGGGGCCCGTAGGCCCCTTGAAGTCATTGACGAAAAAGCTTGGCCTCAGGCGGCCGCGGCTTCCTCATTGGCGCCTTCAGCCTCGAGACGGGCGCGGTCGGCGGCGCCCTTGGCCGACGTGTCGCGATCGACGAACTCGATGACCGCCATGGCGGCGTTGTCGCCCTTGCGGAAGCCCGCCTTCATGATGCGCAGATAGCCGCCATTGCGCTGCGCATAACGCGGCGCAATCGTGTCGAACAGGCGCTTCACGACCGGTTCGTTGCCGATCTGGGCGATGACCTGACGACGGGCGTGCAGGTCGCCGCGCTTGCCGAGCGTCACCAGCTTCTCGACAATCGGACGCAGGTCCTTCGCCTTCGGCAGCGTGGTGACGATCTGCTCGTGCTCGATCAGAGACACGGCGAGGTTGGCGAACATCGACTTGCGATGGCTGATGCTGCGGGCGAAGCGACGGCCCTTGAAACCGTGGCGCATGGCTCTTTTCCTTCTTCAGTTGTTCAAGAGGCCACGGCCTCTGATGGTTTTCCGCATGACCGTCGGATCGAGCGGCTCTCGCCGCCGATCCTTGGAATTCATGCTCAATATTGGTCTTCGTAACGCTTGGCGAGGTCTTCGATGTTTTCCGGCGGCCAGTCCGGCACTTCCATGCCGAGATGGAGGCCCATGGCCGCCAGCACTTCCTTGATCTCGTTCAGCGACTTGCGGCCGAAGTTCGGGGTGCGCAGCATCTCGGCTTCGGTCTTCTGGATCAGGTCGCCGATATAGACGATGTTGTCGTTCTTCAGGCAGTTGGCCGAACGCACCGAAAGCTCGAGCTCGTCGACCTTCTTGAGCAGCGCCGGGTTAAAGGCGAGCTCGGTGACGGCTTCAGCGGCGACTTCCTTCTGCGGTTCGTCGAAATTGACGAACAGCGCGAGCTGGTCCTGCAGGATGCGGGCTGCGAACGCGACCGCGTCCTCGCCCGAGATCGAGCCGTTGGTCTCAATGGTCATGGTGAGCTTGTCATAGTCGAGCACCTGGCCCTCGCGGGTGTTCTCGACCTTGTAGGAGACCTTCTTGACCGGCGAGTAGAGGCTGTCGACCGGGATCAGGCCGATCGGCGCGTCTTCGGCGCGGTTGCGCTCGGCGGGCACATAGCCCTTGCCGGTGTCGACGGTGAATTCCATGCGGATCTCGGCGCCCTCGTCCAGCGTGCAGATGACGTGGTCGGGGTTGAGGATCTCGACGTCGCCCACGGTCTGGATGTCGCCTGCGAGCACTGCGCCCGGGCCTTGCTTGCGCACGACCATACGCTTGGGACCATCACCTTCCATGCGGATGGCGATTTCCTTGATGTTGAGCACGATGTCGGTCACGTCCTCGCGCACGCCGGCGATGGACGAGAACTCGTGCAGCACGCCGTCGATCTGCACGGCGGTCACAGCCGCGCCGCGCAGCGAAGACAAAAGCACGCGCCGCAGCGCGTTGCCCAGCGTCAGGCCAAAGCCGCGTTCGAGCGGCTCGGCCACCAGCGTGGTCAGCGTCTTCTTCTTCGACGAGAACTCGATCTTGTTCGGCTTGATCAGTTCCTGCCAGTTCTTCTGGATCATAAATGTCTTCCTTCCTTTGCCCCGCCACCATCCAATCGTGGCGGGCGACACGGAAAACCGCGGAGGAACGCCGTGGCGTTCGCGCGGCGCTTAAAAATCAGACGCGGCGCTTCTTGCGCGGACGGCAGCCATTGTGCGGGATCGGCGTCACGTCACGGATCGAGGTGATGGTGAAGCCGGCCGCCTGCAGCGCGCGAAGGGCCGATTCACGACCGGAGCCGGGTCCGCAGACCTCGACCTCGAGCATGCGCATGCCGTGTTCCTGCGCCTTCTTGGCGACGTCCTCTGCGGCCATCTGGGCGGCGAACGGGGTCGATTTGCGCGAACCCTTGAAGCCCTGGGCGCCGGCCGACGACCAGGCAATCGAATTGCCCTGCGCGTCGGTGATGGTGATCATGGTGTTGTTGAAGGTCGAATTGACGTGGGCAACGCCCGACGAGATGTTCTTGCGTTCGCGACGGCGAACACGAGCGGCTTCCTTGGCCATGGTAGTCCTTTCAGTTGATCTCTACACCGCCGTAATGCCAGCGGCTCCACCTTGGGAAGCGAGCAGGGAGTAGTGAGTAGCGAATAGAACCCTACTCGCTAATGACTACTCGCTATTCGCTCAATTACTTCTTCTTGCCGGCGATTGCCTTGGCCGGGCCCTTGCGGGTGCGCGCATTGGTGTGCGTGCGCTGGCCGCGGACCGGCAGCGAGCGGCGGTGACGCAGGCCGCGGTAGCAGCCGAGGTCCATGAGCCGCTTGATGTTCATCGAGACTTCGCGACGCAGGTCGCCTTCGACCTGGTAGTCGCGGTCGATCGTCTCGCGGATCTGCAGCACTTCCGCGTCGGTCAGTTGGTTGACGCGGCGGTCCGCCGGGATGCCGACCTTGTCGACGATCTCCTGGGCAAACTTCTTGCCGATGCCGTGAATGTACTGAAGCGCGATGACGACGCGCTTGTTGGTCGGAATGTTGACGCCGGCTATACGAGCCATTTTCTTCTCTTTCTCCATGTGGGCCGGGCATGCCCGGCGCTGTCGAAGTTGCCCCGCGTCCGGTGGAGGCCGGCCCTTGCGGGAGTTTCCTGGTTCAAAGCGGATGCCTTGCCCGCAAGGGCAAGCAAAGTCCATGCCTGATAGGAAGACGGGCCGCCATACCCCAACGGCCCACTCCAGTCAAGCGCAATCTTTAATTGTCGCCGCGACCTACTTCGCCGCGGCCGCGAGCACTTTGCCGATCTCGGCGGTCACGGCATCGATGCTGGCCATGCCGTCGACGGTCTTGAGCTTGCCTTTGGCGTAGTAGTAGCCGGTCAGCGGCGCCGTCTTTTTGTAGTATTCGCGCAGGCGTTCCTCGAACACCGCAGGGTTGTCGTCCTTGCGCACCGGCTGGCCGGCGGCCTTGGCATCCTCTGCGCGTTTTACGATTCGGCCAACCAGCGCCTTGTCGTCGACGACAAGCTCGATGACGGTGTCGAGCGCAATGCCGCGCTCGGCAAGCATCGCCTCGACCGCGTCGGCCTGCACCAGCGTGCGCGGGTAGCCGTCGAGGATGAAGCCCTTGGCGCAATCCGGCTGATCGATGCGTTCGGCGACGATGGCGTTGACGATTGCATCCGAGACCAGCTCACCGGCATCCATCACCGCCTTCGCACGCTTGCCGACCTCGGTTCCGGCCTGGACGGCGGCACGCAGCATGTCACCCGTCGAGAGCTGGGGGATGCCGTGTTTTTCTACCAGTCTTTGTGCTTGCGTCCCCTTGCCCGCTCCTGGCGGCCCAAGCAATATCAGCCTCATCTGCTCCTCTTACCCCCGCGCAACTTCGACTTCTTGATCAGGCCCTCATACTGGTGCGCGATCAGGTGGCCCTGAATCTGCGCCACCGTGTCGAGCGTGACACTGACCACGATCAGAAGCGATGTGCCACCGAGATAGAAAGGTACGCCAGTCGCCGAGATCAGGAACTCCGGCAGCAGACAGACCAGCACCAGGTAGATGGCGCCGACGACGGTGATACGCGTCAGAACATAGTCGATATATTCGGCGGTGCGCTCGCCCGGACGATAGCCCGGGATGAAGCCGGAATGCTTCTTGAGCTGGTCGGCCGTGTCCTTCGGGTTGAAGACGATCGCCGTGTAGAAGAAGGCGAAGAAGACGATCATGCCCGCATAGAAGATCATGTAGAGCGGCTGGCCGTGGCCGAGCGAGGCCAGGATCGTGCTTGCCCAGGCCGGCAAGTTGGTCGTCTGCGAGAAGCCCGCGACGGTCGCCGGCAGAAGCAGCAGCGAGGACGCGAAGATCGGCGGGATGACACCCGAGGTGTTGAGCTTCAGCGGCAAATGCGAGGTATCGCCCTGGAACATGCGGTTGCCGACCTGGCGCTTCGGATACTGGATGAGCAGCCGACGCTGCGCGCGCTCGAAGAAGACGATCAGCGCGATGACGACGATGGCCAGAACGATGATCGCGAGGATGAGACCGGTCGACAGCGCGCCGGTGCGGCCGAGCTCCAGAGTGCCGGAGATCGCCCGCGGCAAGCCGGCGACGATGCCGGAGAAGATGATCAGCGAAATTCCGTTACCGATGCCGCGCGCCGTGATCTGCTCGCCGAGCCACATCAGGAACATGGTGCCGCCGACCAGCGTGACGACGGTCGAGATGCGGAAGAACATGCCGGGATCGTTGACGATGCCGTTGCCGCCTTCGAGGCCGACCGAAATGCCGTAGGCCTGGATCAGCGCCAGAAGCACGGTGCCGTAGCGCGTGTACTGGTTGATGATCTTGCGGCCCTGCTCGCCTTCCTTCTTCAGCGATTCCAGCGACGGGATGACCGAGGTCATCAGCTGCATGATGATGGAGGCGGAGATGTAAGGCATGATGCCCAGCGCGAAGATCGCCATGCGCTGCACGGCGCCGCCGGCGAACATGTTGAACATGCCGAGCACGCCCTTGCTCTGCGAGGAGAAGGCTTGGGCGAAAGCGTCGGGATTTATGCCGGGAAGCGGGATATAGGTGCCGAGGCGGTAGACGAGCAGCGCGCCGATGGTGAACCAGATGCGCTTCTTGAGATCCTCGGCCTTGGCGAAGGCCGCGAAATTCAGATTGGAGGCTAGTTGTTCAGCAGCCGAAGCCATGCCTGATTCTCCGCTAGAGCATGCCGAAAAGTGTGGAGCGGTTTCCGGACGAGATCATGCTCTACTTCTTTGATTTCTATGTCACGCTCGATGCCCGCAGCTCAGGCGGCGCGTGTCACCGAAGCTCACGAGATAAGCTCCGGACCGTAAACATGCAAGCGGCCGCGTTGACGCGGCCGCCCAATTCACCAGATCAAAGCGCGGTTCGACGGAAAATGCGAAATCATCCCGATCGGCCGCGCTTCAAATCGCCGTTACTCGGCGGTGGCCGCTTCCGGCAGCTTCACCGAACCGCCGGCCTTCTCGATCTTCTCGATCGCGGCCTTGGAGGCGCCGGCCACGTCGAAGGAGAGCTTGGCCTTGAGCTCGCCGTCGGACAGCACGCGCACGCCGTCCTTGGCGCGGCGGATGACACCGGYGGCAACCAGGGCCTCAGCCGTCACGGCCGCCTTGGCGTCGAGCTTCTTGGCGTCGATCGCAGCCTGGATCTTGGCGAGCGACACGACCGCGAAGCTCTTGCCGAACAGGTTGTTGAAGCCGCGCTTCGGCAGGCGCCGGTAGAGCGGCATCTGGCCGCCCTCGAAGCCGTTGATGGCAACGCCCGAACGGGCCTTCTGACCCTTGACGCCGCGCCCGGCGGTCTTGCCCGAGCCGGAGCCGATGCCGCGACCGAGGCGCTTCCTGGAATGCGTGGCGCCGTCCTTGTCACGCAGATCGTTGAGTTTCATCATTCTTCTCCTGCGCTTCCGTTCACGCCTCGTCCACGACGCGGACGAGATGCTGGACGGCGGCGATCATGCCGCGCACGGAAGGGGTGTCTTCCAGCGTGCGCCGCTTGTGCATCTTGTTCAGGCCGAGGCCGACCAGCGTCGCGCGCTGCTCCTTCGGCCGGCGGATCGGGGAGCCGATCTGCTCGACGGTGATGGTCTTGGTAGCTTTCTTGGCCATGGTCGAAATCCCTGGTCAGCGTCGACTATTCTTCAGCCGCAACGGCGGTGCCGCGGCGGGCCTGAAGGGTCGAGTACTTGATGCCGCGCGCCGCAGCCACATCCTTCGGATGCATCTGGCTCTTCAGCGCGTCGAAGGTGGCGCGAACCATGTTGTAGGGGTTCGACGACCCCATCGACTTGGCGACCACGTCATGCATGCCCAGCGTCTCGAAGACGGCGCGCATCGGACCGCCGGCGATGATGCCGGTACCCTGCTTGGCGGCGCGCAGCAGAACGCGTCCGGCGCCCCAACGGCCCTCGACGTCGTGATGCAGCGTACGGCCCGAACGCAGCGGCACGAAGATCATGTCGCGCTTGGCCGATTCGGTCGCCTTGCGGATGGCTTCCGGCACTTCACGCGCCTTGCCGTGGCCGAAGCCGACGCGGCCCTTCTGGTCGCCGACGACGACGAGAGCGGCAAAGCCGAAACGACGGCCGCCCTTCACCACCTTGGCGACGCGGTTGATGTGGACGAGCTTGTCCACCATGCCGTCGTCACGCTCTTCGCGTTCACGCTCGCGGCCGCGGCCGCCTTCCCTACGTTCCTGTGCCATATCCTAGTCCTTGTTCTTTTCCGGAAGCACGGGTTGCTGTTTGCCGACGCCGCTTTGGGTCGTCAGCGGCGAAAAATCAGAAGCTCAAGCCGCCTTCGCGGGCAGCCTCGGCCAGCGCCTTGACGCGGCCATGATAGATGTACGGGCCACGGTCGAAGACGACTTCCTTGACGCCCGCCTTGGTGGCGCGCTCGGCGATCAGCTTGCCGACGGCAGCGGCGGCAGCTGTATCGGCGCCGGTCTTGAGCGAACCCTTGAGGTCCTTCTCGAGCGTCGAGGCGGCGGCCAGGGTATGACCCTTGGCGTCGTCGATCACCTGGACGTAGATGTTCTTCGAGGTGCGATGCACCGACAGACGCGGGCGCGCGCCGGCGACCTTCTTGATCTGGCGGCGGATGCGCTGCGCGCGGCGCTGAGTGGCTTCTTTCGTGCTCATACTGTCAATTCCCTGCCTTCAGAAAACGGGGGCAACCCTGTGCGGTAGGCCAAGCCTCCCGCGGCCGCTCCCCGCGGCGTTACACTTCCGCGGCTTGGCCCTATCCGAAAAGTCCGAAACTTTTCGGGGCCGTGCCTATTACTTCTTCTTGCCTTCCTTGCGCACGATGCGCTCGTCGGCATAACGCACGCCCTTGCCCTTGTACGGCTCCGGACCGCGATATTCGCGGATCTCGGCGGCGACCTGGCCGACCTGCTGCTTGTCGATGCCCGAGACCGTGATTTCGGTCGGCTTCGGCACCGAAATGGTGATGCCCTGCGGCGTCTCATAGACCACGTCGTGGCTGAAGCCCAGCGCGAGCTGCAGGTTCTTGCCCTGCATGGCGGCGCGATAGCCGACGCCGGTGATCTCGAGCTTCTTCTCGAAGCCGTCCTTCACGCCTTGCAGGATGTTGACGATCTGCGTGCGCGACATGCCCCACTTGGAGCGGGCGGTCTTGGTCTGGTCGCGCGGCTGGACGGAAATCTCGTTGTTCTCCATCTTCACCAGCACTTCGTCGTTCACCACGAACTTCAGCTCGCCCTTCGGGCCCTTCGCCGTCACGGTCTGGCCGTTGACGGTCGCGGACACGCCCTGCGGCAGCGAAACGGGTTTCTTTCCGATACGAGACATTTTGTTGTCCTCGTCACTTCTTTCGTTTCAGGTTCCAGTTCCCGGGCGCGATCCCGAGAACCGAAGCCCATTCATCAATCTCTTGGCCGATCAGAAGATCTGGCAGAGGATCTCGCCGCCGACATTCTGCTCGCGCGCTTCATGGTCGGCCATGACGCCCTTCGGCGTCGAAAGGATGGCGATGCCGAGGCCGTTGGCGACCTGCGGGATCGACTTGGCCGAGACATAGACGCGGCGGCCGGGCTTCGAGACGCGCTCGATTTCGCGCACGACCGGGGCGCCATCGAAATATTTCAGCTCGATCTCGATTTCCGACTTGCCGTTTTCGAAGTCGGTCTGGCTGTAGTCGCGGATATAGCCTTCCGACTTCAGCACGTCGAGAACGCGGGTGCGCAGACGCGAGGCCGGAGTCGAAACGCTCGACTTCTTGCGGCCATAGGCGTTGCGGATGCGGGTCAGCATATCGCCGAGAGGATCGCTCAATGACATCTCAGTGTCTCCTTACCAGCTCGACTTGACCAGGCCAGGGATCTGGCCGGTGTTGCCCAGATCGCGAAGCGCGATACGCGAAAGCTTGAGCTTGCGATAAAAGGCGCGCGGACGGCCCGTGACCTCGCAGCGGTTGCGGATGCGGATCTTGGCCGAGTTGCGCGGCAGCGCCGACAGCTTCAACTGGGCGCGGAAACGCTCTTCCATCGGCTTGGACTGATCCATGATGATGGCCTTGAGCGCCGCGCGCTTGGCGGCGTACTGACCGGCAAGCTTGCGGCGCCGGTTGTTCTTCTCGACTGAGCTGGTCTTTGCCATTTCAGATTTTTCCTTTTTCGCTGCCGTTACTGGCGGAAGGGGAAGTTGAAGGCCTTGAGCAGCGCTCTCGCCTCGTCATCCGTCTTCGCCGTCGTACAAACGATGACGTCCATGCCCCAGACCTGATCGACCTTGTCGTAGTTGATCTCCGGGAACACGATGTGCTCCTTGATGCCCATGGCGTAGTTGCCACGGCCGTCAAAGCTCTTCGGGTTCAGTCCGCGGAAGTCGCGAACGCGCGGCAGCGCGATGTTCACGAGGCGGTCGAGGAACTCGTACATGCGTTCCTTGCGCAGCGTGACCTTGGCGCCGATCGGCATGTTCTCGCGCACCTTGAAGCCCGCGATCGACTTGCGCGAGCGGGTGACGACGGCCTTCTGGCCGGCGATCAGCGCGAGATCCTCGGCCGCGACCGAGGGCTTCTTGGAATCGGCGGTTGCTTCGCCGACACCCATGTTCAGCACGATCTTGTCGATGCGCGGAACCTGCATGTCGTTCTCGTAGCCGAACTGCTCCTGCAGCGCCTTGCGGATGGTCTCCTGATAGACCTTCTTGAGGCGCGGCTCGTTCTTGGCAGCCGCCTGCTTGGTTTCAGCCTTAGCCATTGATGACTTCTCCCGAACGCTTGGCGACGCGCACCTTCTTGCCGTCCTTCTGGATGGTGAAGCCGACGCGGGTCGGCTTGCCGTCCTTGGGGTCGGCCAGCGCGATGTTCGACAGGTGGATCGGCGCTTCCTTGGTGATGATCCCGCCCTCTTGGGACTGGGTCTGCTTCTGGTGACGGCGAATGAGGTTCACGCCGCGGACGACCGCGGTGTCCTCCTTCGGCTGCACCGACAGGACTTCGCCCGAACGGCCCTTGTCCTTGCCGGCAAGCACGACGACCTTGTCGCCTTTTCTGATCTTTTGCATTGGTCCGGCTCCTTACAGCACTTCAGGCGCGAGCGAGATGATCTTCATGTGGTTCTTGGCGCGCAGCTCGCGCGGAACCGGTCCGAAGATACGGGTGCCGATCGGCTCTTTCTTATTGTCGACGAGAACGGCCGCGTTCTTGTCGAAACGGATCACGCTGCCGTCCGGACGGCGGATGTCCTTGGCCGTGCGAACCACGACCGCCTTCATCACATCGCCCTTCTTAACGCGGCCGCGCGGAATGGCTTCCTTGATCGACACCACGATGATGTCGCCGACGGAGGCGTACTTCCGCTTCGAGCCGCCCAGCACCTTGATGCACATGACACGACGAGCGCCGGAATTGTCCGCGACGTCGAGGTTTGTTTGCATCTGAATCATGACTGGCCGCCTTCTTCTTTTTTCACGGGACGGGTGCTTTCACCCCTCCCCGGTCTGTCCAAAATTCGGTTCGTTCGCCCGGATCAAGCCTGATCCGAAGAGACGACAACCCAGCGCTTGTCCTTCGAAATCGGCTTCGATTCCTGGATGAACACCTGGTCGCCGACCTTGTGAGCGTTGTTCTCGTCGTGCGCCTTGTACTTCTTGGTCATACGCACGGTCTTCTTCATCACCGGATGGGTGAAGCGACGCTCGACCTTGACCACGACCGTCTTCTCGTTCTTGTCGCTGACGACGGTGCCCTGCAGGATGCGCTTTGGCATGGTTCTCGTCCTTAAGCCTTCTTGGCCGCGGCTTTTTCCGCGGCGATGGTCTTGATGCGCGCGATGTCCTTGCGGACCTGCTTCACGCGCGCGGTCTTCTCGAGCTGGCCGGTGGCCTTCTGGAAGCGCAGGTTGAACTGCTCCTTCTTGAGGGCGGCCAGGTCGTCAGTCAGCTGATCCTGGGTCTTGGTCCGGATGTCTTCGGCTTTCATGATCGCCTGTCCCTTATTCTGCGATGCGCTGCACGAAGCGCGTCTTGACCGAGAGCTTGGCGGCGCCGAGACGCAGCGCCTCACGCGCGGTCTCCTCGCTGACGCCATCGATCTCGAACATGATGCGGCCGGGCTTGACGCGCGCCGCCCAGTAGTCGACGGCGCCCTTGCCCTTACCCATGCGGACTTCGGTCGGTTTCGAGGTGACCGGCAGGTCCGGGAACACCCGGATCCAGACGCGGCCGGCACGCTTCATCTCGCGGGTGATCGCGCGGCGGGCCGCCTCGATCTCACGCGCGGTGACGCGGTTCGGCTCAAGCGCCTTCAGCCCGAAACCGCCGAAATCCAGATTGGTGCCGCCCTTGGCGGTACCGTGGATACGGCCCTTGAACTGCTTGCGGAACTTTGTGCGCTTTGGCTGCAGCATCGTTCTAACTCMAAATTCTCAAATGTCTCAGGCGTTCTCGCGACGACGGCCGCGTTCACGCTCACCACCGGCGCCACCGCCATGCGCGGCATCACCCTCAGTGGCACGGCGCTCCGAAGCCATCGGGTCGTGCTCGAGGATCTCGCCCTTGAACACCCACACCTTGACGCCGCAGATGCCGTAGGCGGTGTTCGCCTCGGCCGTGCCGTAGTCGACATCGGCGCGCAGCGTATGCAGCGGCACGCGGCCCTCGCGGTACCACTCCATGCGCGCGATTTCGGCGCCGCCGAGACGGCCGGAGCAGTTGATGCGGATGCCTTCGGCGCCGAGGCGCATGGCCGACTGAACGGCGCGCTTCATGGCGCGGCGGAACGCGATGCGGCGCTCGAGCTGCTGGGCGATCGACTGGGCGATCAGCGTGGCGTCGATCTCGGGCTTGCGCACTTCAACGATGTTGAGGTGCGTTTCGGACTTCGTCATCTCGGTCAGCTTCTTGCGAAGCTTCTCGATGTCGGCGCCCTTCTTGCCGATGATGAGGCCCGGACGCGCGGCGTGGATGGTGACGCGGCACTTCTTGTGCGGACGCTCGATCACGACCTTGGAGATCGCGGCCTGCTTGAGCTCCTTCTCGAGATACTTGCGGATCTTGAGGTCCTCATGCAGCAGCTGGCCGTACTCGCCGGTGTTCGCGAACCAGCGCGAATCCCAGGTGCGGTTGATGCCGAGACGCAGCCCGATCGGATTGACTTTCTGGCCCATTATGCGGCCTCCCCTGTTTCCTCGACTTCACGAACGACGATCGTGAGGTGCGAGAACGGCTTTTCGATACGGCTGGCGCGACCGCGACCACGAGCGTGGAAGCGCTTCATGACGATCGACTTGCCGACATAGGCTTCCGCCACGATGAGAGCGTCGACGTCGAGGTCGTGGTTGTTTTCCGCGTTGGCGATCGCCGATTCCAGCGTCTTCTTGACCGTGCCGGAAATCCGCTTGGCCGAGAATTCGAGGTCGGAAAGCGCGGTCGCGACCTTCTTGCCGCGGATCAGCGCGGCAACCAGGTTGAGCTTCTGCGGGCTGATACGGATCGTGCGCAGAACGGCACGGGCCTCGTTGTCAGCAAGCCTGCGCGGAGCTTTGGCCTTGCCCATGATTATTTCCTCTTCGCCTTCTTATCCGCGCCGTGACCGTAATAGGTCCGGGTCGGAGCGAATTCACCGAACTTGTGGCCGACCATGTCCTCGTTCACCGAGACCGGGACGTGCTTCTGGCCGTTATAGACACCGAAGGTGAAGCCGACGAACTGCGGCAGGATGGTGGAGCGACGGCTCCACATCTTGATCACCTCATTGCGACCGCCTTCACGAACCTTGTCCACCTTCTTGAGAAGGTAGCCGTCGATGAAGGGGCCTTTCCAAATCGAACGAGTCACTTGGCGTTACCTCTTCTTAGCTCTTGCGCTGATGGCGCGAGCGCACGATGAACTTATCGGTCGCCTTGTTGGACCGCGTCTTCTTGCCCTTGGTCGGCTTGCCCCAGGGCGAAACCGGATGACGGCCACCCGAGGTGCGGCCTTCGCCGCCGCCATGCGGATGGTCGACCGGGTTCATGGTCACGCCGCGATTGTGCGGGCGCTTGCCGCGCCACACGGTGCGACCGGCCTTGCCGTCGTTGATGTTGCCGTGATCGGGATTCGAAACGGYGCCGACGGTGGCCATGCAGGAACCGTGCACGACGCGCTGCTCGCCCGAGTTCAGGCGCAGGATCGCCATGCCCTGGTCGCGGCCGACGAGCTGGGCGTAACCGCCAGCCGAACGGGCGACCTGACCGCCCTTGCCCGGCTTCAGCTCGATGTTATGGACGATCGTGCCGACCGGCATCGAGGCGAGCGGCATCGCGTTGCCCGGCTTCACGTCGACCGCTTCGCCGGCCACGATCTTGTCGCCGGCAGCAAGGCGCTGCGGGGCCAGGATGTAGGACAGCTCGCCGTCGTCATACTTGATCAGCGCGATGAAGGCGGTGCGGTTCGGATCGTATTCGATACGTTCCACGGTGCCGACGACATCGTACTTCTTACGCTTGAAGTCGATGATGCGGTACGAGCGCTTGTGACCGCCGCCGATGAAGCGGGCCGTGATGCGGCCGTAGTTGTTGCGGCCGCCCGACTTGGTCAGRCCTTCGGTCAAGCCCTTGACGGGCTTGCCCTTGTAGAGGCCCGAACGGTCGACGATGACCAGCTGGCGGGTGCTCGGCGTTACCGGGTTGAATTTCTTAAGTGCCATTGTCCTGTCCTCGCGGCCTTGCTCAGAGACCCGTCGCGACGTCGATCGACTGGCCGTCGGCCAGCGTCACTACCGCCTTCTTGACGTCGCCCTGGCGGCCAACCGTGCCGCGGAAGCGCTTGATCTTGCCCTTGCGGACGAGCGTGTTCACAGCCGTCACCTTGACGCCGAAGAGAGCTTCCACGGCAGCCTTGATTTCCGGCTTCGACGCCTTCTTGGCGACGTTGAAGACGACCTGGTTCTGCTCGGAAGCCATGGTCGACTTTTCGGTGATCGCCGGCGAGACGATCACGTCGTAGTGACGGAGGTCGGTCATTTAAAGCGCTCCTCGAGAGCCTCGACGGCGGCCTTCGAAAGGACCAGCGTGCCGCGGCGCAGAATGTCGTAGACGTTGATGCCCTGGATGGGCAGCACGTCGATGTTGGGAATGTTGGTCGCGGCCAGCTTGAAGTTCTGGTCAAGCTCGGCGCCGCCGATCACCAGGGCGTTGGTCAGCCCCAGCGTCTCGAGGTTCGCCGCCAGCGCCTTGGTCTTGGCTTCGGCCAGCTTCAGCTCGTCGACGATGATGAGCGAAGCGCTCTTGGCCTTGGCCGAGAGAGCATGCTTGAGGCCAAGCGCGCGCACCTTCTTCGGCAGCTCGTGCTCGTGGCTGCGCACGACCGGGCCGTGCGCCTTGCCGCCGCCGCGGAACTGCGGAGCGCGAGCCGAGTGGTGACGGGCGCGGCCCGTACCCTTCTGCTTGTACATCTTGGCGCCGGTGCGCGCGATCTCGGCGCGGCCCTTGGCCTTGTGCGTGCCCTGCTGCTTCTTGGCGAGCTGCCAGCGCACGACGCGCTGCAGGATGTCCTCGCGCGGGTCAAGGCCGAAAATCTCCTCGGAGAGTTTCACCTTGCCGGCGTCCTTGCCGCCGAGCGTTGTGATCTTGAGGTCCATTATTCCGCTCCCTCAGTGGCCGGGGCTTCGTTCTTGGCGGCAGCGGCACGGATCGCGGCAGGCTTCGGCGCATTGGCCGGCAGCGCCGCCTTGGCAGCATCGCGAACCAGGATCCAGGCGCCCTTGACGCCGGGAACCGCGCCGCGGATCAGGATCAGGCCGCGGTCGGCGTCGGTCGACACGACCTCGACATTCTGCGTGGTCACGCGGGTGTCGCCCATGTGGCCGGCCATCTTCTTGCCCTTGAACACCTTGCCGGGGTCCTGGCGCTGACCGGTCGAACCGTGCGTACGGTGCGAAACCGAGTTACCGTGCGTGGCGCGGCCACCGCCCATGTGGTGCCGCTTGATGACGCCCTGGAAACCCTTGCCGGTCGAGGTGCCGGTGACGTCGACCTTCTGGCCGGCGACGAAATGCTCGACGGTCAGCTCCGCGCCGACGTCGATCATGTTGTCGGCGGAGACGCGAAACTCGGCGAGCTTGGCCTTCGGCTCGACGGCGGCGGCGGCGAAATGGCCGCGCATCGCCTTCGACGTGTTCTTCACCTTGGCAAGGCCAACGCCGAGCTGGACGGCGGTGTAGCCGTTCTTCTCCTGCGTGCGCTGGGCCACGACCTGGCAGTTCTCCATCTGGAGAACGGTGACGGGAACGTGTTCCCCGGCATCGTTGTAGATGCGGGTCATTCCCACCTTCTTTGCAATCACACCTGAACGCATCGGTTCAATTCCTTTAGAGTTCCGGGCCAGGGGCAGCGCCCCTTACCGCGCTCTCATTCCCTTAGAGCTTGATCTCGACGTCGACACCGGCCGCCAGATCGAGCTTCATCAAAGCATCGACCGTCTGCGGGGTCGGATCGACAATGTCGAGCAGCCGCTTGTGCGTGCGCATCTCGAACTGCTCACGGCTCTTCTTGTCGACGTGGGGCGACCGGTTGACCGTGAATTTTTCGATCCGCGTCGGCAGCGGAATGGGGCCGCGGACGTTGGCGCCGGTGCGCTTGGCGGTCGACACGATTTCGCGCGTCGAGGCGTCGAGCACCCGGTGGTCAAACGCCTTAAGGCGGATGCGGATATTCTGTCCGTTCATGCGTCAATTCCTTGTTCTGGCGCGGCGCGGGCAGCTCCCGCGCCCGCGACAGATCCGTTTCAGTCCAATTATTCCTTGATGGTGACGACGATGCCGGCACCGACGGTGCGGCCGCCTTCACGGATGGCGAAGCGCAGCTTCTCTTCCATCGCGATCGGCACGATCAGCTCGACGTCGACGGTGATGTTGTCGCCGGGCATCACCATCTCGGTGCCGGCCGGCAGCGTCACGATGCCCGTCACGTCGGTCGTGCGGAAGTAGAACTGCGGACGGTAGTTGGTGAAGAACGGCGTGTGACGGCCGCCCTCGTCCTTGGTCAGGATGTAGGCTTCGGCCACGAACTTCTTGTGCGGCTTCACCGAACCCGGCTTGGCCAGAACCTGGCCGCGCTCGACACCCTCGCGGTCGATGCCGCGCAAGAGCGCGCCGATGTTGTCGCCGGCCTGACCCTGGTCGAGCAGCTTGCGGAACATTTCAACGCCCGTGCAGGTCGTCTTGGCGGTCGGACGGATGCCGACGATCTCCAGTTCCTCGCCGACCTTGACCACGCCGCGCTCGACGCGGCCGGTCACCACCGTGCCGCGGCCCGAGATCGAGAACACGTCCTCGATCGGCATCAGGAACGGCTTGTCCAGCGGACGAACAGGCGTCGGGATGTAGGCGTCGACCTGAGCCATCAGCTCACGGATGGCGTCCTCGCCGATGGTCTTGTTGGAATCCTCCAGCGCCGCCAGCGCCGAACCCTTGACGATCGGAATGTCGTCGCCGGGGAACTCGTTCTTCGACAGAAGCTCGCGAACCTCGAGCTCGACCAGCTCGAGCAGCTCGGCGTCGTCGACCTGGTCGACCTTGTTCAAGAACACAACGATCGAGGGCACGCCGACCTGGCGGGCAAGCAGGATGTGCTCGCGGGTCTGCGGCATCGGGCCGTCGGCGGCCGACACGACCAGGATCGCGCCGTCCATCTGCGCGGCACCCGTGATCATGTTCTTCACATAGTCGGCGTGGCCGGGGCAGTCGACATGGGCGTAGTGACGGTTGGCCGTCTCATACTCGACATGCGCCGTCGAGATCGTGATGCCGCGTGCCTTCTCTTCCGGGGCCGCGTCGATCTGGTCATAGCGCTTGTATTCGCCAAAATACTTCGTGATCGCCGCCGTCAGCGACGTCTTGCCATGATCGACGTGACCGATCGTGCCAATGTTCACATGCGGCTTGGTGCGCTCGAATTTACCTTTTGCCATGTGATCTCTCCATTCCTGCCTGCCCGTGCGGGCCTTGAATTAAGGTCTCGTGCAACCCGCTCGAGTTACGCGTATTTCTTCTGAACTTCCTGGGCGACCGCGGTCGGAACCGGCTCGTAGTGGTCGAACTGCATCGTGTACTGGGCGCGGCCCTGCGACATCGAACGCAGATTGTCGACGTACTTGAACATGTTCGCGAGCGGCACCATCGCGTTGATGACGACGGCAACGCCGCGCGCTTCCTGGCCCTGGATCTGGCCACGACGGCCGTTGAGGTCGCCAATGACGCCCCCGACGTAATCTTCCGGCGTCACGACCTCGACCTTCATGATCGGCTCCAGCAACTGCACGCCGAGGCGCGGAGCGGCTTCCTTGAAGCAGGCGCGGGAAGCGATTTCGAACGCCAGCACCGAGGAGTCGACGTCGTGGAAGGCGCCGTCGATGAGGGTCGCCTTGACGCCGATCATCGGGAAGCCAGCGAACGGGCCGGAACCCATGACGCTGTTGATGCCCTTCTCGACGCCGGGGATGTATTCCTTCGGAACCGCACCGCCGACGATCTTGGACTCGAACACGAACTCTTCGCTCTCGGTGTTCGGCTCGAACAGGATCTTGACGCGGGCGAACTGGCCGGTACCACCGGTCTGCTTCTTGTGCGTGTAGTCCTGCTCGTGCGTGCGGGTGATCGTCTCGCGATAGGCCACCTGCGGCGCGCCGACATTGGCTTCGACCTTGAACTCGCGGCGCATGCGGTCGACGATGATGTCGAGATGCAGCTCGCCCATGCCGGCGATGATGGTCTGGCCGCTTTCCTCGTCGGTCTTGACGCGGAAGGACGGATCCTCAGCCGCCAGGCGATGCAGCGCGAGGCCCATCTTCTCCTGGTCGTTCTTGGTCTTCGGCTCGATGGCGATCTGGATGACCGGATCGGGGAACTCCATGCGCTCGAGAATGACCGGGTGCAGCGGATCGCAGAGCGTGTCGCCGGTGGTCGTGTCCTTCAGGCCAGCCAGAGCGACGATGTCGCCGGCATAGGCTTCCTCGATGTCGGCGCGCGAATTCGCATGCATCTGCAGCATGCGGCCGATGCGCTCCTTCTTGCCCTTCACCGTGTTGTCGAGCGAGGTGCCCTTGGTGAGCTTGCCCGAATAGATGCGGGCGAAGGTCAGCGAACCGACGAACGGATCGTTCATGATCTTGAACGCCAGCATCGACAGCGGCTCGTTGTCGTCGGCATGACGCTCGATCTCGGCGTCGGTCTTGGCGTCGACGCCCTTGATGGCCGGCACGTCGATCGGCGACGGCAGGTATTCGACGACGGCGTCGAGCAGCGGCTGCACGCCCTTGTTCTTGAAGGCCGAACCGCAGAACATCGGGAAGAACTTGACCGCGATGGTGCCCTTGCGGATCAGCGCGCGGATCTCGTCATTCGACGGCATCTTGCCTTCGAGGTAGTTCTCGAGCGCCGTCTCGTCCATCTCGACAGCCGCTTCGATCATCTTCTCGCGGTACTGCTCGGCCTTCGCCTTGAGGTCRGCTGGGATCTCGACGACGTCCCAGGCAGCGCCGAGCGTCTCATCGCGCCAGACGAGCGCGTTCATCTCGACGAGGTCGACGACGCCCTTGAACTCGGTCTCGGCGCCGATCGGCAGCTGCATGACGACAGCCTGCGCGCCGAGGCGCGAACCGATCATTTCCTCCGAGCGGTAGAAGTCGGCGCCGATCTTGTCCATCTTGTTGCAGAAGATCATGCGCGGCACGTGGTACTTGTCGGCCTGGCGCCACACGGTCTCGGTCTGTGGCTCGACACCGGCGTTGGCGTCGAGCAGCGCGATGGCGCCGTCGAGCACGCGCAGCGAACGCTCGACCTCGATGGTGAAGTCGACGTGTCCGGGGGTGTCGATGATGTTGAAGCGGCGCATCTTGCCGTCACGACCCTTCCAGAAGGTCGTGGTCGCGGCGGACGTGATGGTGATGCCGCGTTCCTGCTCCTGCTCCATCCAGTCCATGGTGGCTGCGCCGTCATGGACTTCGCCGATCTTGTGCGACTTGCCCGTGTAATACAGGACGCGCTCGGTCGTCGTCGTCTTGCCGGCGTCGATATGCGCCATGATACCGAAATTGCGGTAGTCTTCGATTTTGTATTCGCGGGCCATGGGAGGTTGCCTCTCAGTCTCGTTCGCGCTTTACCAGCGGTAGTGCGCGAAGGCGCGGTTGGCTTCTGCCATCTTGTGGGTGTCTTCACGCTTCTTGACGGCCGTGCCGCGGTTATTGGCCGCGTCCATCAGCTCGCCCGAGAGGCGATCGACCATGGTGGTCTCGTTGCGGTTGCGGGCCGCGGCGATCAGCCAGCGGATGGCCAGCGCCTGGCGGCGCTCGGGGCGCACGTCGACCGGAACCTGGTAGGTGGCGCCACCGACGCGACGCGAGCGCACTTCCACATGCGGCGCGACATTGTCGAGCGCCTGGTGGAAGACGGTGACCGGCTCCTGCTTGGTCTTGGACTGGACCTGGTCCAGCGCGCCATAGACGATGGTCTCGGCAACCGATTTCTTGCCATCATACATGACGGCGTTCATGAACTTGGTGACGATCAGATCGCCGAACTTGGGGTCCGGATTGATCTCACGCTTTTCTGCACTGTGACGACGGGACATGGGAAACCCTTACTTCGGACGCTTGGCGCCGTATTTCGAACGACGCTGCTTGCGGTTCTTCACACCCTGCGTGTCGAGCACGCCGCGGATGATGTGGTAGCGGACGCCCGGCAGATCCTTGACGCGACCGCCGCGGATCATGACCACCGAGTGTTCCTGAAGGTTGTGACCTTCGCCGGGGATGTAGCCGATCACTTCAAAACCGTTGGTCAGGCGAATCTTGGCCACCTTGCGCAGCGCCGAGTTCGGCTTCTTCGGCGTCGTCGTGTAGACGCGCGTGCAGACGCCCCGCTTCTGCGGGTTCTGCTGCATGGCCGGGACCTTGTTGCGCTTCACCGGCGCCAGGCGCGGCTTGCGGATCAGCTGGTTGACGGTAGGCATTAAACCCTCTTGTCTCTCAATTCCGTGTCTGCCCTGTCAGGGCCGCTCAAAGCGTCATTTCCATACGCAAATTCGGGCAACACACCGCGGCTCGCGGTCCTGCCCGAACAAATTGCAGAGGAAGCGGAAGCCGCTTCATGCGCGCCGGAAATGTCTTTTCGCTCGTAAAACGAACCCTGTTTGAGACAAACTCCAAAGCGTGTCGCCTCGGAAAGGCTGGTCTCACATCGGTTCTGACGTGGCGGCTTCTACTCGTAAGGTCATTGCCCGTCAACCCCGCAACGGCAAATATTGCGGTCAATTCGGGGCTTGGCAGCCATGCGCAAAACGCATGTAATTTTATTGCGCCTTTTTTCAAGAGCGAGGAAGAAAGTGACCGGCTTGCGGCTGTCTTCCGGGCTTGCTTCGTGCCAAAAGGCGGCTTGAACCGGACTATCTGCCGGAAAATGAGGAATCAACCCGTGAACGACAATGAGGAACGGCCGGTCACCATCATCACCGGACGGGTCTGGCGCAAGAAAGGCGGCAAGCCGGAGGGCGTGCACGTGATGCTGGTGGCGCCCGACGATGATTCTGCCGTGCGGCGCGCGCTCGAATCGCTCGCCGCGGAAGGATTCGCGGAGGCAGAGCTCGACCAGATCGGCGACATGGAGGGCGAGCCCGACGAGGAGCCGCATCTGTCGGCCTATCAGGGCGCGCTCGAAGGCGAGGTCTCGATCGTTACCTTCGACGAGCCGTTCTGATACCGCACCGGCGTAACGGCCTTCCCGACAACCTAAAGCCAGCACTCTTCTCTCCGGAGCTCCCATGACCAGCAACGCAATCAAGCTCGGCATCGTCGGCGTGGGAAAGATCGTTCGCGACCAGCATTTGCCGGCGATCGCCAAGGACGGCAATTATCAGCTCATCGCCGCGGCCAGCCGCCACGGCAAGGTCGACGGCATTGCCAACTATCCCAATATCGAAACAATGCTTGCGGCCGAACCCGGCCTCGAGGCGGTCTCGCTCTGCATGCCGCCGCAGTTCCGTTACGACGCCGCACGCACCGCGCTGGAAGCGAAGAAGCATGTGTTCCTCGAAAAGCCACCGGGCGCGACGGTGAGCGAAGTCGAGCACCTTAAGGCGCTTGCCGAAAAGAACGGCGTCTCGCTCTTCGCCAGCTGGCACTCCCGCTACGCGCCGGCGGTCGAAGCCGCGCGCGCTTTCCTCGCCTCGGCCAGGCTGACTTCGGCCGCCATCAACTGGAAGGAAGACGTGCGCCGCTGGCACCCGAACCAGGAATGGATCTGGGAACCGGGCGGCTTCGGCGTGTTCGATCCGGGCATCAACGCGCTGTCGATCGCCACCCACATCCTGCCGCCGATGTTCATCACCTCGGCCGTCCTCGATTTTCCGGAGAATCGCGCGGCGCCGGTCGCGGCGCATGTCGCCTTCCGCACGTCCAACGGCCTGCCGGTGACGATGGAGCTCGACTGGCTGCAGACCGGCCCGCAGAGCTGGGACATCCTGGCCGAGACCGACAAGGGCAAGATGGTGCTGTCAGGCGGCGGCGCGAAGCTCGCCGTTGACGGCAACATCATCCATGACGAGCCGGAAGCCGAATATCCGATGCTTTACAAGCGCTTCGCCGAGATCGTTCGCGCCGGAGCTTCGGACGTCGACCTCGCGCCGCTGCAGCATGTTGCCGATGCTTTCATGCTGGGCAAGCGCAACGTGGTCGAGGCGTTTTTCGACTGAGACCGCGGTAAAGCGCCGAGGCGAACGAGATCCTTACTCGACGATCGCGATGGCGAAACCGTCATAGCCCTTGGCGCCGAYGGTCTGGATGGCGGTGCCGTCCAGTCGCTTCTCGCCACCGATGAACGAGAACGCGGCGCGAGCGCCTTCGACATTGGCGTCGCCGCTGTTCTTTTTCACGACCGCACCGTCGCGGATGACGTTGTCGCAGACGATGACGGTGCCCGGGCGCGCCAGCTTCATGGCCCAGTCGAGATAATTCGGGTTGTTCGGCTTGTCGGCGTCGATGAAGATCAGGTCGAACGGCCCCGCATTTTCGCTGCCAAGGGCGGCAAGGGACTGGAGCGCGGGACCGACCCGTAGGTCGACCTTGTCGGAAACCCCTGCCCGCTCGAAATTCGAGCGCGCGACCTTGGCGTGGTGCGGGTCGAGCTCCAGCGTCACGACCTTACCGTCCGCCGGCAATCCCCTTGCCATCCAGATGGTCGAGTAGCCGCCGAGCGTGCCGACCTCCAGCACGGTCTTGGCACCGCGGATGCGCACCAGCAGCGACAGCAGCTTGCCCTGCGCCGCCGAGACGTCGATCGCCGGCAGGCCCTGATCGCGGTTGGCCTTGAGCACCGCATCCAGCATTGGATCCGCTTCGAAAAGAGCGGAAACGATATAGTCGTCGACAGAAGTCCAGGTCTTGCTGCTCATGGCTCTTCCTCGTTCGTGAAGCCAAAATGCAAGAAGGGGCCGCGTAGGCCCCTTCTCGTCGTCTCTCATATCATAACCGCTTACTGCGCGGCGTTGACCATGTCGGTCAGCATCGGCTCGGCGACCTCGACACCGGAGGCCTTGCGGCGCTCGTCGATGATGAGCTCGTCGCGCGAAGTGGCGATGCGCCGGATTTGGCTCATCGTGCCGCCCGTGCCGGCCGGGATCAGGCGGCCGACGATGACGTTTTCCTTCAGGCCCTGCAGCATGTCGGTCTTGCCGGCAACCGCTGCCTCGGTCAGCACCCTGGTCGTCTCCTGGAAGGAGGCGGCCGAGATGAAGGACGGCGTCTGCAGCGAGGCCTTGGTGATGCCGAGCAGCACCGGCTGACCTTCGGCCGGCTTCTTGCCGTCCTCGATCAGGCGCTCGTTGACCTCTTCCAGCTCGATCACGTCGACATGGTCGCCCGGGATGTAGGTCGAGTCGCCCTGCGTGGTGATCTCGACCTTCTGCAGCATCTGGCGAACGATCACCTCGATGTGCTTGTCGTTGATCGACACGCCCTGCAGGCGGTAGACCTCCTGGATCTCATTGACGAGGTAGGAGGCAAGCGCCTCCACGCCCTTGATCGCCAGGATGTCGTGCGGCGCCGGATTGCCGTCGAGGATGTAGTCGCCCTTCTCGATGACGTCGCCGTCCTGGAGATGGAACGGCTTGCCCTTCGGGATCAGGTACTCCACCGGCTCCAGCGTCGAGTCATGCGGCTCGATGATGATGCGGCGCTTGTTCTTGTAGTCGCGGCCGAAGCGGATCGTGCCATCGATCTCGGCGATGATGGCGTGATCCTTCGGACGGCGAGCCTCGAACAGTTCCGCGACACGCGGCAGACCACCGGTGATGTCCTTGGTCTTGGCGCTTTCCATCGGGATACGCGCCAGCACGTCGCCCGGCTTCACATGGGCGCCCGGCTCGACCGAGAGGATGGCCTCGACCGAGAGCAGGAAGCGCGCATCGCCGCCCTTCGACAGCTTGCCGACCTTGCCCTTGGCGTCCTGGATGACGATCGCGGGCTTCAGGTCGCTGCCGCGCGGCGTCGAACGCCAGTCGATGACCTCACGCTTGGTGATGCCGGTCGACTCGTCGGCCGTTTCCTGGACGGAAATGCCGTCGACCAGATCCTCGAACGCCACGCGACCCTCGATTTCGGTGAGGATCGGGCGGGTGTAGGGATCCCACTCGGCGATACGCTGGCCGCGCTTCACCTTGTCGCCATCGTCCACGAAGATGCGCGAACCATAGGCGACGCGGTGCGTGGCGCGCTCCTTGCCGGTCTCATCGAGGATGAGCACCGCCATGTTGCGGCCCATGACCATCTGCTGGCCTTCCGAGTTGCGCACCACGTTGCGGTTGCGGATCTGCACCTTGCCCTCATAGGAGGCTTCAAGGAACGAAGAATCCACCACCTGCGCCGTGCCGCCCATGTGGAAAGTACGCATGGTGAGCTGGGTGCCAGGCTCGCCGATCGACTGCGCCGCGATGACGCCGACGGCCTCGCCCTGGTTGACGGGAGTACCGCGAGCCAGGTCGCGTCCGTAGCAGACGGCGCACACGCCGGTCCTGACCTCGCAGGTCAGCGCCGAACGGATGCGGACCGACTGCACGCCGGCCTTTTCGATCTGCTCCACATCACGCTCGTCCATCAGCTTGCCGGCCTTGACCAGCAATTCGCCGGAGACCGGATGGTTGATGTCGTCGAGCGCGGTGCGGCCCAGCACGCGCTGGCCGACCGAAGCGACGATCTGACCGGCATCGACGATCGGCTGCATGGTGAGGCCCTTGTCGGTGCCGCAATCCACGGAGTTGACGATGCAGTCCTGCGCCACGTCGACGAGACGGCGGGTGAGGTAACCCGAGTTCGCCGTCTTCAAGGCGGTGTCGGCCAGACCCTTGCGGGCGCCGTGGGTCGAGTTGAAGTACTCGAGCACGGTGAGACCTTCCTTGAAGTTCGAGATGATCGGCGTCTCGATGATCTCCCCCGACGGCTTGGCCATCAGGCCGCGCATGCCGGCGAGCTGGCGCATCTGGGTGGGCGAACCGCGCGCACCCGAATGCGACATCATGTAGATCGAGTTCATCGGCTTCTGACGGCCGTTCTCCTCGAACTCCACCGCCTTGATGCGCGCCATCATTTCGTCGGCGACCTTTTCCGAGCACTTGGCCCAGGCGTCGACGACCTTGTTGTACTTCTCGCCCTGCGTGATCAGGCCGTCATTGTACTGCTGCTCGTATTCCTTGGCCAAAGCCTCGGTGTCGGAAACAAGCTTCAGCTTGGTGTCCGGGATCAGCATGTCGTCCTTGCCGAACGAAATGCCGGCACGGCAGGCATGCGCGAAGCCCAGCGCCATGATGCGGTCGCAGAAGATGACCGTCTCCTTCTGACCGCAGTGGCGGTAGACGGTGTCGATCATCTTGGAGATGTTCTTCTTGGTCATCTCCTGGTTGGCGGTCTCATACGGCACGTTGACGTTCTTCGGCAGAAGCTCGCCGATGATCATGCGGCCAGGCGTGGTGTCATAGATCTTCGACACGACATTGCCTTCGGCGTCGACTGTGCGGAAGCGGCCCTTGATCTTGGCGTGCAGCGTCACGGCTTTGGTCTCCAGCGCATGCTGGAGCTCGCCCATGTCGGCGAACACCATGCCTTCGCCCGGCTCGTTCTGGTTGACGATCGACAAATAGTAGAGACCGAGAACCATGTCTTGCGACGGCACGATGATCGGCGCGCCGGAGGCCGGGTGCAGGATGTTGTTGGTCGACATCATCAGCACGCGGGCTTCGAGCTGCGCTTCCAGCGACAGCGGCACGTGGACCGCCATCTGGTCGCCGTCGAAGTCGGCGTTGAAGGCGGTGCAGACCAGCGGATGCAGCTGGATCGCCTTGCCTTCGATCAGGGTCGGCTCAAACGCCTGGATGCCAAGGCGATGCAGCGTCGGCGCGCGGTTCAACASCACCGGATGTTCGCGGATGACCTCGTCGAGGATATCCCAAACCTCCGGACGCTCCTTCTCGACCAGCTTCTTCGCCTRCTTGACGGTCGAGGAGAAACCCTTGGCGTCGAGACGGGCGTAGATGAAGGGCTTGAAGAGCTCGAGCGCCATCTTCTTCGGCAGGCCGCACTGATGCAGCTTCAACTCCGGACCGGTCACGATGACCGAGCGGCCGGAATAGTCGACGCGCTTGCCGAGCAGGTTCTGGCGGAACCGGCCCTGCTTGCCCTTGAGCATGTCGGACAGCGACTTCAGCGGACGCTTGTTGGCGCCGGTGATGACGCGGCCGCGACGGCCGTTGTCGAACAGCGCGTCGACGGCTTCCTGCAGCATGCGCTTTTCATTGCGCACGATGATGCCGGGCGCGCGCAGCTCGATCAGCCGCTTCAGGCGGTTGTTGCGGTTGATGACGCGGCGATAGAGATCGTTGAGATCGGACGTCGCGAAGCGGCCGCCGTCCAGCGGGACGAGCGGGCGCAGGTCCGGCGGGATCACCGGAACCACCTTCATGATCATCCATTCCGGACGGTTGCCGGATTCCATGAAGTTCTCAACGACCTTGAGCCGCTTCAGGTATTTCTTCTGCTTGAGCTCGGAGGTGGTCGAAGCCAGCTCCGAACGCAGGTCGCCGGCGATCTTCTCCAGGTCCATGCCGGCCAGAAGGTCATGGATGGCCTCGGCGCCGATCATGGCGGTGAAAGAATCCTCGCCATACTCGTCCACGGCGAGCATGTACTCTTCCTCGCTGAGGAGCTGGTTCTCCTTCAGCGCGGTCAGGCCCGGCTCGGTGACGATGTAGTTCTCGAAGTAGAGCACGCGCTCGATGTCCTTGAGCGTCATGTCGAGCAGCGTGCCGATGCGCGAGGGCAGCGACTTCAGGAACCAGATATGGGCGACGGGCGCGGCGAGCTCGATATGGCCCATGCGCTCGCGGCGAACGCGCGACAGCGTGACTTCGACGCCGCACTTCTCGCAGATGACGCCCTTGTACTTCATGCGCTTGTACTTGCCGCACAGGCACTCATAGTCCTTGATCGGGCCAAAAATGCGCGCGCAGAACAGGCCGTCACGCTCCGGCTTGAAGGTGCGGTAGTTGATGGTCTCCGGCTTCTTGATCTCGCCGAACGACCAGGACAGAATCTTCTCTGGGCTGGCAAGCGAGATCCGGATGGAATCGAACACCTGCGCAGGCGCCTGCGGGTTGAAGAGATTCATGACCTCTTGGTTCATGCCGTTCTCCTTTTCGGGGTCCTCGATAACCCCTTCAATCGATCGCGGACGAAATGTCCGCAGACTGGCCGGTCGAACCGGCCGAGAATTTTGAGGGGCGCGCCGCCCTTAGAGCGGCGCGCGCCGTAGCCTTTACTCGGCTGCGTCGGGCAGACGCGTCGGGACCTCTTCGAGCTGGGTGTTCTCCAGCTCGACATTGAGACCGAGCGAGCGCATTTCCTTGACGAGCACGTTGAAGCTCTCCGGAATGCCCGCCTCGAACGTGTCGTCGCCGCGCACGATCGCCTCGTAGACCTTGGTGCGGCCGGCGACGTCGTCCGACTTCACCGTCAGCATTTCCTGCAGCGTGTAGGCGGCGCCGTAGGCTTCGAGCGCCCAGACCTCCATTTCGCCGAAGCGCTGGCCACCGAACTGCGCCTTGCCGCCCAGCGGCTGCTGGGTGACGAGCGAGTACGGGCCGATCGAACGCGCGTGGATCTTGTCGTCCACCAGGTGATGCAGCTTGAGCATATAGATATAGCCCATCGTCACCTTGCGATCGAACGGCTCGCCGGTGCGGCCGTCATAGAGCTGCGACTGACCGCTGGTGTGCAGGCCGGCCTGCTCCAGCATGGTGTTGATGTCGGCCTCATGCGCGCCGTCGAACACCGGGGTCGCGATGGAGACGCCGCGGCGCATCTGCTCGCTCAGGCGAACGATGCTCTCGTCGTCATACTCGCGGATCGGCTCGTTGCGGTCGTTGGCCGGCATGAAGCTTTCCAGCGTCTTGCGCAGCGGCTTGATGTCGCCGCCCGCCTTGTAGGCGTCGATCAGCTCGCCGATCTTCCTGCCCATACCGGCGCAAGCCCAGCCCAGATGCGTCTCCAGGATCTGGCCGACATTCATGCGGCTCGGCACACCCAGCGGGTTGAGCACGATATCGGCATGCGTGCCGTCCTCGAGGAAAGGCATATCCTCGACCGGAACGATGCGCGACACGACACCCTTGTTGCCGTGACGGCCGGCCATCTTGTCGCCCGGCTGCATCTTGCGCTTCACCGCCACGAAGACCTTGACCATCTTCATGACGCCCGGAGGCATTTCGTCGCCGCGCTGCACCTTCTCGACCTTGTCCATGAAGCGCTGCTCGAGCGCCTTCTTGGACTCGTCATACTGGCCGCGCAGAGCCTCGAGCTCGCCCTGGAGTTTCTCGTTCTCGACGGCGAACTGCCACCACTGCGAACGCGGATACTCGTCGAGCGTGTCCTTCGACAGCTTCGAGCCCTTCTTGAAGCCTTTCGGTCCGGCGATCGCTTCCTTGCCGACCAGCACGTCGGAAAGACGCGCATAGACGTTGCGGTCGAGGATCGCCTGCTCGTCGTCGCGGTCCTTGGCCAGACGCTCGATCTCCTCGCGCTCGATCGCCATCGCGCGCTCGTCCTTCTCCACGCCGTGGCGGTTGAAGACGCGCACTTCGACGACCGTGCCGAAGGTGCCCGGAGGCATGCGCATGGAGGTGTCGCGGACGTCCGAGGCCTTTTCGCCGAAGATGGCGCGCAGAAGCTTCTCTTCCGGCGTCATCGGGCTTTCGCCCTTCGGCGTGATCTTGCCGACCAGGATATCGCCCGGCTGCACTTCGGCACCGATATAGACGATGCCGGCCTCGTCGAGGTTCTTCAGCGCCTCTTCCGAAACGTTCGGAATGTCGCGCGTGATTTCCTCCGGCCCGAGCTTGGTGTCGCGCGCCATGACCTCGAACTCCTCGATGTGGATCGAGGTGAAGACGTCGTCGGCCACGATGCGCTCGGAGAGCAGGATCGAGTCCTCGTAGTTGTAGCCGTTCCACGGCATGAACGCGACGAGCACGTTGCGGCCGAGCGCCAGATCGCCGAGCTCGGTCGACGGACCGTCGGCAATGATGTCGCCCTTGTTGACGCGGTCGCCCATGCGCACCAGCGGACGCTGGTTGATGCAGGTGTTCTGGTTCGAACGCTGGAACTTCATCAGCCGGTAGATATCGACGCCCGACTTGCCGGGATCGAGATCTTCCGTGGCGCGGATGACGATACGGGTGGCGTCAACCTGGTCGACCACGCCGCCACGACGGGCGCCGATGGCCGCGCCCGAGTCACGGGCGACGACCGGCTCCATGCCGGTGCCGACGAACGGCGCCTCGGCGCGCACCAGCGGCACGGCCTGACGCTGCATGTTCGAGCCCATCAGCGCGCGGTTGGCGTCGTCGTTCTCGAGGAACGGGATGAGCGCGGCCGCGACCGACACCATCTGCTTCGGCGAGACGTCCATCAGGTCGACGTTTTCGCGCGGCGCCATCATCACTTCGCCGGCGTTACGGCAAATGACGAACTCGTCGACGAAGCTGCCATTCTTGTCGAGCTCGGCGTTGGCCTGCGCGACATAGTGCTTGGCCTCTTCCATCGCCGACAGATAGACGACCTCGTTGGTCAGCTTGCCGCCCACGATCTTGCGGTACGGGCTTTCGATGAAGCCGTACTTGTTGACGCGCGCGAAGGTGGCCAGCGAGTTGATCAGACCGATATTCGGACCTTCCGGCGTCTCGATCGGGCAGATGCGGCCGTAATGCGTCGGGTGCACGTCGCGCACCTCGAAGCCGGCGCGCTCGCGGGTCAGACCGCCCGGTCCAAGCGCCGACAGGCGACGCTTGTGGGTGATCTCCGACAACGGGTTGGTCTGGTCCATGAACTGCGACAGCTGCGAGGAACCGAAGAACTCGCGCACGGCGGCGGCCGCCGGCTTGGCGTTGATCAGGTCCTGCGGCATGACCGTGTCGATCTCGATCGAGGACATGCGTTCCTTGATCGCGCGCTCCATGCGCAGCAGCCCGACGCGGTACTGGTTCTCCATGAGCTCGCCGACCGAACGCACGCGGCGGTTGCCGAGATTGTCGATGTCGTCGATCTCGCCCTTGCCGTCGCGCAGTTCGACCAGCGTCTTGACCACAGCCAGGATGTCTTCCTTGCGCAGCACGCGCACGGTGTCCTCGGCCTTGAGCTCGAGGCGCATGTTCATCTTGACGCGGCCGACGGCCGACAGGTCATAGCGCTCGCTGTCGAAGAACAGCGAGTTGAACATGGCTTCGGCGGTCTCGAGCGTCGGCGGCTCGCCCGGGCGCATGACGCGGTAGATGTCGAACAGCGCGTCCTGGCGGCTCTCGTTCTTGTCGACGGCCAAGGTGTTACGGATGTAGGCGCCGACATTGACGTGGTCGATGTCCAGGATCTGGATCTCTTCCTCGCCGGTGCCGAGCAGCACTTTCAGCGTCTTGTCGTCGATCTCGTCGCCGGCCTCGAGGAAGATTTCACCGGTGGCGTAGTTGACGATGTCCTCGGCGAGATAGTTGCCGAGCAGATCCTCGTCGGTCGCCTTGATGGCCTTGAGACCCTTTTCGCCGAGCTGGCGGGCCTGGCGCGCGGTGATCTTCTTGCCGGCCTCGACGACGATCTCGCCGGTGTCGGCGTCGACAAGGTCGCCGACGGCCTTGAGGCCGCGGAACCGCTCGACGTTGAAGGGAATGCGCCAATGGTCGCCGGAGCGCTTGTAGGTGATCTTGTTGTAGAAGGTCGACAGGATCTCTTCGCCGTCCATGCCGAGCGCCATCAGAAGCGACGTCACCGGGATCTTGCGGCGGYGGTCGATGCGGGCGTGCACGACGTCCTTGCTATCGAACTCGAYGTCGAGCCACGAACCGCGATAGGGGATGACGCGCGCGGCAAACAGAAGCTTGCCCGACGAGTGCGACTTTCCCTTGTCAWGGTCGAAGAAGACGCCCGGCGAGCGGTGCATCTGCGAGACGATGACGCGCTCGGTGCCGTTGACGATGAAGGTGCCGTTCGACGTCATGAGCGGCATGTCGCCCATGTAGACGTCCTGCTCCTTGATGTCCTTGATCGACTTCGCGCCGGTATCCTCGTCGATATCGAACACGATGAGGCGCAGCGTCACCTTGAGCGGCGCGGCATAGGTCAGGTCGCGCTGACGGCACTCGTCAACGTCGAATTTCGGTGCCTCGAACTCATACTTCACGAACTCCAGCATGGAGGAGCCGGAAAAGTCGGAGATCGGGAAGACCGACTTGAAAACGGCCTGCAGCCCTTCGTCCGGACGGCCGCCCTTGGGCTCGTCCACCATCAGGAACTGGTCATAGGATGCCTTCTGAACCTCGATGAGGTTCGGCATCTCCGCAACTTCCGGGATCTTTCCGAAGAACTTGCGTACGCGTCTGCGGCCATTGAAAGTCTGGGTCTGGGCCATCGTCGCTCCTTAGCTCTAAACTCGGGACGAACCTCGCCGCGGCTCGCCTTGCACCAACGGGCGGCCTCGGCGGCTGCCCCTATCTGTTTTTCCGGTCGCCTTTTCCAATCGCTTGGCGGCTACCGGCTAAAACGGGAGAAAACCCGTTTCCGGAAGGCCGCTTTTCGGCCCTCAGGAAAGAGGTTTTCAAACGCCTCGCGCAACAAAGCCCTCCCTCGATCCAAGGGAGGGGGCGGACGGCGCGAGACCGCCCGCCCCTGCCTGACAGGCTTACTTCAGCTCGACCTTGGCGCCAGCTGCTTCCAGCTGAGCCTTGAACTTGTCGGCGTCGGCCTTGGAAACGCCTTCCTTGACCGGCTTCGGAGCCGCTTCGACCAGGTCCTTGGCTTCCTTGAGGCCAAGGCCGGTGATGGCGCGGACTTCCTTGATGACGTTGATCTTCTGGGCGCCGGCGTCGGCGAGAACGACGTCGAATTCCGTCTTCTCTTCAGCCGGAGCAGCGGCAGCGGCAGCGCCACCGGCAGCGGCGGCAACAGCCACCGGAGCAGCGGCCGAAACGCCCCACTTCTCTTCCAGGAGCTTCGACAGCTCAGCCGCCTCGAGGACGGTCAGCTTCGAAAGGTCGTCTACGATCTTCGCGAGATCAGCCATTTTGATATTCCTTTAGTTGGTTCGAACGTGTGTTGTTGACAGCGAGGAACGGCCTCATGCCGCCTCGTCCTTCCGGGCGTAAGCGCCGATGACGCGCGCGACCGAAGCCGCGGGCGCATTGACGATCTGGGCGATCCGGGTTGCCGGCGTGGCGATCATGCCAACCAGCTTGGCGCGCAGCTCGTCGAGCGACGGYATCGTGGCGAGTGCCTTGACACCATCGGCGTTGAGCGAGGTCGAGCCCATCGCGCCGCCGAGAATGATCAGCTTGTCATTCCCCTTGGCGAAATCGGACGTGACCTTCGGCGCCGCAACCGGATCCTCCGAATAAGCGACCAGCGTCTGTCCCTTGAACAGATCGACGATCGATGCGGAGTCCGTGCCCTGAAGAGCGATCTTGGCGAGACGGTTCTTCGCGACTTTGACGGTGCCGCCGGCGGCGCGCATCTTAGACCGGAGGTCGTTCATTTGCGCCACGGTGATACCGGCGTAGTGGGCCACGACGACTGAACCCGCGTTCGTGAACGCTTCGTTCAGGCCCGTGACGAGTTCGCGCTTTTCCGCTCTGTCCACTGCCTATCTCCAGTTGACCCCTGCCTCATTTTCGAGGTCAGAAGTCGGGTTGCCTTTTGCCGGCCGGGCCATCCAAATCCTGGATCTCCCGAACGGCGCTCGAGGATCCTGCCCCCTTTTTCGCCACACCGACGGCAAGCCGGCGATGTGCTGACAAAAGGCAAACACGGTTCGAACCTTTCATTGGAGCACTTGCTCCTTTGTCGGGTCTTCACCCGTCTCATGCAGGCCCAATCGAATTAAGGCTTTTGGGCCGCCTGCAATCTCGGACAGGACATCCGGAAACCTTTCGGCTCCCGGGTTACCGGGCCGCCGACGGATCGGCGGTCCGGAATTCTTGTTACGATCAGCTCGAGGCCGACCGGACGACACTTACGACGCGGCGAGCGTCGCGATGTCGAGCTTGAGGCCCGGGCCCATCGTCGAGGTGACCGACACCTTCTTGACGTAGTTGCCCTTGGCGCCCGCGGGCTTGGCCTTGTTCACCGCATCGGCGAAGGCGCGGACGTTCTCTTCCAACGCCTTGACGTCGAACGAGACCTTGCCGACGCCGGCCTGGACGATGCCGGCCTTCTCGACGCGGAACTCGACGGCGCCGCCCTTCGAAGCCTTGACGGCCGCGGCCACATCGGTGGTCACGGTGCCGACCTTCGGGTTCGGCATCATGCCGCGCGGGCCGAGCACCTTACCCAGACGGCCGACCAGCGGCATCATGTCCGGGGTGGCGATGCAGCGATCGAAATCGATCGTGCCCTTCTGGACGATGTCGACCAGGTCCTCGGCGCCAACCACATCGGCGCCGGCGGCCTTGGCTTCCTCAGCCTTGTCGCCGCGAGCGAACACGGCGACGCGCACCGAGCGGCCGGTGCCGTTCGGCAGGTTGACCACGCCGCGGACCATCTGGTCGGCATGGCGCGGATCGACGCCGAGATTCATCGAGACCTCGACGGTCTCGTCGAACTTCACCTTGGACCGGTCCTTGAGCAGCTGCAGCGCCTCGGAGAGGGCGTAAGCCTTGTTCGGATCGATGCCTTCGCGGCTCTTGGCAACACGCTTTGCAATCTTTGCCATGATCTTAGCCCACCACTTCCAGGCCCATCGAGCGGGCGGAGCCCTCGACCATGCGCATGGCCGCCTCGACGTCGTTTGCGTTCAGGTCCTTCATCTTCTGCTCGGCGATCGCGCGCACCTTGTCGCGGCTGATCGTGCCGACCTTGGTCTTGCCCGGCTCCTTGGAGCCCGACTTCAGGTTGGCGGCCTTCTTCAGGAAGTAGCTCACCGGCGGCGTCTTCATGACGAAGGTGAACGACTTGTCCTGGTAGTAGGTGATGACGACCGGGATCGGCGACCCCTTCTCCATCTCCTGGGTCTGCGCGTTGAACGCCTTACAGAACTCCATGATGTTGATGCCGCGCTGACCAAGCGCCGGGCCGATCGGGGGCGACGGCGTAGCCGAGCCCGCGGCAACCTGGAGCTTGAGCTGGCCTGCAACTTTCTTAGCCATCTCTATTCCTGCCTTTTCTCATGCCGGCCCCATTCTCGGGCAACACCGGCGGTTGCAGTCTGGTGGTACGGTTCCGACGGCCGGCTATGCCGCCTTCGCCTCCCACCCGTTCATGCGGCGTTTTTCACACCGCCCCGACGCCTTGCGGCGCGGATATACGGATCAGCCCTTTTCGACCTGTCCGAATTCCAGATCGACAGGCACGGCGCGCCCGAAGATCGAAACTTCCACCTTGAGGCGGGCACGCTCCTCGTCCACTTCCTGGACGACGCCGTTGAACGACGCGAATGGACCGTCCGAAACGCGGATCGCCTCACCGATCTCGARGGTGACCGACGGCTTCGGCCGCTCGACACCTTCCTGGACCTGGTTCAGGATGCGCTGCGCCTCGGTCTCGGTGATCGGCACGGGCTTGGAGTCGCCCAGGAAGCCGGTGACCTTCGGCGTGTTCTTGACCAGCGAGAACACGGCATCGGTCAGATTGGCCTTCAGGAGCACATAGCCCGGGAAGAACTTGCGCTCGGCATCGACCTTGCGACCGCGGCGGATCTCGACGACCTTCTCGGTCGGCACCACGATCTRCTCGATCTCGCCGGACAAGCCCTTCTGCTTGGCCTTGTTCTCGATGTCCTCGGCGACCTTCTTCTCGAAGTTCGAATAGGCGTGGACGATATACCACCGCGCAGTCATTTCACGACCTCTCCGTAAACCGCCGAATTAATGCCCGAGACCCAGGATCCACTCGATCGCATAGCCCATCAGAATATCGGCAGCGAAGAAGAACAGCATCGCGATCACCGCGAACACCAGGACCATCACGGTCGAGATCATGGTTTCGCGCCGCGAAGGCCATGTCACCTTGGCCGTCTCCGCGCGGACCTGCTGGAGAAAGGTGAAGGGATTAGTGGTTTTCGAAGCCATGTGCCGCCTGTTTTCAAGACCCGTTGGCCGGGCCTCCTGGATGATCCCGCTGGCCGGGACGTGCCGCCTGGGCTCTATGCGGCGCGAATCAGCGCCGCTATTTCACCCACGCAAATCAGACGCGTAAAGCCGGCTTCCCAGCTCCACGCGTCGCGTGTCTGTCTTGTCTACATAAAACCGATTCTTAATCCACGCAAGTGGCAAGGTCCGCTTTATGCCCTAGCGCCGCCTCGGAACCATCCAGTCGTCCCGTCCCGGCTATGCGGGGCTTATGCCCCAATTTTCCCCATATGGCAAGCCACCCGCCGATTTTCAACCGCGGAGGCTTCGATCGGCCACTTTCGAGGAGATGGCACGGGCAGCAGGGCTCGAACCTACGACCTGCGGTTTTGGAGACCGCCGCTCTACCAACTGAGCTATGYCCGTGCATGCGCTGTTCGGCGCAGGCGCTTCCTAAAAGCTTCCGGGCACTCTGTAAAGAGCACTCCGATGCCGTTTTGGAGGCTTTGTCAGAAATCTGGATGCAGATAGGCCGGCAATCGATCGCGGGCGCGCAGGCGCTTACGATTTCCCGGCCGGCGGCTTATAAGGTCCGCCCGGCACACCCCAGCCCCAGGCCGGCATCGGCTCGGTCTCGGGATCGCAGGTCTCGCCCAGATTCGAGTTCATCTTCGCCAGCCGCGATCCCCACTCGACATAACCCATGAAGGCGGAGCGGAATTCGGGGTCGTCCGGCAGGCCGATCTCATCCGCAGCATCGGCAAGGAGATTGATCCAGCGGCGCCGCTGTTCCTCGGTCAGGTGCTTGCCAAGGTGATGCATCACCATCTCGCGATGGCCGCCATGCTTCTCGCTGTAGGTCTTCGGCCCGCCAAAGACCTCGCCGATGAAGGCGGCGACATGCGCCGGGTGATCCGGCGACATGTGTTCGAACACCGGACCGACGATCGGATCCGCAGCCACCTTGTCATAAAAGGTCCGGGTCAGCCGGTTCAGCGCCTCGCTGCCGCCGGCCCATTCATATAAAGTCGGGATGTCCTCGCGCATCGCCGCTCCTCCACTGTGCATGCAGCACCGGCAGGATAGCGGCAGCGCCCTGCCCGGCTCAACCTGCCTCAATGGCCAGTGCGCGCTATCTCCTTGTTTACGCAATTCCGGACGGAAAACCGTAAACACTCTTCCTGGAATCGCTCTACAGCTTCGCTGGCGCCTTCGCCTCGGCATCGGTGGCCGGAAGGCCCCGGCAATTCTCCGGCCTGGGCGCGGATCTGCAAATGGTGGCGCCGGTCAGCGCGTCCACCGACTGCGGCCCGGTCGTCAGTCCGAACGTCTTCAGCTCGTCCCGGCTGAGTTCCCTGTGCTTGGCATATTCGGCCGACTGCATGGCGGCGAAAAAGCCCGAGCCGATCCCCATCTCGTCAAGATACGCCCTGACCTTGTCTTCCATACCCATGGAATGCACCAGGAAACGCGCATCGGCGCCCACTAGGCGCCGGACGCCGCCGGCGATCATCACCGCGCAAGCCGCGTCGCATTCGGCGCCTGCATCGATGGTGAGGCCGGTATGGAGGCCGTCGGGTGCGACGCACCCCGCCGCGCCCGGATCGCAATCGAGAAAATCCGTTCGCGCGACCGCAACATCCAGCTTGCGCTCACGGATCAGCCGGCCCGCGGCAAGTGCCGCCTGCACGTCGCCGCCGGGCGAGTTGATTATGACAGGCAACCGGCGCTCCCGGATCGTATCGAGCAGTTGGCGCAGCTCGTCGGCGGTGCCTGCCGCGATCGTGCCTTCCGCCGAAATCCATTCCGGACAGTCGGGATTGCAAAGCGGATTGCTGCCGCGAACAACAACGAAGCGCATCTCCTGTTCGTGGGCCTGCTGCGCTGGCGCGGGAACCGGGGCAGTGGGAACCGGAGCAATGGGAGAAGGCTCGGCCCCAAGTGCCGCGACCGCAGCCGGCGCGGCGTTCGCCGGGATCTCGCGACAATTCGTCGGCGCCGGCTGACGCCGGCAAATGGTGCCCTCGGTCAGCAAATCGAGAGAATCGGGGCTGGTGACGAGCTTCATCTCCAGCATGTCGTCGGGCTCGATCTGCCTGATGTCGCTGGCAGGCGTCACCTTCATCACGCTGAGCACGCCCTGCTCGACGCCCATCTCCTTCAGATAGGCCGACAGCCGCTTCTCGACCGCCTTGCTCATCTCATAGGTCTTGTAGCTGCCGGCATTCCTGCGACTGACAACCCTGGTGCTGATGATCTTCTTCTTGCCGTTCACGATACGATAGGTCGTGCGGTAGAGCAGCTTCTCGCGCTGGTAGGTGGTCGTGATCTGATGGACACCGAGATAGGCCCATTCGCCGACCACGCGGCGGATGCCGCCGGCAAACATCAGCGGACAGGCCGAATTGCACATCGCGCCGCTGTCGTGGGCGACGCCCAAATAGGGCTGGCCCTTGGCGTCATTGTCACGGCAATTCTTCATCCCCGGCGAGCAGCCGGAAAACTCGGTGATGCCGACCGCGATATCGAGCTTGTTCTTGCGGACCATGCGGCCAAGCTGCAGCGAGGCATCGACATTGCCGCCGGGTGAATTGACGACGATCGGCAATTGCCGCCCGCCGAGCGTCTTCAGCAGGCGTTTCAGCAGCGCCGGCGTGCCGGCCTCGATCGTGCCTTCGGCGGAAATCCATTCCGGGCAGTTCGGCTCGCAGCCCGGCGCGCTGCTGCGCACGACGACGAAGCGCATCGTCGGGCCGTAGTCCGGCGGCGTTTCCTTCGCGGCGGCACTGAGGGCGGCCAGCCCTGCGGCAGCGGCCAATCCCAGCCGAAGCAACCCGCGCCAACACCGTATGGTCTTTGAACGGAATGTCGAAACCACGTCTGGCAACCCCAAGAATACAACCCATACTAGTTGGGGCGACGATGCTTGCAACAGAATTGGAAAGGGCGAGCAATACAGCCTCCAAAGCGAAAGGGCGGCCCGAAGGCCGCCCTTTCCTTGTCGAACCGGCAAGTGCCGGATCGATTATTCCTTGATGGTGACGACGATGCCGGCACCGACGGTGCGGCCGCCTTCACGGATGGCGAAGCGCAGCTTCTCTTCCATCGCGATCGGCACGATCAGCTCGACGTCGACGGTGATGTTGTCGCCGGGCATCACCATCTCGGTGCCGGCCGGCAGCGTCACGATGCCCGTCACGTCGGTCGTGCGGAAGTAGAACTGCGGACGGTAGTTGGTGAAGAACGGCGTGTGACGGCCGCCCTCGTCCTTGGTCAGGATGTAGGCTTCGGCCACGAACTTCTTGTGCGGCTTCACCGAACCCGGCTTGGCCAGAACCTGGCCGCGCTCGACACCCTCGCGGTCGATGCCGCGCAAGAGCGCGCCGATGTTGTCGCCGGCCTGACCCTGGTCGAGCAGCTTGCGGAACATTTCAACGCCCGTGCAGGTCGTCTTGGCGGTCGGACGGATGCCGACGATCTCCAGTTCCTCGCCGACCTTGACCACGCCGCGCTCGACGCGGCCGGTCACCACCGTGCCGCGGCCCGAGATCGAGAACACGTCCTCGATCGGCATCAGGAACGGCTTGTCCAGCGGACGAACAGGCGTCGGGATGTAGGCGTCGACCTGAGCCATCAGCTCACGGATGGCGTCCTCGCCGATGGTCTTGTTGGAATCCTCCAGCGCCGCCAGCGCCGAACCCTTGACGATCGGAATGTCGTCGCCGGGGAACTCGTTCTTCGACAGAAGCTCGCGAACCTCGAGCTCGACCAGCTCGAGCAGCTCGGCGTCGTCGACCTGGTCGACCTTGTTCAAGAACACAACGATCGAGGGCACGCCGACCTGGCGGGCAAGCAGGATGTGCTCGCGGGTCTGCGGCATCGGGCCGTCGGCGGCCGACACGACCAGGATCGCGCCGTCCATCTGCGCGGCACCCGTGATCATGTTCTTCACATAGTCGGCGTGGCCGGGGCAGTCGACATGGGCGTAGTGACGGTTGGCCGTCTCATACTCGACATGCGCCGTCGAGATCGTGATGCCGCGTGCCTTCTCTTCCGGGGCCGCGTCGATCTGGTCATAGCGCTTGTATTCGCCAAAATACTTCGTGATCGCCGCCGTCAGCGACGTCTTGCCATGATCGACGTGACCGATCGTGCCAATGTTCACATGCGGCTTGGTGCGCTCGAATTTACCTTTTGCCATAGTCTCTTTCCTTGGACGGCCTTGACCTTCAGTTCAGTCGAATGCGGGGCGATTAGCGACAACGGCCGAAAAACACAAGTGCCTTGTGGCTGAGCGGATTCCCGCTCGACCCGAACCAACGGTCGATTTCAGGGAGATGTGGAGCGGATATAGGGCTGCCGTGGGTAAAATCAAAGGCGCTGAGCTGGCCCATTGCCGCCGCGACGCCGCTCTGATCTTGTCGGCCGCATGCAGTTCATTCCATCCCATATCCGCGGCCCGCTGTTCATGATCGTCTCGACGGGATCCTATCTCGTCAACGACACGCTGATGAAGCTCGCGACCACCGGGCTGCCGCCGTACGAAGTGCTCTTGCTGCGGGGCGCTGCCGCGACGCTGTGGGGCGTGCCGCTGCTTCTGATGCTTGGCTATGCCAGGCAGATCCCGCTGCTCTTCGAGCGCAAGGTGCTGCGCCGCAACCTGTTCGAGCTCTTGGCGATCCTCTGCTACGTCGTTGCCCTGGCGAACATGCAGATCGCGGATTCCACCGCGCTCGGGCAGATCACGCCGCTCATCGTGCTGGTCGGCTCCGCGATGCTGTTCGGCGAAAAGATCGGCGCCACGCGCATGGCGCTGATCGGCCTTGGCTTTGTCGGAGCGCTGATGGTGGCGCAGCCGACCATGCAGGGCATTTCGGTCTACGCGCTGCTGGCGCTCGGCAATGCCGCCTTCGCGGCGGTGCGCGATATAGCCGGCCGCAAAGTGGGCGCCGAGGTGCCGGGCATGATCGTCGCCATCTCCGCGGTCGTGGTGGTGCTGGCCGGTTCAGGCGCGGCGCATCTGGCGACGGAGCAATGGGTGATGCCTCAGGGGCGCCATCTGTTGCTGATCGCCGGCGCGGGCCTGTTCCTGATCTTCGGCCATTTCTTCATCTTCATGGCGTACCGGGTCGGGCCGACAAGCGCGGTCGCGCCCTTCTACTACTGCTTCACGGTCTGGGCGGTCATTTCGGGCCTGCTGGTGTTCGGACAGTTTCCCAACGCGCTCGCCGTCTGCGGCATCCTTTTGGTGATGGCCAGCGGCCTGGCGATCGTCTCGCTCGACGAAAGAAAGCGCCGGTTGGCGATGGTCGCCTAGCCGTTACCGCATCGCCCCGGCGCGCTTACCTTTCTTTTCAGCGGGCGCTGCGCCAAGAAATCGATGAAGTTGCGCAGCGTTCGCGGATAGACGAGGCGGCCGTCGCGCAGCGCCGTGGGATCGCCGTTGACATGCAGCGTCGAGGTTTCGGCGGGGTCGCCATCAGGGATGCCGCCCCATCTCGCTGGATCGTAATAATCGACCAGAAAGCCATAGTCATAGCGGCAGAAGCGCATGGCTTTCGACAGAGCGGCCGGTGACAGATCCGACGGACTGACCTTTTTTCGGCTCGCCTGCAAGCGGGGCATGCCGACTGTTTTGCCGCTGACGGAGGACAGGAAAACCGCGACCTTGTCCATCTCCTCGAACCTGAAGACATGCTCGAACAGGAACAGGCTGGAGCCGACGAAATGGCGCGGCGAGGCGACGTGGAACCGGATCTCCCATGAGCATGCGCTGTATTTCTCGACATTCAGGATAAAAGTATCGGGATCCGGATCGAGCGGCAGCCCGAAGCTCGCGAGCATTTCGGCCTTTGCCGAGGGTCGGGTCAGGACGTTGGTGTCCACTATCCTGCTGGAATAGGCGGATAAAAGCCGCTCAAGCGGATCGCGGACGATGGTGAACTTGCCACCCATCCCATCATAGACCGGCGCGAAAGGATCGACCCAGCTTGTCGCCAGGTGGCTGTGGACCTCGTTGTCGGGGTCCGCGGCAAGCGCGGCGTGTTTATCGCCGAGCGCCATGAGCGCGTATTTGACGCTGCTGGTGCCGCTTTTCGGGATTGGATAATAGGTAACGGCAAGCCCTTCGATCTGCACCGCCATTGCCGAACTGCCCCGCCCCGACGATCCAAAGCAAACCAGCCGGCCACGGCGCGCTCCGCGCGGCCGGCCCTCGAAAGTCCATCGGCGGCAGTCCTTCGGCTGCCGCGCATTGGTTCCTTACAGCGTGCGCTTGCCGGAAATCTGGTGATAGGCCCACAGCACGACGACCGAGCCGATGACGGCCACGATCAGGCTCCAGATGTTGAGGCCGGTGACACCCGAGGCGCCGAAGGCGCTGAAGATGACGCCGCCGACAATGGCGCCGACGATGCCGAGCACGATATCCATGATCATGCCCTGGCCGGTCTTGTTGACGATCTTGCTGCCGATGAAGCCGGCGACGATGCCGAGAATGATCCAGCTGATAATGCCCATAATTCCCTCCAAATTTCCCCGCCGGCCCATCATGTTCATATGATTGTCAAAAGCTCAAGACAGCTTGAAATTCCGCCCGTTTGCGCCATTGTGGGGCCGGGCGGACTTGGCTGGATAAGGAGATCCGTTATGGGCCTTTTTGACAACGCCGTTCCGGGCGGCAACATCACCAAACCCCTGATGATCGCGCTCGGCGCGCTTTTGGTCGGCAAGATGCTGAGCGGCAGAAGCGAGGAAGCGGCCGCGCCGCAAGCGCCGGCGCCGACGCCCGCGGGAACCGATGCGTCGGCCGATGGCGGCCTGCTCGGCGGCCTCGGCGGCCTGCTCGACAAGCTGAAGGACGCCGGTCACGGCAACGTCGCCGATTCCTGGGTCGGCACCGGCCAGAACCAGCCGATCAACCCGGGTGATCTCGGCTCGGCRCTCGGGCCGGCGGTGATCCGCGAGATCGCGCAGCGCACCGGCCTCAACGAGCAGGAACTGCTGCAGCAGCTCTCCACGGCGCTGCCCGGCATCATCGACAAGCTGACGCCGAACGGCCAGGTGCCGCAAAACCATCAGGTCGCTTCGGCTTTCAACAGCTAACAGCTAAACGGCTGGATGAAAGGAAGACGCTGCGCGCCACGGTGCGCGGCGTTTTCTTTGGAGCATGCGAAGAAGAAATCTGGAGCGGGTAGCGGGAATCGAACCCGCATATTCAGCTTGGAAGGCTGCTGCTCTACCACTGAGCTATACCCGCGCCTTGCACTGAAGTACCGGATTCACCCGAAAAGCGCCATGCACTTTCGGTCCGAGACTCTTGTTCGTTCAGGGCTTCCGGGCCGGCAGTGGTGGAGAGGGTTGGATTCGAACCAACGTAGGCTAAGCCAACGGATTTACAGTCCGTCCCCTTTAACCACTCGGGCACCTCTCCAGTCTGCCGCCGGAGCCATGCAACGAGGCATTTCTGCCGATCCGGAGCCCGAGTAAGATCTTCTCCGAAATCAGCGAAGCGCCTTATGGCGGCAAGGCCGGTAGGTGTCAACCGGCGCGGCGAGGGTTTTTCGAGGATGTCCGGCATTCATTGCCGCAAGCCGTATCCTTAGCCGGTCGGGACCGCTATAGAGGCCGCATGAGCGACGAGAAAAGCAACAAGCCCGGCACGCGCAAGGACACCCACTACGCGAAGCTGAGGCGCGCGCACCGCGACCAGAAGGCGGGCGGCGCGCCGGCATTCCGGCCGCGCCAGCCAGTGCCGCCGGGCGAAGCGCCCGGCGACGGGCTGGTGCGGCTTTACGGCCTGCACACGGTGCGGGCCGCGCTCGACAATCCGCGGCGCAAGATCAGGAAGATGCTGGTGACCCGCAACGCGGCGGAGCGGCTGTCGATTCCCGATCTCGCCGCCCTGCCCTTCATGGCCGAACTGGTCGAGCCGAAGGACATCGACAAGATCACCGGATCGGACGCGGTGCACCAGGGCGTGCTGATCGAGGCCGAGCCGCTGAAGCCGAAGCGCCTCGACGCGCTCGGCGACACAAAGCTGGTGCTGGTGCTCGACCAGGTGACGGATCCGCACAATGTCGGCGCGATCCTGCGCTCCGCGGTTGCCTTCGGCGCCGGCGCGCTGATCACCACGGCGCGCCACAGCCCGCAGGACTCGGGCGTGCTGGCGAAATCCGCGTCCGGCGCGCTGGAGCATATCGACCAGATCGAGGTGAAGAACCTCGCCGATGCGCTAGGGCAGTTGCACGAGGCCGGCTTCCAGACCATCGGGCTCGATTCGGAAGGACCGGCGGAGCTCGAGAAGACCTTCGACGGCGAGAAAATCGCGCTCGTGCTGGGCGCGGAAGGCAAGGGCCTGCGGCAGAAGACCCGCGAGACGGTGACCGCGCTGGCACGGCTCGATATGCCAGGCGCTATCCACTCGCTCAACGTGTCGAACGCGGCGGCGGTCAGCCTTTACGCTGCGAACGCATTCCTGAAGCGCAGCTGAGCGCGGGTCGACGATAGCTTCGAAGCGAAAAACGGGCTCCCGCGGCGAAACGCAGGAACCCGTTCTCTGACAGGAAAAGAGCAGGCGGCGTGGGAACGTTGAGCCGCCGTCTCCTAACCTAAGCCGCCTTGCCTTCGGCTTGCGCCTCCCCGCTGACCTCATGCGCCGCCATCCGCTCCAGCGCCCTGACCAGCGCCGAGTGATCCTCCTTGCCGCCGCCATTAGCGGCGCAGGAATTGAAGAGTTGCTGCGTGGTCGAGGTGTTGGGGAGGGACACGCCGAGCGCCTTCGCGCCTTCCAGCGCCAGGTTGAGATCCTTCTGATGCAGCTCGATGCGGAAGCCCGGGGCGAAGGTGCGCTTGATCATGCGCTCGCCATGCACTTCGAGGATGCGCGAGGCGGCGAGCCCGCCCATCAGCGCCTGCCTGACTTTTGCAGGATCGGCGCCGGCCTTCGAGGCGAAAACCAGGGCTTCGCCGACCGCTTCGATGGTGAGGGCGACAACGATCTGGTTGGCGACCTTGGTGGTCTGGCCGACGCCGTTCGGGCCGACCAGGGTGATGTTCTTGCCCATCTTCTCGAAGATCGGCCTGGCGCGCTCGAACGCCTTTTCCTCGCCGCCGACCATGATGGTGAGCGACGCCGCCTTGGCGCCGACCTCGCCGCCCGACACCGGCGCGTCGAGATAGCCGCAGCCGAGATCGTTGATCTTTTTGGCGAATTCCTTGGTGGCGATCGGCGAGATCGAGCTCATGTCGATGACGAGCTTGCCCTTGGACAGACCAGAGGCGACGCCGTTCTCGCCGAAGAGAACGTCCGCGACCTGAGGCGTGTCCGGCACCATGGTGATGATGATGTCGGCGGCCTTGGCCACGGCGTCGTTGCCGGTCACCGTCTTCAGCCCCTTGGCGACGAGATCGGCGGGCGCCTTCGATCGATGGTCGCTGGCGACGACCTTGTAGCCGGCGTCGAGAAGATGCCCCGCCATCGGCGCGCCCATGATGCCGAGGCCGATGAAACCGATGGTTTCCATTTTGTATCTCCGTCAATTTATCGAGGTCGCGTTCCTTCGCGCCCCTCTCTGTCCTGCCGGACATCTCCCCCTCTTGGGGGAGATTGGCAGTTCGAGCGCCGGCTCTTAAGCCGCCGCGCTCCCCTGCCCGGCAAACTCCGTGAACCAACCCAATCCGGCCTCCGTGCCGGCCTTCGGCTTGTATTCGGCGCCGATCCAGCCGGCATAGCCGAGGCGGTCGATGTGGTCGTAGAGGAAGGGATAGTTGATCTCGCCCGTCCCCGGCTCGTGACGGCCGGGATTGTCCGCAAGCTGGATATGCGCGATGCGGGGAAGGTTCGCTTCGATGGTACGGGCGAGATCCCCCTCCATGATCTGCATGTGGTAGATGTCGTACTGCAAATAGAGGTTCTTCGAGCCGATGCGGTCGATCAGCGCCAGCGCCTGGTCGGAATAGTTCAGGAAGAAGCCGGGGATGTCACGCGTGTTGATCGGCTCGATCAGCAGCCTGATGCCGGCCTGCTCCAGCTTCTCCGCCGCGAAGGCGAGATTCTCGGCAAAGACGTTTTCCAAAACGACGCGGTCAGCGCCCTGCGGCGCGATGCCGGCCAAGCAGTTGATCTGCTCGCAGCCCAGCGCATGCGCGTAGGTGATCGCCTTGGCGACGCCCTGCCGGAATTCCGGCACCCGGTCCGGCAAGACGGCAATGCCGCGCTCGCCCTTGCCCCAATCGCCGGCCGGCAGGTTGAAGAGAACCTGGCTGAGGCCGTTCTTCTTCAGGCGCGCCGCGACGACGTCCGGCGCATGATCATAGGGGCCGATATATTCGACGCCCTTGAAGCCCACGCGGGCGGCGGCATCGAAACGGTCGAGGAAATCATGCTCGCCGAAGAGCATCGAAAGATTGGCTGAAAAACGCGGCATTCCTTTTTCTCCTTCTTTTTCTGCCTGCCCAGGGTTGCCTAATCCAACATCATGATGGCCGTCGGCGCATCCTCGTTGCGTTCGGCAAGCTCCTCGAACTCGGTGATCTTGTCGATTTCCGTACCCATGGAAATGTTGGTGACGCGCTCGAGGATGAATTCCAGCACGACCGGCACCTGGTGCTCCTTCATCAGCCGCTGCGCTTCCTTGAAGGCGCCGGCGAATTCCTCGGGCTTCTTCACGCGGACCGCCTTGCAGCCCATGGCCTCGGCGACCGCGACATGGTCGACGCCGTAGCCGGCCTCGGGATCGCCGGCACGATTGACGTTCTCGAAGGCCAGGCTCACCTCGTAGTCCATCGAAAAGCCGCGCTGCGCCTGGCGGATGAGGCCGAGATAGGCATTGTTCACGACGACATGGATGTAAGGCAGCTTGTGCTGCGCACCGACGGCCATTTCCTCGATCATGAACTGGAAGTCGTAGTCGCCGGAGAGCGCGACGATATCCCGGTCCGGATCGGCGGCGCGCACGCCGAGCGCTGCCGGCAGCGTCCAGCCGAGCGGGCCGGCCTGACCGCAATTGATCCAGTTACGCGGCTTGTAGACATGCAGGAACTGCGCGCCGGCGATCTGCGACAGGCCGATCGTGGTGACATAGGTGGTGTCGCGGGCAAAGGCCTTGTTCATCTCCTCGTATACGCGCTGCGGCTTCAGCGGCACCTGCTCGAAATGCGTCTTGCGCTTCATGGTCTTCTTGCGCTGCTGGCATTCCTTGGCCCAGCCCGACCAGTCACGCAGCTTGCCGGCCGTGCGCCATTCGGTGGCGACATCGAGCAGGATCTTCAGAGCGGCGCCCGCATCCGAGACCACGCCGAGATCCGGCGCGAAGACGCGGCCTATCTGAGTGGGCTCGATGTCGACATGGATGAATTTTTTCCCCTTCGTGTACACATCGACCGAGCCGGTGTGGCGGTTGGCCCAGCGGTTGCCGATGCCGAAGACGAAGTCGGCGGCAAGCATCGTCGCATTGCCATAGCGGTGCGAGGTCTGCAGGCCGCACATGCCCGCCATCAGCCGGTGGTCGTCGGGGATCGAACCCCAGCCCATCAGCGTCGGGATGACCGGCACACCGGTGACTTCGGCGAACTCGATCAGCAAATCGGAAGCGTCTGCATTGATAATGCCCCCGCCGGCGACGATCAGCGGCCTTTCCGCCTCGTTGAGCATCGCCAGCGCCTTCTCGGCCTGGGCGCGCGTCATTGCCGGTTTGAACGGAGCCAACGGTTCATAGGCGTCGATGTCGAACTCGATCTCCGCAAGCTGGACGTCGATGGGCAGGTCGACGAGCACCGGACCCGGGCGCGAGGAGCGCATCAGGTGGAACGCCTTCTGTAGCGCCATCGGAACCAGATAGGGCTCCATGACGGTGACCGCCCATTTGGCGACGGGCGAGGCGATCGAAGCGATGTCGACGGCCTGGAAATCCTCCTTGTTGAGGCGCGCGCGCGGCGCTTGTCCGGTGATGCAGAGGATCGGGATCGAATCCGCCGAGGCCGAATAAAGGCCGGTGATCATATCGGTGCCGGCCGGGCCGGACGTGCCGATGCAGAGCCCGATATTGCCGGCCTTGGCCCGCGTGTAGCCTTCGGCCATATGCGAGGCCCCCTCGACATGGCGGGCGAGCACATGGYGGATGGTGCCGCGCGCCTTCAGCGCCGAATAGAGCGGGTTAATTGCCGCGCCCGGCACGCCGAAGGCATTGGTGATRCCTTCCTTTTCGAGAACGAGAACCGCCGCGTCGACAGCGCGCATCCTGGCCATGACAAGCCTCCATTTCGTTGGTTGGCTTGATAGTGCCAGCGCGCCTTTGATTTTTCAATTTTTTCAGAATATTTTTTCATTTCTAGAAAATGGCTTTTATCCACTGATTTCACTTCACTTTTCGTTTTCCAGAAAAACTATCGCAGCAACGACTGAAAAAGTTTTTCATTGCATCCGGCATCAGATCGGCGAGAATGACGGGCATGGAAACGACGGAAAAACGCCAACGCGGCCGGCCGCGCGCCTTCAATGGTCCGTCCGAAGCGGCGTCGGTGCAGTCGCTCGACCGGGCGCTGCGGATCCTGGCCATCGTCGCCGAGGCCAGCGGCCTGTCGCTGAGTGAAATCGCGGCGCAAAGCGGCATTGCCGCGTCCACCGCCTATCGCATGCTGACGACGCTGGAGAACCACGGCATGGTCGAGTTCGATACGACCGACCAGCTCTGGTCCGTCGGCGTCGAGACCTACCGCATGGGTGCGGCCTTCCTGCGCCGGCGCAAGCTGGTCGACCGCGCGCGCATCGTCATGCAGGAACTGATGGAGAAGACCGGCGAGACGGCCAATCTCGGCGTCGCCGAGGACGATTGCGTCGTCTTTGTCAGCCAGGTCGAGACGCACCAGGCGATCCGCGCCTTCTTCCGGCCGGGTACGCGCAGCCCCTTCCATGCATCCGGTATCGGCAAGGCCGTCCTGGCGCATCTCGAGCCGGAACGGGTCGCCGCCATCCTGCGCAAGGCGGGCCTGCAGCGCTACACCGACAAGACGCTCTCAGATATCTCTGCGCTCGCCCACGATCTGGCGACCATCAAGCATCGCGGCTGGTCGGTGGACGACGAGGAACGCCATCCCGGCATGCGCTGCGTGGCCGCCGCCATCTTCAACGAATATGGCGAGCCGATCGGCGGCGTTTCGGTGTCCGGCCCGACGGTTCGGGTCACGCCCGAGCGACTGGCCGAGATCGGTCCGCTGGTGCGCGAGGCCGCGGTCGAGGTGACGAAGATGATCGGCGGCGTGAAAGCTTATTAGGACGCGCCCGGCAACGCGCTCTTGGCCGATATGTCGAAGAAATCGAGCAGGATGGCCAGTCCGACGCCTCAGGCCGCCAAGATGAGGCCGGCGATGAATATCCGACTGGCGCGGTCATGAATGCTCCGCTGCAGGGATTTGATGTCGAGCAGAATGGCAAGCGCCCGGATCTGCAGTGCAATGCCGACCAGGATCGGCAGCACGGCAATCAGATGGTAGGTCTGCCATGGGATCGGGTTGGCCGCCCAATGGGTGATGAAGCCTAGCGAAAACGCAAGCAGGATGCCGACGATGGTGATGGTGCCGTTGCGGAAAACCGGTTCGACCCGTTCTTCCCTGGGATCCTGCTCGTTCATGCCACCCTCCCCTCGTTTGGCGCGGAAGCCAGCCTAAACGCTTGCAAAATCGCTGTACATCGCTGGTTGCCTGGCGAAGGCCGACCGGGGCATAGGCAGGCCGAACGCCGGACTTGACCGTCTTGCCGGGGCGTTGGCATGCGTGCGAAAGGGCACGGGATGCGGAAAACAGTTTTCCTCCTATCCGTCGCTTCCCTTTGCGGCTGCGTGGCGGCGGCACCGGCGCCGGTCGAGCCGATCGCTGCACCCAGCGGCAACCCGCGCGTCGATCCCATTCCGATTTCACTGGCCCTGGAGGAGATCATCACCGCCGGCGTCCGCCAGCATCTGAAGAACCCCATTGCCGCAAAGTTCGGATCGATGCTTGCCGGAGAGCGCACATTGGACAGTCGCCACGAGATCGTGGTGTGCGGCTATGTGGACGACAAGGGCTCTCCCGGCGGCACCGAGCCTTTCATCGGCAAGATCTATCCCGATGCCGGAAACAACTTCGAACTCGTCGCGATAAACGACGTTTCGGTCAGCGGCGCCTGTAAGGCGGCGGGATTGGCGATGCCGGAGGCGAAGTCCGCTTCCAATTAACCCATCTGGCGAATCCGCTAACGGTCAAACGCAAGAAAAGGGGCCGCGTGCAGCCCCTCTTTCCTGTCGTTGATCTTGCTCCCTCCTAGAGCCTGCAATAGCGCGGGCCGTCGTAGCTCATATAGGTGTCGGTGCGCTCGTCGTAGCTGGCATAGCGCGCATAGCAGCGGCGGACGTGGATCGAGTCGTAGCCATCGTCCTCGACATAGACGGTTCGGGGCTGCTGGGCGAGCAGGCTGCCGAGAACGAAGCCGCCGACGCCGGCTGCGATGCCGATGCCGAGTTCGCGGTGATGATGGCCGTGGGCGGCCGAAGGTTGGACGGTGCCGGCCAGCGTGGCGGCGGCGACGGTGGTGGCGATGAGGCCGGAAACGATGGTGCGCTTGAACATGACGATCTCCTGTTTCAATGGAGAGGCGAACCATCCGCCTCTTGATCATGGGTCGCCGCCAGTCGGAAAATGGTTCGAAGTTTTTTTTGAAATTTTTCGTCGACGATTCTTCGGGCTTTTCCCCCGCCTCCGGCTGCTGGTCGCCCGGAACGAAAAAAGGGCGGCCCGAGAGCCGCCCTTCGAAGGCAAATGGTCTTCTCGTCAGAGGAAGATGATCACCTTGCCGTGGTGGTGATGCTTGTGATGATGGTTGTGCCACCACCAGAAGTTCTTGTGATGCTTGTGGTGATGATGATGGTGGTGGTTGCCGTGAGCCGAGGACGTTTCGACCGTGGCGGCCAGCGCGCCGGTGGCGACGAAGACGGCGACGAGGCCTGAGGTAAGGGTACGCTTCAACATGATGATCTCCTGGATCCTTGATCGAGGCGACCATTCGCCTCTCGGGAGATCAGTCGTGGCGAAGCGGCAAAAGGTTCGAAGGTTTGAGGGATTAGGCAGTAGGGAATAGGCAGTAGGGAGATTGAAGTTTTACCACTGCCTACTGCCTAATCCCCACTCACTCTTTTCACCCCATCCCCGTGACATGCCTCAACCAGAAGGCCAGCACGATGAAGCCGACGAAAGTGGCGACGCCGGTCCAGTCGATATTGGCCTTCTTCAGATCGCTGACGACCTTCACCAGCAGAAGCCAGGTCACGACGATGAGCGGCAGGATGATGACGAATCTGATCATGCGGCACCCCGTTCGATGCGATTGCACCTGAACAGCATGTAGGAAGCGGCGCTCCGCTTTTCAGCATGCCGGCCAAGCCACGGCGTCCATTAGCGAACCGAAACGGAGTTTTGTCTTTACTGGCGCACGAAATATGCTACCGGAGCGCCGTGCCCTTGTAGCTCAGCTGGTAGAGCAGCGGTTTTGTAAACCGAAGGTCGCGGGTTCGATCCCTGCCGGGGGCACCATCCTTCTGAATGTAAGTCCCTGTTTTACAGTCATAATCTGACATGCTCTCAATCGTGATTATCAGCCAGCGGCACGTGTACCGGGCGATTGTGTAAGGATATGTGCAAGAGAAAGACGCTCTGTTGCGGTGTTTTCGCACGAATCCGACCGTTCTTTCAGGGCACGTGGCGCACCTCACAGCGTGCCACAAGGCCAGCCACGTCGATCAGATACGCGGAAAAGGACCCCCACTGTTAAGCAAGGTTGCCAGGGCTACGATGATCTGCTGCATCACACAGGGCTTGGCGATCATGATGCTGTTGGGGACCCCCATGGATGCCCAGTCGACCGCGCCGTCACCGCTCATATAAATCACGGGAAGGTCTGGACTGACTCTTCTACGTGGCGCGCGACATCCCATTCCGTGGGCCCGTTGCCCAGCCTGATATCCGACACCAGGGCCACGATGCCTTGGGTTGTCGTCGAAGCATGCCATGGCGTCCATCCCCGCGCATACTGGAAGCCGATAGATTAGCGCTTCGCTGCGTCGCTGTCAGCTTCGGCGCGAGTAAGAAACGTCGCCGCGACCTGAGCAAGATTGTTCTTCAGCCACTCCGCCATGGCTTCCTCCTCGCGCAGGTTCTGCTCGCACACGCGTGCGATCTCGGCTTCACCCAGTTCATTGGCCGCCGCTATCAGGATCGCATACGAAGCTATCTCCATATGCTCGAAGGTGTAGCTGGCAAGAGAGCCTTTCATCACTTCGTCGCCGGCGAAGACACCACTGATCGATTGCGCCATCGCCGCCAGCTTGCCGCCAGCATCCTTGAGGGTTGAGGAACCCTCGTCCAAACCATCGAGACAGACTTGCAAGCGCCGAGCCTGTTCCTTGGTTTCGTCGAGGTGGATTCGTATACGCTCGCTAAGATCCGGGTAACTGTCGAGCCGGCTCAGTTGCCCGGAGAGCATCGTCTCGGCTTGCTCTTCCATGGCGTGAGCGTCCCTCAGCCACTGGATAAGCCATTCGCGTGACTCAGGCATTGCAGTCTCTCCTTTTTCGTCGCCGGCCCCGAACAACAGAACCTGCTGTTTGTTCCCCAAGGCCGCCCAGAACGCCGGCGGGGCGAAGACCGGCGTTAGAGGCCGGACGCGCCTTGGCCCTAAAGCGGAACGGACGGCAAAGGATGCTGTTCGGGTTCCCTAAGCTTCCGTGCTTCAATGACGAGAACCACGACATCCTCGCCGTGCAATTTGATCAGCGCGCGTACCTGGTCTTCCGTGATGCCATTCACGCCTGCAAAGTAGCCGACTTCATAGGCTTCATCCGCCGAAACACGGTTCGGATTGCGAAAAACATGCTCGGCACTGTCGTCTGCCATTGAGCTTACCGGGACTTCGCCTTCGATGTTTTCTTCCTGGCAGCCGCTTCCGCCTGCGCCGGAGCCTCGTTGATGTTGGCGGCTCCGCCCATATCCCCATTCTTGGTCCGTCCGGCCCCAGGACCGGCGCCTATGTCCGCGCCTGTAGTCGGGTCGGAAGCGGGATCCGAAAGCGTCCGCTCGCCCATCTTGGCGACCACTTTCATGTCCTTGGCCGCCAGCTTGACCGTTGCCGTCCCGTCGCCGCCATCCGCCGGCATAACTTCCTCCAGATCGTCCACGCGATCCCATTCATCTCCCGAGTTCCACGGCCCGTTGGTATCCCCTTCGCCCTGGGAGGTGTTGACGTACATGCTCGCAAATTTCTCAACGCCGGGGAGCTTGCCGGTCGGGAAGTTGTGCTCGATGGCGTACAGCGCTTTCTCGAATGATTTTTGATGCGCGATCTCGCGCGTCATCAAAAAGCCGAGCGCGTCCTTAACGCCCGGATCGTCGGTGATGTTGATCAGCCGCTCGTAGACGATCTTGGCACGCGCCTCGGCCGCAATGTTCGAGCGCAGGTCGACGGTAGGCTCGCCGCGCGAATCGACATAGGCGGCAGTCCAGGGCACGCCGGCGGAATCGCACAATGCGGGCGCGCCGCCGAACAAGATCGATTCCTTGGCTGTCGTGCCGCTGGCACCGACCATCAGATAGAGCTCGGCTTCCTTCATCTGCCCCTCGGCCAGCTGTGCCTTAAGACCTTTGTTGAGCATTGTGACGATCGAACCGACCACTTCGAGGTGGCTGAGTTCTTCGGTGGCGATATCGAGCAACATGTCTTTGCGGCCCATATCGTCCTCGCCCAGGCCTTGCGTGAAATAGCGCATCGCGGCGGCGAGCTCGCCATCGGCGCCGCCAAATTGCTCCATGATCATGCACGCTAAACGCGGGTTCGGCTCGGAAACGCGGACGGTGTACTGCAGTCGCTTGTTGTGCATGAACATTGCAAATTCTCCAGGGTTGGGGCGCCCCCCAAACACCTCCCTAGGAGGAATGTTCCATCACGGCACGTGACTGCTTCGGTGCCTCCCGCGCGGGGCTGCCAAGGAACATTGAAGAACCCGGCGATGTTTTTGCCAATGGCGCTCGCCGATGACATCAGGATGGCGGAACGGCACGTCCGCCATGGCGAGTTGCACATAGCCCGCCAGCATTCACTCATTGCCGGGTTAGAAGCCGCGGGCAAGCCTGCCGATGGAGCGAAGGCGTTCCTGGCATTGCTCGAAGATTTGCAGATGTTGCACCGGGCGCATCTCTCAAGGCTGCTGCGCAGGGCGTCCGGAGGGTGACCGGATTCGCCGCTTTCTAGGCGACGGCGGAAAGACGTGGCTCTTCCGACGCGAGCAGCGTAGGCAATGCGCACTAGCGGCGAAAGCCGCTCTGGAGTCGAGGTGATGACGTGCTGAATGACCTGTTTGAGAAAAACCGGGCCTGGTCGGAGGAACGCCGCCGCGAAGACCCCCACTATTTCGAACGGCTCTCCAACCTTCAGCGACCGCAATACCTCTGGATCGGCTGTTCGGACAGCAGGGTGCCGGCCAACACGATCACGGGTCTGGAACCGGGAGAGGTCTTCGTCCACCGCAATGTGGCGAACCTTGTTCATCCAAGCGACCTGAACCTGCTGTCGGTGCTCGAGTACGCGATCGACGTGCTGGAGGTGTCACACGTCATCGTCTGCGGCCATTATGGTTGCGGCGGCATCCGGGCCGCGCTGGACGGAGAACGGCACGGCATCATCGACCATTGGCTGCAGCCCATTCGCGATGTTGCCGAGCAGAACAAGGACGAACTCGACCGCGTCCCCGACCTGACGTCACGCCTGAAGGTCGTTTGCGAGATGAGCACGCGCAACCAGGTTGCGCGGCTTGAGCGCACGCCCATCGTGCAGTGGGCTTGGAAGCGCGGCAAGCGCGTGCGGATTCACGGCTGGGTCTACGGATTGACCGATGGATTGATCTCGGACCTTAAATGCAGCGTGCCTCCGCTGAATCCTAAAGGCTGAACCGCAAGTTTCTTGGCCGATCCCGGCGCGATTGGCCTGCACGGATAGTCGTCGGGACGCTGCTAGCCATGCGCGACCTCGAGGTCTCGGTCGTGCATGGCGGCCACTTTCCAAGCTTCGGCGAGGTGCGCTACCGGCAACTCATCGACGAATATGTCGCGGGCAGGCACAAGCCGGGCTGTCACCTGCAAGGTGGTTGAGCGAGCGGAAAAGTTAGGCCTACAGCGCCCTTTGCGGGCAAGGTGTTCCCGTGGCGTCCCCGCAACGGGAAGCCGTCGGCTGCGGCCGCTGGCTCATCTCTTCCGAATGACGCACGAGTTCGGCGAACATCAGCGCGAAACTTCCCATCATCAGGAAGACTATGATCAGACGCGTTACCGGCAATAGACAGGTCTCTCGACTGGCCAGCCCCCGCTAACCCATCCACTGTCGGCTAACATGATCGATCCGGCTTTACGAGTGTTTAAGCCTCGTCTTAACCATTGCGGCCATCACATTCATGTCGCGCCTGTCACGAAGCGCGATTGTCGGGTGGACCGCCGGCCGCCCAGCACCCTTCACAGATACGGGCGGCGCATGCTACGCCGTCCCCGGCGCGGCCCTGCAGACGGTCGCCCTCCGGGAGCCATGAGCAAAGCCGCCAGTCGTTTCGCCTTCGTCTCTTCCGACACTGATGACGCCCGCGCCGCGCGGGAAAGCCTGTCGGCGCGCTATGGGCAGGTGCCCGTCGCGGAGGCCGAGATCATCATTGCGCTCGGCGGCGACGGTTTTCTTTTGCAGACGCTGCGCGAGACGATGAGCACGGGCAAGAAGGTCTACGGCATGAACCGTGGCACCATTGGCTTCCTGATGAACGAATATCGCGCCGGCGGGCTCGAGGAGCGCATCGCCAACGCGGCCTCCGAGACGATCAGGCCGCTGGAAATGGTCGCCGTGACGCATGACGGCGAATCCGTTTCGGCGCCGGCCATCAACGAGGTGGCGCTGTGGCGCCAGTCCTACCAGACCGCGAAGATCCGCATCACTGTCGACGGCCAGGTGCGGCTGGAGGAGCTGAACTGCGACGGCGTGATGATCGCGACGCCCGCCGGCTCAACCGCCTACAATCTGTCGGCGCACGGGCCGATCCTGCCGCTCGACGCGCCGCTGCTGGCGCTGACGCCGGTCAGCCCATTCCGGCCGCGCCGCTGGCGGGGCGCGCTGCTCTCCAACAAGGCGACGGTGCGCTTCGACATCCTGGAAGCCGAAAAGCGCCCGGTGAACGCCGCCGCCGACCATACCGAGGTCAAGGCGGTGGCCTCCGTCACCGTGCGGGAATCGCCGACAGCGACTGCAACTTTACTGTTCGATCCGAACCATTCCTGGAACGAACGTATCCTTGCAGAGCAGTTCCGCTACTGAGCCGGCGAAACGAGATTGTTTCGATTAAGCATCGCGATTAAGGTTACGTCTTCACAATCACCGCGATTCCCGGCTGTTTCTGTTGACAAATCGCGGACTTGCGCCTAACTGCAACCGCAATCTTGCAGGTGCGCGGCGCCTGCCGCAGCGCGCGTTGCGATTTCCCGAACCAGCCAAAGACATCAAACACTTGTCCTCAGACACCACGACCGCTCAAGAAGCGTTGACCTTTTCGGACCTCGGCCTGTCGCCGAAAGTCCTCTCCGCAGTCTCAGATGCCGGCTACACCAAGCCGACTCCGATCCAGGCCGGCGCCATCCCGCATGCGTTGCTCGGCAAGGACGTGCTGGGCATCGCCCAGACCGGAACCGGCAAGACCGCTTCCTTCGTGCTGCCGATGCTGACGCGGCTGGAAAAGGGCCGGGCGCGAGCCCGCATGCCCCGCACGCTGATCCTCGAGCCGACGCGCGAGCTGGCGGCTCAGGTTGAGGAAAACTTCATCAAATACGGCAAGAACCACAAGCTCAACATCGCGCTTCTGATCGGCGGCGTCTCGTTCGACGAACAGGACAAGAAGCTCGAGCGCGGCGCCGACGTGCTGATCGCGACGCCCGGCCGCCTGCTCGACCATCGCGAGCGCGGCAAGCTTCTGCTCAACGGCGTGGAGATCCTCGTCATCGACGAGGCCGACCGCATGCTCGACATGGGTTTCATTCCCGACATCGAGCGCATTTGCGAGATGATCCCGTTCACGCGCCAGACGCTGTTCTTCTCGGCGACGATGCCCCCGGAGATCACCAAGCTCACCGAGAAATTCCTGCATGCGCCGGTGCGCGTCGAGGTCTCGAAGGCTGCGTCCACCGCGACCAGCATCACGCAGCGCCTGGTGAAGTCCGGCACGAAGCCATGGGAAAAGCGCGAGACGCTGCGCAATCTGATCAAGGCCGAAGACGCCGACCTGAAGAACGCCATCATCTTCTGCAACCGCAAGGTCGAGGTGTCGGAACTGTTCCGCTCGCTGCTGAAGCATGATTTCGATGCCGGCGCCCTGCATGGCGACATGGACCAGCGCGCGCGCATGCAGATGCTCAACAATTTCCGCGACGGCAAGCTGCGCTATCTCGTCGCCTCCGACGTCGCCGCGCGTGGCCTCGACATCCCCGATGTCAGCCACGTCTTCAACTACGACGTGCCGATTCATGCCGAGGACTATGTCCACCGCATCGGCCGCACCGGCCGCGCCGGACGCGCGGGCAAGTCCTTCACCATCGCCACGCGCGCCGACACCAAATATGTCGACGCCATCGAGAGGCTGATCGGCACCAAGATCGAATGGCATGACGGCGACCTGTCGACCGTGACCGAAAGCGAGGGCGAGGATGCGCCGCGCCGTGGCCGCGGCGCGCCGCGCCGGGCCGGCCGCAAGGACGAGGACCGCAAGGACGATCGCAAAGAACGCGGCGAGCGCAAGAAGGACCGTCACGCCAAGCGCGACGAGACACCCGAGGCCGCGCGCGACGAGCAGCCTGTCGCCGAAGTGGCCGATATTGCCGAACGCCGCGCCCGCAAAGATGCGATCCGTTCCGAGAACGAGCGCAAGGGCTCCGGCAATCGTCACGAGCAGCGCGGCGATGCCCGGCCGCAGCGCGACCGCCCCGGCCGCCACCGTCAGGAGGAAGACGACGCGACCGTCGGCTTTGGCGACGACGTGCCGGCCTTCATGCGGATCGTCGCGAAGGTCTGAAGCTTCCGCCAGTCCAGGCAGAAATGAAAACGGCCCCGTCCGGGGCCGTTTCCTTTTAAGCTGTCTTGCCCGCCCTGCCCTACATCGGTCCCGGCATCATCTTGGTAGGCTTCTCCAGCATCGGGAAATCGGCCTTGTTGCACGTCACCTTCGGGTTGGTCGGGGTGAACATGCCGTTCGGATTGTCCCTGAACAGCCAGGCATGCAGGTCGTAGTGGACGAATTCCCTTGGAATGAGCGGATAATGCCCCTCCATCGGCCCCATGAATTTCTGGCCGAACAGCGTCGGAACCTCCTTCACGTCCGGGGTCAGCGGCACCAGCCATTCCACGCCGACCAGCTTCAAACCCTTCTTCGTCGGCTCGTAGATCAGGACGTTAGGCTTCATCGGGTCGAGCGGCTTGCCGATACTCGGCACGTTGACGAAATGGATGCCCATGGCACCCTTCGGATAGTACATCGCGCCGGCTATCTTCTCGCCAGCGTAGTGGACGCAGCCGACGGTCGACAAATAGAGATCGCGGACGGCGGCGGTGTAATCCTCATATTTGGCCAGGGATTTCTTCAGGGCTTCGATATCGGCCTTGTTGGCGTCCTCGGCCCGAGCCGTGGTGGCTCCGAGCCATGCGCCTAAAAGGCCAGTCAAAACGAGGACGCCGCAGCGCCCGAGGCGAGCTGTTCTTGTCATGCATTCCTCCCAGATTCCCTTGATCTGGCCGTGCAAGACCGGGGCGGCAGATGTTGATTGCGCGGCCGATTGACCACCCCATCCCCTCTGGAACAGTGGAATGGTAATCTTTTTCCAGGGTCTGGAAAAGTATCATTTAGCAGAAGCTAATGTCCTAAGCCCTTCGACCTATCTTCAGACCGCCCCAATAAAAAACGGCCCACGTGGGGCCGTTCTGGTTTGGTGGCGCTTCGCTGCTTTGCGCGGTGTGCTCAGGTGAGCGGCGACAGCTGGATCTCGACGCGCCGGTTCTGCTCGCGGCCCTGGGCCGTCGCGTTGGATGCGATCGGCCGCGTCTTGCCGAATCCGGTGACGGCGAAGCGGCGCTGATCGACACCCTGGCCGGCAAGATAATTGGCGACGGCAAGCGCGCGCCGCTGCGACAGATCGAAATTGTGCTGGTCGCCGCCGGTCGAATCGGTGTGGCCGAACACGTCCACCGTGGTCTGGCGGAACTTCTTGAGCACCAGCGCGACCGAATTCAGCACCGGATAGAAGCCCGGCTTCACCGCGTCCTGGTCGACATTGAAGGTGATATCGGACGGCATGTTGAGGATGATCTGGTCGCCGCTGCGGGTGACGCTGACGCCGGTGCCCTGCAGTTGGCGTCGAAGCTCGGCCTCGTTCTGGTCCATGGTCGCGCCGATCGCGCCGCCGGCGAGAGCGCCGATGCCGGCGCCGATCAAGGCGTTGCGGCGGTCATTGCCGCCGGCGAGCAGGCCAAGGCTGGCGCCTGCCAGCGCGCCAAGGCCGGCACCGGCCGCCGTGTTGGAAATCTTCTGGTCGCCGGTGTACGGATCGGTGGTGGTGCAGGCACTCACCAGCACAGCCGTCGCCACGACGACGAGCACGGTCTTTTTCATAAGATTGGTCCCTCTCCAATTCGCGGCCCTTGCGGCCACGCCAAATCAGCCCTTCCGCAGCCTTGTAGCATGAAATGCGGCGAAAAACGGAACGGGAATGCGGCCGCAAAGCCCGGTGGCCGTTCCCATTTCGCCTCTACCACAAATTCTTGCCGTCGATCACCACCACCTCGACCTTGTCCAGGTCGAAATCGTCGAACAGGCGCGAATTGACGCTGATTTTCGGATTGTCGAAATCCGGCTTCCCGGTCGACCAGTCAGGCGTTTCGGTGAAGGTGCCGCAACCGCAAATGGCGCAGAAACCGTGCTTCACGGTCTTGGAGCCCCAGCGATAGAAGGAGACGTTCTCCGGCGGGCTTGTGAGCTTGAATTGCGACGGCACATAATAGGCCCATAGCGACCCGCGCTTCGAGCAGAACGAGCATGTGCATTGCGTCACCGTCTGCGGCGCCTCGGCGACCTCGAAGGTCGTCGCCTTGCAGTGGCAGCTTCCCTTGATCGTCATGAACTCACCTCTCCGTTGTCCACCGCCACGCCGGATTCCCCTGGCGGAAGGGCAACATAAAGAAGCGGTCCTGACAACTGCCTGTCAGCAGCTTCGGCAAATATGCCGGCGCGATCGAGACTCTCCTGCGCCTCGCGTTTGGCTCGCGAAGTTCAGTAGGAGGGCGGCGGCACGAACAGGCAGATGGTCTTGCCGGCGTCGAGCCCGGCCTGATGCGCGCACCAGTGGTATTCGCCGTCGGGCGAATTCTTGATCCGCTTGTCGCTATAGGCCACCACCTCACCCGTGCCCTTTATGACATAGCCTTCGGGCCGCTCGCTGATGGACGACTGCGGCACCTCCTTGCAATCGAAGTTGGCACAGCAGGCAAAGGGGTATTTCCAGCCTTGTGGCATGGCGGCCGTGGGTTGGRCGTCGTGCGCGATGGCCGGCGGCGCCAGCACTGCGATGGCTCCAACAGCGAACAGGGAGAACAAAAGTCGGCCGGCCGGTCGAACGGCTTGGGCCGATCTTGATATGGCAGCAGACATCGAAACGTTCCTTTCGAGCATCAAGCGTTTTCGCTTGCCCGTTCTTGGAACGTGTCTTCCCAGCGGCCGGATCGTCAGTCGCAGTTATGCCGCGCCCGGCCATAAATGCTTCTATCCCCCAGCCCGAATGCTGAGCTGATTCCATAGCCAGCGCAAGAAGTGGGGCGCGCCATCGCGGCGCGCTGGGCTTCAAGCCTCGGCGACGGAAAGATGCGCAGACTTGGCTGGCAGAACCAAACGACAGGCCTGCGCCCAGGGTGCCTAAGAACGAAGTTCGGCTGACGGAAGTTCCGGCGTTCAGCCGTCGACATGTTCACGATATTGCGGCAGATCGTCTGTAATCGTGAACCACGGCGCCTTTGAACCGACGAAGATATGTGCGCTCGGGCGAATGCCTGGATCGTCCGTCAATGTCCCCATGGCGACATGGACATAGGCGCCATCACGCACCAATGAATAGACGAGCGAGCCGCAGCGGCCGCAATGCGCGTCATGACCGCTCTCGTCGCCGAAGATCAGCAGCCTGTCGTCGCCGGCGGTGAGACGGAACTTGCCGCGCTCGATGCCGGCGAAGGGTTTGAACGCCGATCCGGTCGTGCGCCGGCAGTTGGAGCAGTGGCAGTTGGCGGCGTAAACGAATTCGTCCGCCACCTCGTAGTGGACGGCGCCGCAGAAGCACTTCCCGGCAAGTTTGCGCGTCACCGGCTCCTCCGTCATGCAGCGCTGGGGGATCCTAATCCAAGTCCGCCACCGCTTCGCCTGCGCCGCCCTCGATGCGATGCGAAAGCGAGGCTTCCATGAACTCGTCGAGGTCGCCATCGAGCACGCTCGACGGCGATGTGCTTTCGACGCCCGTGCGCAGATCCTTCACGAGCTGGTACGGCTGCAGCACGTAGGAGCGGATCTGGTGGCCCCAACCGATGTCGCTCTTCGACGCCTCCGTGGCATTGGCGACCGCCTCGCGCTTCTTCAGCTCTTCCTCGTAGAGGCGCGAGCGCAGCATTTCCCAGGCCTTGGCGCGGTTCTTGTGCTGCGAGCGCTCAGCCTGGCAGGCGACCGCGATGCCGGTCGCCAGATGGGTGATGCGCACCGCCGAGTCGGTGGTGTTGACGTGCTGGCCGCCCGAACCCGAGGAACGATAGGTGTCGATGCGCACGTCGGCTTCGGAAACATTGATCTCTATCGAGTCGTCGATGACCGGATAGACCCAGACGCTGGCGAAGGACGTGTGGCGCCGCGCGTTGCTGTCGTACGGCGAGATGCGCACCAGGCGGTGGACGCCGGACTCGGTCTTCAGCCAGCCATAGGCGTTGTGGCCCTTGATCAGCACGGTCGCGGACTTGATGCCCGCCTCTTCGCCATCGTGGACTTCGAGCACCTCGACCTTGAAGCGGCGGCGCTCGGCCCAGCGCGTGTACATGCGCAGAAGCATGGAGGCCCAGTCCTGGCTTTCGGTGCCGCCGGCGCCGGCATGGATTTCCAGATAGGTGTCGTTGGCGTCGGCTTCACCGGAGAGCAGCGTCTCGACCTGGCGGGCCTTCGCCTCGCCCTGCATCGAACGCAGCGCCGCCTCCGCTTCCGCGATAATGCCCTCGTCGCCCTCTTCCTCGCCGAGCTCGATCAGCCCGATATTGTCTTCCAGCGCCTGGGTCAGTCCCTTGACGGCGGCGATGCCGTCCTCGAGCTCCTGGCGCTCCCGCATCAGCTTCTGCGCTTCGATCGGATCATTCCAGAGGCTGGAATCCTCGGCGCGCGAATTCAGGTACTCAAGCCGCTTTACAGCCTGATCCCAGTCAAAGATGCCTCCTCAGCAGGGTTATCGCCTGCCTGATCTCGTCGACAATGTTGAGCGTTTCCGCGCGCATGGCTTTTCGTTCGGTCCTGTTCTTTTCGGTCTTTTCGGAATAGGCGCGATACATAGGCACGCCGTCGCGGCCTGTAAAGCGAAATGGGCCGGCGGTTTCTCGCCGGCCCGCTATAGAATGCAGGAGGTCAGTAGAGGCCGCCGCCGCCGTCCTGGATGGCCTGGTTGGCCTGGGGCGACAACGCCCCGCCCGAGCCGTTCGAGCCATCGGCGCCCATGCCGATCACCCAATAGCTGTCGGCGGGGCCGGTGCCGGGCTTGAACGCCTCGACGATGGTGTTGGGATCGCCTTCGGCGGCGCGCATGCCGGTCTTGCGGTTGATGGCGATCAGCTTCATGCCGTCGGGGACCTGGAAGTCGGTGTTCGGCTTGCCGTCGAGCGCCACGCGCATGAAGTCCTTGAAGATCGGCGCCGCGAGACCGCCGCCCGTGGCGCCATGGCCGAGGCCGCGCGGCGTGTCGTAGCCCATATAGAGGCCGACGACGAGGTTGGGCGTATAGCCGATGAACCAGGCSTCCTTCTCGTCATTGGTCGTGCCGGTCTTGCCGGCGATGTGCCGGCCGAGCTCGCCGATGGTGGCGCCAGTGCCGCGCTGCACCACGCCTTCCATCATCGAGGTGATCTGGTAGGCGGTCATCGGGTCGAGCACCTGCTCGGAATTGTCGACCAGTTCCGGCTCGGACTGGTTCTTCCATTCGGTGGCGTTGCAGCCTTCGCACCCGCGCTCATCCTGCTTGAACACCGTCTTGCCGTAGCGGTCCTGGATGCGGTCGATAAGCGAGGGCTTGATCGATTTGCCGCCGTTGGCCATGATCGAATAGGCCGAAACCATGCGCATGACGGTCGTCTCGCCAGAGCCCAGCGCCATCGGCAGGTAGGGCGCCAGATGATCGTAGACGCCAAAGCGCTCGGCATATTCCACGACCAGTTTCATGCCCATGTCGTTGGCAAGCCGCACCGTCATTAGGTTGCGCGACTTCTCGATGCCGGAGCGCAAGGTGGCCGGGCCAGCGACCGTGCCGTCATAGTTCTTCGGCGTCCAGGTGGTGTTGCCGCTCTGGATGGTGATCGGACCGTCCATGATGACGGATGCCGGCGTGTAGCCATTGTCGAGCGCCGCCGAATAGACGATCGGCTTGAACGAGGAGCCGGGCTGGCGCATCGCCTGGGTCGCGCGGTTGAACTCGGATTGCGCATAGGAGAAGCCGCCGACCATTGCGAGCACGCGGCCGGTATGYGGATCCATGGCGACGAGGCCGCCCTCGACCTCCGGCACCTGGCGCAGCATGTAGGTGTTGTCGGAGCCTTCGTTCTTCTGCACGAAGATCACGTCGCCGGGCTCCAGCACCTCCGCCGGGGACTTCGCCCTGACGGACTTGCCGTTGACGAAGTGGCGCATGGCGAAGCCCATGTCTTCCTTGCTGACGGTCCCCTGGACACGTTCCTTGACGAGGTCGCCGGAAACCTGTCGCGCCGGCTGAAGGCCGATGGTGAGACCACTCGCCGAACTGTCGAGCACCACGGCAAGCGTCCATTCCGGCACGTCTTCGAGGCCCTTGACATTGCCGAGCGGGACGCCCCAGTCGCCGGAGATATCGATGTGCTTCACCGGTCCGCGATAACCGCGCAGCATGTCGTATTTGAGCAGGCCGTTCTGCATCGCCTTGCGCGCAATGAGCTGGATCTTCGGGTCGAGCGTGGTGCGCACCGACAGGCCGCCCTCGTAAAGCGCGTTCTCGCCATAGCGCGCGATGATCTGGCGGCGGACTTCCTCGGTGAAGTACTCGCCGGCAAACAGATAGGAGCCGTTGCGGCGCGGCGTCACGCCGAGCGGTTCGGCCTTCGCCTTTTCGCCTTCGTCATGGGTGACGTAACCATTCGCGACCATCTGGTCGATGACCCAGTTGCGGCGCTCCAGCGCGCGGTCGGCATGCTTGAAGGGATGGTAGTTGTTCGGGCCTTTCGGCAGCGAGGCCAGATAGGCGGCCTCGGCAACGGTGAGCTCGTTGACCGACTTGTCGAAATAGGTCAGCGCGGCGCCTGCAACGCCGTAGGCGCCAAAGCCGAAAAAGATTTCATTCAGATAGAGCTCGAGGATGCGGTCCTTCGAATAAGCCTGCTCGATGCGGAAGGCCAGGATCATTTCCTTGATCTTGCGCTCATAGGTCTGGTCGGAGGTCAGCAGGAAGTTCTTCGCCACCTGCTGGGTGATCGTCGAGGCGCCGACCTGGCGCCGGCCCGAGCCGAAGTTCTGCAAGTTGACGACAATCGCGCGGCCGAGGCCGGTGATGTCGATGCCGGGATGGTTGTAGAAATTCTTGTCCTCGGCCGACATGAAGGCGGCCTTGACGCGGTCCGGGATGGCCTGGATCGGCAGATAGAGACGTCGTTCGCGCGCATACTCGGCCATCAGCGAACCGTCGGAGGCGTGAATGCGCGTCGTCACTGGCGGTTCGTATTTGGCCAAAACCTCGTAGTCGGGCAGGTCCTTCGTCAGATGGCTGATATAGATGGCAAGGCCGCCCGCCACCAGCAGCGCCAGCGTCGTGCCGATGCCAAAGAAATAGCCGATGAGACGAATCATGCCCGCTCCAGTCCGAGGTTCGGGAATTTCCTAAACGAAGCCGACAGTCGCGCAAGCTTCCCGGGGCGGTCCCAATCCGCAATCAAAAACCCATGTCGCGACCATGTGGACAAAATACGGCAGCGCGAAATTTGAGGACTCGGTTCCCGAATAATAACGCCGGGTGTTGTCCTCATGCAACGCTGCTTGTGGTTGTAGTCGTCCGGCGGTTGTGGGTGCGGCGGGTCAGCCGCCCGTCGCGGTCCCGGCCTTGGCCGCGGCAAACAAGGCGACCGCGTTGGTTATGCTTTGCGCCGCCTTGCCGCGCCAATCGGCATTAAGCAGTTGCGCCTCGTCCTTGACGTTGGAAAGATAACCGAGCTCGACCAGGACCGACGGCACGTCGGGAGCCTTGAGCACCCTGAAGCCAGCCGAACGCTGCGGATTGTTGATGAGGCCGACGTTGGTCGACAGTTGACCGACGAGCGTGTGGGCGAAGCTCATCGAGAAACTGTGGGTCTCGCGGCGGATCAGGTCGATCAGGATGTCGGTGACTTCCTTGTTGTCGTCCTCGATCTTCATCCCGGCGAACTGGTCGGAGAGGTTCTCGCGATCGGCAAGCGCCTGGGCCTCCGGATCGGAGGCCTTGTCCGAGAGCGTGTAGACCGTGGCGCCGCGAAGCCCTTTGACGGCGATCGTGTCGGCGTGGATGGAGATCAAGAGATCGGCCTCGTGCTGGCGCGCGATGCGCACGCGTTCGTCCAGCGCCAGGTACACGTCGTTGTCGCGCGTCATGTAGACATCGTATTTGCCGGCCGCGGCCAGCTTGTCGCGCAGTTCCTTGGCGAAGGCGAGCGTGACGTCCTTCTCGACCGTGCCGGCGGAGCTTTCGGCGCCGCCGTCGACGCCGCCATGGCCCGGATCGATGACCACCGTGAAGCGATGGCCGGGCGCCGAAACCGGTCCGGTGCCGACCCGCTCGCCCTTTTCGGTCGAAACGGTCGAACCCGTCGTCAGCGACTGGTTGGCCAGCGCCTCGTCGAATTCCCGCTCGGAAGCGGCCGACATGTCGATGGCGACGCGGTAGCCGCCGCCATCGTCATTTTTGAGCACGTCGAGCTTGTCGACGGCGAAAGGTCCCTTGCCGGTGAGGATCAGGCGCGAACCATGCCCCTGATCGCCGTAGCGGACAGCGCGCACAAGGCCGCGCGGCTTAACATCCTTGGCGTCAAGGGCGAATCGCGTGCGCGGCAGGTCGATGACCAGACGATTGGGGCCGCGCAGCAGGAACCATTTGACGTCCGGCTCGCGGTCGAAATTCACGACGATGCGCATCTTTGTGGCGTCGCCGGCCATCTTGTAGCCGGTCGCGCCAAGCAGGGTATCCGCGTACGCGGAGGCGAAACAGGACAGGATGGTCAACAGCAAGGCGCTCGAGGCCAGGCGCAGGAAACGCCCGGCGGCCCTACCCCTCTTGTCCGCGGTGCCCGCCGATCCCATCTCTTATTCGTCGCTCCAGGTTTGACGCATCGCGCCCAGCCTTCCGGCAGTGCCTGTCAGGACACCAACTCGATTAACGATTGGTATTCAGAGAAGGTTAACCAAGCCTTTCATGGGGCGCGACGAAAGGCACCTTCCCCAGCGGAAGCGCTTTTTGCCGGCATCCGAAATCGGGGTTGCCTTCCATCCCGCCAAATCATAAAAGCGACGTTGGATCACTGCAATCCTGGAACCGCTCGCCTCAGCAGTTTCCTGCCAAAGGTCGGATGCAAAGGCGGCTCCGTTATCCTTCCAGGCTCAGGTGGTCGCGACGATTTTCGCAGGCGTGCCCTCGTGGCGGGGGAATCGCTTGCGTGAGGAAAACGGCCGGGTTTGCCCCGCGCCGGCTCTTCGTGAGCAAACAAGCTGGTCCGGCACAGCCCGGGCTTTGGTTCAAAAGGTTCTGCTGGGTGCCGATGGCTTCAAGCGCAATCATGGAAAGGTCCGCATCGAACCGCGCCATAATGGCTGCGGGCGGCACCGCCATCGCGCTGAAGCGGCGGCTAGCGGACATTCAATTATCCGGCATGCATGGAAATACAGATGCGCAGCGGCGGGCATTGCCACGCCAGCTGCGGCTGTCGGCTGCCGGCAGGAAACAAAATAATGCCCAACAAGATGCTGATAGACGCCTCCCACCCGGAGGAAACACGCGTTGTCGTCGTTCGCGGTAACCGCATCGAAGAATTCGACTTTGAATCCCAGGACAAGAAGCAGCTCAAAGGAAACATCTACCTCGCCCGCGTAACCCGCGTCGAACCTTCCCTCCAGGCAGCCTTTGTCGAGTATGGCGGCAACCGTCACGGTTTTCTCGCCTTCAGTGAAATTCACCCCGACTACTATCAGATCCCGGTCGCCGACCGTCAGGCCCTGCTGCGCGCCGAAGCGCAGGAAGCCGAGGACGAAGACGACGACGAGGCCGAGGCCGGCGAAGAACAGCAGGCGCGCGATCGCGGCGGCCGGCGCAACCGGCGTCGCGGCGGCAACAATCGCGACCGCGGCGAGCACAAGCACGATGCTGAAATCGCGGCTTCCCCGGAAAGCGGCGAAAGCCAGGCTGAAACCGCAGAGGCCCACGACACCGCTGCCGAGGTTACCGGAAGCGAGGATACCGGCGCCGAAACCGCCGATGCCCGGGCTGAAAATTCCGAAACAGTCTCCGAGGCCGAACCGGAAACGTCTGAAGAGCCCGCTGCCGAGACCGGCGGCGACGCCGCAGCGGCCGACCATGCCGCCGACGACGAGGACGCCAAACCGTCCGAAGGCGGCCCCACGTCGATCGCCGCGAGCGTCGACGCCGACGTGATCTCCGAAGCGGTTCCGCAGACAGATCAGCCCGAGCAGACGAGTTCCGAGCAGAGCGGCGAAGCTGCCGCCAGCGACAATGATCGCGGCATGCTGGAGGATGTCTCGGCCGTGCATTCCGACGAGCACGAAGTCGAATCGGTCGGCGCCGAAGACGCGCTCGAGGAAATCCGCAACCGCCGCAAGCCGGTGCGCCGCCAGTACAAGATCCAGGAAGTCATCAAGCGCCGCCAGATCCTTCTGGTGCAGGTGGTCAAGGAAGAGCGCGGCAACAAGGGCGCGGCGCTCACCACCTACCTCTCGCTTGCCGGCCGCTATTCGGTGCTGATGCCGAACACGGCGCGAGGCGGCGGCATCTCGCGCAAGATCACCAACGCGCAGGACCGTAAGCGCTTGAAGGAGGTCGTGGCCGACCTCGAAGTGCCGCAGGGCATGGGCGTGATCCTGCGCACCGCCGGCGAAAGCCGCACCAAGGCCGAGATCAAGCGCGACTACGAATATCTGATGCGGCTTTGGGAAAACGTCCGCAACCTCACGCTGCAGTCGTCGGCTCCCGCCCTGGTCTATGAGGAAGGCAGCCTGATCAAGCGATCGGTGCGCGACCTCTACAACAAGGATATCGACGAAATCCTGGTCTCCGGCGAGGACGGCTATCGCGAGGCCAAGGACTTCATGCGCATGCTGATGCCGAGCCATGCCAAAGTGGTTCAGCCTTACCGCGACACCACGCCGATCTTCGTGCGCAACGGCATCGAGGCGCAACTCGACCGCATGCTGCAGCCGCAGGTGACGCTGAAGAGCGGCGGCTACATCATCATCAACCAGACCGAGGCACTGGTTTCGATCGACGTCAACTCCGGCCGCTCCACCAAGGAGCATTCGATCGAGGAGACCGCGCTCCACACCAATCTGGAAGCGGCCGAGGAGGTCGCGCGGCAGTTGAGGTTGCGCGACCTTGCCGGCCTCATCGTCATCGACTTCATCGACATGGAGGAGAACCGCAACAACCGCTCCGTCGAGAAGCGGCTGAAGGATCACCTCAAGAACGACCGCGCCCGCATCCAGGTCGGCCGCATCTCGCATTTCGGCCTGATGGAAATGTCGCGCCAGCGCATCCGCGCCAGCGTGCTGGAATCGACCATGAAGCCCTGCCCGCATTGCGGCGGCACCGGCCATGTTCGCTCCGATTCTTCCGTGGCGCTGATGGTGGTGCGGGCGATAGAGGAATTCCTGCTCAAGGATTCGCGCAGCCACATCATCGTGCGCACACCGTCGGCGACCGCGCTCTATGTGCTCAACCACAAGCGCGCCAACCTGGTCGAGCTCGAAGCCCGTTTCGGCCTGACCATCACGATCGAGGCAGACGAAACGCTCGGCACCCAGCATTACGCGATCTTCCGCGGCGCCGTTGCCGAGAAGCCGGAAGGCTTTGTCGAGGTGCGCAGCCTCCCAGCCTATGTCGAGCCGGAAGAGCCCGAGGACGAGATCGTCGTCGAGGAAGAGGAAGAAGAGGTTTCGGAGCAGGCCGAACAACCGCGCCACCCGCAGCAGCAGGGCCAGCATCAGCAGCGCTCCGAGGACGGCGAAGGCCGCAGGCGCCRCAAGCGCCGGCGGCGGCGCGGCGGCAGGGACCGCGACCGTGAGCACACCGGCGATGCCACGGCCGCGCCGGCGGAGGCTGACGAAGCTGACGCCAATGCGACCGGTGCAACGGAAGAAGCCGCTCAGGACGTGACCGCCGGCGGCGAAGCCGTGGCGGCAGTTGCCGAGGACAGCTCAGCCAAGAAGCGGCGGCGCGGCAAGCGCGGCGGCAAGCGCAACCGCCGCGAGGACGAGGCTTCGGAGGCGGTTGCCGGCGAGACCGTCGGCGACACCGAGGACGAAGTGGCGGAAAGCGAGGATGCTGCCGGCGAGCCGGTCGTGGCGGCCGCGCCCCAGCAGCCTGCCGCTCCCGCCGCCGCCAATGACGACGCCGAGGTCGCGGCGGCCGAGAAGCCGAAGAAGCCCCGCCGTTCGAGGGCCAAGAAGACAGCCGAGGAAACCGTGGCCGAGACGGTGCCGGAGCCTGTGGCGGAAGCCCAGGTCGCGCCCGTGGCTGTCGAGCCCGAGCCGGCGACTGCCGCTCCCGCGGCGGCAGAGGCCGAGCCTGCCGCCAACGCGCATCCGACGCGGCGCAAGCCACAGTCGATCGACGCACCGGTTGTACCCGTGGTGTCCTCTAACGTGTCTGACGAGGCCAAGGCCGAGGACAAGCCGAAGCGCGCCGGCTGGTGGCAGCGCAAGGGCTTTTTCTAAGCCTTCAGGCCGTTAGACTGATCTTCTAAAAGAATCCCGCGCCACATCGGCGCGGGATTTTTCATTTCGCGCCGGTCAGGCGCACTTTTCCTGGAACTGCTTTAAGGCGCAAAGATCGACCAATTCATCGTCCGGGCGAGCTTCTCTAAGGCGATGGAGCCGAGCTTGGAGTTGCCGTTCTCGTTAAGGCCGGGCGACCACACCGCGAGCGAAGCCACTCCGGGCACGATGCCGAGGATGCCGCCGCCGACGCCGCTTTTGCCGGGAATGCCGACGCGGAAGGCGAAATCGCCGGAGCCGTCATAGTGGCCGCAGGTCAGCATCAGCGCGCCGATGCGGCGGGCCCGCTCGGCCGACACGACGGAATGCCCGGTCGCCGGGTTCCTGCCGCCATCGGCCAGGAACCGGCCGGCCATGGCAAGCTGGCGGCAACTCATGGCGATCGCGCAATGGTGGAAGTAGACACCCAGCGCCAACTCCGGCTCGTGATGGAGATTGCCGAAGGATTTCATGTAATTGGCAAGAGCGAAGTTGCGATAGCCGGTGGCCCGTTCGGATGCCGCGACCTCGCGGTCGATGATGATCGTCTCGTCATCGGCGAGGAACTGGATGAAGCGCAGGATTTCGCCGATCGCCTCGCGCGGCTGATGGCCGGCGAGCAGGACGTCGGAAACGACGATGGCGCCGGCATTGATGAACGGATTGCGCGGGATGCCGTTCTCGTGCTCGAGTTGGACGATCGAGTTGAATGGATTGCCGGACGGCTCGCGGCCGACGCGATGCCAGAGCGCATCGCCGATCTTGCCCAGCGCCAGCGTGAGCGTGAAGACTTTCGAGACGCTCTGGATCGAAAAGGGCTGGTCGGCGTCGCCGGCAAGAATGACGCGGCCGTCATTGGTCACTGCGGCGATGCCGARTTTCTTCGGATCGACCTTGCCGAGCTGCGGGATGTAGGTCGCCACCTCGCCGCGATCGGTGCGCTCCGCCATTTCGGCGGCCACCTCCGCCAGTGCTTGCTCGAGTTCAGCCATGGCTTCTATTTCAGCCAGCGTTCGATGCGCGCCAGCGCCTCGACCATGTCGTCATGGCTGCCGGCATAGGAAAAGCGCATGGTTCGATGGCCCTGCAACGGGTCGAAATCGCGACCGGGCGTCGCCGCGACATGCGCCTCGGCCAACATCTTGCGGGCAAAGGCCATGCTGTCATTGGTGTGGCGGGTGACGTCGCAGAAAGCATAGAAGGCGCCGTCCATGGGTGCTGCGAGCGCAAAGCCGAGTTCCGGCAGACGCGTCATCAGAAGGTCGCGGTTCCAGGCATACCGCGCCTTCACCCTTTCCAGCTCCTCCGTCGCCTTGAAGGCTTCGATCGCCGCGATCTGCGACAGTTCCGGGGGCGAGATGTAGAGGCTCTGGGCGACGCGCTCGACCGGCCGCACCAGTTCTTCCGGCAACACCATCCAGCCGATGCGCCAGCCGGTCATGCAATAATATTTCGAGAAGGAGTTGATCACCGTGACGCCGGCGCCATGCGCCAGCGCGGTGACATCGGGAGCCGCATAGGCCAGACGGTGATAGATCTCGTCCGAGATCACGGCGATGCCGAGCACTTCGGCCGTCTTGACCAGCGCGGCGAGCTCGTGCGCCGGTATGACCGCGCCGGTCGGATTGGCGGGGCTGGCGAACAACACGCCCTTCAGCGGCTTCTCGCGATGCGCGGCCTTCAGATGCGCAGCGTGCAGGTAGGCGTCCGTGCCGAGCTCGATCTCGGCGATCTCGATGCCGAGCGCGGCCATGATGTTGCGGTAGGCGGGATAGCCGGGCGCGGCGATGGCGACGCGGTCGCCCGGATCGAACATGGCCAGGAAGGCCAGGTTGAAGGCGGCCGACGAACCGGTCGTGACGGCAATGCGCGACGGCGCGACGTCGATCCCGTAATGCTCGCCATAATGCGCCGCGATCGCCTTGCGCAGATCAGCCAGCCCTAAGGCATCGGTGTAGCCGATGCGACCGTGCCTGAGCGCCGCGGCTGCCGCCTCGCGGACACCGACCGGCGCAGGGTCCGACGGCTGGCCGACCGCCATCGACACGACGGGCACGCCGGTGGCCTTCAGCCGGTTGGCTTCGGCCAGGATGTCCATGGCGTGGAACGGCTCGACTTCCCCCCGGCGCGAAAGCGAAACGACCATTTGACCTCTTCCAACTGCCTATTTTCGGTGAATTCCGGAGCAAGCAGCGCAGACTTGCCCTTGAGCTGCCCTAGTTAAAGGGACAGCGCCGCACAAATGCCCGATTGATGTGGGGATCACAAGCGCGCAGGAAGTTGCCGGCGCCGACTTTTCATCTTTCGCCCGCTCGTCTACCAGTGGACCTATGTTGAGCCGACCCCGACCATCGATTGGCAAATCGCCCCCCCTCAGCCGAGCCGCGCGCGGTTTCGCGACGCTTATGCTTGCCGCGGCCGTTGCCGTGTCGAGCTCGGTCAGCGCCTTCGCGCAAGGCGTGCCGGTGGTGCGCGACGCCGAGATCGAGGCGCTGGTGCGCGACTATGCCCGGCCGATCTTCAAGGCGGCGGGGCTCGCCAATGACGGCATAGACATCGTGCTCGTCAACGACCAGAGCTTCAATGCCTTCGTCACCGGACGCCGCCTGTTCATCAACACCGGCGCGCTGGTGACCGCCGAGACCCCGAACGAGATCATCGGCGTCATCGCACACGAGGCCGGCCATATTGCCGGCGGCCACCAGCAGAAATTGCGCGACCAGCTCGACCGTGCCAAGACCATGGCCATCATCGCCACGCTGCTCGGCGCCGGCGCCATGGTGGCCGGCGCCACCACCAACAGCCGCGGCCTTGCCGGCGCCGGCGTGGGCGTCGCCGCCGGCGGCGGCGAGATGGCGCAGCGCTCGATCCTTGCCTATCAACGCACCGAAGAGATCACCGCCGATCGTTCGGCGATCGCCTATCTCAACGCCACCGGCCAGTCCGGCATGGGCATGCTGAAGACCTTCGGCCGCTTCCAGAGCGCGCTGTCGCTCGCCGGCACTCAGGTGGATCCCTACCGGATCAGCCACCCGATGCCGCAGGAGCGCATCGCCAACCTCGAGGTGCTCGTCAAGCAGAGCCCCTTCGTCAACACGATCGACCCGCCGGCGCTGCAGCAGCGGCACGACATGATGCGCATCAAGATCGCCGCCTACATGCAGGGTCAGGCGGCCGTTGCGCGGCTGATGCGAAAGAACCCGGCCAGCCTCGCCTCGCGCTATGGCGACGCGCAGCAGACCTATCTCTATGGCAATCCAGGCGCGGCGCTGACCAAGACGGCAGCGCTGATCAAGGAACAGCCGAAGAACCCCTATTTCCAGGAATTGCGCGGCGACATCCTGATGAAGATCAACAAGCCGAAGGACGCGGCGGACGCCTATGCCAAGGCGGTCAGCCTCGATCCCGCACGCTCCGGCCTGCTGCTGGTCTCCCTCGGCCAGGCGCTGATGGCGGTCGGTACACCAGATTCGCTCAGGAAAGCCGTCACCCAGCTCAACAACGGCGTCGGGCGGGACAAAGAGAATTCCGATGCTTATCGCTTTCTGGCGCAGGCCTATGGCGAACTCGGCGATGTTCCGGCCGCAGATCTCGCCACCGCCGAGGGCCATTACTATTCGGGCGACTACAAGAACGCCAAGATCTTCGCCATGCGCGCTCAACAGAAATTGAAGCGCGGCGAACCCCGCTGGGTCCGCGCTCAGGATATTATAAACTACACGCCATCGAACAAACTCAAATGAACCTCCCGGGCGTTGGCCGCGACCAAGGCGCACCAGGAAAGGCAAAAGGATCGACAATCATGAACAAGGCAATCCTGCTTGGCAGTGCTGGCGGTCTGGCGGTGGCGCTCGGCATGCTGGCCTTCGGCTTCGTGGCGGGAAACCCGCAGGCCGCTAAGGCCGACACCGTGCAAGTAGCGCAGGTCACGTCCTCCACCGATACCAAGGCTTCCGCCGACACCAAGATCGATCGCAAGGAGGTCGAGGGCATCATCCGCGATTACCTGTTGAAGAACCCGGAGGTTCTGCTCGAGGTGCAGGACGCGCTCGAGGCCAAGCAGAAGGAAGAGCAGCGGCTCGCCGCGCTCGGCGTCATCAAGGATTCCAAGGACGAGATCTTCAACTCCACCTTCGACGGCGTCGTCGGCAACCCGAAGGGCAAGGTCACGATCGTCGAGTTCTACGATTACAATTGCGGCTTCTGCAAACGCGCCATCGAGGACATGCAGGCGCTGACCAAGTCCGACCCGGACCTGCGCTTCGTGCTGAAGGAGTTCCCGATCCTCAGCCCGGATTCGCAGAAGGCCAGCGTCGTCTCCATGGCGTTCCACCTGATGCATCCGGAGAAATACGGCGAATTCCACACCGCGCTGCTCGGCGGCCAGGGCCGGGCCACGGAATCCACCGCCATCAAGGTGGCGCTTTCGCTCGGCGCCGACGAGGCGGCGTTGCGCGAGAAGATGAAGGATCCACGCATCGCCGAAACGCTGTCGCGCACCTATGACCTTGCGACGAAATTGTCGATCACCGGCACGCCGTCCTATGTGGTCGGCAACGAGGTGATCTTCGGAGCGCTCGGCCAGCAGGTTCTGGCGGAAAAGATCGAACAGGCCAAGAGCGCGCTGTAGGCGCTTGCGGATGCAGAAGCCGGCCGCTGTGGACAGCGCAAGAACGCACTTGCGCTCTTTTCGCGGGCGGCTATGCCCATTATAGAGGCCAGTGCGCCGGCTCGGGGCCGGCGTGGAACAAGGTCGCCATATTGAAAACGATTTTCGTCCTCAACGGTCCCAATCTCAACGCGCTCGGCAAACGCGAGCCCGGGATTTATGGCGGCAAGACGCTCGCGGCCATCGAGGAGGACTGCAAGGCGGCAGGCGCCGCGCTCGGACTCGAGATCGATTTTCGCCAGTCCAACCATGAGGGCGATCTGGTCGACTGGATCCAGGAAGCCGGCGACAAGGCTTCCGGAATCGTCATCAATCCCGGCGCCTACAGCCACACCTCGATCGCCATCCACGACGCCATCCGCTCCGTTGCGCCGCTGCCCGTCGCGGAAGTCCATCTTTCCAACATCCACGCGCGGGAGCCCTTCCGCCACGTCTCCATGGTCGCGCCGGTCGCTGTCGGCATGATCTGCGGGTTCGGGCCGCTCGGCTACACGCTCGCGCTGCAGGCACTGGCGGCACGCCTGTGACCGGCCCCCAAACAGAAGGCTCGAAAATGTCGATAAAAAAGAACGGTGTTGACCAGCAACTGATCCGCGACCTGGCGGGCATTCTGAACGACACCAATCTGACCGAGATCGAGGTGGAGCTCGGCGATCTCAAGGTGCGCGTGTCGCGCCAGTCGCAGGCCGTTCACGCGGTCGCGGCGCCGCTGCCGGCGATCGCCGCGGCTCCTGTAGCTGCGGCGGCTCAACCCGCCGCGGCCGCTGCGCCCTCCGATCCGTCGAAGAACGCCGTGCCCTCGCCGATGGTCGGCACGGCCTATCTGGCGCCCTCGCCCGACGCCAAGCCGTTCGTGGAGATCGGCCAGAAGGTGAAGGAAGGCCAGACGCTGCTCATCATCGAAGCGATGAAGACGATGAACCAGATCCCCTCGCCGCGCGCCGGCACGGTGACGGCGATCCTCATCGAGGACGCCCAGCCGGTCGAGTACGGCATGCCGCTGGTGGTCCTCGAGTAGAGCCGGGAACAGCCAAGAGATGTTCCAGAAGATCCTCATCGCCAATCGCGGCGAAATCGCTCTGAGGGTGCTGCGCGCCTGCAAGGAGCTCGGCATCCAGACGGTGGTCGTCCATTCCACCGCGGATTCCGACGCCATGCATGTGCGGCTTGCCGACGAGAGCGTGTGTATCGGCCCGCCGCCGTCGCGCGAAAGCTACCTCAACATCCACCAGATCGTCGCCGCCTGCGAGATCACCGGCGCCGACGCCGTGCATCCGGGCTACGGCTTCCTGTCGGAGAATGCCAAGTTCGCCGACATCCTGGCGGCCCACAACATCACCTTCATCGGCCCGTCGGGCGACCATATCCGCATCATGGGCGACAAGATCGAGGCCAAGCGCACGGCAAAGCGTCTCGGCATTCCCGTCGTGCCCGGATCGGACGGCGCGATCAGCGACGACAAGGAAGCCAAGCGCGTCGCCGCCGAGATCGGCTATCCGGTGATTATCAAGGCCTCCGCCGGCGGCGGCGGTCGCGGCATGAAGGTGGCGCACACCGAAGCGGACCTTGAAGTGGCGCTGCAGACGGCCAAGTCGGAAGCGGGCGCCGCCTTCGGCGACGACGCCGTCTATATCGAGAAATATCTGGAAAAGCCGCGCCATATCGAGGTGCAGGTGTTCGGCGACGGCGCCGGCCGCGGCGTGCATTTCGGCGAGCGCGACTGCTCCCTGCAGCGGCGCCACCAGAAGGTCTGGGAGGAAGCCAATTCGCCGGCGCTCAATGCTGAGGAACGTTCTCGCATCGGCGACATCTGCGCCAAGGCGATCGCCGATCTTGGTTATTCCGGCGCCGGCACGATCGAGTTCCTCTACGAGAATGGTGAGTTCTATTTCATCGAGATGAACACGCGCCTGCAGGTCGAGCACCCGGTGACCGAGGCGATCACCGGCATCGACCTTGTGCACGAGCAGATACGGGTTGCTTCCGGCGGCGGGCTGTCGGTCAGGCAGGAAGACATCAAGTTCAACGGCCACGCCATCGAGTGCCGCATCAACGCCGAGGACCCGCGCACCTTCGCGCCCTCGCCCGGCACGATCACGCATTTCCACACGCCCGGCGGCCTCGGCATCCGCGTCGATTCCGGCGTCTATTCCGGCTACAAGATCCCGCCCTATTACGACAGCCTGATCGGCAAGCTGATCGTGCATGGCCGCAACCGCGTCGAATGCATGATGCGGCTGCGCCGCGCGCTCGACGAATTCGTCGTCGACGGCATCAAGACGACGCTGCCGCTGTTCCGCGACCTTGTCGGCAACCCCGACATCGCCAATGGCGACTACGACATCCACTGGCTGGAAAAATACCTGGCCAAGGGTGAATAGCACGGGGATGCGATGACCCGCCCCTACGCGCCAGGCTATCGCATTCCCACCGACCTGCTGCTTCGGGCCTATGCCTCCGGCGTCTTCCCGATGGCCGAAAGCGCCAACGACCCGGAAGTGTTCTGGGTGCGGCCAGAAACGCGCGGCATCATTCCGCTGGACGGGTTCCATACGCCGCGCAGCCTCAAGAAGACGATCCGCAGGCATCCCTTCGAGATCCGCTACGATTTCGATTTCGAGGCGACGATCGACGGCTGCGCCGAAAAGCGCGAGGAGCGCCGCTCGACCTGGATCAACGCGCCGATCCGCGAAGCCTATGTCGAGCTCTATCGGCTTGGGCACTGCCATTCGGTCGAGGCGTGGCGCGAGGACCGACTGGTCGGCGGCCTCTACGGTGTGTCGCTCGGACGCGTGTTCTTCGGCGAAAGCATGTTCGCCAGGGAGACCGACGCGTCGAAGACCTGTCTTTACTATCTCGTGGAACGGTTGAAGGCGCGCGGCTTCGCGCTGCTCGACACGCAGTTCACGACAGAGCATCTGAAGCGCTTCGGCGCTGTCGACGTGCCGCGCGGCCAGTACGAGAAAATGCTCGCCGAGGCGCTTAAAGGCGAAGCTGTCTTCTATCCTTGAGGATCAGTCCCGTGCCGCGTCGATCGGCGTCTGCGCATGGAACATCATCTTCCAGCCGTCGGCGCGATGGACGTAGCCGGTGCTGACGAGCGCCKCATAAGGCTCGCCATTCTCGCGCGTCGCACGCGCTTCGTAGGTGAGCATGACGATGTCGCTACCCGGCTCGACCATTCCCTTCAGTTTAATGTCGAGGTCGCGCCAGCGGTTGGGCTTGCTGGCCGTCGCGGCCAGTTCCGCGTTGGTCATCGCCTGCGCCATCTGCGGGAACGCGACCAAGCACTCTACATCGACATTGGCTTGGTAGTAGGCGGAATCGCCGGTCCAGAAGCCTTTTTCAAGTTCGAGAAGCTCTTGCCTGTTGGCGGTGATCGGCTTCGTGGCGGTCATCGCGGAATCCTCCTCGCCTGCCGAATTTGAACGGACAAAGGGCGGGCAGGTTCCGAGATCAGTTGGTGGTGGTCGTGTCGTCCGGCTCCGGCGCCGCGTCAGCCGGCTCGGGCGCAGCGTCGGCCGGCTGCGCCGGAGCCTTGGGCTTGGTGGCCTGGGTCTTAGGCTTGCCCGTGTCGGCCTTGGCCGCGGTCGGCGGCGGCACGTCCGATTTCTGCTTGCAGCCCTTGAGCCAGACGTCATAGACGGCATGCTCGACGGCGTTGAGGCCGGGGCTTTCGGCAAACATCCAGCCGGTGAAGATGCGACGGATCTTGCGGTCGAGCGTGATCTCGTCGACCTCGACGAAGGAATCGGTCTTGGGCTGCTCCGTATCCGGCCGCGAATAGCAGACGCGCGGCGTCACCTGCAAAGCGCCGAACTGAACGGTCTCGTCGATATAGACGTCGAAGGTGATGATGCGGCCGGTGATCTTGTCGATGCCGGCGAACTCGGCCACTGGATTGGTGACGCGGTCGGAGGCCGCGGGTGCAGGGGCCGGTGCCTGCGCGGCGGCGAAGGCTGCCGTCGAGGCGAGCAGAAGGGACGCCCCCGCGATCAGCGCCTTTGAGGTTTGGCCTGGAATCCAAGAGCGCAATTCCGGACGGAAAACCGCTGCGCACTTTTCCTGGAATTGCCTCGAAGAGCTCATGCAAAATACCGGTGGTTGCGCCCGGGTGATTCTCTCAACGCCCAAGGCTAGTCATAGCTGCGCAGTCAGCAAGCAGCTAAATGCCAATTGTGGCGATAAAGGACCGAAGCGGCGTCGTGGACGCGGATTACGATCCGGGCGTCCAGGCGTCGTAGTCGCCGGTCACCTGCGGACGATGCTGGTTGGTCAGGATCGAACCCTTCGGCCGATAGGCCGACGGCGTTCCGGTCGGATTCGCCTGATGCGGCTTTTGCCATTCGCGCGGCTTGTAGCTTTCGCTGGCCGGAGCGGTGTCGACGCGATGATGAATCCAGCCATGCCAGCCCGGCGGGATCTTCGAGGCTTCCGAATAGTCGCGATAGATCACCCAACGGCGCGTGCGGCCTTCCGAATCGACCCCGCCCTCGTAATAGACGTTGCCTGCTTCGTCCTCGCCGACCCTCTTGCCGAAGCGCCAGGTGTGGAAGCGGGTGCCGAGCGTCTGGCTGTTCCACCAGGTGAAAAACTGCAGCAGGAAAGTTTTCATCCAAATCCTCGCGGCGGCAGCGGCTCCTGCCTTTCCCCTGCTTATGGCGTCACGCCGCCGCGATGGCAAGGGTTTTGCCGCGCCCGGAATGTAAATGCTTCGTGCGCTAAATCGATGCACCGCTGCTACCGGTGGCAGCGCCGCTTGCCAAGCGCGGCCCGTCTTTCTAAAGCTCGGCCCGCCCCGTTTTGGGCGCTCTAAATCAAAGAGATAGGGCATGATGTCGTCCGAAAACCGCTTCACGCTTTTCGGCATCATGCTCTGGGGAGGTGACGATTGACCCGGGATCCGTCCGCCGACAGCCGGATCAGCGCCGAAGACATTCGCCGCCGCAAGGGCGGCGTGCCGATCGTCTGCCTCACCGCCTACACCTATCCGATCGCCCGTCTGCTCGATCCACATGTCGACCTGCTCCTGGTCGGCGACAGCGTCGCCATGGTCCTGCATGGCCATGCCACCACGCTCGGCGCCTCGCTGGAGATGATGATTGCTCACGGCCAGGCTGTGATGCGCGGCTCGGCCAGGGCCTGCGTCGTGGTCGACATGCCGGCCGGCAGCTATGAGGTCTCGCCGGCGCAGGCCGTGGCGGCGGCGAGGCGGATCGTGAAGGAAACGGGCTGCCAGGCCGTGAAGCTCGAGGGCGGCGTCGACATGGCCTCCCGGATCGCGGCGATCGTCACCGAAGGGATACCGGTCATGGGCCATATCGGCCTGCAGCCGCAGTCGGTGGAGAAGGACGGCGGCTACAGGATCAAGGGCCGAACGCAGGACAACATCGCTGCCCTGCTCAGCGATGCCGAGGCGGTGGAAGAAGCCGGCGCCTTCTCGGTCGTCATCGAGGGCACGATGGAGGCCGTGGCCGCGAAGCTTACCCGTCACATCTCCATACCGACGATCGGTATCGGCGCCAGCGCCGACTGTGACGGCCAGATCCTGGTGATCGACGACATGGTCGGCATGACCGTCGACCGTGTACCGAAATTCGTCAAGGAATACGCCGCCTTGCGCGGCGTGATAGCGGATGCGGCAGCGCGCTACGCCGCCGAGGTGCGCAACCGCGCCTTCCCCGGTCCCGACCACGTCTTCACGACGGCCTCCGCCAAGGACAAGACATGAACGCGCCAATCGTCGTCGATAGCGTCGCAGCCCTTCGGGCGCAGGTCCGGGACTGGCGGCAAGCCGGCCTGAAGGTCGCCATGGTGCCGACGATGGGGGCGCTGCATGACGGCCATATCTCGCTGGTCAGGATCGCGCTCGAACGGGCCGAGCGCTGTCTCGTCTCGATCTTCGTCAATCCGACGCAGTTCGCGCCGACGGAAGATCTCGACAAATATCCGCGCCAGTTGGCGCGCGATCTCGACCGGTTGCGGGACGCCGGCGCGCATCTCGCCTTCACGCCGGGCGTGAGCGAAATGTATCCCTCCGGCTTCGCCAGCAAGATCTCGGTCGGCGGCCCCTCCCGCGGGCTGGAAACCGACTTCAGGCCGAGTTTCTTCGACGGCGTCGCCACCGTGGTGGCCAAGCTCTTCCTGCAGGCGGCGCCCGATTGCGCCGTGTTCGGCGAGAAGGACTACCAGCAGCTTTGCGTCGTCCGGCAGCTCTGCCGCGATCTCGACCTGCCCGTCGAGATCGTCGGCGCGCCGACAGTGCGCGACGCCCACGGCCTCGCCATGTCGTCGCGCAATGCCTATCTCGGCGAAGCCGAACTCGACATTGCGCGCAAGCTCAATTTGGTCCTGCGCCGCACCGCAGCGGCGCTTTCAGCCGGCGCGGATGAGGCCGGCGCTACCGAAGATGCCGCGAAGGCGCTTGTCTCAGCCGGCTTCCAAAAGGTCGACTATGTCGCCGCCCGCGCGAGCGTCACGCTCGGCCCCTGGCAGCGCGGGCACGACGGCCGCTTGCTCGCTGCGACATGGCTCGGTACGACGCGGCTGATCGACAATGTGGAGATTCCCTCCGCCTGAGCGCCCACGATCCGCGAGCTGTCGCCGCGGCGCTCTATGACGCTACTCTTCCGACGGCATATGCAGGTACATCGACTGGATGCCGACGCGGCCTGGCCCGGTGAAGCGGTTGACGACGAAGTTCATGGCGGCGCCGAAGAAGCCGCTGGAAAGTTTGTCGATCCTCGTATCCATCCTGACCGACGCGTCCTTGAACAGCCAGCCGCCCGGCTCGATATCGATGGTCTCGCCGGGCGCCAGCACCTTCTCGAAGACGTTGCCGTAGCCATGCAGCCAGACGATGCCGTCGCCTGTCTCGCCCCGGAAACGGTCGATGAAGAAGCCGCTCTGGCCGAACAGCATCGTTCCCAGCCCGCGTACGCGTTCGAAAGAGTAGTCGACACTGGCAGTGGCGGCGAGGAACTGGTGTTCGCGCACCTGGATCTCCTCGCCGCGCCGGAGATGGATCGGCACGATATGACCGGGCCCGTCGCGGCTGAAGGCGATGACGCCCGGCCCGGACGCCTCGGTGACGAAGATCTGCATGCCGGCGATCATGCGCTTCAGCGCGCCCTTCAGCGATTTCAGGCCGATGGTGATCGTGGTGTTCTTCCAGAGCAGGATGTGGTGCTCGAAATAGACCGGCATGTTGGTCACATCGACCGACAGCACCGGCACCAGTTCGCCGGCGACGTGATAGGTCACGCCGCCAAAAGTCTCCTCCGACACCTCGGTCGGCATCAGTTCCGGCAAGCTCGGCATGGCAATCCCCCGATTGCGGACGACGCCCCTGCCTTATGGAGGGCGCGACGCCGGCGACGAGCAGCCTTGATCGCGCGTAACGGCGCGATCAAATCAAAACCTTGCGATGAGATGGAATGCCCGCCTGCGACATAGAGCATTTCACCGTTTCACAGAAACGGCGAACCGCTCTATTTCTTTGTTTTTACGCAATTCCGAACGGAAAACCGCCCACACTTTTCCTGGAATTGCTTTAGCCGAGCCGCTTTTCCAGGATGAGCGCAGGCCATCCCGAACTGCCGCCGCAATCCGCGGTCCTGCCCGCGCGCCTGAACCCGTTCGCCTCGTAGAAGGCGATCGCCACGGCGTTCGCCTCCTCGACCTCAAGGCGCAGCTTACGCATCTCCGGGAAGCTTGCCTCCACCTCATCGAGCAGCAACCGGCCAATCCCCTGCCGCTGGCAGGCCGGATGCAGGTAGAGCTGGTGCAGAAGCACGATCTTCGGGTCCGTGGTGGCGGCGGCGAAGGCCATGCCGCCGAGCCTCTTGCCATCGTCGGCGACCAGGAATTCGGAATTCGGCCGCGTCAGCCGCGCCTTGAGCGAGGCGATCGAATGCCAGTCGTCGGTGATCGCCGCAACCTGTTCGGCACCGTGGACGGCGTCATAGGTTGCGCGCCACGTTTCGACCAGCAACGCACGCACCGCAACAAGATCGCGCTCGCTGGCGGTGCGGACGAACATCGGCCTATTCGATGCCGAGCTTGGCCTTGACGAGGTCGTTAACCGTCTGCGGGTTGGCCTTGCCGCCGGTCGCCTTCATCACCTGGCCGACGAACCAGCCGGCCATGGTCGGCTTGGCRCGCGCCTGCTCGGCCTTGTCCGGGTTGGCGGCGATCACCTCGTCGACCGCCTTCTCGATGGCGCCGGTGTCGGTGACCTGCTTCATGCCGCGACTCTCGACGATCTGGCGCGGATCGCCGCCCTCGTTCCAGACGATCTCGAACAGGTCCTTGGCGATCTTGCCGGAAATGGTGCCTTCCTTGATCAGGTCGAGGACGGCGCCGAGCTGCTCGGGCGAAACCGGAGCATTTTCAATATCCTTGCCGGCTTTGTTCAGCTGGCCCAAGAGATCGTTGATGACCCAGTTGGCGGCGAGCTTGCCGTCGCGCCCTGCCGCCACCTTCTCGAAATAGTCGGCGATCGGCTTTTCCGAAACCAGCACCGAGGCGTCATAGGCCGAAAGGCCGAGCACATCGACCAGCCGCGTCTTCTTGTCGTCGGGCAACTCCGGCAGGTCCTTGGCGAGCGCGTCGACATAGGCCTGGTCGAACTCCAGCGGCAACAGGTCGGGATCCGGGAAATAGCGATAGTCATGCGCTTCTTCCTTGGAGCGCATCGAACGCGTCTCGCCCTTGGCCGGATCGAACAGGCGCGTCTCCTGGTCGATCTTGCCGCCGTCTTCCAGGATGGCGATCTGCCGGCGCGCCTCGTATTCGATGGCCTGGCCGATGAAGCGGATCGAGTTCATGTTCTTGATCTCGCAGCGCGTGCCGAACGCGCCGCCCGGTCGGCGCACCGAGACGTTGACGTCGGCGCGCAGCGAGCCTTCGTCCATGTTGCCGTCGCAGGTGCCGAGATAGCGCATGATCGAGCGCAGCTTGGTGACATAGGCCTTGGCCTCGTCGGCCGAGCGGATATCGGGCTTGGAGACGATCTCCATAAGCGCCACGCCGGAACGGTTGAGATCGACATAGGACATGGTCGGGTGCTGGTCGTGCATCGACTTGCCGGCATCCTGTTCCAGATGCAGGCGCTCGATGCCGACCTCGATATCCTCGAACTCGCCCTGACGGTCGGGCCCGACGGAGACGATCACCTTGCCCTCGCCGACGATCGGCTGCTTGAACTGCGAGATCTGGTAGCCCTGCGGCAGGTCCGGATAGAAATAGTTCTTCCGGTCGAAGACCGACTTGTGGTTGATCGCCGCCTTCAGGCCGAGCCCGGTGCGGATCGCCTGTTTGACGCATTCCTCGTTGATGACCGGCAGCATGCCCGGCATCGCCGCGTCGACCAGGCTGACATTGGCGTTGGGCGCGGCGCCGAACGAGGTCGAGGCGCCAGAGAAAAGCTTGGCTTCCGAGATCACTTGCGCATGCACTTCGAGCCCGATGATGATCTCCCAGTCGCCGGTGGCGCCGGGGATCAGACGTTTCGCGTCGGGGGTGCGGGTGTCGATGATGCTCATGGAGGCCTACGTACTGTGAATTCGCGAATATGCGCGAACGGATAATTGACGAGCAACTTCGCTAGTGCAAACCGCCCTGCGAGACAAGCGCAAAGCCGCCTACTGGCCTTTTCTGCGGCTCTCGCCTAAGAAGCGTCCATTCCAATGGAGAGTGGATGTCCACTTACGCTCAGTCCCGGTGAAGCCCTGACCTCCTACGAGGCAGGGCAGAAAAACCTGAAACCCCGTGCCGCGATGTCTCGCGGCGGCGGCTTTTGTTGTTTTTCCCAGGACTTTCTCCAATGGACATATCGCGCAACGAACAGCGCATACTGCATCTGCTCGCGCAGGGCGGGCGTATCGAAATCGAAAAGAACGAGAGCAAGAAGATCGCCTCGGTCCAGTGCCTGACCCGCGACGGCTGGCGCTATCCGGGCTTCGACCTGGAGCTCTTTCGAAAACTGAGGCGGAAGAAGGCCGTATCCTCTTCGGGCGGCGGCCCCTACCGTATCACCCGGCGCGGATTGGAACTCGTCCGCGCCGAACTCGACAACAGATAGCGGCGTGCGAGCCGTGCTCCGCCGGCCGGAAAACGGCCGGCGGCTATCGCCGCTCAGGCAGTGGCGATATAGGCCCTGATCTCCTCGGCCTCGCGCTCGACATCCTCGATGCGGCGCTTGACCACGTCTCCGATGGAGACGATGCCGTCGAGCAGCCCGTTTTTCTCCACGGGGAGATGGCGGAAGCGGCCCCTCGTCATGATCTCCATGACTTCGTTGACCGTGTGGTTTTCGTTGCAGATCTTGACCTTCGGAGTCATCGCCGAGCGCACGGCGATGTCGAGCGCGGCGGCGCCCTCCTTGGCCACGACCCTGACGATGTCGCGTTCCGAGAGAATGCCGACGATCTTTCGGTCGCCATTGGTGATGACGAGCGCGCCGATCCTGTGCTCGGCCAGCATGCGAATGGCTTCGCTGAGTTTCTCATTGGGCCCGAGCGTGAACACGTCATGGCCCTTGCTTTCAAGAATTGCCTTAACCGTCATGGCGTCCTCCACAGCCTTTGACGCCGGCTCCCGCCCCGACCGGCTTTCAGCCCCAACATGGTGCGCCGTCATTGGTTGCATTTCAAGTGCGCCTAAGGACTAGAGCGTTTCACCGTTTCACGGAAAGGGCGAACCGCTCCATGCCTTTGTTTTCACGCAATTCCGGACGGAAGGTTACGGCGAAGACGCCGAACTTAACCGCTGCGCACTTTTCCTGGAATTGCTCTAAGAGGCAGCCGGCGGACGGTCGAAGAAGCGCAGCCCGAAAAAGCCGGCCACGAAGCCGCCGATATGCGCTTCCCAGGCGATCTGGCCGTCTATTCCCGGCGCGAAGCCGAGCAGGCCCGTGGCGAGATTTATGACCATCCAGACCCCCAGAAAGGTCATGACGCCGCGCGAGCGCAACACCGCGGCGATCGGCAGTGGCTCGCCGGCGAAAGCGGCCTTGCCGGACGAACGGTCGACGCGGAAGCCATAGCGAGCCGCCGCGCCCATCATGCCGGAGATCGCGCCCGACGCACCGACCAGCGGCATCTCGCCAAGCGGATGCAGCGCCCAGAAGAGTACTACCGAAGCAAGGCTCGTTGCCGCGAAGAACAAGGCGAAGCGCAGCGTGCCAAATCGATTGGCCAGTGGCGAACCAAAAGCGGCGAGCCAGATCATGTTGATCAACAGATGCGCCACGCCGCCATGCAGGAACGCATAGGTGAAGGGGCTCGAAAAAGCATAGAAATCAAGGTCGTACCGGCCGGAATAGCGAATGGGGACGAAGGCCGCCCGGACGAGCAGGGCAAAATCCTGGTCGTCGGTCAGCAGATAGACACGCACCAGATGGACAGCCACGCAGATGCCGATCACYGCCAGCACGGCGGGCGGCAGGTTGAACACGGGTTCGCGGCGCGGCGGCTCGGATGCCTCGTCCGGCAACGGTTCGTTTTCAGTGGGGCTTACGGGCTCGCTCATGCACCCTTACAGGTTCGGGACTCGGGCTTTCGACGAGCATGTAGATCACGCCCTTTCGAATCACAAACGGCTATTCGCCACAGCGGGCGCGCGGAAAAAAGGGCGAATCAGAACAGCGACGAATCAAAAAGAAGGCCGTCCAGGATTCCCCTGGACGGCCGGTCGAGTCCCCTCTCCCCATAAACTCGTGACTGAAGTGCTGCCGATCGCTGCGAGAACGACCGTTTTGGAGTGGTTTTGGTGTGCCACAGGCCTCAGCGGCGCGCAACGTAAACCACTTGTTAACCTTAACGACTCCGAGGCGTGAACAAACGTTAACGATACTGGCACGCATCCTGCTCCGCACCGCATGAAGGTCATCGGAGGGCGCCCTGTCTGTTCGCCGATGGGACATCAAAAGACAGATTGTGCGGAGCGGAATGGAAATGAACGAAAAAGGATCGATCGCGCTGTTCCAATATTGGAACCAGTTGCGTGATGGTCGCCTCGCCCCGAAGCGATCGGAGGTGGAGCCGGCCGACATCAAGTCGCTCCTGGCCGACACCTTCATCCTCGAGCGCGACACGCGCGGCGAAGCGGTGTTCCGGCTGGCCGGCACAAGGCTCTGCGCCTATTACGGCCGGGAGCTCAAAGGCTTCTCCTTCCCGTCGCTCTGGCGCGAGAAGGACCAGCGGCTGATGTCGCGGCTGATGCAAGGCGTTTTCGATCAGAAGTCGGTCCTGCTCATGACCTATGAGGGCTTCAGCCGCAACGGCCGCTCCAACAAATTCGAGCTCCTGTCGCTGCCGCTGGATGGGGGGGCCGAGAACCAGCGCTGCCTCGGCATCATCAGCACCGCCGACAAGCCCTTCTGGCTCGGCGCCGATCCGATCGCCGACGCGCTCATCGATACGATCCGGGTGATAGACCCCGACAAGGAGCCGATGTTCCTGAAGAACCGTCCGGCGATCGACGTTCCCTCGCTCGTTCCGGCCGAATTCGATCCTCCGGAAACCATTTCGGCGCTCGGCCGCGTGCGCCGCATCCGCCATCTCGTCGTCCTCGACGGCGGGCGTCACGAGTGAGCCTGGCTCCGCGGGACTTGCGCTTTCCTCACGGTTAATTTTTCCGCGTCCCGCGAGCCCCCAAGCCCAGGCTTTTGCGGCCGATTTTTCCCGTTTGTTAACCTGCTTGGCTGTAGTTTTTCTGAGCGAAATTCCTCGCATCGTCGCGCGGAATGCCAACGGGGTGCAGGCAGTCATGAGGTCAGCGGCGGTAGAATATGYACCGTCACGAGCTGAGCGGCGCAATTTCCAGCGTGTCCGCGTCAAAATCTACGGACGCTTCATGCTGGAAGACCGCACCGAACATGCGTGCCAGGTGATCGATATGTCGCCGGGCAACGTCGCGTTGCGCACGGACCGCATCGGCAAGCCGGGCGAGAAGGTCATCGCCTATATCGACCATATCGGCCGGGTCGAAGGCATCGTGACGCGCACGTCGCAGGACGGCTTCGCCATGACCGTCATCGCCTCGGACCGCAAGAAGGACAAGCTTGCCGCGCAGCTCACCTGGCTTGCCAACAAGCATGAGCTCGACCTGCCCGAGGATCGCCGCCACGAACGCGTGGCGCCGCGCAATCCGATGAGCGTCCTGCAGCTCACCGATGGGCGCCAGTATCAGTGCCGCATCATCGACCTGTCGCTCTCGGGCGCCGCGGTTGAGATCGACGTCAAGCCGGCCATCGGTGTCCAGGTCATGCTGGGCACAATGCGCGGCCAGGTGGTGCGCCACTTCGAGGATGGCGTCGCCATCGAGTTCGCGGTCATCCAACGGCCGGAAACGCTCGACCAGGAATTCAACGCGCCGCGATCCTGACATAAGCTCTCCGCAGAAAAGCCAACCGGCCCTCGGCGGCCGGTTTTTTTGTCCGGTTTTCTCCTGACGCAGGCCGCCTCGGCACCTACCAGATCTTCATAAACCTGAACAATTCAAGATCGCGATAGTTCGAATTTTATGTTTATTCTACTGGCGTTTTACTCAATATCTACTTCGGGTTTTTGCGTCAAATAAATCCCAACGTGGCACAGTCTCCTCAAACGGGGAGACTACAACCAATGAAAATGACGAGGGGCAAGCTGTTGCTCTTGGCAATAGCGATGCAGCTTTCCGCGTGGGGCACGGCAAGCGCGGGACCTGCTTTCATGCATACGGGCGGACGCACCACCCAGCCGGTCGGTCACTATGACTTCTGCCAGCGCATTCCGGTCGAGTGCGCCCAACGGACGCCGAAGGGTTCGCCGGTCGAATTGACGCGCAAGCTGTGGGCGACGATCGTCAACGTCAACAATTCCGTCAACGTCCGCGTCAAGCCGCGCACCGATATGGAGATCTACGGCGTCGAGGAATACTGGGCCTATCCCGACAACGGCTATGGCGACTGCGAGGACTACGCGCTGGAGAAGCGCCGCGAACTAATGGCCATCGGCGTGCCGGCCGGCGATCTTTTGATGACGGTGGTGCGCCAGCCGAATGGCGATGGCCATGCGGTGCTGACTGTGCGCACCAGCCTCGGCGAATTCATCCTCGACAATCTCGAGCCGAAGGTGCTCGCCTGGAACGACACGGTCTACACCTATCTCAAGCGTCAATCGACCGAGAATTCGGGCGTTTGGGTGACGATCAACGACGGCCGCGAGGACGCGGTCGCCAGCGTCCGCTAAGGCGCCAAAGCGATCGGGCACGGCGCGGTTACGCGCGGCGGCGTGCCCAGGGAGAAAGCCCGGTCGAGTCCCCACCCTCCCCGTCCCCAACGACCGGGTTTTAGGAGCCGGCCCCTGTCCCCGGGGCCGGCTCCGCCATTTCGGGCGCCTGCCGAACGCCACTGGCCGGGGCGCCCTTCCCGAGCGTGGCAGGGCTGTCCGGGGAAGGTCGCAGGTGAATCGAAATGCCGCATGTGCATGCCCCGTAAGACGGGGATTTTCCGTCTACCTTCTGGTTGTCGAGACTCAGAAAGGGACGGGGCATGCGCTATAGGCCTAGCATTCTTGGCAAGCTGGTTGAACCGATCAATCGTCGCCGCTTCCAGACGATTGTGGATAGCCATGACGGCGATGCCTATGACAAATCGTTCAAGAGCTGGGACCATCTGGTGGTGTTGATCTATGCTCAGCTCAGCGGCGCGACGAGCCTTCGCAGCCTGCAAGCGGGCTGGAACGCCAACTGCCAGCATCATTACCATCTCGGCAGCGACCTGTTGCGGCGCTCGACCTTGTCGGACGCCAACCGGCGCCGCCCTGTTGCGGTCTTCGCCGAGACCTTCGCCCTACTTGCAGGCCTGCTCGACCGGCAGATGCGTCGCGAAGGCAGTGCCATGCTACGGCTGATCGATTCCACGCCCATCCCGCTCGGCAAGCTTTGCGACTGGGCCAAGTCGAACGGCCGCATCCGCGGCGTGAAACTGCATGTCGT
>NZ_MDDU01000023.1:0-44345 GCF_001854795.2 Mesorhizobium sp. LCM 4577 | reverse complement strand
CGGCAGGATCCTCAAATCTCTTGCTAGGACCGACCTGCTGATCCTCGATGATTGGGGACCGGAAAAGCTCAATGACGACCAACGTCGCGATCTCCTGGAGATCATTGAGGACCGCTACGAGCGACGCTCAACCATCGTCACAAGTCAGGTGCCCGTGGATCGCTGGTGGGAGATTATTGCAAACCCGACTCTTGCCGATGCCATCCTGGATCGCCTCGTTCACAACGCCTACCGCATCGATCTCACCGGTGAAAGCATGCGAAAACAGCGCCCGCTAGTCGCTTCCGAAAACACCGAAGCTTGACCTGAAACAAAACCCAACCCAAACATCARCGAGACCCAGGATCAGACCGAAAAACGTCCGGCYTCAAATCGGAATGGTGGCCGGAATGAAATCGGAATGACTGGCCGGCTTCAAATCGGAATCGGTGGCCGGCTTCATCGGAATACGCAGACTTCGGCGCGAATGTCGTCGATGACCAGCTCGAGATTGCAGCTTTTGCCGACGGCGCGCGCCAGCACCTCGCGCGGCACCGGCTCGCTGGCGGCAAAATTACTGCATCGACCCGGCCCATCCACTCGCGCCAGCGCAGTTCTGGCGGCAGGTGCTCAAGCTCGGTGTCGACCAGCAGTCGCTGGACTTCATCCTTGCCCCCCGGGCGTTCGGATCGGGCGGCCTCGGCCATCGCTAGAGCCCAAACAGCCGAAAGCTGGTTCGGCCCGACAACTCGCGCACGACATCGAGCTGGTGCAGGCGCTCGAACAGGCGCCGCGCCGCAAAGCGCGACAGGTTTTTGGTCGTCAGCGATCCCGCGACGGCATCTTCATTCAGGAGCAAGAAAATCACGTCGCCGGCGCCTTTCGCGCGCAGTCTTGGCGCAACCGCCAGGAGTTTTTCGGCGCGGCGCGACAACTCGGCGGCCAACCGACAGGCCTCCGCCGCCGCTTGCACCAACGCGACGCAGACCGCGCGCTCGAAACCTTTTTCGCCCGGTCGGATCCGCTTGCCGCCGCCACCCTCGGTGCGGAAGGCCGGGCCAAAAGCCTGGGTCATCAACAGCGGCAGCGGCCGCGGCCAGCGCAGGCTTTGCGCCAGCACCAGATCGGCCAGCCACCATGCGAACATCTCGGCATCGGGCCGCATGGCGACGACGCGGGCGGCGATCGCCGCCGCGGCGAACGGCGCCGGCCGCCGCGCCGCCGCCACGTGCTCGATCTGCGTGCACAGGTCGGCTAGCGCCTCGTCGTCGCAGGCGAGCCCGAGCATCTCGGCCACTTTTGCCAGCCGATCGGCGCTGACCGCCGGCGGCTGCAGCGCCAGCTGGCGCCAGGCGCCAAAAATGGCGCCGGCGGGACCGGGAGCGGTGCCGGCAGGGCAAAGCTGCCAGGCATCGCGCAAGGCGGCTTCATCCTCGGCGCGGCCGGCGAGCCGCATGCTGGCGGCGGCGCAGTTGAACACCAGCCGCTGGCGCCAGGCGCAGGCCCAGCTGGGTTGCGCGCGGGCAAGCGTGTCAAGCACAGCCAACGCGGCGCCGGCCTGGAAGGCGGCGTCGCCGTCGCTCGGCGCGCTGCCGTTTGCGAGCGCCCAAGCCGGAACGGCCGGCGGCGTAGCGTGACTGGCGTTTGCGGATCGAGGCGAATCATGTGTTTGGAGGGTAAGGCGGCCGTGCGGTTTTGGCGATGATTTTCGCCGCAAAACGCACAGCTTGTCGGCGCGACAAAACGAATGATAATGTTGCCTTATCAGTCGTTTACCTAGGCGTAGATCCGGTCTAATTAGATCAGTCGGCTAACTTCTTCCCCTGACTGCACCCTGTTGACAACCGCAGCCGGCGTCTCGTGCAATTAGGTCACGAAACACTCGGCCCGCTTCTTTGCCGACCGATGGTCCATGAAATCCCCTCCCCGCCCATGATCCCGGAGATCTCCTTTCCGACATGTCGGTCAAGCACTGGCCGCCACGGCACGAGAGTGAACTCACGCGACTTTTCAATGACGGCGTATTTCCCGCTGGCGAGCTCGACCGACCGGAGCATCTTGCCTTCCAACCGATCTCCAGGCTTCACGTCGAAATACGAGAGCCCGAGCTCGCTCGAAAGCTGGCCGGCAATCCGGTTCAGCTCACGCTGACGCAATATCGAAATCATATCTGCGCGATAGACGATCCGGCCCTGCTCTTCGTGCGCGACTCCTTGAGCAACGAGCCACTGCTGCCGCCGGGTTTGCGCTTCCCGCACCTCGCGGCCAAAGCCGGAGTCGCGCAACGGCGCCGGTTCATTGGAAACCAATTCTCGGTCCAGCCAGGTGGCGCCGTCGAAACCGACCTGCTTCTCCAGCGGCATTGACGACAGCTTGTCGAGGACAACGGGCTCGGCCCTCGCCCGCTGACCCTCGTAGTGCGCAACGCGCTCCAGATGGTCTGGCCCAATGATCCAGGTGCCGTCCGGCTGGCGCTCGACGCCGCCCGTTACTCGCCGGATCGCCTCTAGCCTTCGGACATGCGTTTCGGCGAAGCGTTCGGTCACGGAAGGGTCCTGCCTCAGATGAATATCGATGTTGTAGTGCCCGCCATTCGCCGCGGCGATGTCGGCGATAGCCCGGTCGATCTGTCTGGGCTCGGTGTTCCGAGGCATGACACGGACGATACAGCCGTCGGGCATCGGTTCAGTGGCCTCGCCTTTGCCGATGTCAATGTAGTGGCTTTTGCCGTCAATGCCGTCGACGATAAGATAGTGCCGGTCATTGATTTCGTCTGCCAGCCCGCGCGCGACCACGCGGCCGACAACAGGCTCGGTATTCTGTCCTGCGTCGTGGACGAGCACGTCGGCGGCACTGCGCGCGAGTCCCTTGCTCGTCAATTCGCGATGCATCGTCTTGATGACATCGCCGCGCTCGGCCAAGCGACGCAGCGTTGCTTCGAGCTCATCGTCCAGGCGCCAGCGGCCGGAGCCGACCTCCGCTGCAAGACCCATTCGCTCAAGCTTGCGAAGGCGGCCCTGATGCAGTGTCTGGCGAAAAGCATCCCGTCCGTCCGGCGCAACAAGCCCYTCGCTATCGCGCATTCGCAGCAGTTGCCGGTCGACACTGGTTAAGCGTTCCTGCTCCATCTCCCGGCGCAGGCGCTGCTCGATCTCGCGATCGGTGCGCGGGCCAAGATCGAGGCTGACCAGCTCAGCCGCGCGCTCCCGTAAACCGGAGGAGATGTAGTCGCGCGCGATGACGAGATTCTCGCCGCGGTCGTCCTTGCCGCGAACGATGATGTGCGTGTGCGGATGGCCGGTGTTGAAATGGTCGACGGCGACCCAGTCGAGCCTGGTGCCGAGGTCCTCTTGCATCTGCGCCATCAGCCGCCGCGTGAGTCGTTTGAGATCGCTGTACTCGATGCCGTCTTCGGGTGCGACGATGAAGCGGAACTGGTGCCTGTCACCGGCGGCACGATCGATGAACGCCTTGCCATCGACGCGGTCACTGTCGGCACCGTAGAGCTCGCCGGGCTCCCCTTGCCGAGTGACGCCATCGCGCTGGAGATAGCGCAGGTGCGCACGCGCTCCGTCGATCCCCTTGCCGACCAGCTTGACGAGGCGCGCCTTAACGACGACACGGCGCTGCCGAAAAGCCGCATGGCGATCGCGCGATCTGAGGACCGCGGCAGCGGCGCCACCGCGCCCCATGCGGCTTCCGGTGAAGCGGCCACCACGCGTGGCCTTGCCGCCGGCGCGGTTGATCGCGGCGCGGAGCTGACCGGCATAGCGTTTGCCGGCCTTCGAACCGCGCGATCCGATCCTGCCGAGCCTCGGCCTGAATTCATCATCCTGCATCGGAGCCTCTTGCGGATTTGCAGCCAAATCAAAGACTTGCGTGAGATACCCTCCAGGCGCTGGATGGAGCCTCCGGGAGAAACGATGTGCAGACAAAGACTTAGCCGCCTCTCGGAGGCGGTGCCTTTATCTTGCCTTCCCTCAACCCAGCCCCTCGCCCCCACCCGCCCCGCCCCGGCACCTTGCCCTCATCTGCCGTCCGGCCGCGCTGACCCACCTGGCTGAGACCCGAGCGGCACCAGAATTCCGCCACTCGAACCGCCTGCCGAAACTCCATCCCTCAGGAAAAACAATTCGCGCCCCAAGGAGATTTTCGGCGCTTTTGGCGGCCGAGATTTGCTCTTGAACTGATCCATGGCGGCCGCCGAAACACCCGCCGCCTTAAGCTGTTTCAGATATAAGACTGTCTCTCTCGGCAGCGGCTTCCCGCGTTCCAGATGCGCCTCATATCGATCCGGTCCGGCGTTGTAGGCTGCGAACAGCCCAGGGAAGCCGAAGCGATCATACATGGCGCGCAGATAGGCTGTACCGGCCAGAATATTGTCGCGCGGATCGTGCGGATCGGCTCCGAGATCATGCTCGACGTGCAGTTCCTCATAGGTGCCGGGCATCACCTGCATCAGCCCAATCGCACCGGCTCGTGAAGTGATCGGCCGACCGTTGAGCATGGTCTGCCCACGGCTTTCGGCATTCATGACGGCATAAATCCAGGACTGTGGAACACTGAAGCGCTGGCTTGCCTCGGCAACGAACTCTTGCCATCTTGTCAGCTGCGGACCTTGGGAGATGAGGGCCGGCTCAGCGCCGGTCGCGGCGGAACAGGCGCATGGTGCAATCGACACCATGCCCAAAATCAGGAGGGTCACTCGGTCCATAGCGGCACGAGCCTCCCAACGATATTGGCGGCCGGCACCGGCCCGAAATACCGGCTGTCGAAGGAGCCGGGAGCCTCGCCATTGATCAGGAAAACTTCGTCGCCGGTGAGTGCCCGGCATTCGTTCCACCAAGGCAAGGTTCGGCCTTGCGTGTCGACCGGAACGCGGCGTGTGACGATCTCGCCGCCGATGATGATGGCGTCATTGAAGGCGCAGACATGCTCATGCGGCAGTGCGGCGATACGCTTCACCAGCGGCACGTTGCGAGGCAGATAGCCGCGTTGGTCGGCGAGGTAAGCGGCCATTTTGGGCAAGCGGACAAGCACGAAATCGCCGGCGCGAGCGGCACCAAGGGCAAGGCCATAGAGCCCGATTGGCGCGCTGGCTGAGGCATTCCAGACCAGTACGGGCGTCGGCCTGACGAAAGCGGTGAAGCCGATCAGGCCAAGGCCGATGCTTGCCGCGGCAAGCGTCCTGCGCGCGCGAACGCGCCGCAAACGGCTGCCGATCAGATGAAGAGAAGGCCGCGCGATCATGGCCGGCCTCCGCGATTGTCATCGGCATCGGAGCCCTTCGGCTGGCCTTTCGACCAATCGTCGAGCTCGTCTATGTGGTAGCGGACGAAGCGGCCGTGCTTGCGGAATTTTGGGCCGTGGCCCTTGAGCCGCATCTTTTCCAAGGTGCGTTGCGACAGCCCGATATAGAAGGCGGCCTGCGCTGTGTTGAGGAAGGGACTGCCCTTCTTGGCGCGGGCGGCGCGTTCGTTTTCGTCGTCCATGATGATCCTCGTTTTGTCGGCTGAAGGCGGCGGAGAGGATCGGCAAGGAAAAGCGCTTGCGGGACGGGCGAAGAGTCAACGGCGAGTTTTCGCCGCCCCTGCGGGCTGGCTTAGTTCGGCTGAAAGAGCCCCCGCGCCGGTGGCGCGGGGGCCCGTTGCGTCAGTCGGCCGGGTTCCAGATGATGGCGAAGGTGTCGTCGTCATCCTGGCCGGCGGCGCGGCCGAGATTGGCGTAGAGTTTTCTCGGGCCGAACTCCGGTGCTGCGATCGACAGGCTCACATAGTCCTTGCCGGATGCCTCGCCGATCCTGATCCAGCCGGCGCCGACCTCGACGCCTTGCGTGAGCACCCTAAAGTCGGGATGGGTGTCGGAGGTCTTTGTCTGGTTGGGCACGATGGCGATCTCGGCGCGGACGCTGAGCGTCTTGAGCTGGCCCTTGTAGCTGCCATTGTCCTGCTTGGTAACGTATCCGATCGCGGTCATTTGAAAGTCTCCTTTTGCTTGTCGCCGGGGACCATTCCCCTGCGATGGCGGACCGTGATGGGCGCGTCTGGGCCGGCTGAACCCGCAGGGCCGCAGCGGCAGCGCAGGACCCGAGCAGGCAGCTTTTTTGAAGCGAAGCGGGCGCGAGGAGCCGCCGCAGGCGGCGGGGAAAAAAGCTGCTGGCCGAGGGTTTCGGGCGGGCCGGATCCGCCCATAGGTCATCAAGCCAGCGGCAGGGGAATGGTCCCCGGCGACAAGCAAAAGGAGATGTCGCCAAGACGCGGTCGCGGTTGCCAGGCGGAAGTTGGCCGAGGACAGGTTTGCGGACGATCCAGCGCCGTGCCAGCGCTATCGTGCCAGGCTGAAAGCGCCAGATTGCCACCACCGGGCCGGGTGTTTTCGAAATTGCGTCGGCCGGTGCGCGCGGCTGAAACCGGACCGGCGCTGCGGTCGAGAGGAGACTTTGCCGAGGATAAATGCTGCCCGGTTGGCGCACGAGCGGCGACGCCACAAAACGTCGCCGCCCGCCATGCGAGGATCATTCTGACACGAACAGCGTCTGGACCTTCGCCCACTGATCGGCGGTTCGCAAACCGCCACGGTTGGTGTAGCCCGATACCGGGAATGCCATCCAGCGCGGCAGCCAGCCGTCGACTTTTTGCCTGCCGTTTTCGCCGCAGAGGAAGTCGCGAATGATCTTCTTTTGCGTCTTCACCTTCTCCGAAGCATTGCCATCGGCGACGAGCCTGCCGCCGACATCGGCGAGGATTTCGGTGGCGACTTGCTTGTCGCGCAACAGCTCGAAGAAGGCATCGTCGGCCTGCCAATGGCCGCGCATGTCGAGGCCAAGATGATTGCCGAGCGCTTCGACAATCGCGCTGCCCGTGCAAAGCGTCTCGGCCATGACCAGCGCCAGAACGCGCAAGACATCGTCGTTAGGGAGTGCCAGCAGACGGGCGAAGACGCTGGCCAGCGCGAAGTCGTCGCCATTGCCACCGGTCACCGGACCATCCTCATCGACAGAACCGAGCAGGGTCAGAACCTCGCGTTGCTTCTCGGCAAACGCGGCTTCGGCCTTACAAGCGGCGATGCTGGCGGCCACCGTTTCGTTGGCCGCGCGCTGCGGCTCGGGACGCACCTGCCACAGGCTCGAGCCGACAACGGCATGCGCCACCATCAGGCGTAGCGCGACGCCCGGATGATCGAGCAAGGCGGTGCGCACGGCGGCGTGACGGTGCAGATCGACATAGTTCTGCATCGGCCCGCTCAACTCGGGACGCGACGGTTTGGCACGCGGCTCGGCGTCCTCACCAGACTCGCCTTCTGCGCGGACGCGGCGCGCTTGCTTGCGCGACAGATAGCCCTCATGGCATTCCACCTCGCCGCGCTGCGAGACGGTGATGATCACCTTTCCGCCCTTCTTCTTCGGGGTCTTTTCGTAGTCCCACGAATGGAAATACTGGCCGGGTTCGAGCGCGACCACCTCGGGCCAGCCGGCTTCGATATAGGCGTCACGCTTGGCTGCGATGGCCTCGTTCTGCTTGTGCCAGAAGAGGTCCGCATCGGCGAAAAAACTGTCCTCGCCGAACAGGTCAGTCACGATCAGGCCGCCATAGTCATCGATTGGAAACAGCGCTACCTTGGTCGAGATCGACTGGCCGCCGAACAGCCATTGCTTCAATTGCCAGCCGCGCGGGGCTCGGTTGTCGGGATCGCAAAAAAGCGCCAGCCAGTCCTTCTGCTGCGCCTTGGAAGCCATGGTGAGATGGCGCACCGTCTCCGTGTCGATTTCCTCGCGGCGGTAGGCTTCGCGTATCTTCGGCAACAGGTCGCCGAGCGCCAGAATGCGCTTCACCTGAGGCTCGGTGAGGCCGAAGGTGGCGGCAATGTCGGCGATGCCCCTGCCCTCCTTGATCAGGCGCGTGAAGGTCTCCCACTGCGAGACTTCATCAGGGTCGAGGCGGGCGATGTTCTCGATGAGCGAAGCCTCCAGCGCGTCGGCGTCGTCGCCATCCTCCATGATGGCGCAGGGCAGCGGTTCGGCCTCGCCGCGCTCGTCGGCGACCGTCTTGGCTGCGAAATAGCGCCGGCGCCCGGCGACGATTTCGAAGCTGTCCGGCGTGCCATTGGGCCGGATCAGAAGCGGCACGAGCACGCCGCGCGCCCTGACCGACGGCAGGATGTCGGATATGTCTGGTGCGCGCTTTGAATGACGCATGTTGTTGGCCGAAACGCTCAACTGGTCGACGGAAACATGGGCAAGCTGCATGGGTCTTTCTCCTTTGTACTGGGCTTTTAAAAGCCCCACCGCGAGGCCGCAGGCCGAGCGGCGGGGTGTTTGCGCCTGGCGGCGCGGTCATTCCGCCCGGTCTGGCGGAAGCTCGGGAGTGGGGATTTCGAGAGCGGCGGCGGCCTGCTGCAAAAGCCGCTCGGCTTCGGTAATGTGGCCGGCAATCCGGGCGGCTTGCGAGTAGACCGAGAGCGGAAACCGCGCACGAAAATAGAGATCGCGCTCGAGGCCGAGGCCAAGCGGTCCCTTGACGGCTTGCAGTTCGGCGAGGCTGACGCTGCCGAGTTCCGGGAAGCCGAAGCCGAGATCGCAAAGCCCGAACAGCGTGTCGCCGTCAGCGTCGAGTTCGCTCAGAAGCCAAGTCGCGGCGCCGACCGGATTGAACAGTTTGATGACCGGAACATGGTCGGTTTCGATTTCGGCGGCGCCATTGGCGAGCAGGCGGGCGCGCAATTCGTCGGTGATCAGGATCATGGCAAAGCTTCCTTGTCAGAACAGGTCGAGCTGGTTTCGTTTGGCTTCATCGAAGAGGCCGAAATTGAGCATCTGCTCGCCTTCCGGCGCCGGCTCGCTCTGCAGCGCAACGGGATCGGGAGCGCTCATGCCGCGTTCCCTTCCCGCACCTTGGTTTCGGCATCCGTCTGGAAGGCCAGCAGGAAATCGGCGGCTTTCGAGGCAAGGCTGGCAGCGCGGAAAATGGCGCGGTTGTCCTCGCGCAGCACCTCGAGCCATGAGGCGATATAGTCGGCGTGACGCACGGTCGGCTCGATGCCGAGGCTCGAGCAGGTAAAGGCAGCCGTGATCTCTGCGACCAGTTCCTCGCGGGCATAGGCCTTGGTGCCGAACGAGCCGGAGAGGTCACGCGCAAGCCGCGTTKGGTGCCCGGTCCAGTGGCCAAGCTCGTGGAAGCAGGTTCGGTAATAGTTGATCTGCTCGAAGAACGCCGGTTGCGGCGGCAGTTGAACAAAATCGGCGGACGGCATGTAAAAGGCGCGGTCGCCGCCGATGCGGATATCGGCACCGGTTTTGCGAACAAGCGCCTCGGCATGCGGGATGATGTGGCGTTCGGGCAGCGGCTCGGGCTGGCTGTAAAGCTCTTCGGGCAGGCCCTCGCACTGCGCGACATTGAAGACGGTGAAGCGCTTGAGAAACGGCACCGCCTGCGGCTCGGTATCTTGCGCCTTGGCGCGTTCCTTCTCGTTTTTCGGGATGAAGCGATCGGCATGCACGATGGTCGTGCCGTGCTCGCCTTTGCGGACATTGCCGCCAAGGGAAAGCGCCTGCCGGAAGGTGAGCCAGTTCTGGCCGGCATAGCCGTGTTCGATGACAGCGCCCCACAGGATCAGGATGTTGATGCCGGAATAGCCGCGCCCCGTGGCGRCATTCTTCGGCAGGCCAAGGCTGGCCTTGGCGCTGCCCCAAGGCTTCACCCATGGCACGCAACCGCGCTCCAGATCGGCGATGATGCGGTCTGTGATCTCGGAATAAAGGCTGCGCTTAAGCGGCTCGCTGCTGTTGCCGCCAACTTCTCCGCTAGCACTATGTTTGCCGGTTTTGCGCATGACTTGATCTCCGCTCGCCAATCTCGCCGCGCCCTTCCCCGCAAAGCGGGGTGGGCGGCGAAAAACGACCGGAAAGGCCCGCCGTCATAGGTGGCCGGCATCCGAAGGACCGGAACGCAAGTGGAGGACCCGGAGCGCGAGCGGAGGGTTGCGGGCCGCCGCGGCGGGCCTAGAAGGGAGAGCCGCCCACACCGCGCCGCCGGGAAGGCCAAATCAAAAAACAACGCCGCCCCTGGGGCGGCGACCGGCACAGCCCGCAAGGGCTGCCCGCGCCAGGGGGCGAAGCCGAATGGCCGAGACCGCCTGAGCGACGCGAAGACAAGCGGGCTCGGTTCACGAGCACCCGATGCGCGCCTTCAGGCGCGCAGGTGCCCGGCAATTTGCGCGCTAAGATCGATTATTTGTCGGGACGAACCAGATCCATGTGGCTGACGCCAAGCGCCAATGCCAGTTCATAGATGGTGACGATCGTCGGATTGCGGCGGCCCTTCTCCAGACCGCTGATATACTGCTGGCTGAAACCGGAAACTTCGGCGAGCTGTTCCTGCGTCAGACCTTTCTTCAGCCTGATGCTGATCACATTCCGACCGACCAACTGACGCATGTCCATGCGAGTGAAGTCAGCGGATCAGGCTCCTTGAGTTTATCAACTATAATATGTATTCCACACCAAGCGTCTCAATCCACTCGCGGACGGGTTTTGCGAGACCGCTCTTGGAGATGGAATCAGCGATGTTGCAGCCTCACTCGACCGTGCCGGTAGCGGATGAAGCGCCATGGTCGGACAGCCTCACGGCTTACGACAAGGAGCACTTCACCATCTATATGCGCTTGCTGGATGCCGCCGCCGATGACGCCAGCTACGAGGAGATGGCCGATCTGATCCTCGGCATCGATCCGGAGCGCGAACCAGAACGCGCCCGCAATGCGGCCCGCAGCCACCTCGACCGGGCGAACTGGATGGTAACGACGGGCTACAGGGAGTTGTTCACCAGCTGACGCATTCATGTGTCGCGAGACGCGTCAGGCAAGAAAGTCGAGATAGGCGCCATTCATGAGCACGCGAGCCCGTGTCACGGCACGTCGGATGCGATCGCGCAGATGGTCGCGAGGATCCGTCCAGTCGGCCCGCACCCGCGTCTGACCAATCAGCGCTTCGGCGATGTCTCGGTACGAGGCGCCCGCAACTGAGCCGTCAAGAGCCCGCAGGACAAAGCGCAGGCGACGACCGCGCGCTTCCGGCGCAAACAGTCTTTTCGGCAAGCGTCCCCCTGCAACGAGGCTATTGAAGCAGTTGAGCGCCCAGAGGCGTTGCCGCCACTCACCGGCCGGCCAGACCGCATCGGTGCGCAGCAGAACGGGGCCGAGGATACTCTGCCCAAAAACGGCGAGCTGCAGCTGCCGGCCGGCGCTATGCAGCAGAAGATGCTCAGAGCCGTCAACCAGCCTGAGCACACTCGCACGGCAGGGCAGACGCGCCGCTTCGAACGCCGGCATCGCCGGCGAGGAGGACACCCGTTCGGCGACGACCGGCAACACCTGAGCGCATCGGCTCGGACACCAGAACGTGGCTGCGTCACGATGCATAGAGGATGCGAAACAAAAGCCCCCAGCGCGACAGGTCGGCGGAGAAGACAATGACGTCGAGCGACGGCCGCTGATCGACGAAGCTCGCCCGTTCCAATGCGTGGGACAGATCATGCCGGAAGGCCGGATTGCGCCGCAGGAATTCCCAGGCCCAGCCGCGCCGCGTCAGCTCGAGAGTGTAGTCATATGACCGCTCATCGCGCCAGTCCGGCCGGGCGGCTTCAGGTTCTGGCAGGCTCATCAGGTATCTCCGCCCGAAGCATGAAGCGAAGCCATCGTGCGGCCTCGTGGATTGACCGGCGCCCACAGCACCGGACCGGCAAGACCGCCATTACGGCGAACGGCATCGAGGCGCTCGCTTGAGACCTCGAGGTAGCCGGCCAAGGCTCGGGTGGGGCCGATCGCGCGCGGCTCGCCGAGCCGCTCGAGCGGCCAATCGGCCCGGCGCAGGATGCGCTCCATGCGCAGGTCGGTGACGGTGACGATGCGGTCGAGACCTCGCCACAGGCCGAACTCGATCATGCCTGCGAAGAGCACGTAGGTGCCGACAGCGATGCCGCCTGCTCCCTTGGCGGCCGACGGCGGCAGGTCGAGCGCGAAACGACTGCTTTCCCAGATTCTTGGATCCTGCGGCGTCGGCTGTCCGTCCAGCAGGGCTGGAAAGATATCGCCAAGCATGGTCGGCCCGGTCGAGGCGAGCAGGCGGACGCAGCCGTCGACGCCGCCGATCGAGCCGCGCAGCAGCAGATAGTGGGGTTTCAGCGCGTCGAAGCTATCGATCTCGTAGCCGCCGCTGGTGTCGACGTCCCAGTCCAGCCGCTCCTTGAAGACACGGTGGCGCAGACGGTGCATTTCGTGGAGCTCGTCGGCGAAATCGCCGTACCATTCGGGAGCAATGAGCTGCAGCATAATTATCGGCCTCCTGGCAGGATTGACCCTGCCATTGGAGGCCAGGCGTCAGGCCGAAGCAGCCTGTACAGCGGTACAGGTGCCTGGTTAGCCGAGGCCCGTTCTGGCGGCTGAGAATTGCGCCACGGCCTGCATGCGGGTGCGCACCCCAAGCTTCCTTATGGCGTTCTCCAGGTGAAAAGAGGCGGTGCGGCGCCTGATGCCAACAATCGAGGCGATATCGCGTGCGGATTTGCCCTGCGCGGCCCATTCCAGGCATTCATATTCGCGCGGCGTCAGCTGCACGCCGTTGACCACCCGATCGGCCGAGAGCTTGCGGCGGACGCAGATATGAAAGCATGTCGCCATGAAGCGAAACGCCTCTTGGTAGCGCTCGGCCACCCGCAGAAGCGCCGGATCGAGCCCGTCGGCGGCAAAGCTCATGGCGGCGACGTTGCCCCGCTTGTCGAGGATCGGGATTGTCAAACCGCAGCGTATGCCGAACGCGGCCGCCTCGTCGAAGAGCTTCCGCTCGAAATCCGACAGGCCGGTTCGGCTGTAGTGAAGCCCCCACAGAAACGGGCATTGGCAGCCCTGCGCCCGCGCGATCACCGGATCGATGGCGTGATAATGGTTGCTCAGGTAATGAGCGGTCCAGCGAGGCGGATAGTTCGAGATCAGCCTTGGCTTTCCCGGCGCCTGTGGCGGCAGCCACAGATAGGCGAATTTGACGAGATCGAATGCCGCGGCAGCACGCGCCATCGCGTTACGGAAATCCGTCTCATCGACGCTTTCCGAAAGCTGCTCCAGGAAGGTCTCGAAGACATATTGCATGCCTAGTCGTCCCCAGGCCCTTCCGCCGCGCGGCATTCGCAGTCGCGCAAGCCTGCGGGCAGCTTGCCAAGGTGACATGGCCAAGTTCGCCGACACGGCGCGTTACGCGATCGCCAATCCGTCACCTTCCGGCTGGCATTCCAACGAGAGCAGCGTTTCGAGTCTCTTCAGCATCCAATTCGAACCGACAGGCGATGAGCACCGGATCCGCGGCACGCGCCATTCAACGTGCAGCCGCGACGGATATTCAGCCGTTTCGCCATCCGGCTGATAGCGCTTGCGCCACGCGACAGGCTTGCCTGGCCGATGTTCACGCCGAGGCTTCGCCAAGCATCTTGAGCATTGCCAGCCGGACCTTGACGAGCTTGCGCACCGGCGGGTGATAATTTTGAGGAGCGGCGTCCACCACAAACACCAAGGTCATCAGGTCCAGCAAGAATTGGTGGATCGCGTCGGCAGTCACGACCGACTCGAACTGACGCAGCATTGAGCGTGCCTCATTGACCGTTTCCGCGCCCGGCGCATCGATCAACGCTTCAAGCTTTTCGAAAATTTCCAATTCGGCGAAACCTCCATTTCCTCATTTGCCATAAAGCGCCTTGCGACGCATACGGCGCGCGAAAAGTAGCAGGCCAAGCGGCGCCTGCTCGCACGAAGCGGCGGAACCATGCAGCAGCCTGAGCTCCATGGATCGAAAGACAACAATCTCGGCCGCACGCCATCCAATTGAAAAATCGTTGCCACGAGAGACACGCGGGCGCCTAAGGCCCAGCGCCCGCATTGCGAACCGAAAACCGAAATGAGCTCGGCACCTCGAACCCGACACCGAAGACGCAGAAACGGACGAACTTGGCTGCATCAGGAGGTCATCCTCAGACCTGTTTTCGATGGTCCGGGTTTTTAAAGTAGCCCTGGTGAGGTCACCACAGAAACCGATTCTCGTTCGCTTTGACGGCGTCCATTTTCTGCAGTCGGAAGATTTCCTCAACGGACACGATTTCGGGGTCGATGCGGTGAATGCCGCCGTCGGCGCGGATGCGGGCAAAGACGTCCTTCATGGCGGTGACCGCTGCCCGAATAGCATGATTGCCATAGATCACCATCGCAATCTTGCCGAGGGCGCGGATGCGCGCCTCGTTCATTTCCGGATAGGCTGTCGGCACGATGACTATCGGAGCTTCGCCGCGCCATGCTCGTACAAAACTTTCCACCTCGTCGGGCATCTTCCGCTTGGAGTGGATCAAGATCATGTCGGCGCCAGCTTCTTCATACGCCCCGGCCCGCTTCAAGGCCTCGGCTTCACCCAGTCCGGCGATCAGCGCTTCGGTGCGCGCAATGACGAGGAAGTCCGCGTCTGTTCGCGTGGCAACGGCCGCCCGAATTTTTCCCACGAATTCCTCGGTCCGGATGAGTTCCTGGCGACCATCTGCCAGGAGGCTCGTCACCTTTGGAAAGGCTTTGTCTTCAATGACGACCGCGGCGGCGCCCGCACGCTCATATTGCTGGATGGCGTAGATCACGTTGATGGCGTTGCCGAAGCCCGTGTCGATATCAGCTATGATCGGCAGCGATGACTGCTCGGCCATCGAACGGACCATGTCGAGGTGCCGCGTCATGGAGACAAGGCTTGCATCGGGCAGTCCATAAAGAGCGGAAAGTTCGAAACCGGAGGCCCAGATGCCATGGAAGCCTGCTTCCTCGGCCAGGATTGCCGACAAGGGACTGTGCGCCGCCATGACGTGGGCCAGACGGCCGGCGCAGACATGGGCTCGCAGAGATGCCCTGCTCGTCAGCATGGAGGCTCCGCAGATGTGCTTGGGGCTTTGACCAGTTTGCAGCATCTTGCGCGCCTCTGGAATCGACGAATGATCGAATGACTGCCTCCTGTATTCGGCGACGTCGTTGGCAATCAAACGGATTGATCGATTTTTGAGACCTTTCCATAGCCGAATGCGATGTTAACGAGCCTCCGAAATCGCCGCCTTCTTACACAGTCGAGCCAACCACCGGCAAAAGGCGCGAGCGAGTTCGGGATTGTCGGAGCGGTCGACCGCATAGGCGCGGTATTGCATTCCGCTTGGCGTAAGCGAACCCGGCACCACATTCAAAGCGCCAGTGCGCACCAGGTCACTGACGATGATCTCGGGCGCTACCAGAAGGCTTTTTCCTGTCATCACGGCAGGCAGCGCAAGGTAATTGTGATCGTATCGCGCGCCCGACTTGATATCCCTTGACGTCAGATTCATCCCTCGCAGCCAGGTGGGGAGTATGTCGGGACGAGATGTGACGTTGATCATCGGCATGGTGCGAACGACCGAAAGACTTTTGCCTGCTATGTGATTTGGAGGGCCCACACACACGAGTTGCTCGTTATAGATCTCCCAATGATCGGCAGGTTCGACGACCGAAAGGTCGCGTGTAATCAAGATGTCGAAATCGTCGGTGGATGTCGGCAGCGAAAGCGAACTGATCACGTCAACCATCACGCCGCCCATTTCGGTGGAGAACGCCTGAAGATTTGGGATCAAGAATGAATAGGCAAAGGTCGAAAGTGACGTGCGCACGACAATCCGGTTGGCGTTCGGCCGCGTCCGCCGCCGCATTCTTTGAGCGGTGAAGCACACTGTATCGAGCGGCTCGGAGACAGTGTTGGCGAATAATCTTCCAAACTCGGTCAGTTCGCTTCGCCTGCCCCGCCGTTCCATCAAGTCTGTCCCGAGATATCCTTCCAGAACGGCTAGGTAGCGGCTGACGGAGCTCTGCGTCGTGCCTAATGCGCTGGCTGCCCGCGTCAGGCTTCCTTCGCGCACGATCGTTACGAAAGCGCGGATTGCGTTCAAAGGCACTGCTTCGTCTTCGCTCGTCATCGGTAGCTCCGGAAAGAGTTGGAGGGCTGATCCCTTACGGCAATTCATCTCCAAACTGGGACCATTCATCACATTATTCGATATTTGTCACCGGACTGTCGTGTCCCGGCGGTACCGCGTCGCCATGAGTTCCGGCCCCAGGATGGGTGCATGACATTTCCGCTCAATAGACATGGCTTTCTTACTTATTGCTTTGTGCAATGTGAGCCAACAGCTCGCATTGCGTGTCGCCGTCAATTCTGGCGCAGGCTACCCAATCGTCTTGCGTTGGGCACGTTTGACAGCTGGTCTATCAGACCGCTTGAGCGCTGCGTCCTTTGCCATCCGAGGTGCGCGGCGACGAGGTCAGTTGGCCGAGTCGTCGCTTGCGTGAGGAATGAGGAGGCCGCTGCGTGAGTGGGATTATCATAAGAAATATTCGCAAGTCGTTCGGGGCCACAAGGGTGCTGCATGACGTTTCGCTCTCGATTGCGGATGGCGAGTTCCTGACCCTGCTCGGCCCGTCGGGATGCGGAAAATCGACATTGTTGCGCATACTGGCCGGGCTCGAGGTCCAGGACACGGGCAGCATCGAGATTGGCGGTCGTGTGGTGGATGGAGTACGCCCGAAGCGTCGCGACGTGGCGATGGTGTTCCAATCCTATGCGCTTTACCCGCATATGAGTGTCGCCGCGAACATCGCCCTGCCGTTGCGAATGCGACGGCTGAGCCGCGCGCAGCGCCTGCCGCTCATCGGCCGATGGCTACCAGGCTCCGGGCCGGTGATAAGCGGGATCGAGATGGAGGTTTTTCGTACCGCCGAAGCGCTCGGAATTGCGCATCTGCTCAATCGCAAACCGGGACAACTGTCCGGCGGACAACGTCAGCGGGTGGCGGTCGGTCGCGCCATAGTGCGCCATCCTGCCGTGTTTTTGATGGACGAGCCGCTCAGCAATCTCGACGCCAAGCTGAGGGTCCAAATGCGTGCCGAGATCAAGGACCTGCACAGGCGCCTTGGGGTGACATTTGTCTATGTGACGCACGACCAGGCGGAAGCGATGACGATGTCTGATCGTGTCGTTGTGATGCGCGACGGTGAGATGTTGCAAGTTGCCCCGCCGCAGGAGATCTATGCCGACCCGAACGACATACGCGTGGCCGAGTTCCTCGGATCGCCAAAGATCAACATGGTGGACGCAACAATGCGCGAACCTGGCTTGGTCGATCTTGCGGGCTCCGCCCTTTCGGTTGCTTGCGAGATTGCGCCAGGGTCCAAATTCATTGTCGGCATCCGCCCAGAGGCTTTCCAGTTTGCTGAACATTCCGGTCCGGGGGTGATCACCGGCTCGGTACGCATGGTCGAGCATATGGGCTCCGATTTGTTCGTCTACTTCGACCCGTCCGGCCTCGAGCAACCGTTGATAGCCAGGCTTTCCGCTGATCGCGCACCCCATATTGTAGCCGGACAGACGCTGCATGTCTCAGTCAGATCGGACCAGCTGCTCGTCTTCAACCGCGACGGTCGTCGGGTTCGTGCGCGAGACGGCTCGAGCGCTCACTCGTCCACGCCAGCCAGGGAATGGGCCTGATGAGCGCAAGCCTACCTGCTGTCAGTCGGCTTGCGCAGCCCGCGGAAGCGGTCGTGGGGACGCTATCGTCGCGCGTCTCGCTGCCACGAAGACACTCGTTGCACGAGGCAATGTGGGGTTGGGCACTTATTGCGCCTGCTCTCATCTTTCTGGTCGTTCTGTTCTTCCTGCCCGTTATCGGCGTTTTTGTCATAGCGTTCAGCGACTGGCAGTTCGGCGCCAGCTCGCTTTCCTTCGTCGGTGTCGCAAACTTCCGCGAAGTCATCTTTGACGAGGGTTTTCGAGCGTCGCTGATCAACACTGTCGTTTATGCAGTGATGGTTGTTCCGGGAACCGTCCTTGCAGGACTTTTGATCGCGCTGCTCATAGAGAGCAGCCATTCGTGCCGCGCTCTTTATCGAGCGGTTCATTTCTTGCCCTTCATGGCCACGGCAACTGCAATGGCGATCTCGTGGGAGGCCTTGCTGCATCCCACCATCGGCCTGATCAACCACAGCCTCGCGGCCCTTGGTTTACCTGTCGCCAACTGGCTGCGCGATGAAACGACGGCCCTGCCTGTTCTCGCCGTTATCGGCATCTGGCAGAATCTCGGTTACGCCATGGTGCTCTTCATGGCGGGGCTGAAGTCGATCCCGCTTGATTTATACGACGCCGCTGAGGTTGACGGGGCCGATCACTGGCTCGATCGCCTGCGGACCGTCACCATTCCAATGCTTGGACCGGTGTCCATGTTCGTCGTCATCGTTGTGGCGCTTAGAGCTTTCGAAACCTTCGACACGGTCCAGATCCTGACCCAAGGCGGCCCGGGCCACTCCTCGGAAATGCTGCTCTACACGATCTACCGGGAAAGTTTTGAATATTTGCGCGCCGGCTATGGCGCCGCGGTCGCCATCGTCTTTCTCGCAATCGTCGTGGCGCTGACCCTGCTCCAGGTAGGTCGCATGGACAAACGGGTACACTATCAATGAGCGCGATCCGCCTTTCTCCTGCGGCCGCCATCCTGCGCCACGGCGTGCTGGTCCTCACGTCCGCATTCATTCTCGTACCCTTCATTTGGATGGTCAGCCTGTCGCTCAAATCGCCTGGTGAGATTTTTCGTGCGACCTTCTCGGTCCTTCCGGCGCAATTTTATGGTGTCGACAATTACGCCAAGGCGATCACTTCGGTGCCTCTGCCGCGCTACATGGGCAACGGCCTGCTTGTCTGCGCTCTGATCCTGGCAGCACAAATTCTCGTGTGCGCGCCGGCGGCTTACGCTCTGGCCAAGCTCAAGTTCTGGGGTCGCGATTTCATTTTCGCCATGGTTCTCGTCGGGCTGTTTCTGCCCCACCAGGTGCTGTCCCTTCCCTTGTTCATCCTCTGCTACAAGCTCGACATCCTGAACACGTACCTGGCCCTGGTTATTCCATACGTCGTCTCACCGTTCGGTATTTTTCTCTTCCGCCAATTCTTCAAGAAGATCCCGAACGACATTGTCCACGCGGCTCGGCTCGATGGCCTGTGCGAACTTGCCATCGTCTGGAAAATCATGGTGCCGATGGCGCTGCCTGCCGTCATCGCGTTTTCCATCTTCTCGGTTGTAGCCCACTGGAACGATCTTTTCTGGCCGCTGATTGCGGTGCGCGACGGCAACCTGATGCCTGCGCCGCTCGGGATCATGGCTTTCAAGAACGAAGAGGCCGGGAATGACTACGGCCCATTGATGGCCGCATCGACACTGGTCGTCGCCCCATTGCTCATCGCATTCCTGGCCGCGCAGAAGTGGTTCGTGGAGGGAATGACTGGTGGGTCTGTGAAATGAACGCAGCTCACAAATAAAATGAGGATCGACCAATGTTCGAAATCACGCGGCGCCATTTTCTCGCCGGTTCATCGTCCATCTTCCTTACCACGGGGTCTCTCGCGCGCGCGGCGCCCTCGGATGCGCTGCGCGTAGTCGCGCTCCCCTCCATATTCGCCGACATGTATTCGGCGCTGGGAGCTGCTTATCAGGCGGGACATGACGTTGCGTTGAACATAGACACCTCGATTCGAGAGGATGAGACCGCCATCACAACCGTGCTGCGCTCGGCAATGATTGGGGAACTGCCGGACATCCTGTTCATCAGTCCGAACTGTCTTCGTGTATTCGCCGACAGAAAGCTTGCGCAAAGCCTGGATGATTATCAGCGCAACGAAGCCGGCTGGGGACAAAGTTTCTCACCGGCCGTGACACGAATCGGCCGCTTTGGAGCAAGCATGCATGGCCTTGGCTTTGCGGTCTCGATGCCGGTGATCCTCTATAATCTCGACCTCTTGAAGCGAATTGGCGTCAGCGAGCCGCCGGACTCCTGGGAAGCAATCACGGCGCTGGGCCGCAAACTCGATGCCATGGGCAAAGGCCAGGTCGTGGGCGCGTTTATGGAGTACGACAACGGCGGCAACTGGACGTTCCATTGCCTCTTGAATGGGTTTGGCGGCCGCATCTTGGCCGATGACGGACAGAACGTCGGATTTGTCGGGCCCGAAGGGCTCGCCGCCCTTGGAATTTTGCGGGATTTCGGCGCATGCGGACAAGCGCGAGCGGACATGTCACGCGACCAGGCACGACAGGCATTTTCCGCGGGTCGGATTGGCATCCTGTGTACGTCAAGCAGCAGTTACGCGGCTATCGCCAAACGCGCCGAAGGACAGTTTCAAATTGCGATGCGGCCGTTCCCGGTTGCGAATGAAGCCGGTCACCTGCCCGCCGCCGGCCCCATCAGCATCATGTTCTCCAAGGATCCGGAGCAGCGACAAAAGGCATGGGAGTTCATGAAGTTCGCTTCAGGTGTCGCGGGGCAGACGATCGTGGCGACGCGCACGGCTTATCTGCCGGCCAACGATCTCGCGCTCAGCACCGAAGCACTCCGGCAATATTATGCATCGCGTCCCAACCTCCAGGCGCTGATCCCGGCGTTGTCGGTGATGGGACCATGGGAAGCGTTCCCGGGCGAGAACTCAGTCAAGATCACCACCGTGATAAAGAATCACTTGGCGTCGGTGGTTTTGCTGAAAGTCGCACCCAAGCAGGCACTGGAGCAGATGGGACGTGACGTCTCCGATCTCTTGCCATTGCATTGACCGATCCTGACCCCAGCCACTTCTCAATCAAAGGTGTTATCAATGGCATCATTCCTAAAGCGTGACTTGTCGGCCTCTCGCGCGCTAAAAGAAAAACTCCGCTGCGGGGGCATCGGCACCCTGGTACACTCCAGTCATCCGTCGCCCAGCCTAGTGGAAAAACTGGCTGAATGCGGGTTCGATGCCGTCCTGATCGACTGTGAACACGGTTCGGCCGGTCCGGAACGGGTGGAGGAGATGGCGCGCGCTTCGAGTCTGTCCGGAATCGTTTCGATCCTGCGGCCGGAAGATCCCTCGCCATGGATGGTGACCAAGTATCTCGAATGCGGCGTCGACGGTCTGATGATCCCGCTGGTGTCGGACGCGAAAGTAGCCCAGAGCATCGTGGACCGGTTCAGGTTCTCCGCGCCATTCGATCACCAGGACCGGTTGCTTATCCTGATGATTGAGACCATCGAGGCAGTCAACAACTTGCCGCAAATCATGGCCGTCGAAGGCGTCGACGCCTATTTGGTTGCTCCTGGGGACCTAGCCCTCACGATCGGCGCTCAGCCCATCACCTACGAATGGCAGCAAGGCAACAAGCCGCAGGCCGTTGCAGAAGTCGTCGATCGTGCGATCAAAACGATAGTGGACGCAGGCAAGGTCTGCGGCACGCTCGTCAACCATAGCGACGTGGGGTCCTTCGTCGATAAGGGCGTTCGGCTCGTTTATGATCATGCGAACCATATGTTGAGCTATGGCGCTCGTGAGTTCCATGGTCGTTTGAAGCAGTTGCCATACAAACTGGAAGCGGTTTCTGCATAATGTCAGCCGTTCAGCATGTCCCGCCAAGCCTCGGCGCGACAGGCTGAACGAGGTTGAGATGATCCGCGCCATATACGGGCGAGACACTGCTCGTTATGGCCGCGCTGCCAAGAGCAAAGAAGCGACGCCGCGCTCGATGAAGGTCCCGGTAGGCGACATCGCCGAGAGCCGGGACCGCAAGCCATCCTCGAATACCGGCCGTCGGTCGCCGAGTACCCCGGGGCAAGCCTTGGATGTAGACAAGATATAGCCGACGAGCGAATCCAGATCCCAATGATGTTCGTAGGGAAAGCTTTTGTCCTGAATGTCGCTGAAGGCGGAACGGGCAAGGATGACACCATTCGATTCCTTCAAGGCAGGTCGGATACCTTCCCTCCCCGCCGGAAAGAAGCCGCCCCAGAAAGCCTCGGTGTAGGCGAGTTGTTCCAACCACCAATCATCGGGTGAACAGTTCGAACGCTGCCTCGAAATGACAGCGATAGCACAGTCGTGCGCCGCCACCTTCTCAAGGTACTTCAGGACCCGCTCCCGATCCATCCAATGGAACGCGCCCGCTATCGTGACCAGGGAAAACGGGCCGATGTCCAAGCCAAGCTCCTCGGATTTTCCCGTCACGAAGGAGACGTTGCGAGCGCCGGACCTGGCGGCGTATTGGCGTGCCTCATCGATCATGCCTTGATCGGGGTCGACGGCGATGACTTCATCGGCAAATCGAGCAAGCGGAACACTGATCTGGCCCGTTCCACAGCCAAGATCGAGCAAGACGGCCGGCTCTCGGCCGGAAAGGTAATTTTGTGTCAAGAAATCGAACATCGCGGCTGGATAGTCTGCTTGGTAGCGCGCAAAATAGTAAGCGGCTCCCGCAAACAGATCCGCAGGCGCGGTGGTCATTATTTGACGGTCTGTTGTGCTCATTTCCGGTATTCCTTGTCTTGATGGATCGACTGTTTCCGTTTTCATGGTGGGTCGTGTGAGAGATGGGCGGAAAGGATTTCCGCGACGATCGACAAACCGGCATGAAGCTGCGCGTGATCCTGGGGACCTGTAATCGCCACGCGGATCGCATTGGGAGGTGGCTGATCGTCCACCGAAAAAACCCTGGCGGATCTAATCTGGACGCCAGCCGCCAGAGCGGCTTCGACGACTGCGTCACAGCTCGCCTTGGCAGGAAGTTCTATCCACAAGTGCAAAGCCCCCGGCACGGTTTTGGCCCCGGATCGGCCAAGATGCTGCAGGGCCAATTGTTGCCTTGCCGTGACTTCGACACGCGCGGTGTCGACGATTTGCCGAGCGTTGTCCCCTTCGATCCAGTGCGCAACGAGCTCGCAGGACAAAGAGTTGGCAAACATCGACGACGACCTTAGATGCGGCCTCAATACATTGGCCGCCGCGAGGCCCTCGGGCAGCGCCAGATAGGCCAGTCTAAGGCCCATGGCGAAACACTTGGAAACGCTCATAATATACCAGGTGGTATCCGGGGCGTGGGCGTACAGAGATGGTGGTGCTTCCGGATGGAGACGGCCGAGCACATCGTCTTCGATGATCGCAATGTTGTGCGTTCGCGCCACGCGGACAATTTCGGCTCGCCGACTTTGTGACATGACTGCCGTGGTGGGATTCTGGACTGTCGGGGTGCAGTAGAGAAGTTTGGGACTGGCTCGCCGGCATACAGCCTCGAGCGCGGCCGGGTCGACCCCTTCCGCGTCCATTTCGACACCAATCACGATAAGGCCGAGCGACAAGGCTATCGGGCGTATCAGAAGATAAGCCAGCTTTTCGGCCACAATGACGTCACCCGGTTTGCACAAGTGCCGCAGTATGACGACGAGCGCGTTTTGGGTGCCGTTGGTCACCAGGATGCGATCGGCGGGGAGGATCTCACCGACGCGCGGGCTTATCCATATGGAGCCGATCTGGCGATCGCGTTCCTCTCCACCGGGCCGATTTTTGCGGATCCGCCAGTGGAGCTGCGATTGCGAGGCCAGTTCGACGAGGGATCGAGACAAAGCCTCTCCCAGAAAAGATGGGCACGGCGGCAGCGCGGTAGAAAGATCGATTGCGCTGGTTTGGGGACGGCTCATGAGGCGCTCCCTGGTTTTCGTGGGTGCCGACAAGGGGCCAAGAAAATTGAGGTCGTGGCTGTCGTTGTTGCGAACGGCGCGCGACCTCGGGAGCGACAGAGCCAAACGCGAAGCTGCATCATGCAACTGGGCGATGGACGAATGAGGAAACAAAGCGCGATTTGACATGGCTTATCGATTGTTCAGCCCTACGTCGCCCTGCCGCAATGGCTGAGCACGGTCGCCCGGACACAGAGGGCACGTCGGTGCTCGCGACACTTCGCGCCGGCCTCAAGACGCGCCCCGAAATGCGAGCGCCGCGGATGCAACGACGCAAAACGCCGTCACGACCAAATACATGAAGCCCGCGGTTTTAGGCACACGGACCGGCGAGACGTGGAGAATGGCGAGCAGGATGAGGAGGAACGCGAACAGCTTGGCGAAAATACTTTCGGGGAGAGTGGGACGAAGCAAGAAGACAATTGCCGTCACCGGCATGACCCAGCTTGTCGGCACTCCGACGAACCGCCCTGACGGAGACCCGACCACGTTGAAGAAACTCAGCCGCAAGGCGCTGGCGACGACGAGAACGGCTCCAGAAACAACGCACAGTGGCGATCCGTGCCCGACGACGATCAAGGTCACGGCTGGAAATATTCCAGCGCTGACGAAATCGGCGAGCGAGTCCAAATTCTTGCCGACTTCTCCCGTTTCCGCCGGACGGCTGCCTCGCATTCGCCGCGCGACGACACCGTCGAAATGATCAGCCAAGAGCGCCCATAAAACGATTGCCACGCCGATCTCCGGAAACCCGGCGATCGAGAAATCGATGCCGATCGAGGAGAGTGCGAGGCCCATGGCGGTCATTGCATTTGCCGGATCGACAAGCAGGCGGATCATCGAGACCTCCCTCGCTGATTATGGCAGGCGCTATGCCCGGTCGGGGTGGAGCGGCTGCGCGGCATCAGCAAAGATGCTGTGCGCGCTGCGCAGATCCTCGGCACTGTCGATCTCGCACCACTTCACGCCATCGCAACAGGCCGCGGCTAGTTGGAGCCCGCGCCTTTCCACGAGATAGGCAAGAAGTTCCTCTATGTGCGCCTGCGTAGCACCTGAGCCGATGACCTCGTCAAGCGCGGGAACGATGAGGTCCCTGAGGGTAGACGCGGCCAAACGCAGTAGATTCATTGTCTTGAAGAGCTTGGGCCCGCTTTCGGCAAGATCTGCCGCGGTCTGCTTTGTGCGGAACGTCGAGATCAATCCGCTCGCCGAAAGCAGCGCCGCAGACCCTTGCATCGTAGCGTCGAACGTTACAACGGCGGCAACGTCGGTGGCATCGACAATGTTAAGATAGTGGAGTGCATTCTGTTCAAAGAAGACGTCGCCTTCGAGAAGATAGCAGTCCCCCGAAAGCAGCATATTACGGGCTAGCCAAAGCGAATAGGCGCTGCCGGTGCGGTCGAAAACCGTTGACTCCACATACGTGATCTCGACGCCGTGGAAGCGGTTGCCACATGCGTATTGAATAGCGTCTTTGCGGTAGCCGACGACGACTATGACCTCTTCCACGCCGATTGCTGCGAGGTTTCGCAGCGCGTTGTGCAGTATCGATGTGCCTTTGACTTCGATCAGGGGCTTCGGCCGCAGATCGGTCAGCGGGCGCAGACGTGAGCCCAGTCCGGCGGCGAGAATGACGGCCTTCTTGGGCGCGGCGACAGGCATGTCGATCCCCCTTTCTTCGATCATTTCCAGCCGTTGAGGACATCAACCAGCCGGGTTAGTCCGGTTTCGAGTTCTTCGGGAGGAATTCCATAGGACAGACGCAGACCGAGGGGGTCGCCGAAGGCGGTGCCCGATACAGCTGCGACGCCGGCGTCGGCAAGGAGCGAGGTCACAACGTCATCTGCTGTCGCCGGACCATTCTTGAGTGCGGGTCGCAAGTTGGAAAGATCAAGATAGAAATAAATGCCGCCCTGCGCCCGAGGCGCGGGGATCCGCCTCAATGAGGAGAGGATGCTGAGACCGATCTGTCGGGAACTTGCCAGCTGCAAGGCAAGCTTGCTCTCATGGCGGCCGTCTCCCCGCTCAAGGTGAGCCAGCACCGCATGTTGGGCGATCACATTGGGATTTGAGGTGGTATGGGACTGCAAGGCCCTGACGGCATCGACCACTTCCTTTGGAGCCGCCAGATAGCCAATCCGCCAGCCCGTCAGGGCCAGCGACTTGCTGAATCCGTTGACGACAATTGTTCGAGACCTGACTTCGGGCACAACCGAGACAATCGGGTAATGGGCATGATGRCCGTAGACGAAGTTGGCATAGCATTCATCGAAAATGACCCAGAGGTCGCGGTTGATTGCCAGTCGGGCGATCGCCGTCAGCGTATCGAAATCGTAGACCGCACCCGACGGGTTGGCGGGCGTATTGACGACGATGGCACGGGTCTTTTCGGTCAATGCCGCAGCGATGTCCTGGATCCGCGGGACGTAGGCGTTGGAACGCGTGTCGACGAAAACCGGCTTGCCACCTGCAATCACGACCTGGGCCGAGAACGTCGTCCAGTAGGGACAAGGGATAATCACCTCGTCACCTGGATTCACCAGCGCCATCGTCGTATTGAAGAGCGCTTGCTTGGCGCCTGTCGTTACCGCGATCTCGTCGGATTTCCAGGTTTGACCCGTATCGAAGGAGACCTTCCGCGCCAGCGCCTCGCGCAATTCCATCATGCCGATCGTATCGGTGTAACGATTGACGCCGTTGTCGACGGCATTGATCGCGCCTTCGCGAATGGTCGGAGCGAGCTCGCTCCAGATCTCGCCAGCGGTCAGGTCGATCACCTCTTGGCGGTTGTGGGCTGCCTGTTTTGCGGCGGCCCGCGCCGCGGCGGTTCCAGATGAACCGAACGAGCTTGTGCGTCGAGCAAGCATCGGCGCCTCCTTGCCTTGATTTGGGAAGTCAGGCCCGTTTTATTGGGCACCGCTCGCAATTTGCGGCAGATATTTTTGTTCGGCCGCGGAGAGCTCTTGATATTTCAGCAGATCAAAGAGGTCTTCGAGCGTCGCAACGTCGCGCTCGATGCCGGCGGTGCTCTCGTCGCGGATGATGCGGTCGCAAACCTGGCGCATGGCCGAGATCGCAGCGCGCATATTATGGTTCGCCCAAATCACGGTTGAGATTTGTGCCGCTCTGTATTGCGCGACCGGCGCGTTGTAATATTTCGTCGGGACGATCACTACCGGAAGACGGTTCCTCCAGGCGCGGCTGAAGGCGAGAATTTCGGCTGCGTCTGGTTTGCGCGAATGGATCAAGATCGCGTCGGCGCCGGCGTCAGCATAGGCATGCGCCCGCGTCAGCGCCTCATCTTGACCATGCCCTGCGATGAGTGCCTCGATACGTGCGACCACAACAAATTCCGGATCCGGCACGTGGTCCCGAATAGCCTGCAGACGTCCGCAGAACTCACCGATCTCAGCGAGTGAGTGCCGATCTGCGACAAACGAGTTCTTTTTTGGGAAGCTCTTATCCTCGACGCAGACACCGGCCGCCCCGCGTTGGTGCAGCTTGCGCGCGAACAGGCGCGCGTTGTTGAAATTCCCGAATCCGCTGTCGCCGTCGACAAGAACAGGTATTTGCGTGGCCTCGACGATTCTGTGAACAGCATCGACGATCTCAGTCCAGGACGCTTCGTTCGCATCGCGATAGCCCAGGCAGGACGAGATCGACAATCCTGAGGCCCACAGACCTCGAAAGCCGGCGGCCTCCGCGACCGACGCCGACAGCGCGTCATGGGCCTCCATAAGGAAAGCGATTTCATTCGAACATACCAGAGTCCGCAAAGCCGATGCGGTGGATGCTTGGCGAGTTCCATTGTTAGAGTTCGCGGTTACGGTCACATCTCTTATCATAATTATGAATCCGGTTGCCGACCTTAAATCAATAACGAAGACGACCCAATATTTTCTACAATCTTCCTCCAGACCACCAAAGCATCATGGCACATTACACGATATGACTAACAATAAAAGCCATTTTTGTGAAACTTACGTTACATCATTGTTCAACGACTGCTGAACCCCGAAGCACTAGCAGACAATCGACCACAACCGCTTCTGGCGGTCGAACCCCTCAACGATATTGCTGTTTTGCTGTCACGGCGGAAATCGGCTGACGCGGCCACTCGAGCCGACCGCATCGCCGAGCAGACTCGATTTCGCGAGCGTCCGATGAGCGCCGTCTGCGCGCAGCCGCTCAGTTGAAGGGTTGAACGCCGCCATCCAACGAGTCATGCCGACGGAGAATATGGATTGTTTGATCAGCGGGGCGGCTTGATCAGTTCGCAAGGATCAACATTAAGAGCTTTTGCGAGCCGACCGAGGACACTTACGCTCGCGGAGACGCGGCCGCGCTCGATTGAGCCCACATAACGCATGCTAAGCTGCGCGAGAGCCGCCAATTCCTCCTGCGTCAGGTCCTGATGATAGCGCACGCGACGCATGTTGATCGCCATCACCTCTTTGAGGTCCATGGCGATATACCGACCAGAACCGGAACTATCGTTCTAGGAACGATCGTTCCTATTCGTTATAGTGAGCCGTTCAAAACACAAATGGGATCGTTGGGAGACGCGCCCGGAAGCCGAAACTCGCTCAAAGCCACTCGGACACCGAAATGCAAGACGAAGTTCCCTGGTCAGATAGCCTCACGGCTTACGACAAAGAGCATTTTACGACCTATATGCAGTTCCTGGATGCCGCCGCCGACAGTGCCAGCTACGAGGAAATGGCGCAGCTGATCCTCGGCATCGATCCCGAACGGGAACCGGAACGAGCCCGCAATGCGGCCCGCAGCCATCTTGATCGGGCGAACTGGATGGTGACGACAGGCTACCGAGAATTGTTCGCCGGCTGACTGGCGTTCCGGCAAAGAAAAAAGACGGCAGCCCGACAACGGGGCGGTGCCGGTGGCGAGACATGGACCGGGGCGCTTCGCCTATCCTGCGGACGGGAGCATTTGTGCCAGCATACGCGATGCAGGCTGGGGCAAGATCCGGCAGAGGCCCCGTTTCCTTCAGCCAACGCGACCCCGTGGATCGACGAAAATGTCACCCAGAAACTCGGGAACGAAGGACTCCAGCCGGAAATCCCTGCTGAATTGCGAGCCAGGGACGGCAACTTGCTCGGCGGAACGGCGCAACGCACCTGGCAATCCATCCGCCGCAACAGCCCGAAATCTACCGGAAGCTTTTTCATCGCCCAAGCATGTTCGCAATGCCGTGTCGGACGAACGGAAGATATTGCCCCAAGCGAAGCCCCACATGTCTTGCGAATCGGGCCGCCGGGTGCTCGTTCGAGTAGATCCCGACCAGTAGATTGGTAGCGTGATAAAGAGGTGCGGCCCTCAAGCGCAGGCGGCTCTCATAGCTGCTCAACATGTCGGGGTCGGCAATGTCGTGACCGTTGCGAATAGCCGTCAGTATTCCGTGGGCGAGTCGCTTTTGACCGTCGAGGCCGATGTTGAAGCCATGGGCGGTCACCGGGTGCATGCCGACGGCAGCGTCGCCAACGAGTGCGGCGCTTGGAGCCCAGAAGCTGTGCGCCCAGGTCGTGACCAACGGATAGATATGGCGTTTGCTTGCAAGGGTCATTTTTCCGAGGCGCCCTCGACACCGGTCCGTCAATTCGATCAGGAACAGATCGTCGTCTAAGGCAAGAAGTCTATTGGCGTCATTTGCGCGCAACGTGACAAGCAATGACGACTCGCCTTCCATCAGCGGCAAGATCGCTATGGTCTGATGGTGATCGAACCATTCGATTGCGAGCTGATGGTGGGCGCGTTCGTGCCTGACCCGGCAAATCACCATCGAGCTGCCAAGCCGATTGATGTCGGCGGCGATGCCGAGCAGGTCGCGCGTTCGCGACAGACGCGAATCTGCTGCGACGAAAAGCCGAGCGGTCAACCGCCTGCCGTCGGAAAGATTTACGACCGCTCCTTTGGGGCTGTTGGTTACAGCAACGACCGAGTGGCCGCATAGCAGCTGGACACGGTGGTGCGAGCGGATGATCTTGAACAGGGCATCGCGGATCCRACAATTTGGGATCAGAAATCCGAGTGGTTCTGCAGATCCTCTTGGAGGATCGAAACACAGAGCGAAAGGGCTCGATCCGTTGAGCACGCGCGCGCCTTGCACTGGTGACTTGTGATTAACGGAGATGGCATCCCAGGCGCCGAGCTCGCGAAGGATGTTGATGGAGGCGAAGGTCAGCGCGATCTCGCGACCGTCGGAAGGCGGCTTTGCCAGGCTTTCGAAGGGCTGCTGCTCAACCACCGCCACTTTGAGATCGCTCTTTGCAAGCGATGCGGCGAAGGAAAGTCCAACCGGTCCGGCTCCGGCGACGATGATGTCGAAACTGTCGTCGCAACTGGCCATCAGCGCGCTGCCATCGCGTCGGCTATCGCGTCGGCTATCTGGGTGAGCTGCTGGTTCTGTTGAGCCGCAACCCGTGGACCGGTTGGCCTGGCTGCCGTTGTGCGCCGCATCGCCTTAAGCCACGGGCCGAGCCAGGCAGATTGCCAGCCAGAAAGGGGGATTCTCACCACCGCTATTCGTTGAAGGTAACGACCATACTGTCCGTTAGACATACATTGTTCCTCTCCCTTGATTGGTCGACGTAACCACGCCGGTCAGAAGATAACCTTGATCTGGATCAGCCAGACGCGGCAAAGCCGACGGCGGCGGGTTTTATGCTCGACTGGTCAACGGCCCAAGAAAATGCCATGTGGTCACGTCATCCTGGACTGACGGGCGCCCCTGCGGCGCACGTTCGGCAAACTTAATCTTGGCTGATCCGTTTTTCGCGCCAGTCGGCTCGGCAGCATTTCTAAGCAAACGTCGGACGCTCCTATCCGCCGTGCGAGGTACTTTGTCACGTGAGCCGCCCGCACGAAGGAACGGGCGACAAGTCCTTCGAGCGGTAGGGCTGATTGAACGTCGCTTGGCGAGATCGCTGTGGGAGCCTTGGCGGTCTGGCCCCGACCAAGTCGACCCGGCTGACCACCGCTGTCCGTACGATTGCCGGCACAGTGATCAGGTCAGCGTTCCAGCTTGTCGTCCTAGTCGATGAGGATGCGCTCAGCGGCCCCGTGGAGATCCTCGTATTGACCACTGCTCAATGCCCATAGAAAGCCGGATAGCCCAAGCGCGCCAAGGAACAGCGCTGCTGGTACCAGGTAGACGAGCGTCGTCATGAGGGCTGCCCCCATGGGCGAATGCCCGCGCACGTTGCCGAAGGAGCCGTCGTGGTGGGTGCAAAGCCTTGCAGGCGCAGGGCGTTTCCAATGACAAGCAGCGAGGAAGCGTACATGGCGATCGCCGCGATGAGCGGCGTCACGTGTCCGAGAATGGCGATCGGCACGGCAAAGGCATTATAGACGATCGCGATGGCGATGTTCTGGCGGATGAGCCGGCCGGCCTTGCGCGAGACTTTCATTGCAAGAGGGACTGCAAGAAGGCTTTCGCGCAGGAAAACGAAGTCGGCGGCCTTGCGGCCGATGTCGGCCGCGGTCGCCGGGGCGATCGAGACATGAGCCGCGCGCAGTGCCGGTGTGTCGTTGAGCCCGTCGCCCACCATCAGCACCTTGTGATCCGCACGGGTCAGCGCTTCGATCCACTCGACCTTGCCCGAGGGCAGCAGCGCCGGCACGAAATTCTCGATTCCCAGTGTGTCGGCGACCTCGCTGCAGGCCTTCTCGGTATCGCCGGACAACATATCGACCGACACGCCGGCAGTCTTCAACTGCTGGATTGCCGCCTTGGCATCCGATCGAGGCGCATCCTCGAAGGTGAAACAAGCGACGATGCTGCCATTCCTCGAAAGCACCGTGCCGCCATAGCCGCCAAATTTGCCTTCGCCGCCGGTGCGAGCCTTCCAGCCTGCCCATCCGCGCCGTCCAAGGCGCCAAATGTCGCCCTTCGCGACCGCTTCTATGCCGAAACCCGGTTCTTCGCGCACGGAGAGAAGCTTGTGCTGACCGGAAGAAGCTCCATAGGCCGCAATGGCTTTTGAGAACGGGTGGCGGGAATGAGCCGCCATGTCGGCGGCCATTGCGAGCATGGCCGGATCGATCGCGGATGCGTTTACAAGCTTTGGTCGCCCCAAAGTCAGTGTCCCGGTCTTGTCGAACACGGCCGTGTCGATTGCAGCGAGACGCTCCATGGCCGAGCCGTCCTTGACCATGACGCCGGCCTCGAACAGGCGCCGAGCCGCCACGACCTGGACGATCGGCACCGCAAGGCCGAGCGCGCAGGGGCAGGTGATGATGAGCACGGCGATGGCGATGGTGACAGCTAGGTGCCAATCGCCGGATACGGCCATCCAGCCCAGGAATGTCGCAAAGGCCGCCAGATGGACCACCGGCGCATAGAGCGACGATACCCGGTCGGCGATCCGCCGGTAGTGCGAGCGGCCGCCCTCGGCGGCTTCCATCAGCCGAACCATCTCCGCCAGGAAAGAATCTTTTGCGGCGGCGGTTGCCTGCATCGTCAGCGGACCGGTGAGATTGAGCGTGCCTGCCTGGACGCGCGCTCCCGCGCCTACGGCCTTGGGCGCGCTCTCGCCGGAGACGATCGAGCAGTCGAGGTCGGAATTTCCGCTGATTATGTCGCCGTCGACCGGTATCCTCTCTCCGGCCGCAATAAGCAGGCGCATTCCCGGCATGAGTTCGGCGACGGGCACGTATTCGCGCGTGCCGTCGTGCCGCAGCACCACCGAGCCCCGTGCCGCGAGCCTCGACAGGCCGTTGACGGCCGTTCGCGCGTGCTCGCGCATGACGTGGTCCAGCGTGCGGCCGATCAGCAGGAAGAAAAACAGCGACACCGAGGCGTCGAAATAGGCGTGCTCGCCGTGATTGATGGTCTCATAGAGGCTCATGGCGTAGGCGAGCGACACCCCCACCGCGATCGGCACGTCCATGTTCATCCGGCCGTGGCGGAGCGCGTTTGCCGCGGAGCGGAAGTAGATCCCGCCGGCGAAGGCGAGCGCCGGGATGGCGATCAGCGCGGAAATCCAGTGAAACAGATCCCGCGTCGCGCCTTCGGCACCGGACCAGACCGACACCGAAAGCAGCATGATGTTGYCGGCCGCGAAGCCTGCGACGGCGACGGCCCGGATCAATTCCGAAAGGGTCTTGTCCTTCTCTTGGATTTCGGAGTCGAACAGATGTGCCTCATAGCCCAACCGGTCAAGCGTCGCGAACAACGCAGGGACTTCGTCGCCATGCCAGCGGACCGACACGCGTTTCGTCGAGAGATTGACGCGCGCGGATTCCACATTTTCGAGCTTGGCGAGCGCGGCCTCGATCGCCTGGATGCAGCCACCGCAATGGACCGCCGGCACCGACAAATCCGTCTGGTGGCTGTCACCGCCCAACGCACGGCTGGCCAGCTTGATTTCGTCACTGGAGGGCAAAGCCGATGCCGCGTTGGCGACCTCCAATGCCATTTCGGCTCCCGGCGCGCAGCAGCTCATTGCAGGGCCCCATTCGAGATGATGACGCGGCGGACATCGCGAAACGGTGACGTGAGCCCCGCGTCTGCATCGATCTCAACGATCCAGACGCCGTCCTTTGGCGTGTGCCGGGCGATAAATTCGCCGGTGTTGCCAGGAGAGCCGCTGGAAGACGCGGCGAGCGTCACAGCCTTGTCCTCGGCTTCGTAGGCAGGGTGCCGAAACAGCACCCTGACGCCGTGCAGCGGCACCGGTTTTCCCTCCGCATCGGCAACGCTGTAGCGGACCTCGCCGGAGGCAATGGTCAGCTTGCCCTTCCAGCCGAGCGCGGCCTGCGCTCTTCCCTTCCTTGCTTCCTCATTGAACTGCTGGCTGGCAACGTAGGTGTTCTCGACGACAAGGCCGGTCCAGCTCTTCCGGGCAAGCGTGGCCATCGTCACGTTGACCCCAATCACCACCGCGAAAAAGCTGACGATGACGATCAGCATATGTCTGCCGGTGAACTCGCGCGGCTTATGCGTATCGGTGCTCATCTGCCATTCTCCGGCGCGTTGAAACTGGCGGTGTATTCGGCGAATTCGGAACTCGCCTTGTCCTCGATGCGAAATTCGAAGCTCTGCACCGGCTTCTTGATGTGGCCTGCCGGTTGCCGCACGAAGACCTTCAGCGTCTTCAGGCGGTCGGGTTCGACTGGAATGGAGAAAGAGCGGCTCGGGGGCTGGTCGATGCCGACGATGCTCATCTCGCCGTCGTCGAGGCCCTCCAGCGTGACTTCGATCGTTCTCGGCTCGGGTATCATGTTGAGCAGCTTGACGGTGTAGCCGTTGCGGATCGCGCCGTCCGAAAGCGTCACGAACTGCGGATTTCTATCGTGCAGGACGTTCAGCTCCAGCCGCTCGCGCGTCAGCAGCGAATAGACGAGCACCAGCCCGATCGCCGACCATACGCCGAGATAGATGTAGGTGCGCAGCCGGAAGATCTTGCCCAGATGGAAATGTGCCAAGCCGTCGACGAAGCTGCCGCTCGCCGTTCTCACCAGCGCCGGATTGACCGGGCCGGTGCCGCCGGCGGTCGCCAGCGCCATGTTGGCGTTGTAGTCCGCCAGGGTGGCGTAGGAGATCAGCCCACGCTCGCGGCCGAGCTTGTCCATGATGCCGTCACAGGCGTCGATGCACAGCGCGCAGGTGATGCATTCCAGCTGCTGTCCGTCGCGGATGTCGATCCCCATCGGGCAGACGGCCAAGCAGGCGTTGCAGTCGACGCAATCACCGACCGCCCGTCCGGTGGCCGAGGCCTTCTTGGCATGCCGAGAACGCGGCTCGCCGCGCCAGTCGTTGTACGTCACCGTCAACGAATTTTCGTCGAGCATGGCGGCTTGGATGCGCGGCCACGGGCACATATAGGTGCAGACCTGCTCGCGCATCAGTCCGCCGAACACATAGGTAGTGCCGGTGAGGACGGCGATCGTGACATAGGCGACGGGCGCGGCCGTGCCGCTGATGACTTCGCCGAGCAGCTTCGGCGCATCGGCGAAGTAAAAGATCCAGGCGCCGCCCGTGGCGACCGCGATCACGAGCCAGACGGCATGCTTGGATATGCGCAGGAAGAGCTTGCGGGTTGTCCAGGGGGCGGCGTCCAGCTTGATGCGGGCATTGCGATCGCCTTCGATCGAGCGTTCCACGACAAGGAACAGATCGACCCAGACGGTTTGCGGGCAAGTATAGCCGCACCAGGCCCGCCCGACCGTCGATGTGATCAGGAAAAGGCCGACACCTGCCATCATGAGCAGGCCGGCGACGTAATAGAATTCCTGCGGCCAGATCTCGATGAAGAAAAAGTAGAAGCGCCGGTTGGCCAGGTCGACGAGGACGGCCAGGTCGGGAGCGAAGGGGCCGCGGTCCCAGCGCAGCCAGGGGGTCAGGTAATAGATGCCGAGCGTGATCGCCATCACCAGCCATTTGAACTGGCGGAAACGGCCCGAGGCGCGCTTCGGGAAGATCTTCTTGCGCGCTGCGTAGAGCGGCTGTCGCGTCTTTGCGGAGTTGCCCGCTTCGGCTTCGAGCCGTTTTATCTGCTTGTTATCAAGCACGAGAAGCTCCGGTGACCAGCGACGATGGTCGCGGACGACACTCGACCACGGATTCGGGCCGATGGTCGGGCGACCCTTGCCGCATGGCGGGCAGCGCCCGCGTTGAGGAAGTTCAATCGCGGACTGCCGCAATGCGGTCGAGGCCCGGCTCGCGCCGGGCCTCGTCGCTTGGCGGGGGGAGGGCCGAGAACAGGCCGCCGCCTATTCTCCGCCGCCAAGCGAATGGACATAGACTGCAAGTTCCTTGACCTTGATCTCGCCGAGGCGCTCGATCCAGGCGGGCATCACCCCGCTCTTGGGGGCTCGTACCTGCGAAGCAATGGCAGCTTCGCCAGGCCCATAGAGCCAGATCGCATCGGTCAGATCGGGTGCGCCGAATTCTCTGTTGCCCTTTGCGTTCTCGCCATGGCAGACAGCGCAATTGTCCGCGAAGACTTTGGCGCCGGGCTCGACCAGGCTCTTGTCCTTGACGGGGCCCGAAAGGCTGGCAACGAAAGCGCTGACCTGGTCGATCTGTTCGGGCTTGAGCACATCGGCAAAGGCAGGCATCTCCGACTGGCGGGTGTCGGGGTCCGCGGCGAAACGAATGYCGTGCGTGATCGTCTGCTGGATCTGCTCCGTCTTGCCTCCCCAGAGCCAGTCGTCATCGTTGAGGTTCGGAAACCCTTTCGACCCTTGCGCGCYGGATCCGTGGCATTGCACGCAGTTGACCTTGAACGCCGCGCCGCCGGCCGAGACGGCAAACTCGCGCAGCGCATCGTCGCCGGCGATTTCGGAGACGCTCTTGGACTGGATCGCCGCGACATATTTGGCCTTGGCGGCTTCGGCCGCTGCCATCTCGTTCTTGACGTCGTTGCGGCTGGAGAAGCCCAGGACGCCCCTGGTGGCGGAGCTGAGCATCGGCCAGGCCGGGTAGGCGATCGTGTAGGCGAGCGCCCAGGCGATGGTGACGTAGAAGGTGATCACCCACCAGCGGGGCAGCGGATTGTTGAGCTCCTTGATCCCGTCCCACTCGTGGCCGGTGGTTGAGACGCCCGACATTTCATCGATATACTGCGTGCTCATGATCAGTCGTCTTTGAAGGGGATGTGTGCGGCTTCATGAGCCTGACTGTGACCGCCCGGTCGGAGCGCGAAGGCAACGCATCCAGCAAAGAAGAGCACCATGCCAAGCAGGCCACAGCTGTCGGCAAACTCGCGCATCAGGTTGTAGTCCATCGGTTTGTTCTCCTCAGCGGTAGCCAACGGCTTCGTCGTAGTTCTTGAAGTCGACAAGAGTGCCGAGCATCTGCAGATAGGCGACCAGGGCATCCATCTCGGTCACCTGCTGCGGATTGCCGTCGAAGTCGCCGACCTTGGCTTTCGGATAGCGACTTTCCAGGCCGGAGGTGTCGGCGTTGGGATCGGCCTGAGCCATCAGATCGGCATCGGCGTGCTTGATCATGTCGTCGGTGTAGGGGACGCCGACGCGCCGGTTGGCGACGAGATGCGTGGAGAAGTCCTTCACCTCGATCGGCTTGTCTTTCAGGAACGCGTAGCTCGGCATGATGGATTCCGGCACGACGGAACGCGGGTCGGTCAGATGCTGGACGTGCCAGCTGTTGGAATAGCGGTCGCCGACGCGGGCGAGATCCGGCCCGGTGCGCTTGGATCCCCACTGGAACGGGTGGTCGTACATCGACTCGGCCGCCAGGCTGTAGTGGCCGTAGCGTTCCACCTCGTCGCGGAAAGGCCTGATCATCTGGCTGTGGCAGAGGTAGCATCCCTCCCGCACATAGATGTTGCGCCCGGCGAGCTCCAGCGGCGAGTAGGGCCGCATGCCCTCGACCTTCTCGATCGTGTTGTCGAGATAAAAGAGCGGCGCGATCTCGACGATGCCGCCGACGGTCACGACCAGCAGGGACCCGACGAGAAGGAGCGTGGCGTTCTTCTCGATCAGAGCGTGCTTGTCTATCAAGCCCATTTTCTGACCCCTGATCGCGCAGGCTGGAGGGCGGCGATAGAGCCGGGCATCGGATCCTCTTCACGTCGGTAGCCACGAATGGTCATGGTGATGTTCCAGGCCATGATCAGCATGCCGGCGAGGTACATGGCGCCGCCCGCGGCGCGCATGACGTAGTAAGGGTGTATGGCGGCGACCGTTTCGGCGAAGGAGTAGACGAGGAACCCCTGCTCGTCGTACTCGCGCCACATCAGCCCCTGCATGATGCCGGAAACCCACATCACGGCCGCGTAGACCACGATCCCGAGCGTCGCCAGCCAGAAGTGCCAGGCGACAAGCCGCAGCGAATAGAGCCGCTCGCGGTTCCAGAGTTTCGGGACCATGTAATAGATCGCGCCGAACGAGATCATGCCGACCCAGCCGAGCGCGCCGGAATGGACGTGACCGATGGTCCAGTCCGTATAGTGCGAGAGCGAGTTGACCGTCCTGATCGACATAATCGGCCCTTCGAAGGTCGACATGCCGTAGAAGGCGACGGCGGCGACCATCATGCGGATGATGGGATCGGTGCGCAGCTTGTCCCAGGCGCCGGACAGCGTCATCAGGCCGTTGATCATGCCGCCCCAGGACGGCATCCAAAGCATGATCGAGAACACCATGCCCAGCGTCTGTGCCCAGTCTGGCAGGGCGGTGTAGTGGAGGTGATGCGGCCCGGCCCAGATGTAGAGGAAGATCAGCGCCCAGAAGTGGATGATCGACAGCCGGTAGGAATAGACCGGCCGGTTCGCCTGCTTGGGCACGAAGTAATACATCATGCCGAGGAAGCCGGCCGTCAGGAAGAAGCCCACGGCATTGTGCCCGTACCACCACTGGGTCAGGGCATCCTGAACACCCGAGAATGCCGAGTAGCTCTTCGAGCCGAGGAATGAGACCGGCATCGACAGGTTGTTGACCACATGCAGCATCGCAATGGTTACGATGAAGGAGAGGTAGAACCAGTTGGCGACGTAGATATGCGGTTCCTTGCGCTTCAGGATGGTGCCGAGGAAAAGGATCAGATACGCGACCCAGACGACTGTCAGCCAGAGGTCGAGATACCATTCCGGCTCGGCATATTCGCGGCCTTCGGTGATGCCCAGCAGATAGCCGGTCGCGGCCATGACGATGAAAAGCTGATATCCCCAGAAGACGAACCAGGCGAGATTGCCGCCAAACAGCCTGGCACGGGACGTGCGCTGCACGACATACATGGATGTGCACAGAAGGGCATTGCCGCCGAAGGCGAAGATGACGCCGGAGGTATGAAGCGGCCTCAGCCGGCCGAAATTGAACCAGGGCTCGATGTTAAGCTGGGGGTATGCAAGCTCCAGCGCGATGACCAATCCGACCAGCATGCCGACGACGCCCCAGAACACCGTTGCGATGGCGCCGTAGCGGATTGGTCCATCCATGTAAGCTGCAGGGTCGATTGGAACTGCCGGCTTGAAGTCGGTGTTGCGCATCAGCATCGCGTTGAAGCCAGCCACGGCGAAGAACAAAACCCACATGTGCTGACGAAATGGTTCATCCACCCCGAAGCCGGCGGCTACGAGGGCGCCAAAAGCAAACAGGCTTAAAAGGACGATCTCTGTGCCAAATTTCATCGCAAGACCCGATCTGGAATGCCGGCGGACGCCAATCCGCGTCGCATCAATTGCGCAGTCGCGGCCTGTTTGCCCTGATCCATGTCAGAGCCGCACGATTTTGCCACCGGCAGCATCGAATTCGGTGCGATGAGAAGGTGGCGATTGAAGYAGGAAACGCGGTACGGCGAAGCCGGCTTGCTGAAACAAGGCCGCCGCCCCGGGCCGCTGCGGCGTGGTGGCAATCGCGGGCAATCTGATGACGCGAGTGGGTCTGCGAAGTATGGTCGATGGCTTGCCGACGTGGACGAGGATTGGCGAAGCGCGACCGCCCCGAAGCCAGGCCAATGGCAACACCAAGACACGCGGCAACAGTGCTGGCCAAATCAAACATTTGGCGTCTGTGCCAAGGCCTTCGTCGCCGACGCTGCGAGCCGCTCGGATCGGACGGGACCGCTGGTCGCCTCTGGCCAGGCCGGCGATCGGCTCGCTATCTACTTCAACCGCGGCACGCTGATGTAGAGGTGGTCAGCAGTTATTTCATGACCACGTCACGCCTTCAGCGGAACGCCGCGGACGGAAAACCTTGCTCAATTTTCTTGGAATTGCTGGCTGGTCATCCATCGCTACGCTTTTGACCCTCGTTCTCAATAGAGCGATCGTATTCATGATCCGACGAGGTTGCGGCCAAGCGCGGGATGAAATCGCGCCCGCATGCCAGCAATCGGGCCGTCATCTGTGCACCGTACTGCCCCGATGGCCAAAGGGAACATACGCCCTCCCCCGGCGACAACGTCGTCATTCGACGTGAATTCACGGATTGTGACCGATGCAATGTTTGCGCGGGCAATCGTCGCGCGACTTGCAAGCCAGGTGTAGGCCTGGCTATACGGGCGGTCATCGCGCAACTTCAAAGGGAGATGGTCGGCTGGAAAGCGCGAACATGCTGTCGTCGGCAATTTGGGTTCGAAATAGAAACGTGGGTCAACCTTGCACAGCGGTTTTCTCACAGCAGCTCGATCCCACTGAAATCGTGGCTGACTCCATGAGGTGTTTAAGTTGGAAAAACCGGAGAGAGAAATTTGACAACCGGTAGCAAAATCCCGGTCCGGATCGAGTTGGAGGCCATTAGCTCACACACGGTCGAGCGTTTCGAAAATTCTCTTCGAAAGCATCCTGAGATCGAAGAATGCTATGCGGTGAGCGGCAAGACGGATTACCTTCTATATGTCTGCGTAAAAGACATCCGGGGCTACGAGGAGATCCACCGGGAAGTCCTTTCCAGGCTACCTGGGGTAAGAAAAATTAKGGCGGATATTCCTCTACGTCGTGTCGTTCCATTTTGATGGATGGCGCGGCCCGAGCGCGTCCACGAAATCTTCATTTAGGTGGTGGTAAGGCGCTTCTAAAATGCCGAGAGGCTGGCTCACGTTGCTGGCGACTGATACGAGAGGAAGATACGTGTTGAGAATGACGCGGGCCGAGCTCTACGATCTGGTCTGGTCGAAACCGATGACCGAAAATCGCAAGGCAGTGTGGCATTAGAGACCAGCATGTGGCGCGATGCGTATGAGATCGTTCGGACGCGTGCCGGCCATTGGCAAAGAGTAGAGCACGGCAAGTCGGTGGAAACCGTAACGCTCGATAACACGAACCCTAGCCCGTCGAGGTGCGTCTGCGAGCGGGGCACGATGCTTTCTCGTTCAACGCCTATAGCTCGGGGAGGCTGAGACGGGGACAAATCCCAAGGTGGCATAGCGCTTGCTGGCGGTATCAGGGGCATTGAGCTCCACACCGGAGCGCAGCGCTGTAATGTTTAGAATCGCCAGTTCAGCCAATCTCGTAATCCGGTGTTCACCGGGGGGTTCCCGGCGAGCAGCAGGAACAGACATTATTTCCACACCGAACCGTGCTCGCGGGCGCAGGCATGTGAGGCCGTGGCCAAGGGCTAGTGTCGAAAAAAAGCCGCCGGAGTTCTCGCCAAGATTTCCTCAACTTGGGCCGAGGCAATCGGCATCGGCAGCTCATGATGTTTTCGTTTCCTCCACAGCTGCCCATGAGGGAGAAACGTCAGGTCGACCGAGCCATAACAGTCCTGTCCACGACCATCGCTCAGACGCCRCCCGCCTCAAAAGCCCGGCCTGTGTTCGAAAAAGGGCCGCTCTCCTTCTTCTGATACCGGCTCCTATGGTGGAGCTCGTGCATCGCGGCCGTCCAGACAATCTCGGTGTTGGACCGTTTTAGCAGGGACGTCCCATGCCGCTGCCAATCCTAGCGCTTGCCATTGCCTCCTTCTGCATCGGCACCACGGAATTCGTCATCATGGGCCTGCTGCCAGAGGTCGCGGCCGACCTTGGCGTCTCGATATCCTCCGCCGGCCTTCTGGTCACCGGCTATGCGCTGGGCGTCGTCTTCGGCGCGCCGATCGTGGCCATGGCAACCGCCCGCCTGCCGCGCAAGCCAGTGCTTGTCGGCCTCGCCACCCTCTTCGTCATCGGCAATCTCTTTTGCGCCACCGCTCTGAACTACTGGCTCTTGATGGCAGCGCGTGTCTTCACCGCTTTCGGTCACGGCGCCTTCTTCGGCATCGGCTCCGTCGTCGCCGCGACCCTCGTGCCGCGCAACAAGCGGGCGAGCGCGATTGCGCTGATGTTTGCCGGCCTGACGCTGTCCAACATCCTTGGCGTTCCCGCTGGCACGGCGCTGGGCGAAGCCTTCGGCTGGCGCGCGACTTTCCTCGCCATTGTCGGCATCGGTCTCATCTCGGTCGCGGCCATCGCCTGGCTGGTGCCTTCGGACGTCGCGGAGCCGAGCGGCGGCGGCCTGCGCGGCGAGTTGCGCGTGCTCGGCAGGCTGCAGGTCTGGCTCGCGATGCTGATCGCCTCGCTCGCCTCCGCCAGCCTGTTCGCGGTGTTCACCTACATCAAGCCTTACCTCACCGACGTCTCCGGCCTGTCTAGGGCGACCATCACCTGGGTGCTGCTCCTGTTCGGCGCCGGCATGACCATCGGCAACATCATCGGCGGCAGGCTGGCCGACTGGAAGCTGATGCCGACGGTGATCGCCACGCTGCTCGCCATGGCCCTGCTGTTCGTCGTCTTTACCAAGCTCGGTGCGATTGCCGCGGTAGCCGTGGCCATCGTCTTCCTGTGGGGCATGCTGATCTTCATCGTTGTGCCGCCTTTGCAGATCCGCGTCGTCGAGGCGGCTGCCGAAGGACCGAACCTTGCCGCCACGCTCAACCAGGGCGCCTTCAATGTCGGCAATGCCGGCGGCGCCTGGATCGGGGGCCTTGCCATCTCCTGGGGCATATCCTACGCGAACCTACCGCTGGTGGGCGCTACGCTCGCGCTTCTGGCCGTCGCCGTGGCCGTGCTGTCGCAGTCGCTCGACCGCCGCGCGGTGGTACAGGCTTAGTCATTCGCTGATGGGATATACGCACGATTGTCACGGATGTTCAGTATGTAACGTGTATGTCGGAGTTCACCAGTTCTTGTCAGCGCACCTTGGCAACCAGATCCTGCAGGACCCTTGTCGCCGTGGCGCGGGATGCCTGGGTGATGGCGATATAATTCTCCGCGCTGAGGCCGCCTTTAAAGCCGTCCATACCTCCCCGGAAGTATCCGGGCGACGGCTTTTTCCTGGCGTTTGTTGGCATGGGCTTGGAGAGCGACGATCGAGGCCCGGCTGAAGTTGTTGGAGCGCCTAGGCGCGACTCCCATCGAAATAAACGTCCATGAGAGCAGCACCTGCTCCTGACCCAGCTTACCGCGCGCCAACTCGGGGGTACCGCACTGCTGCGAAGATGTCTGAACTGGCTTCAAGCGCGGGGCGGCATTGTCGCCTTGTCGATCCTTCGGTGGATGAGCGACACGAGCGAAAGCAAGTCTTCTGCATCTTCCTTCGACATGGCCCAGTTCACCTTCGCCTCGTGCGCCGTAGGATTCCGAAACATTCCGAATGTGCCCTTCAGCAGGTTCACGAATCCTTTCTGCTCGTCCTGCTCGCTTTTCGTCTCCAGCGAGTTGATTGCAAGCATCGGCTTCTGGCCGCCGAAGACGTGGTCGACTAGAACGGCGCCGTCGTCGAGCAACCCGGTCCGCTTCCTGAGCTTGTCGGCAACGCTCTTTGCGGCCTCGAGGACGGCGTGGAAATAATTGTCGTGCAGGAGTTCTTGCCTGCAGAAGGAAAGCACGTCGGAATGTACCCCGCGCGACAGCAGATCGGCTCGAAGTTCCTTAGCTCTGCGTTCGGCTTCGCCCAGCGTCGCGGCCTTGGCCGCAGGTCCCAGCTTTCCGGCCGCGTCGATAGATATTCCGGCGAAGGCCAGAGCGCGGTTGACGTTCGCCCTCATTGGCTCGAAGCGTTCAGGCTCCCGCACGAACCGCGTTGGCTTCATCGCTTTCCGGATGAACCCAAGAATGCGGATGCGGTCCCCTCGCGTGTTCTGCTCGTGGGCGAACGCGTTGTAGAGACGGTGTCTCTTGGTGATTGAAGGATCTGTGTCCCTGATCTCGCACGTTCGTAGCAGGAAGCCGACCTCGGAACCCGTAAGCCCTGCCGATGTGTCCCCCAAAGCATCGGCTATCGCCTGCAGCTGATCCTGCGTGAAATGCATGTCCCCACGTCCGACCTATCGGGCCGCCCAGCCGCTTCATAACAAAGCGCATAAAGATTCGCGAGTCGCGAGACGTTGCTATCCCTCAGCCACGACATCTACGGAGCTGCAGCTATGGTCGCACTGGTTTTGCTTCGAGCATCGTGCGCAAGGAGGGAAATTCCTATGATCCCCTCCCGTCGATCCGCCGACTATGCCGACGTGAGATTGATTGTTGAACCTCCGGCTGAAGCCGTCGGTCGACGCAAATCACAAGGTGATCTGCAAGGTGTTGGAGGCCGCCTAGCGACCTCCCTGCTTCCGTTCCTTGATAATCTTGAGCATTTCTTTGTAACGCGCTTTCGCCGTTTTCATCGCCTTCCTGTCAACGCCATTGGTTGTCTTGGTGAAGGCATGCAGAACGAAAACCGTGTTCTCGTATTTTGCACAGTAAACCGCTCGATAGCAGGGCTTCCATTTTCGATTAGTTCGATTGCGCTAGGTCCAACGCCTTCTTTTATATTCGTGCGTTCCGAGAAGGGGCGTTCTCCATTTTGAACGGCCTGCAGATCGGCACCAAATTGCTTCTTTATATCTTTTGGCAGTTCCTGAAAGGCTTTCTTCGCTGCTTCATTCACAAACTCAAACTTCTTCATAAATGCTCATTTTCTTATCGACACTCCTACTCCCCCATCCGACCTGATKGGCTTTGCGCTTCGCTGGGCCATARACACACTTGCCCAGGGACGTCCAATGTATCACACGCGCAAAAATGTCAGCAGGGTCGGTCGCGAGTTCCCTTCCCCACTCCCGCGGTCGGTTGCCCAAAACGTCGCTGTGACGGGCGTGGCGCCGCTTAAATCGCCATCATCCGCTGGTCAACCAGGCCGGAGTGTCGGCGAGGCGTTGCAGCAAGCTTCATGGACCGGAGCCGATAAGCGGCCTGAGGCGGTCCAGCAAGGCCTGGCGGTCGGCGACGAGGGTGTCGAGGTGGAGCGGCCGGCCGGTGGGCGGTTCGGCTTCAGCCAGGCGTGCGGTCAGCGCCCGGGTGGCGTCGAGGACGAAGACGCCGC
>NZ_MDDU01000022.1:0-55339 GCF_001854795.2 Mesorhizobium sp. LCM 4577 | reverse complement strand
CTTCTTGCCCCAGCGCGCATCCGGATCGGCCGAGGGCTTGATCGGCCCCTGGTGGCCCTTCTTCGGCTGCTTGGTCGGCCGGCCGCGCGCCTGCAGGAACGTGGCGTCGACCAAGGTGCCGCGCTTGACGATCAGGCCCTTGCCCTCCAACTGACGGTTGATCTCCTCAAACACCTTGTCGATCAGCCGCTCGCGCGTCAGCTCATCGCGAAAACGCCACAGCGTCGAATGATCGGGCGTGCGGTCCGAAAGRCTGAAGCCGGCAAAGCGGCGGAACGACAGCCGGTCCCGAATTTGCGCCTCCAGTRCTGGATCGCTCAGCCCATGCCACACGCCCAGCAAGAGACAGCGCAGCAGCGGTTCGGCCGGATAGCTGKTGTTGCCGGAGCCGGGACCGCTGCGCTGACCAAGCAAGGTTCGGATCGGCGCCCAGTCCAGTTCCTTCGCTATCAGGTCGAAGATCGTCTCATCCGCCGCCGCAAAACCGTCCGCCAGGCTCAACTGACCAAGCACTCGATCGACCATCGCGAATCCTCCTTGCCGGATATCCGCATGGAATCACTGATCCGATTCTGTGCAAAGCCCTCACAAGGGGAGAAGGTGGAGCTATAACCTCCCAGGTAATTGAATTACTCCGCTCGCCACCCTACTCATCCCCCCATGAGCGCATCCGAACCCTCCGCCGGCAGCCTGATCCGCGAGTGGCGCACGCGGCGGCGCATGAGCCAGCTCGATCTCGCCATGGAAGCCGACATCTCGCAGCGGCATCTTTCGTTCGTCGAAAGCGGCCGCGCGCAGCCGTCGCGCGAGATGGTGCTGCATCTGGCCGAGCAACTGTCGATCCCGCTGCGCCAGCGCAACCAGCTTCTGCTCGCCGCGGGTTTCGCACCGAGCTTCAGCGAAAAGCCGCTCACCGACGCCACGCTGGCGCCGGCGCTGACCGCGGTCGAAACCGTGCTCAAGGGCCACGAGCCGTTCCCGGCGCTGGCGGTGGACCGGCACTGGAACCTCGTTTCCGCAAACACCGCGATCGCCCCGTTCCTTGCCGACATTTCCGAGGGATCCCTGCTTACGCCACCGGTCAATGTGCTGCGGCTCAGCCTGCATCCCGGCGGCGTGGCGCCGCGCATCGTCAATCTGGCGGAGTGGCGCGCGCATCTGCTGGAGCGGCTGAAACACCAGAACGACGCCACCGGCGACCCGGTGCTGATCGAGCTGGAGCGGGAGTTGCGCACCTATCCGTCCGGCCTGAAGAGCAGCCGTCCGGCGCCGGTAGAACCAAGCGGCATCGTGCATCCGCTGCGGCTCGCGCATGGCGATACGGTGCTGTCCTTCATCAGCACCATCACCGTGTTCGGCACGCCGCTCGATGTCACTCTGTCGGAGCTGGCGATCGAATCCTTCTTCCCGGTCGACGAGCAGACCCGAGCGGTGCTCGTGCGGCTGGCGAAGGAACGGGCGCCGGCCTCGTAGCCTTCACCCCTGCGGCGGCGCGGCCGTCCTGGTGCGCGTGCGCTCCAGGCCGAGCTGGCGCTCGCGCCAGATGATGAAGATGCCGGCGGCAACCACGATCACGCCGCCGACGAGCGTGTTGAGCGAGGTCACGTCGCCGAAGACGAGATAGCCGACGACGACACCGAGGATCATCGAGGTGTATTCGAAGGGCGCCACGACGGAAGCCTCGGCATGGCGGTAGGCCGCCGTCATCAGGATTTGGCCGAGCCCGCCGCAGAAGCCGGCAAAAACAAGGAGCGCGGCCTGCATCGGTGTCAGCGCCTGCCAGCCAAAGGGCAACGTAAAGAGCGACAACACCGAAGCCGTCGAGGAGAACCATAAAACGATGGTCGCCGTCTTCTCGGTCTGGACGAGATTGCGCACCAGAAGCATGGCGACCGCCGAGATCGCGGCGGCGATCAGCGCGGCCATGACGCCCAACACCTCCTGGTCGTCGAGGCCCTCATCGGAATTGAGCAGCGTCAGTTCCGGCCAGGAGATGACCAGCACACCGGCAAGACCGACGGCAACCGCGCTCCAACGGTAGACGCGGATCGTCTCGCCGAGGAATACCGAGGAGAACACCACGACCAGCAACGGCTGGGCGTAGTTCAGCGTGATCGCTTCCGGCAGCGGCAGCCTGGTCAATGCGAAGAAGCCGAGCCCCATGGCGCCGAGGCCGACGACGCCGCGCGCGACGTGGTTGAACGGCCGCCTAGTCGTGAATGCGGTGGCCAGCTCACCCTTGAAGGCGAGGAAGGCGATGATCGGGAAGATGGCGAAGAAGGAGCGGAAGAAGACGATCTGTCCGGCGGGCACGTCGCCGGCCGCCTTGATGCAGGTCTGCATGCCGACGAAAACCGTCACCGAGACGATCTTCAACGTAATGCCGCGCAGCGTGTTGTGGCCGACGGCATGATCGACGGTCATCTTGCCTCGTAAGGATGGTCGGAAAAACGAAGCCGCAAATGAAGCCTTTGCGCAGTTTTGTCGAGTGGCCGTTTCGTGTAAAGAGCGCGCACCTCAAAATTCTTGGACCAGCCAAGCTGGCTCTCCGCCCGAAACCGACAGGAAAAGCCCAAGGAATGCGCACCGATACCGGCCATGTCTTCAAGCTCGAAGACTATCGCGCCAGCGACTATCTCATCCCCGCGACCAGCCTGGACTTCCGCCTGTCGCCGGACGCGACCCATGTGACCGCGCTGCTTACAATCGAACGACGCGAGGGCGTCGCCGCGCCGGCGCCGCTGGTGCTCGACGGCGACGGACTGATGCTGCTTGGCGTGGCGATAGACGGGCAGGCGCTGTCGGCCAGCGATTACGAGGCGACGCCGGACCGGCTGACAATCCTGAAGCCGCCGGCGACACGGCGCTTCGAGCTTCGCCTGGAGACCGAGATCGCGCCTTCGCGCAACGAGGCGCTGATGGGCCTCTATCGCTCCAACAACGTCTATTGCACGCAATGCGAGGCCGAGGGCTTTCGCCGCATCACCTATTTCCTCGACCGCCCCGACATCCTGTCGGTCTATACGGTGCGCATCGAGGCCCCGCACAACGAGGCGCCGCTGCTGCTCTCCAACGGCAATCCCGTCGAGCGCGGCGCGCTCGCCAACGGCCGGCACTACGCGATCTGGCACGACCCCTTCCCCAAACCCTCCTACCTTTTCGCGCTTGTGGCGGGCGCGCTCGGCAAGGTGGCGGGCAGCTTCACCACCATGTCCGGCCGCGAGGTCGAGCTCGGCATCTATGTGGAGCCCGGCAAGGAGCGGCTTGCCGGCTATGCGATGGACGCGCTGAAGCGCTCGATGAAATGGGACGAGGACGCCTTCGGCCGCGAATACGACCTCGACGTCTTCAACATCGTCGCCGTGTCCGACTTCAACATGGGCGCGATGGAGAACAAGGGCCTCAACGTCTTCAACGACAAATATGTGCTGGCCGACGAGGAGACCGCGACGGATGCCGACTTCGCCAATATCGAGGCGATCATCGCGCATGAGTATTTCCACAATTGGACCGGCAACAGAATCACTTGCCGCGACTGGTTCCAGCTCTGCCTGAAGGAAGGCTTGACCGTTTACCGCGACCACGAGTTCTCCGCCGACCAGCGCTCGCGGGCGGTGAAGCGCATCGCCGAGGTGCGCACGCTGCGYGCGCATCAGTTCCCGGAAGACCAGGGGCCGCTGGCCCATCCGGTCAGGCCGCGGCGCTACCGCGAGATCAACAACTTCTACACGGCGACGGTCTACGAGAAGGGCTCGGAAGTGGTGCGCATGATCCGCACCATCCTTGGGCCGGAGACCTTCCGCGCCGGCATGGACCTCTATTTCGAGCGGCACGACGGCGAGGCGGCGACGATCGAGGACTTTTTGAAGGTGTTCGAGGACGTCTCGGGGCGAGACCTCGCGCAATTCGCGCTCTGGTATCATCAGGCGGGCACGCCGAACCTGACGGTGAGCTCCGCGCACAATGCCGCCGCCAAGGAGTTCACGCTGGAGATCGAGCAGTCGGTGCCGCCGACGCCGTCTGAAAGCCGTAAGCGGCTGATGCATATTCCCCTTGCGTTCGGACTTGTCGGCGCCGACGGCAAGCCTGTCGCTTGGGACTCGGTCGAGGGCGCAACGGTGGATGACGGCGTCATCCATATCCGCAAGCGCCGGCACACGGTGCGCTTCTCTGGCATCTCGGAGCGGCCCTCGGTATCGCTCAACCGCGGCTTCTCGGCGCCGATCACGCTTTCGGTGCAGCAGAAGGCCGACGACCAGTTCTTCCTGGCGGCGCATGACAGCGACGCCTTCTCGCGCTGGCAGGCGTTCAACACGCTTTTGACCGACGCGCTTATCGCAGGCTTCCGCCAGATCCTCGGCGGCAAGCAGCCGGCCTTCGCAGGGCGCCTCGCCGAGCTCGCCGGCAGGATCGCCGGCGACGAGACGCTTGAGCCGGCATATCGGGCCTTGGCGCTGGCGCTACCCGGCGAAGCGGACATTGCCCGTGACATTGGCAAGGGCATCGACCCCGACGCCATCTTCGCCGCACGCGAGGCGCTGGCGCGGGCGATCGCCGAAGCAAATCGCGCGGCCTTTTCGGCACTCTATGACAGCCTTGTCGACAAGGGTCCGTTCAGCCCCGATGCCGCGAGCGCCGGACGCAGAGCCTTGCGCAACATCCTGCTCGACTATCTTTCGCTGCTGCCGGAAGGCGCCACCCTTGCCGCGTGGCACTTCAACGCCGCCACCAATATGACAGACCGCGCCGCGGCGCTGGCCGTGCTGGCGCATCGTCATTCGGGCACGGCCGAGGCCGAAGAGGCGCTGGCGGCCTTCGAAGCGCGCTATCGCGGCGACGCGCTGGTGCTCGACAAATGGTTCCAGATCCAGGCCGGCGTGCCCGGCGCGAGGACCGTCGACAAGGTGCGCGCGCTGATGCGGCATCCGGCCTTCTCGATCGCCAACCCGAACCGGGTGCGTTCGCTGATCGRCACCTTCTCCAGCGCCAACCAGACCGGCTTCCACCGCCCCGACGGCGAAGGCTATCGCCTGTTCGCCGAGACGGTGCTGCAGGTCGAGAAGCGCAACCCGCAAGTGGCGGCGCGTCTGGCCACCGCGCTCAGATCCTGGCGCTCGCTGGAGCCAGGGCGGCAAGCCAAGGCCAAGCAAACGCTGCTCGATATGGCCAAGGCCGAGAACCTGTCGGCGGATTTGCGCGATATCGTGGAGCGCACGCTGGCTTAGCGCTCTTTCCTTCTTCCCTTGTGGGAGAAGGAAAAAGGCAAATTTCAATTAACTTTTAATCTTTTTCGCGCGCGCCTCTGGACAAGGCGAATCACCTTTGATTCTTTAATGGCGATTCGGGCGTGCGGCGTATCCGGATCATCCAGTATACGGCAGATCGGGGAGTGCCATTTATGGCCAAGGCGGACGCGTGGGGCGCGCCCGGAGGGAAGGCTTTTGCGCGTCGCAAGGCAAGGAACGATGGACTTGCCGGCAACATGCGCCTGATCGCCGAACCCGCCTATCAGCGGCTCCTAGCCGCCGAGCCGCTGCTGCGCCGTTCGATCCCGGCGCTGATCATCATCTTCCTGATCGTCATCGCCGCGCTGCGCTTCCTGTCGCTGATGAACGAGCATGACGAGATCGAGCGCGACGCGAAGGCGGTGCTGGCGCTCGGCGCCGGCCAGATGGCGCAGGCCGTCACCGCCGACCCCACAGCGGCCGGCGCCAACGCCATAAGCCTCCTGGAAAACATCGGCCGCCAGGGCGCCATGAGCCGCGCCCATGTGCTCGCCATCACCGACGCCAACTTCAAGGTCATCGCCGTCTCGCCGCTGTCGACGGGCTGGCAGGGCCGCACGCTGGACAGTCTCGTGCTGGGCGGCCAGCCGCTGTTCATGTTCGGCGACCGCGCCGGCGTGATGGATGTCAGCATCTCGGGACAGGACTGGTTTGCCGCCGTCAGCCTCAGCGGTGACCGCAAGCATGCCGCGGCCGTGCTGGTGCCGCAGGAAGCGGTGTTCGACAGCTGGCGCAAGTCGATGTCGCTCAACGTCACGCTGTTCGTGCTGACTGCGGGCGTGCTGATCGTCATCCTCTACGCCTATTTCGGCCAGGCGGCGCGCGCCCAGGCCGCGGACCGCATCTATCTCGAGGCGCATCAACGCATCGACATGGCGTTGGTGCGCGGCCGTTGCGGGCTGTGGGACTGGGACATGGTGCGCGGCAAGATGTACTGGTCGCGCTCGATGTATGACATGCTGGGCTACGAGCCCTGCGATACGATGCTTTCCTTCGGCGAAGTCGACGAGATCATCCATCCGGACGACGGCGACCTGTTCGAACTCGCCAACCGCATCGTCGAGCGCGAGATCGATCATATCGACCAGGTTTTCCGCATGCGCCACGCCGACGGACAATGGGTGTGGATGCGGGCCCGCGCCCAGGTGATCGATCCGGAAGCGCCGGAGATCCAACTGATCGGCATCGCCGTCGACGTCACCGAGCAGCGGCACCTGGCGCTGCGCTCGGAAGCGGCGGACATGCGGCTCAGGACCGCGATCGAGAACATCAACGAATCCTTCGTGCTATGGGACGCCGCCGAGCGGCTGATCATGTGCAATTCGAAGTTCCAGAAGGACAACGGGCTTTCGGACCGCGACGTCGTGCCCGGCATTCTCCGCGAAGCGGTGGAGGAGCGGATGCTGGCCTTCGCCTCGGAGCGCAGGCTCGCCAATGCCAACGGGCCGAAGGGCGGCGTCAGCTTCGAACGCCAACTCGCAGACGGCCGCTGGCTGCAGGTCAACGAGCTCAGGACCCGCGACGGCGGCATCGTCTCGGTCGGCTCCGACATCACCCAGATCAAGCTGCACCAGGAAAAGCTGGTCGACAGCGAGCGCCGGCTGATGGCGACGATCCACGATCTCAGCCTTGCGCGGCGCGCCGAGGAGGAACGCGCGAGCGAGCTGGTCGAGCTCAACCGCAAGTACATGAAGGAAACCGAGCGCGCCGAGGCGGCCAATCGCGCTAAATCGGAGTTCCTTGCCAACATGTCGCATGAGCTGCGCACGCCGCTCAACGCCATCATCGGCTTCTCCGAGCTGATGCAGCAAGGCCTGTTCGGGCCGCTCGGCTCCGAGCGCTACGAGGAATATGCAACCGACATCAACGGCAGCGGCAAATACCTGCTCGGCGTCATCAACGACATCCTCGACATGTCGAAGATCGAGGCCGGCCAGTTCTCGCTCGACCGCGAGGAGATCGACCTCTGTCCGCTGATCAAGGAGACGGTGCGAGTGATCTCGCTGCAGGCGGCGGAAAAGTCGATCAATGTCGAGACCCGCATCGCCGATACGATGCGGGTCTACGCCGACCGCCGCGCGATCAAGCAGATCGCCATCAACCTGCTCTCCAATGCGGTGAAGTTCACCGGCCAGGGTGGCAAGATCACGGTCAGGGCGCGCAACACCTCCGGCGCCCTGCTGCTAACCATCGAGGACAATGGCTGCGGCATCCCCAAGCATGCGCTGGGCAAGCTCGGCCGACCGTTCGAGCAGGTGCAGAACCAGTTCTCCAAGAACCACACCGGCTCGGGCCTCGGGCTCGCCATCTCGCGCTCGCTGGCCGAGCTGCAGGGCGGCGCGCTGAAGATCCGCTCGACCGAAGGCGTCGGTACCATCGTGTCGGTGCGCATTCCGCTGAAGAAGGCGCCAGCTGTGGTGAAGGCGGCGGCTTAATTTGCGGCTTCAATTTGAGACGCTGGCGGGACAGCGCCCCCCTCTGTCCTGCCGGACATCTCCCCCACTTGGGGGGAGATCAGATGTCGCGCCGGCTTTCGCCAATCTCCAGCGCCGTAGGAATGAGCGAGGCGCCGACGCTGCCAATCTCCCCCCTTGTGGGGGAGATGTCCGGCAGGACAGAGGGGGGCGCGAAGGAATGAGGCGCGAGTTAATCTAGGGGTTTAGCCGTGCCCCCGCGCGAAGCAGATGGTCGAAGTTCCGCCTGACCTTCCGCGACGTCTCCTTGAGATGCGCCTCCAACACAGCGAAATCCGGCAGGTCGGTGACCGCCAGCAACAGATCCGAGAGCCCCGGCGGGACATCGTCGCGCTGGAACTCGCCGGTGAGGCACAGCCTGATCATCTGGGTCAGCGCCAGATAGAGCCGGTAGGCTTCGCCTAGTTCTTCACGGATATCGCCGCCTGCGAAACCGGGGGCCAGCCGCGCCAGAATGTCGGCCGTCGCGGTGACCCGGCGGCCGGCCTCGACATTGCCGGTGATGACCGCAACCTGGGCGATGAATTCGAGATCGATGAGCCCGCCCGGGATCAGCTTGATGTCCCAGAGGTCGCGCGGCTGCTTCTCCTTCTCGATCAGCGCCCGCATCTCCGAGGCTTCGGCTTTCACCTTGGCGGCATCGCGTGGCTGCGTCAGCACCGCCGCCACTTCCGTCTCGAGCTCGGCGCAGAGCTCGGCATCGCCGCCGATGGCGCGAGCCCGTGCCAGCGCCATGTGCTCCCAGGTCCAGGCGTCCTGGCGCTGATACTTCTTGAACGCGTCGATATGGGTGGCGACCGGTCCTTTGTTGCCGGAGGGGCGCAGGCGCAGGTCTAGCTCGTAGAGCACGCCTTCGGCGGTCGGCGCCGAGACGGCGGCGATCAGGCGCTGCGTCATGCGGGCATAATAATGCGAGGGCGCCAGCGGCTTCTCGCCGTTCGAGTCCTCGGCATCCGCGTCATGGTCGTAGAGCAGGATGAGATCGACGTCGGAGCCGGCGGTGAGCTCGCGGCTGCCGAGCTTGCCCATGCCGAGCAAGGCCACCCTGCCCCCGGCGACCTCGCCGTGGCGCTGCGCGAACTCGGCGATCACCGCTTGAAGTGCCGCCTCGATGGTAAGATCGGCAAGATCGGAGAAGGCGCGGCCGGCGCGCGCCGGATCGATCGAGCCGGCAAGCAGGCGCACGCCGATCAGGAATTTCTGCTCGGAGGCGAAGATGCGCAGGCGGTCGAGCACATCTTCATAGGCGCGGTCGCCTTCGATGAATGCGGCAAGCCGGGCCGAGAGATAGGCGCGGTCCGGCAATTCGGTGAGCAGCGCCGGGTCGAGCAGGCCATCGAAGACATGCGGACGGCGCGTGATGATGGCCGCCAGCCGCGGCGCGGCCCCCATGATGGTCGCCATCAGCTTGAGGAGCGCCGGGTTCGACTGCAGCAGCGAGAAAAGCTGGATGCCCGCCGGCAGGCCGGCGAGGAACTCGTCGAAGCGCATCAGCGCCTCGTCGGCGCGCCGCGTCTGGCCGAAGGCCTTGAGCAGCGCCGGGGTCAGTTCGGTCAGGCGCTCGCGCGCCTCCGCCGACTGGGTGACGCGGTAGCGGCCGAAATGCCAGCCGCGGATGACGCGGCAGATGTCGCTTGGCCGCTGGAAGCCCAGGCCATGCAGCGTCTGCAGCGTGTCGGGATCGTCGACATCGCCGGTGAAGACCAGATTGCCGACGCCCGCCGAAAGCTCGGGCGCTGTCTCGAACAGCGCCGCATAATGGCGCTCGACCTGCTGCAGCGAGGCGCGGAAGGCCTGCGTGAATTCCGCCTCGCCGGCAAAACCCAGCATCAGTGCGATGCGTTTCAGTTCCTCGTCTTCCTCGGGCAGGATGTGCGTCTGTTCGTCCGCCACCATCTGGACGGCGTGCTCGACGCGGCGTAGGAACCAGTATTGCCGGGTGAGCGCATCGCGCGCGTCGGTGGTGATCCAGCCGCGCGCGGCGAGCGCTGCAAGCATCGGCACCGTCTCGCGGCCGCGCAGTTCCGGGAAGCGGCCGCCGGCGATGAGCTGCTGGGTCTGGACGAAGAACTCGATCTCGCGGATGCCGCCACGGCCGAGCTTGACGTTATGGCCCTTCACCGCGATCTCGCCATGGCCCTTATGGGCATGGATCTGGCGCTTGATCGAATGGACGTCGGCGATCGCCGCATAGTCCATGTATTTGCGCCAGACATAGGGCTGCAATTCCTTGAGGAAGGCGGCGCCCGCGGCAAGGTCGCCGGCAACCGGCCGCGCCTTGATCATTGCGGCGCGCTCCCAATTCTGGCCGCGCGCCTCGTAATAACGAAGCGCTGCCTCGACAGGGATCGCCAGGGGCGTCGAGCCGGGATCGGGGCGGAGCCTCAGATCGGTGCGGAAGACATAACCGTGCTCGGTACGGTCCTGCAGGATGCGCACGAGACGACGCGTGAGCCGCGAGAACAATTCGGTCGCGTCGAGCGGATCGATGACGGCCGGCGCTTCGGGATCGAAGAAGACGACAAGATCAATATCGGAGGAAAAGTTCAGCTCATGCGCGCCGAGCTTGCCCATGCCGAGCAGGATCCAGCCCGAATCCCTCGCCGGTTCCGCCGGATGCGGCAGCTTGAGCTTGCCTTGGCGGTCCGCGTCGAGCAGCAGGAAATCGACGGCGGCGCATGCGCAGCCATCGGCAAGATCGCTGAGCCGGCGCACCGTCGCGGAGGTCTCCGCCTCGCCTGAAAGATCGGCCAGCGCGATCAGGAAATGCGCTTCGGTCTTCCATTGCCTGAGCGCCATCATCAGGCTGGTTTCCGAGGCGTCTTCCGCCCTGGCCGCGCCGCCGATCGCCTCGCCTATGGCATCGAGCCGCGCTTCGATCGTCTGGTCGAACAGCGTGTCAAGGATCGCCGGCCGACGGCGCGCGACATCGCGAAGAAAGGGCGAGAGGTCGAAGACGGCCGCCAGCAGGTGCTGCAGCGGCCCCTCGCCCGCCAGGAACGCAGCGAGGCGGGAAAGCCCCTCCTCCTCGGCGGCATCGGCGATTTCCGACAGTTCACGCCGGGCATGCTCCGCGTCCAGGGGGCGGAGCGCCAGTGTCGGGCTAAGCCGGAACTCGGATTCGATTTTCTTCTTCGCCATTTACCCGCGCCATCAAAGCATGTCTCCCGAAAGTGGGCCCGGATTCGGGACAAACACATACTTAAATCAAAAAACCTGAAGCAGGTCGCGTGAATCCCTTTTCACGCGACCTGCTTCAATGCGCCTCCCGCGACGGGAAACTCATGACCACGGACAATCCGGGATTGGCGGGTAAAAGATCAAGCCTTCCGTTGTGGAAAGTCATGATTGCCTTGGCCAGGCTGAGGCCGAGACCCGAGCCCGGCTGCGAGCGGCTCTTTTCCAGGCGCACGAAACGCTCTGTGGCGCGGGCGCGATCGGCATCGTCGGGAATGCCGTGGCCATTGTCGGTGACGGTAAGCTTGATTTCGTTGCCGAGGCGCTCCAACGCCACACGCACTTTCGGCGCCTCGGCGGCGTCGGTCGAGTATTTGATGGCGTTGTCGACGATGTTGGAAAGCGCCTGACCGATCAGCTCGCGGTTGCCGTTGATCGTGAAGGCCTCGGCCACGGTCGTTTCCAGCGCGACGCCGGCTTCCTCCGCCACCGGCTCGTAGAGCTCGACGACATCGCTCACCGTGGCCGCGAGATCGACGGGGCCGGTCTGTTCCGAGGAATAGCCGGCCTCCAGGCGCGAGATCATCAAGATGGCGTTGAACGTCTTGATGAGCTGGTCGGATTCCGCGATCGCGCCTTCCAGCGCCTGACGGTAATCCTGCGTCTTGTGCCTGCCGGCGAGCGTCGCCTCGGCGCGGTTGCGAAGCCTGGTCAGCGGCGTCTTGAGATCATGGGCGATGTTGTCGGAGACCTGCTTCAGCCCCTCGTTCAGCATGGCGATCCTCGCCAGCATCGAATTGAGGTTTTCCGACAGGCGGTCGAATTCGTCGCCGGCGCCGGTGACCGGCAGACGTCCGCTGAGATCGCCGCCCATGATGCGGCGGCTTGCGTCCGAGACGCTGTCGATGCGCTTGAGCGCCGCGCGTCCGACAAAGAACCAGATCAGGATGCCACCGAGCCCCATCATGCCGAGCGCCAGTGTCAGCGCACGGCTGATGACGGCGCGGAAGCGCTCCGGCTCGCCGAGGTCGCGGCCGACCAGCATGATCATCTGGTTAGGCAACCTCAGCACCAGCGCGATGGCGTTATGGCCCTCCTCTCCTGTCGACTGGGGAGCGTTGGCGCCGTCGCCGGCCTGCGGCGCGGGCTGGTCGGTCGCTCCGCTGCGCAGCCGGTCGAGCTCACCCTCGCCGAAGCGCTGGTAGGAAAAGGGCTCGGTCGTCCAGCCCTCGGTCTCGATCACCCCGGGCTCCAGACTCTGCACGTTGCCGGTGAGGATCTGGCCGTTGGCATCGGCGATCAGATAGAGATTGGCGCCGGGCTGGCGCGAACGGGCCTCGACGACGCGCACCAGCACCGGCAGGCCGCCGCGCTGGTAGGCTTGGGCAAGGCCCAGCACCTCGTCATTGATGGTCTCCTGCGTCTGCGCGGTCAGCATGCGCGCCGACAGCGACGTCATGTAGAGGACGAGCAGCACCGCGCAGAGGGCGAAAAGCAGAAGATAAAGCGCCGAGAGCCGGGCCGCCGTCGTCTTCATGATGGCCGGCAGGGAAAGAGCCATGATCGGCTTTACCCACCCTTCAGCATGTAGCCGGCGCCGCGGATCGTGTGCAGGATCGGCTTGTCGAATCCCTTTTCGATCTTGCCGCGCAGGCGCGAGACATGGACATCGATGACATTGGTCTGCGGGTCGAAATGGTAGTCCCAGACATTTTCCAGGAGCATGGTGCGCGTGACCACCTGGCCGGCATGGCGCATCAGATATTCGAGCAGGCGGAACTCGCGCGGCTGCAGCGTGATCTCACGGCCGGCACGCTTGACCGAATGCGACAGCCGATCGAGCTCGAGATCGCCGACCCGGTAGACGGTCTCGGACTCGCGCGCGCTGCCGCGACGGTTCAGCACCTCGACGCGGGCGAGCAATTCGGAAAAGGCGTAGGGCTTGGTGAGATAATCGTCGCCGCCGGCGCGCAAGCCGGTGACGCGGTCGTCGACCTCGCCCAGCGCGGACAGGATCAGCACCGGCGTGGTGTTGCCGCGCGAGCGAAGGGCGGCGATCACCGACAGGCCGTCGCGGCGCGGCATCAGGCGGTCGACCACCATCACGTCATAGTCGCCGGCATCGGCGAGCGCGAAGCCGGTCTCGCCGTCGCCAGCGACATGGGCGGTGTGGCCCGCCTCGGCAAAGGCTTTCTGCAAGTAATCCGCCGCCTCGCGATCGTCTTCCATGACGAGAATCTTCATGGGACCGTTATACGCGATTTCACTGAAAGGTTGAGAGGCAGCCATTCTTCATGCCTTCAAGTTAAAGCGGCAGCGGGTGATGGGAAACCCGCTGCCGCCAGGAGCGAAACACGGTGACTGACTTACGTGCTCGGCCCCATGTTTTCCCGGCGGCGGCTCGGGGGTGTTGATACCGCCGCAGGGAAAAGTCGAGATCCTAAAGATCAGCCCTTGCCGACCGGCAGCGCCACGAAGCGGTTCGAGTCGTCGCGGGTGATCTGCATCAGCACGGCCTTGCGGCCGGCCTTGGCGGCATCGGTCATCGCCTTGGAGACGTCGTCGGTCGTGTTCACCTCGTTCGAATTGATCGAGGTGATGACGTCGCCGGGCTGGATACCGCGATCGGCCGCGTCGCTGTCGGGATCGACGTCGGTTACCACGAGGCCCTTGCCCTTTTCCGCTTTGGTGACGGTCAGGCCGAGATCGGCAAGCGTGTCGGGCTTAGCGGCCGGCGCCGACTGCTTGTTGTTGTCGTCGTTCGAGGCCTGCTTGTCGCTCGCGGGCAGCGTGCCGAGATCGACCTTGACCGTCTCGTCCTTGCCGTTGCGCCAGACGGTGACGTCGACCGATTTGCCCGGCGCGAACGCGCCGATCATGCGGGCGAGTTCCTTCGGCGAGGCTACATCCTTGCCGTCGACCTGGGTGATGACGTCGCCGGCGACGATGCCCGCCTTCTTGCCCGGCCCGCCATCCTGGGCGCTCGACACCAGCGCGCCCTTGTCCGACTTCAGGCCGAGCGACTCGGCGATGTCGGAGGTGACCGGCTGGATCTCGACGCCGAGCCAGCCGCGCTGGACCGAGCCGCTCTTCATCAGATCCTGGACGACCTGCTTGGCGGTCGAGGCCGGGATGTCGAAGGCGATGCCAACGCTGCCGCCCGAGGGCGAGAAGATGGCAGTGTTGATGCCGATCACCTGGCCGTTGAGGTTGAAGGTCGGGCCGCCCGAATTGCCGCGGTTGACCGAAGCGTCGATCTGGATGAAGTCGTCATAGGGGCCGGCGCCGATGTCACGGCCGCGGGCCGAGACGATGCCGGCGGTGACGGTGCCGCCAAGGCCGAACGGATTGCCGACCGCAACCACCCAGTCACCGATGCGGACCTTGGAATCGTCGGCGAAGTCGACATAGGTGAACTTGTTGCCGCCGCCATCGACCTTGAGCACGGCAAGATCGGTGCGCGGATCGGTGCCGATCAGCTTGGCGTCGAGCTCCTTGCCGTCATTGGTGACGACACTGAAATCGGAGCCTTCCGACACGACATGGTTGTTGGTGACGAGATAGCCGTCCTCGGAGATGAAGAAGCCCGACCCTTGAGCGATCGGACGCGGCTGGCCATTGCCGTGGTCGCGGTGATTGAAGCGACGCATGCCGAACTGGCCGCCCTGGTCGCCGAAGCCGCGGAATTCCTTGAAGAAGCGGCGCAGCTGCGGGTTGTCGGGCAGGTTGTCGAAACCGTCCTGATCGTCGGAGCCGTCATCGGCGGTCGGCTGGATCTTGGCCTTGACCTTGACGCTGACGACCGCCGGAGAGACGTGCTCGACGACATCAGCGAAACTCGGCATCTGCGGGGCTTCGACGCGCACGGCGTCGGCCAGCACGGGGGCGGTGCCGGTTGCGAGCATGCCCGCGCCGACCGTGCCGACAACGGCCAGGGAAGCGACGGCGGCCATCAGGCGCTTTCGGGTGCGGGAATATGAATTGGGGGCAATATTCATGGGATTTCGTTTCCTCTTTCGAAGGGATGCGCTCAGGCGAAGCATCCTCGGGCAAGAGGATTAGAGAGCCGCACATTACGGCGCCATTTCCGGTACATGAAAGTTTTGTAATGTTGGCTGACCGCTCGTCGTTTGGATTCTACGTCACTTCGCTTCATTCCCTCCCTTGGGAATGGTGGCCATATGTGCTATGGTGTACACAACTAATCATAAGGCTTTCTTCATGACAGCAAGCACCACCATGACAATCCGAGTCTCGTCCGAAACCAAACAGAAACTCGAGCGGATCGCCGCCGATACAAGACGCAGTAAGTCCTTTCTCGCGGCCGAAGCGGTTTCGGACTATGTCGATCGGGAACTCGAGATCATCGAAGGTATCAAACGTGGCTTGGCGGACGCTAAGGCAGACCGTCTCGTGTCCCACGATGAAGCCATGCTCGAGCTCGACGCGATAATCGAGGCAGCGGAAGTCAAGCGCGCGGGTAAGGCGTGAAGCGGGCCGTTCGCTGGTCACGAGAAGCTCTCGACGACTTCAAACAGCAGGTCGCCTTCATCGCGCGCGATAATCCGGCCGCAGCCAAACGCGTTGCGGATCGAATTCGTGCCACGGGTCAAAATCTTGGCGACATGGCAACGGGTCGACCAGGTCGCGTGGCCGGGACTTATGAAAAGCCCGTCGGACGCCTACCCTACGTCGTGGCCTACGCACTGCGGCCAGTCGCAGGTCGTGAGAGCGTTGTCATTCTGCGCGTTATTCATACGTCACGCGATTGGCCAGCCGAGGAATGGCCGGACTAATCGCCTAACATCTTGTCGAGCGCCGACTTCTCCTCGGCACTGAGAGTGCTGTCCGGTGCCGGGCGGCGCGAGCGGGCACCAAGCACGATGAACAGGCCGCCGGCCAGAAGCAGAAGCACCGGCGTGCCCCACAAAAGCGCGTTGCGCAGGCTGAAGCGCGGCTTGAGCAGGACGAATTCGCCATAGCGCGAGACGATATAGTCCATCACCTGTTGGTCGGTGTCGCCGGCCACCAGCCGCTGGCGCACGAGGACACGCAGGTCGCGGGCAAGATCGGCGTCGGATTCGTCGATCGACTGGTTCTGGCAGACCATGCAGCGCAGGCCTTCCGACAGCGCACGCGCCCTCGCCTCCAGCGCCGGGTCCTGCAACACTTCATCGGGTTTCACCGCCTGCGCCGCGCCGGCAAAGGCGAGAGCCAGCAGCAGGACCAGCGAGGCGAGCGAAAATCTCAACCTCATGTCGGGGTCGCCAAGGCGCCGGCCGGCTTGCGCCGCCTCGCCGGCGCGCCGACACGCAGGCGGCGGTCGAGCAGCGACATGGCGGCGCCCGCCATCATCACCAGCCCGCCTCCCCAGATCAGCGTCACCAGCGGCTTCCACCAGAGGCGCACGACGACGGAGCCGTCATTGTTCTCGTCGCCGAGCGACAGATAGAGCTGGCTCAAGCCCAGCGTCCTGATGCCGGACTCGGTCGTCACCATCTGGCGCGCCGGGTAGAAACGTTTGGCCGATGTGATCGCGCCATCGGCGTTGCCGTCGGAGTTCATAAGAAGGAAGCGGCCGCGATCCTCGGTGAAGTTCGGACCCTTCTGTGGGACGAGCCCCTCGAAGCGCAGCGTGTGGCCGGAGAGCTCCACCGTTTCGCCGGCACGCATGGTGAGGATCTTCTCCGTGCCGAAGCAGAGTGTGCCGACGATGCCGAGCAAGGTCAGCCCAAGGCCGAGATGGGCAAGCGCCGTGCCGAAGACCGAGCGCGGCAGGCCGGCGAAGCGGCGAAGCACGGCGGCCGGCGCCACGGATCCGAAACCGGATTTGACGGCAAGGTCGGTCAGCGCGCCGGCGACCAGCCAGACGGCGAGGCCGACGCCGAGGGCGGCGAACACGGAGGCACCGTCGATGAACAGGCCGGTGACCAGCATCGCGGCGATCGCCAGCGCGAAAGCCGCCATCAGCCGCTGCGAGGCGGCAATGACGTCGCCGCGCTTCCAGGCGAGCAGCGGGCCGAACGGCACGATCGCAAGCAGCGGCAGCATCAGCGGGCCGAAGGTCAGGTCGAAGAAGGGGGCGCCGACAGAGATCTTGCCGCCGGTCAGCGCCTCGAGCGCCAGCGGGTAGAGCGTGCCGACCAGCACCGTTGCCGTGGCGGTGGTGAGGAACAGGTTGTTCAGCACCAGCGCGCCCTCGCGCGAGATCGGATGGAATAGACCGCCCGCCGTCAGTTGCGAAGCGCGCAGCGCAAACAGCGTCAGCGAGCCGCCGATGAACAAAGTCAGGATGCACAGGATGAAGACGCCGCGCGCCGGATCGGTGGCGAAGGCGTGCACCGAGGTAAGCACGCCGGAACGCACCAGGAAGGTGCCGAGCAGCGACAGCGAGAAGGTGAGGATGGCCAAGAGCAGCGTCCAGATCTTCAGCGCCGAGCGCTTCTCCATGACGATGGCCGAATGAAGCAGCGCGGTGCCCGCGAGCCAGGGCATGAAGGAGGCGTTCTCGACCGGATCCCAGAACCAGAAGCCGCCCCAGCCGAGCTCGTAATAGGCCCAGTAGGAACCCATAGCGATGCCGCCGGTGAGGAACATCCAGGCGACCAGCGTCCACGGCCGCACCCAACGCGCCCAGGAGGCGTCAATGCGCCCCTCAATCAGCGCCGCGACCGAGAAGGAAAAGCAGATCGAGAAGCCGACATAGCCGAGATAGAGCATCGGCGGGTGGATGGCGAGGCCGAGATCCTGCAGGATCGGGTTGAGGTCGCGGCCCTCGATCGGCGCCGGATTGAGGCGCATGAAAGGGTTGGACGTCGCCAGGATGAACAGGAAGAAGGCGGCGCCGATCATGCCCTGCACGGCCAGCACATTGGCCTTGAGCGTTGCCGGCAAATTGTTGCCAAAGACGGCGACAAGCGTGCCGAAGAAGGTCAGGATCAGCACCCACAGCAGCATCGAGCCTTCGTGGTTTCCCCAGGTGCCGGTGATCTTGTAGATCATCGGCTGCAGCGAATGGGAATTCTCCCACACGTTCGCCACCGAGAAGTCCGAACCGGCATAGGCGCCCGCAAGGGCCGCGAAGGACAGAGCGGTGAGCGCGAAGCCGGTGACGGTCACTGGACCGCCGACCGCCATCAGCCGCTGGTTGCCGGTGCGGGCGCCGACCAGCGGCACCAGCATCTGCACCAGCGACAGCGCAAAGGCGAGCACGAGGGCGAAATGTCCGGTCTCAACCATTATTGGCTCTTGCTTTCCACCCAGACGCCCTTGGCCTTGAGCCCGTCGGCGACTTCCTTCGGCATATAGCGCTCGTCATGCTTGGCCAGAACGCTGTCGGCGACGAAAACGCCATCCGGGCCGAAAGCGCCTTCGGTTATGACCCCCTGCCCCTCGCGGAAGAGATCGGGCAGGATACCGGTGTAGGTCACCTTGACCGACTTCTGCGTGTCGGTAACCGAGAAAGCGACGGTTGCGCCGTTGCCGCGCATCACGGTGCCGCTCTCGACGAGGCCGCCAAGACGGATGCGCTGTCCAGGCTGGAGGCTTGCCGTGGCCAGTTCGGCCGGCATGTAGAAATAGGACGCCTTCTGGCCGAGCGCGTAGAAGGTGAGTCCCGAGGCGGCCCCGAGGAAAGCCAGGCCCGCCACGATCACCGACAACCGCTTCTGCTTGCGCGTCATTGCCTTACTCCGTCGCCGTCACGCCGAGCGAGGCGGCGAAGGCGGTGAATTTCTTGGCCTGTTCACTGTCCGCGCCAAAGGCGGCGACAGCGCGGCCGAGCGCGCCCCGCGCCTGGTCGGCCTTGCCAAGCACGACATAGGAACGGATGAGCCGCATCCATCCTTCCTCGTCGCGGGGATTCTGCTTCAATTTGTCGTCCAACCCCGCGACCATGGTCTCGATCATCGCCTGCCGGTCCTGCGGCGACATCTGCTGCGCGGCTTCCATCTGCTGCGCGTCGGGGCCGTTGGCCGGCGTGGCATCGGCGACAGCAGGCCCGCCGGCCTCGTCAAGCGCCTGCTGGACGGCGCTGCGCCAAGGCGAATCCGGCGCGAGCTGGCCGAGCATCTTTTGCCAGGCGGCGACGGCCTCGGCCTTCTTGCCTTCCTGAGCGAGGCCGACGCCCAAGTAGAAATTGGCCTTGGCGTTGGCCGGATCGAGCTTCAGGGCCGCCTCGAAGGCTTTTTGGGCGTCCGCCGAAACGATGCCGCCGGTGGCGCTGGCGATCGCCTCGCCGAGGCCAGACTGGCGCACGGCGCTGTCGCCGTCGAGGCGGATGGCGTTGCGGTAGGCGGTCACGGCGTCAGGAAAGCGCTGCAGCCTAAGATAGATCGGCGCCAGCACGTCCCAGCCCTTGCCGTCCGACGGATTGGCGGCGAGATGGGCCTCGGCGCGGGCGACCAGTTCGTCGACCGAGGAATCGGCCGGGTTCTTGGCCAGACGCTCGGCCAGCGGCTGCGACGGCAGATCGGGAGAGCCAAGCATGCCGTAAAGCCCCCAGCTCAGCAGGGGAACCACAAGCACGGCCACACTGGCGACCCATCTGGCGCCGTGCGATGGCTTGGGCGTGGCGGAGCCCGGCCGCGCAGCCGCGCCCAGACGCAGGATGCGCCGGCCGATCTCGGCACGCGCCTCCTCGGCCTCCCCGGGCTGGATCAGGCCGCGCGCCATGTCGCGGTCGAGCTCGGAAAGCTGGTCGCGATAGACTTCGAGATCGTGATCGCCGGCCGGCGACGCGCCCTTCATACCGCCGGTGAGCGGCAACAGCACCGCCAGGCTGGCGCCCAGCGTGAGGATTGCGGCTATGACCCAGAACAGCATGCCTATTCCAATAACGGCAGAGTCCTGCCCTGCCAACACGACCATCGTGCGACGCTTTGACGGCAGAGGCGCCGCCCAGCCTTGATCGATATCAAAAATCGCGCCGGCTGTTGCCCCTACCTTAGGTCAGCGGCGTCCAGCTGCCGTCGGCGTTGCGGCAGGCGGTGCCGCGTGCGGTGACGCCCGCGCCGCTGGTGTAGACGGTGTGGGTGTACTGGCGGCAATCCTGCGAGCCGACCCGGTAGGGCTGGGCGGCGGTCACCTCGCCGTAATGCGCGGCGTTGTCGCTCTTCCACGTCACTTTCTGACCGCTGGCGTTGTATTCCAGCGCCTTGTACTCCGCCTCCAGCCCCTTGCGCTTTTCGGCATCGCTGAGGCCCGAGCCGATCGATCCGCCGATAAGCCCGCCATTCATGGCCGAGACGATGCTGGTCGAGACCTTGCCGCCGGGCGGCGGCGTGGAAACAGGCGTGACAGGAGAGGTCGGACCCCCTCTGCCCAACGTCGTGCAGCCGGAAACGGCGAGCAGGGCGGAAACGAGCGCGACGCGAATCTTCATGCCGACAACCGGTTCTCTTCAGCGGGATGGAACTGGATGGACTGGGGGCGCGCCATCAGGAGGTTGTCATCGCCATAGTGTTGATATTTGTCGGAAATTTGGCCGTCGGCAGCCGCACGCAAATCGATAAGAAACATCACTGAAGGCTCCGCAATCTCACCACCACCCTCAAGCCCCCCATGCCGGACCGTTCCAGCGCCAGCGAGCCTCCATACTCGTTGACGAGGTCGGCGACAATGGCAAGGCCAAGCCCTGTTCCCGGCTTCGTCTCGTCCAGTCTCTTGCCACGCTTCAACACCTCTCGCGCGCTGTCCTCGGGAATGCCCGGACCGTCATCCTCTATAACGATTTCAAACAGGTTGCCGCTTCCCGAAATAGTGGCGATCGTCACGGCAACCGCGCTTTTTGCCCATTTCATCGCATTGTCGAGCAGATTGCCGAGCAGTTCCTCGAGATCCTCGCGCTCGCCGGCAAAGACGATCTCGGCCGGCGGCAGGGACAGCGTCAGTCTCGTTTGCGGGTTGAGCTTGCGCAGCACGCKCACCATGCGTTCGACCAGCGGCGAAACCGGCGTGCGGAAGACAACGCTGTCGCGCTGCGCGGCGACACGCGCGCGCTGCAGATAGTGGTCGACCTGTTTCTGCATGGAGGCCGCCTGATCGGCGATCAGCTGGCCCTTGGCGCCGCCGAGCGCGCGGCCCTCATTGATCAGAACGGCCAAAGGCGTCTTCAGCGAATGGGCAAGATTGCCGACCTGGGTGCGCGAGCGCTCGACGATGCGCCGATTGTTCTCGATCAGCGCATTGGTCTCGTTGGCCAGCGGCTCTATCTCGGCCGGGAAGCTGCCGTCGAGCCGCTGCGCGGTGCCTTCGCGCACCATGGCCAGCGCATTGCGGACCCGGCGCAAGGGCTGGAGGCCCAAGAGGATGGCGATGGCGTTGATGGCGATCATGCCGACGCCGAACAGCGAGAGATAGGTGAGCAGGCGGCGCTGGAAGCTGGCGATCTCCTGTTCCAGTTCGCTGTGGTTGCCCATGACGCGGAAACGCGCGGCGCGGTTCTTGGCGTCCAGCACGAACTCGCTCTCGAACACTTCGAGCTGCTCGCCCTTGATGCCCTCCATCGAGTAGCTGCGCTGGAAGTTCGCGTTGAATGGGACTTCCGCGACGCTCGGCGACAGAAGCGAGGTCGTCATCGAGGAGGAATGGATTTCGCCGTGCACGCCTTCGGAGGCGGGCTCCACCGACCAGTACCAGCCGGAATTGGGCTCGGAAAAGCGCAGGTCGCCAAGGTCGGGCGAGCCGGTCAGCGCGCCGTTGTCGGAAATGCCGACGGAGCCGATCAGGTTGAACAGATGCGCCGAAAGGAGGCTGTCGAAGCCGCGCTCGCTGGCCTGGCGGTAAAGCGTGGTGATGAGGGTGAAGATGACGACCAGCGTCAGGATCGCCCAGATGGTCGAAAAGGCGATAACGCGAAAGGTCAGCGAGCGCGGCCAGAGCCGCAGCCTTGAAAGCCACGTTCTCATCGTTGGCTTCAGCGGTTCCGCGTCACGCCTCCGGCTCACGCATGCGATAGCCCATGCCACGCACGGTTTCGATCATGTCGATACCCATTTTCTTGCGAAGCCTGCCGACAAACACTTCGATGGTGTTGGAATCGCGGTCGAAATCCTGATCGTAGAGATGCTCGACCAGCTCGGTGCGCGACACCACCTCGCCCATATGGTGCATCAGATAGGCGAGAAGTCGGAATTCGTGCGAGGTGAGTTTGAGCGGCACACCGTTTACGTCGGCCTTGGAGGCCTTGGTGTCCAGCCGCAGCGGCCCACAGGTGAGCTCGGACGACGCGTGACCCGCCGCGCGGCGGATCAGCGCCCGCACCCGGGCCAGCACCTCCTCGATATGGAAGGGCTTTGTCACATAGTCGTCGGCGCCGGCGTCGATACCGGCGACCTTGTCGCTCCAGCGGTCGCGCGCGGTGAGGATCAGCACCGGCATCTTGCGGCCGCCGYGGCGCCAACGCTCGACGACGCTGATGCCGTCCATCTGCGGCAGGCCGATGTCGAGGACCACGGCATCGTAAGGCTCGGTGTCGCCGAGAAAGTGCCCCTCCTCGCCGTCATAGGCACGGTCGACCACATAGCCGGCATCGACCAGCGCCTCGGCCAGTTGCCGGTTGAGATCCTTGTCATCCTCGACGACGAGCACGCGCATGGGTTGAAGCCTGTTGTTGGGTAGACGTATAGGCCGATTCCGCCAGCCAGGGAAACGAGAGGGGTCAGCCCATCGGGACGACGATTTCCGAGCGGCGCGGACGCTGTCCATCCTTGCCGGGAACGAGCACGACGATGACGCAGACCTGCTGGCCCCCCCGCGTCGCCTGCGAGGCCTTGGCCAGCGTGCCGCCATTCTGCGCGGCGACCTGCTGGCCGATGGCGTAGCAATCGCCGGCGGCAAGCACGACGGGCTGATCGACCGACGGATCGATGACCGGCATCGCCGTCGTCTGCGACGCAAAGAGGCCGGCTGCGGCAAGCGCCAGCACTGCTTTGCGGAGGTGGAAGCCGAGATTTTTCATGATCACGGTTCTACCGCATATGGGCTGAACGTGAAATGAACGGTGAACGATCGAAAATTCATGCCGCCATTCCCCCGCGTGCCGATGCCAAGGCTTCCTCAAGCCCGGCTTCGAATTCATAGCCGGAAAAACAGTCGATCGGCTACGCTTTTCGGGTGCGGATTCTCCATCCTGCGCTAGCTAGTGCAGGTACGCCGGACGATCATAGGAGCATGCGATGACGCGCGACAATATTGCCGATCTCTACCGGGGCTACATCGCCTGCCTGAACGACCAGGATTGGGACAATCTCGGCCGTTTCGTCGGCGAGGAGGTGCAGTATAATGGCGAGACGATCGGGCTTTCGGGCTACCGCCGCATGCTGGAGGGCGATTTCGAGGCCATTCCTGACTTGCGCTTCAACATCGAGCTTCTGATCTCGGAGCCGCCGCGCGCGGCGGCGCGCCTGCATTTCGACTGCCATCCCAAGGGCGTGCTGTTCGGCCTGCCGGTCAACGGCAAGCGCGTTTCCTTCGCCGAAAACGTCTTCTACGAGTTCCACGGCAGCCGCATAAGAGAGGTGTGGTCGGTCATCGACAAGGCCGCCATCCAGGGGCAGCTTAGATCAGGATGACGTTTCGTTGAATCGTCACCCTGATCCAACTCCTTGTTGAACATGATCTTTTCCGAAAACCGGTTCCCACTTTTTGCTGCGCTGACCTTCGGTTCGGGATCATGCGCTAGCCAGCGTCTCAGACGGCTTCCTGTGTCAAGGCGCGGAAGCGCAGCAATCCGTGATGGACCGCAAGGTCCTCGTCATAACGCGCCTCGGCGAATTCCAGCGACAGCCGCGTCTGGCCACGCGGGCCGATGGACAGTGCCGCGCCATCGAGGCGCGCCTTGATGCTGTCCATGATGAGGCGCGTCTCGGCCTCGCCCTGCGCTTTCGACCAGACATGCAAGGTGATCAGTTGGTCACCATTGTTGTCAGCTCCGGTGTCCAGGTCGAAGGCGCTGGTGCGCCCATAGGTCACGTGTGGAAAAGCCGCCTTGTCGTTCGCCTGCTCGAGCAGGCCGGCGCCGCCGAGCAGCGCCGATAGCGACGCATCGGTCTTCAGCCTCAGGAACAAGGCCTGCATCAAATCGCCAGGCGCCGTCATCTACCGTCCATCGCCAACACATGTCTCCGCGCCGCGGCCCAACAACGTAGCCGCGCTCGCGATCCGAAGCCAGATCGCGAATCGTTTTGACTATAACGTGAATGGCGAAGGTCTCGAATTTATTACGTTTTCGTCAAATCAGGAGACCGGCGCGGCGCCGCCTTCCTCGGTGCGCTTTGCAATGAACTCGTCGAGCATGCCGGCGGCGGCAGCGGAGGCCGGCGGCTGGAAGTCGGCGAGAATCCGCTTCCAGATACCGGTCGCGCGCTCTGTCGCCGTCTTGCCGCCGGCCTGCGTCCAGTTGCCGAAATTCGACCAGTCGGCCACCACCGGCTCATAGAAGGCGGTGCGGTAGCGCGTCATGGTATGCGCCGCCGAGAAGAAATGGCCGCCGGGCTGCACCTCGGCGATGGCCTCGAAGCCGATCGCATCCTCGTCGCCCGGGGGCTTCGCGCAGAGTTCGGCGACGGTCTGCAGCGCCTCGATGTCGGTGATCAGCTTTTCCAGGGAAACGCTCAGGCCGCCTTCCAGCCAGCCGGCAGCGTGGATGCACATAGTGGCGCCGGCCAGCACCGAGCCCCAGAGCGCGAACTGCGTCTCATGCGCCGCCTGCGCATCGGAGACGTTGGCGGCGCTGCCGCCGCCGGAGCGCCAAGGCAGGCCGGTGTAGCGGGCGAGCTGCCCCGCCCCAAGCGTCGCCTTGATGTGTTCCGGCGTGCCGAAGGCCGGGGCGCCGGACTTCATGTCGACATTGGACGAGAAGGAGCCATAGACCACCGGCGCGCCGGGGCGCGCTATCTGGGCCAGCGTCAGGCCCGCCAGCGCCTCTGCATGCTGCAGCGTCAGCGCGCCGGCGACCGTGATCGGCGCCATCGCGCCCGCCAGGCAGAAGGGCGTGATGACCAGAACCTGGCCGGCCTTGGCGAAATCGATGATGCCTTGCGCCATCGGGATGTCCAGCTGACGCGGCGAATTGGTGTTGATGACGGTGTAGCAATGGGCGCCGGCGCGGAACTGGTCCTCGGAGAGGCCGCGCGCCAGGCGGATCATCTCGAAGCTGTCCTCGACCTGAGGTGTGCCGCGCGCGAACACGAAGGGAAACTTGTCGGAGAGCGTCAGCTGCGCCCGGTTGACGGCGTAGTGGCGGAAGCGATTGTCAATGTCCTGCGGCTCGACGCACGGCCCGAGCATATGCAGCACGTCGAAATGCTGGATCAGCTTGGTGAATTCCTCGAAGGCCTGGAGCGTGCCCGGCCGGCGCCCGCGCTCGAGGTCGGTGACGTTGGGGGCGCCGGAGCCGGCCAGGAAGGCCATCGAGCCGAGTTCGAGCATCAGGTCGCGCGAGCGGTCGCCGCCAAAGGCAGGAATGGAGCGCGGCGCCGAGGCGAGCCCGGCCTCGACCATGTCGCGGCCGATCCTCACCATCTGGCTGTCTTCATCGACCAAGGCGCCGGCCCTGGCGTAGACGGCGCGGGCCTCGGGCAGCAGCACCTTGATGCCGAGCTCCTCCAGCACGCGCAGCGCGGTGGCGTGGATGGCGGCGACGTGATCGTCGGAAAAGATCGGCTGCGGCAGGAAGGGGTTCTTCAGCGACCGGTAGTTCGGGTGGCGGCTGGATTCGCTGCCCGCCTCGCCGGTGCGTCCCCGCCGGCGCTCGCGCCGGACATCACGTGCGGCCTCATCGATCATGGCGGTTCCTCCTCATTGCCGCATCGCCTTGCCTTCGGGGTCGTAGGGCGAGGCCGCGATGACGCGCGCCGGCCGTTCGACCCCGACAATGTGTACGGAAAGTTCCGTCCCCTCCCCGGCGAAACCGTCATCGAGCAACGCCAGGGCGACGCTCTTGCGAAGCGTGTAGCCGTAGCCGCCGGAGGTGACGAAGCCGACACGCCGGCCCTTGGACCAGACCGGCTCGAAACCGCTGGCGTCGGCGTCGACGGCGTCGACCTCCAGCGTCACGATGCGTCGCGAGACGCCGGCCTCGCGCTCTTTCAGCGCCGCCTCGCGGCCGATGAAATCGCCCTTGTCGAAAGCGATGAAGCGGTCGAGCCCGGTCTGGCCGGGCGTGTAGCCTTGCGTGAATTCGCGCGACCAGATGCCGAAACTCTTTTCCAGCCTGAGCGAATTCAGCGCGTAATAGCCGATCTCGGCCAGACCGAGGTCTTCGCCGGCGGCAAGCAGCGTCTCGCGCAGGGTCGAATGCAGGGTGGCCGGGCCGTTGATCTCGAAACCGAGCTCGCCGGCAATCGACAGCCGAGCCACTCGGGCGCGCACCATGCCGATGTCGAACTCACCGCAAGCCATGAACGGCAAGGCTGCCGCCGAGACGTCCTGATGCGTGGTGCGTTCGACGATCCGGCGTGCGTTCGGACCGGTGACGAGGAAACCGGACATCCCATCCGATATGTCGGTGACGGAGACGCCTTCGGCGATATGCGCCTCGAACCAGCGCATATGGAATTCGCGCAAATAGTAGGAGCCCATGATCCAGTATTCGCCGCCGCCCCAGTTGAGCACGGTGAGATCGCCCTTCAGCCGGCCGTCGGAGCCAAGCATCGGGGCCAGCTTCGCGCGGCCGGGCTTCGGCAGCCGGCAGGCGAGCAGCCTGTCGAGCCAGGCCGCGGCGCCGGGGCCTGACACGGCATAGCGCGAGAAGGCCGTCGTATCGACGAGGCCGGCGGCGCGGCGAACCTGCAGCACCTCGTCGCCGACGATCTCGAAGGCGTTGGAGCGCTTCAGCGTCGTCTCCTCGCGGAACCCCATCGGCGCGAAATAGGCCGGGATCTCCAGCCCCCACGACGCCGTCCATTCGGCGCCGGCGGCGTTCATGCCCTCATACGCGCCTGGGCGCTTCAGCGGCCGGCCGGCAGGCAGGCGCTCGTTGGGGAAGGTCATGACGAAGCGGCGGGCATAGAACTGGCCCGTGGTTTGCCGCAGATACTCCCGGTTGGCGGCAAAGGCGCCGTAGCGGGCGATGTCCATGCCGAAGATGTCGGCTTCCGGCTCGCCGTGGATCATCCACTCGGCCAGCGACTTGCCGACGCCGCCGCCCTGGCTGAAGCCGGCCATGACGCCGCAGGCGACCCAGTAGTTGCTGAGCCCCCTGACGGGACCGACCAGCGGATTGCCGTCCGGCGTGAAGGTGAAGGCGCCGTTGACCCATTTGCGGATGCCGGCCTTGGCCAGGCAGGGAAAGCGCTCATAGGCCTTGGCAAGCTCGGGACTGATGCGGTCGATATCCTCCGGAATCAGCTCGATGCCGTAGTCCCAAGGCGCGCCGTCCATGTTCCAATGTTTCGGGTTCTGCTCGTAAACGCCGAGCAACACACCCTTCCGCTCCTGGCGAAGATAGGAGAAGCCGTCGAGATCGACGGCCAGGCCGAGTTCCTTGTCGAGGGCGGCAACTTCCGGAATGTCCTCGGTGACGAAGTAATGATGCTCCATCGGCGTCACCGGCAGGTCGACGCCGGCCATCAGCCCGACCTGCTTGGCCCAAAGACCACCGGCATTGACGACGTGCTCGGCGACGATGGTGCCCTTCTCGGTGACGACGTCCCAGCCGCCGTCGGCGCGTTGCTTCAGCTCGACGACGCGGTTGCGCAGGATGACGTCGGCGCCGCGCTTCTTGGCGGCGCCGGCATAGGCGTGCGTGGTGCCATAAGGATCGAGATGGCCCTCGTTGGAATCATAAAGGCCGCCCAGCACGCCATTCACGTCGACGATCGGGCAGATCTCCTTGATTTCCTCCGGCGTGACCAGCCGCGCCGTCTCGATGCCGACCGACTGGAACACCGCCCAGGCCGATTTCAGCCACTCCCAGCGCTGCGGGTCGCTCGCCATGTTGACGCCGCCGGTCATGTGCAGGCCGGCATTCTGGCCGGACTCGGCTTCGATCTCGCGATAGAGCTTGATCGTGTAATCCTGCAGCGCCGCGACATTGGGATCGGCGTTGAGYGCGTGGAACCCGGCCGCCGCATGCCAGGTCGAGCCCGCCGTCAGTTCGGCGCGCTCGATCAGCGCCACATCGCTCCAGCCAAAACGCGTCAGATGATAGAGCACGGAGGCGCCGACCACGCCTCCCCCGATGACAACTGCCCGGTAATGCGACTTCACGAGCCTCTCCCTCTCGTTGGAGGCTTTTACGATACATCTCCTGGACATATGTGTCTAGACACTTCTGTCCAGAGCTTGCACGCCGCCGCGCGCCGTGCCACTTGTTCGGTCATGATCATGACTGCTCCCCGGGACGAGCCGCCGCCCGGCAATATCAAGGTGACCCGCGCGGACTGGATCAACCTCGCGCTGCAGACGCTGATTTCCGACGGCATCGAGAGCGTGCGCGTGCTGACGCTGGGACAGAAGCTCGGCGTCTCGCGCTCGAGCTTTTACTGGTATTTCGAAAGCCGGCAGGACCTGCTCGACCAGTTGCTCAAGCATTGGCACGAGACCAACACCACGGCGATCGTCGAGCGGGCCCGCCGGCCGGCCGATACCATCATCATGGGTGTGATGAACGTGTTCGAATGCTGGGCCGACGAGCGCCTGTTCGATCCGCGGCTCGACTTCGCCGTGCGCGAATGGGCAAGGCGCTCGGACGACGTGCGGCGCATGATCGACAAGGCCGACGAGGAGCGCCTGCTGGCCATACGCGACATGTACCGCCGGCACGGCTATGAGAGCGAGGACGCCTTCATCCGCGCCCGCGTGCTCTATTACATGCAGATCGGCTATTACGTGCTTGACCTCAAGGAGCCGGTGGAGGCGCGCGTCAGCCATCTCGCCGCCTATCTGCGCTCCTTCACCGGGCTGGAGCCGACCGAGGCGGATGTGGCGCATTTCATGCGCTTCATCGCGGCGCGGTGATACCGATCGGCCGCTAACGGCGTACTTCCAATCAACAAAGCTTGTGCTGTGGCTTCGCTGCCCTTGTGGGCGGTGATAAAATGGTCGAATAGTTTCGACAGGGGCGCCACCCTGAAACTGCCCGCATGCTGTTTTCGGGCGAAAGCGCGTTGGGGCGGAAGTCTGGAATGGCAAGTCCTTCGAAACCACGCAAGAGAAGAGGCCGGATCGCCTCGGCGGCTCTTGCCGTCGACGCCTGGCTCGATTCCTCGCTCTATGAGATCAGCTTCAAAGCGCGCGAATTCTGGGAAGCGGCGACCATCTTTTCCCGTCGTTTCCGCGTGCATGGCTGGCGCCGCGCCATCATCGAGGTGCTGAGCGAGGGTTTCACCATGGGCGCCGGCGGCTTCGTGGTGCTGTTGGCGCTCGCCATGCCGGCCTTCGACATCACCGCCGGCGACTGGCGCAACCAGGGCGACTTCGCCGTCACCTTCCTGGACCGCTACGGCAACGAGATCGGCCAGCGCGGCATCATCCAGCGCGATTCCGTGCCGGTCGACGAGATGCCGGACATCGTCATCAAGGCGGTGCTGGCGACCGAGGACCGGCGCTTCTTCGACCATTACGGCATCGACGTGCTCGGCCTGTCGCGTGCGCTCTTCGAGAATATGCGCGCCAATTCGGTGGTCCAGGGCGGCTCCAGCATCACCCAACAGCTCGCCAAGAATCTCTTCCTGTCCAACGAGCGCACCTTGGAGCGCAAGATCAAGGAAGCCTTCCTGTCGCTGTGGCTCGAGGCCAATCTCTCCAAGAAGGAGATCCTGCAGCTCTATCTCGACCGCGCCTATATGGGCGGCGGCACGTTCGGCATCGAGGCGGCGGCGGACTTCTATTTCGGCAAGAGCGTCAAGGACCTGAGCCTCGCCGAGGCGGCGATGCTGGCCGGCCTGTTCAAGGCGCCGACCAAATACGCCCCGCACATCAACCTGCCGGCGGCGCGCGCACGCGCCAATGTGGTGCTGTCCAACCTGGTCGACGCCGGCTTCATGACCGAAGGCCAGGTGCTGCAGGCGCGGCTGCATCCGGCCGACGTCGTCGACCGCGGCGAGCAGAAGAGCCCGGATTATTTCCTCGACTGGGCCTTCGACGAGGTGAAGAAGATCGCCAAGCCCGGCCAGCACTCGCTGGTCGCCCACACCACTTTCGATGCCAATATCCAGAAGGCCGCGGAAGAGTCGGTCGAATTCCATCTGCGGCAGTTCGGCAAGGAATACAACGTCACCGAAGGCGCGGTGGTGGTGATCGAGACCAATGGCGCGGTTCGCGCCATCGTCGGCGGCCGCGACTATGGCACCAGCCAGTTCAACCGCGCGACCAAGGCGCTGCGCCAGACCGGCTCGTCGTTCAAGCCCTACGTCTATGCCACCGCGATGGAGCATGGCTTCACGCCGGATTCGGTCGTTTCGGGCGGCGCCATCAGTTGGGGCGGCTGGTCGCCGCATAACTACAATGGCGGCTCGGCCGGCAATGTCACGCTGCTCACGGCGATCGCCAAGTCGATCAACACCGTGCCGGTGCGGCTGGCCAAGGACTACCTGGGCATTYCCCCGATCAAGGCGATGGCCGAATCGATGGGCGTCGAATCGCCGCTGGAATCGCACAAGACCATGGTGCTCGGCACGTCCGGCATGACCGTGATGGACCAGGCGACCGGCTACAGCGTCTTTGCCCAGAACGGTTTCGTGGGCTCCCGCCATGGCATCACCCAGCTCGTCACCCGCACCGGCGAGGTGGTCTATGACTGGGCCAAGGATGCGCCGCCGCCGCACCGCGTGCTGTCGGAAAAGGCGCTGAAATACATGAACACGATGCTGGCGGCGGTGCCGGCGATCGGCACGGCGCGGCGCGCCCAGTTGCCCAACATCGTCGTCGCCGGCAAGACAGGCACCACCCAATCCTATCGCGACGCCTGGTTCGTCGGCTTCACCGGCAACTACACGGCCGCCGTCTGGCTCGGCAATGACGACTTCACGCCGACCAACAAGATGACCGGCGGCACGCTGCCGGCGATGGTCTGGCAGCGGCTGATGGTCTATGCGCATCAGAACATCGACCTGAAGCCGATCCCGGGCATCGATCATCCTTGGGTCGATCCAGAGGTCGCAGCCAAGGCCGAGGAAGCGGCGAAGAAGGAAGCCGACGCCGCGGCGGCCCAGGCCGAGGCCGAACGCCCGCCGGTGCTGTCCAGCCGCACCAGTCAGACGCTGCGGGACATGACCAAGGCTTTCCAGGCCGCGCCCGTGCTCAGCGCCCCCGCTTTGCCGGAGACGCTTTCGGCGCTTTAAAAAGCATGTCTCCCGAAAGTTGGAACCGGTTTCGGGATGACGACATGCGTAAAATCAAAAACCTAAAGTGCAGGGAGCGAATCTGAAAAATTGCGATGCGCTTTAGGGCGGCGCTGGCGTGAAGCCGGCTTGCCACGGCACCCCGCGTCGCGATATCCCGGGCAATCTCCTCTGTTGCGGCTCTCATGCTCAAGAACGCCATCCTGACGCTGCTTTCGCTTGCCATTGCCATCGGGCTCGGCGGCTACAGCGTCTGGTATGCGCTTAATGCGCAGGACGGCGTCGGCGCGATCCGCATCGGCCAATGGACCGCTTTCCCCGAAGTCGGGACTCTAGCCGCCGACCCCTACTCCAAGGCGCGTGTGGCACGCGAGGGCGTGCTGGCGCTCGGCCAGGCCGAGGGGCTTGCATTCGTCGCCGAGCGCGACGATGCCGGCGAGCCGCTGAAACGCGAATGCACCTACACGATCGAAGGCGGTTATCCCGCCGCCCGCTTCTGGACGCTTTATGCCGCCGACCAGTCGCTAGGGGTGATCGACACAGGCAAGCCGAGGCAATCAGCGCTTCAGTCCTACGAAGTCCTGCGCCGGCCTGACAATTCGGTCGTCATTTCCGTCGGCAGCCGCCCTGCTCCCGGCAACTGGCTGCTGACTGGCGGCTCCGGCAAGATGTATTTCGTGCTGACCTTCTACGACACGCCGATCGCCTCGAGCACCGGTCTCTCGGACGTCACGCTGCCGCGCATCCTGAAGGCGGGCTGCAATGCGTAAGCTGCTGCATGCCTTGATCCTCGGCCTGCTCGGCGCCGGCATCGTGCATATCGTGGTGCTGTTCCTGGTGCCGGAATTTTCCGAACGCGATGCCTGGTCGCGGCTGGCGATGGCATCCGACCTCTACAAGATGACGCGGCTGGACGCCGAGGCCGGCGGCGCGCCGGTGGTCAAGTCGGTCGACCCGTTGTTTTATGCCGCCGCCTGCCGGTTCGATCTCACGGACGGGCTGGTCAGGATCAGGGCGCCGGGCGACGTGCCGTTCTGGTCGGCCTCGGTCTACGACCGCAACGGCCACAACATCTATTCCTTCAACGATCACAACGCCAATGGCGAGAAGCTCGATGCGGTGGTGCTGACGCCGGCGCAGATGATCGATGTGCGGCGCGACCTTCCGGAGGATCTGCAGGGCGCGATCTTCGTCGAAGCGCCGATCGAGGAAGGTATCTTCGTCGTCCGCGCCTTCGTGCCGGACGAGAGCTGGAAGCCGATCGTGTCACGCTTCCTCGAGCAGAGCGCCTGCGAATTGCAGGACTACTGAGAAAGGCGGGCCGATCAGTGATGCGGCTTGGCGGGTGGCGGGGAGCCCGGCCTGTCAGCGCCGCTGTCCGGCCGGGCCTCATCGGCCTGCGGACGCAACTCATAGCGGACGCCGGGGAAGATAATGACCGCCGCCGCCGTCGTGGTGTCGTGACTTGCTCGATTTACAGGTGCCGCACGCGGCACAAAAGACAGGACCATGCCCATGGTTCGCGCATTCCTCTCGGTTTGACCGGAGCACAACGCAACGCCTCCAAAGTCGATTAAGGGGCGTAGAGGGTTAACGGAGCGCTAACGGATCGCCGCTAATTTGATGTTTGTTTTTCCTGAAGACGCGAAACCGGCCCGGCCGGATTGCGCAAGTTCGGGATTGTGTCGAGTGTCGGGCGTATCCTCCGTGTCATCTTCGGATTTCAGGCAAATCGCTATCCGGACCGAAGCGGGAAAGGCCGAAAGGCTGTTCCGCGCCGCCGTGTCGGCCTTCTGCTCGCTGACCCGTCCCTCGCGCCGCGAGATCGCGCAGCTCGAGGATCTGACGCTGCCGCTGTTCGATGAGGTCTCGGTCGAGTCGCGCCGCTACGTCGCCGCCGCCCTTTCCGAATGCGACTACGCGCCGACAGCCCTGGTGCGGCGGCTGGCCGAGGAGCCGGTCGAGACCGCAGCTCCCTTGCTCACCCGCTCCAATGCGCTGAGCGACATCGATCTCATCGCGCTGATCGGCCGGCACGGGCTGCCGCACGCGCGCGCCATCGCGCGCCGCAAGGAGCTCAACCCGACGATCGCCGACCTCATCCGCGCGCTGGAAAGACCGACGCTGGTCAAGACGCGGCCGCCGGAGACGGTCACGAAGCTCACGCCGAAACCGGAGCCCGCGGGAAAGACCGACTCCGACCGTCCCGCCTCCGGCGAAGCCGCGGAGAACGCGCGGCGCCGCCTGCGGTCGATGATGCGCCCGACCGGAGACGCTGCCGACGTCAACACATTCCTCGGCCAGCCGGCCTATGTGAAGCTGCGCGAGACGGCGTTGACCGGCAACGCTGCCTTCTTCCAGACCGCCCTTGCCGATGCGCTGGGGATCGACTTCGCGACGGCCCGCTCGGTGACCGGGCAATCGAGCTATGGCGCATTGCTTGCAGCGCTGCGCGCCCTCGACCTCAGCGAAGACAGGGCCTTCCTGATCGCGGTCGCGGTCTATCCCGGCGAGTTCCCGCATCCGCAGGCGATCCGCCTCTTCCTCGACCGCTACCGGCTGATGCACCGCGAGGCGGCGCTCGATAAGGTACGCGCCTGGAAGGCGGAGACCCTTTCGCGGGCGATCCGCGGCAATGCTCCCGACGCGGTGAGCATCGAGAGCCGCGAAGCCTCGAACAGCGACGAGGCGCGCGCCGGCCTCAAGGCCTCCTGACGCGGCTACTCCGCCTTCACGGAAAGAAGCTCTTCGACCGGAACGGCTCCCGCCTCGATCTCGACCACCCAGATGTCCGGATCGAATTTCTTCTCCCGCTCCAGCCGGGCATCGAAGGCCGAGCTGTCGTCGCTTGAATCGAGCAGGGTGAAGAAGCGCTCGTCGGGCTTGGCCGAATCGTAGCTCGTCTGCGGCGCCGGCCCGTAGAGGGCCACCTCCCCCAGACGTCCGCGCGACAGCACGAAGACGGCGCCCGCCTCGGTCGCGCCGCGCTTGACGATAGCGGCAAAACCGCCGGCGCCGAAGACGCGGCGGACGAGGGCCGAAACCCAGAGATCAGTGGTTACGCGCATGGGAGGTTTCCGGATGGCATGCGCGGTTCCTTACAGCAGCGGTGAAGGAACCGAAACGATCGGATGCGGTCGCTCAGTTCGTCAGGCCGATCTCGCGCATCTTGACATAGACCGCTTCGTCCGGCTCGCCGGTCTCGGGGAGGCCGAAGAGGGCCTGGAACTCCTTGATCGCAGCCTTGGTGCGGGCGCCGACCTTGCCGTCGAGCTGCATGTCGTTGTTGCCGAAGGCCTTGAGGCCGGCCTGGATCCTGACGATGCGGGCGTCGGGAGACAATGTGGGGTCACCGGCCGGCGCCGAGACCGGAATGACCGATGGCTTGGCGGACGGCGTGGCGGCTGCCGCATCGGCCGGCCGCGGCGCCGGGTGGGGAATGGCCGCCGTCGTCTGGCGGGCGCCAAGCTGGTCGAGCAGCGCCCCGTCGATCTCGCCCGACCCCGGCAGCCCGACCTTCAGCTGATAGGCCTGGATGGCCTTTCGGGTCGCCGGACCCGTAAGGCCATCGACCGTACCGTCATAGAAATTGAGGTCCTTCAGAATGCCCTGCACCTGCTGGACGACCGGGTCCGGCTTGGCCACGGGCTGCGCCGGTGCCTGGCGCACGATGTTGATGGTGGTTTCCGGTTCGTTGGAGACGGTGTGCGGGAAATTCTCGATGCTGCGGGTGGCAAAGAAGGCGCCGGTATGTGGAAAAGGCTGGTACCAGAGCGCATTGGCCGAGACATAGAACAGCGTCACCAGGAAGGCGGTCGAACCGCCGACGAGGACCGGATTGCTTGCGATCAGCTGACCGACCGCGACCGCGCCTTCGGCAAGGACGCCGCGTTCGGGTTCGACGACCTTAGGCCGTTTTGCGGAGCGAGCCATTCCTCTCCCCATCTCTATCCCCCTTCGGCTTCGCCGCCGGCATGGCCAGCACGCCGGAAGGCGCACCGGTATGCCGCTTCGGCCCGTTCACCGGCAGGCCGATCGTCACCGTGGTGCCCTCACCCGGCGCGCTCTCGATCGACATCGTGCCGTCGTGCAGCGCCACCAGACCTTTGACCAGCGACAGGCCGAGCCCGGTTCCCTCGAAGCGGCGCGTGTAGTCGTTCTGGATCTGCATGAATGGCTTGCCGAGATTGGCCATATCCTCCTCGGCGATGCCGATGCCGGTATCGCTCACCCAGAAATGCAGGCGCGAGCCGACGCGCTTGGCGCCGATCACCACGCTGCCGCCATCGGGCGTGAACTTGAYGGCGTTCGAAGCGAGATTGATCAGGATCTGCTGCACGGCGCGGCGGTCGGCATTGATCTCGCCCGCATCCGGCGCGATCTGCGTGGCGAGAACTATGCCCTTGGCGTCGGCCAGCGGCCGCATCATCGAGCGGCACATGTCGACCGCCTCGACGAAGCGGAACGGCTCCAGCTCGGTCGCATAGGCGCCCGCCTCGATGCGCGATACGTCGAGGATCGAGGTGACGACGGACAGAAGATGCTGGCCGGACTCCCTGATGAGGCCGACATATTCCTTCTGGCGCGGATCCTTGAAGGCGCCGAACATCTCATGCAGCAGCATGTCGGAGAAGCCGATGATGGCGTTGAGCGGCGTGCGCAGCTCGTGGCTGACCACCGCAAGGAAGCGGCCCTTGGCCACTTCGGCGGTCGCGGCCGCCTCCCTCGCTTCCGCAAGCTCCTCGCGAAGTGCCGCGACATCGTCGTTTTCACGCAGGACCAGGGTGAAGACATCGCGGTCGGCCTCGCCCCGCAGCAGCTCGAGGCTGAACGGGCGGAAATTGTCGGACGCGCTCGAACCCTCGCGCGGCAAGCGGATGCGCAGATCAAGCCGGCGCTTCGGCGCGCCCTCGCGCATGTCGGCCAAGGCGGTGAGATAGGCGACGCGGTCGGAAAGATGGACGCGGTCGAAAAGGCCGGTGCCGAGCAGGAGCTCCGGCGCCAATTTTAGGATCGAACGCGCCTTGGCGGACGCGTCGAGCACGTCGCCCTGGCGCCCAACGCGCAGGACGACGGCGTCGATGACGTCCTCAAGGCGATCGCCGCCAGGCTCCGTCAGCTGCGAGCCTGCCGGGTTGGCGAAGGCGGCGGCCCGCGGCAACAGCGTCAGCGCCCAGGCGAGCGGCAGCAGCCAATGCCAGGCGGCGATTTCGCCGAGCGRCAGGAACTGCCCGACAAAGGGCTGCAGCGCGATGGCGGCAATGGCCACCAGCGCGCCCGACAGCGCGGCCCGCCGCGATCCCGAGACCCACAAGGTCTCAACCGGCAAGGCGATGGCAAGGAGTGCTGCCGGCGAGGCCAATCCGCCCGCCGCGGCAACAGCCCCGGCAAGGGCGAAACCGCCCAGCACGACCGCCATGCGGCCGGCGAGCGCCATATGGCCGGTGGCCGCCACCAGAAGCGCCGCGAACCAGCACAGGCCGAAAGCGGCAAAGATCGCGGCCATCGTGACGGCCGCGCCGAGGCCGGATGTGACGAGCGTGACCGCGGCGCCCGCGGCCAGGAACGGAGCGGCGAGCATGACGCCGATGAAGCGGCGCTGGCGCAAGCGTTCGGCCTCACCCGTCACGGTCGGGTGAACCATGYGTTCGCAGCCGGCTGAAACCGCCCCGGGCAATTGAACGTATCTGGCTGAAATCGAACTCAACGCACGCGTACCCGGTGGTAAAAAACGCCCTGCCTGGCAGGTGACTCAATCAATGACTTGAAACTCGCATCCAGCGTTTAAGGAATGGATAAGGCTGGTGGGGCCGGCGACCCGTCCAAGGCAAATATTGTGACGCCGGCCCCGCAAAGCACGCCGAGTTGCCGCCATGGTAAACGGCGAGTTAGCCGCGAGGCCTGTTCCAAAACGGGCCGCACCTTGATCCGGCTAACCGTCACATGAGGAAAAATCATTTAATAGCAATAGGATATATGGTTATCATAAAGTAAACGTGGTCCACGAGATTCGAGACAAGTCCGTTTCAAAACCAATTCCTTTCGAATTTGCCTAAAATTTGAGGAAAATTGGCGGCTTCGATGCAAGTCGTCCTTTGCGTGACTGTGCCATTATCGCGCCCATAAAAGAGGTCATGCCAAGGGATGCATGATCCGTGACGGATGGATGCATCATCCATCCCGGATGAGAGGCAAGTAAGATGGGCTTTCTGATCAGGATGGCTTTCTGGTTCTCGCTGGTGCTGCTGGCGCTGCCGCTCGGCGTCGGCCCGGGCGAAGACGGGCAGCAGAGCGTCGGACCGATCCAGGCGCTGTTTGCGGCGCGCGAGGCGGTCGGCGACATTGCCGGGCTCTGCGAGCGCAAGCCGGATGTCTGCGAAACCGGCAAATCGGCCATGTACACCATCACCGTTCGCGCCAAGGAAACGGCCAAGATCGCCGCGGCCATGATCGACGACAAGCAGCAGTCCGGGCAGCCCGCCGCGCCCGAGACGAAGGTCGCGGATGGCGCCGTCGCGACCACCGGCAGCATCGCCGAGGAGGTCGTGCTGCCCGCCAAGGTCAACATTCCGGTGATGCTGACGGCGAAGAACTGAGAGCTTTCTCGGCCGTTTGCTCGGCTCTTTGGTTTTGGCGCAATTCCAGACGGAGAGGCTGCGGCGAAGTCGCCGAGCCTAAACGCTCCGCACTTTTCCTGGAATTGCTCTTTATTCGGTTTGGCGCAATTCCGGACGGAAAACCGCTACGCACTTTTCCTGGAATTGCTCTCCGCCGCGGGCCCGTCCGACCTCTCGACGCCCGCGGCGTCTTTCTTTTTCCGTGACGTGGCGGTGCCGGGCCACTATATGCGGTGCGATGACTCCGTCGATCCAGACGATCCGCGACGACTTTTCCCTGCTCGACGAGTGGGAGGACCGCTATCGCTATGTGATCGAGCTCGGCGAAGGCCTGCCGCCTTTTCCCGAGGCGGAACGCACGGCCGCTAACAAGGTGCCCGGCTGCGTGAGCCAGGTGTGGCTGACCACCGAGCAGGGAGCAGGTACCGATCCGGTCATCCGCTTCCAGGGCGATTCGGACGCCCATATCGTGCGCGGCCTCGTCGCCATCATGCTGGCATTGTTTTCGGGCCGGCCGGCAAGCGAGATCCAGGACACGGACGCCGAGGCGACGCTGAAAGAGCTCGGCCTCGATGAGCACCTGTCGCCGCAACGCGCCAACGGCCTCCGCTCGATGGTCAAGCGCATCAAACGCGACGCGGAAGCGGCGCTGAAGCAGACGGCCTGACCTCAGATCTTTAAAGCAAACGGCGCCCGGAGGGCGCCGTCGAACTGCAGCAGGCGAGGCTTATCAGCGGCCCTTGCGCTTGCGGCCCAGACCCATCTTCTTGGCCAGCTGCGAGCGGGCAGCCGCGTAATTGGGGGCGACCATCGGGTAGTTGGCGTCCAGACCCCACTTCTCGCGATACTCTTCCGGCGTGAGATTGTAATGGGTCATCAAATGCCGCTTCAGCGACTTGAATTTCTTTCCGTCCTCGAGACAGACGATGTAGTCGTCGTGGACGGAGCGCTTCGGGTTGACGGCCGGCTTCTGCTTTTCGGCCGACGGCTGCTCCGACGAGCCGCCGACGCGGCCCAACGCGGCATGGACGTCGGYAATAAGGTTCGGCAGTTCCCCGACCGGCACCGGGTTGTTGCTGACATAGGCGGCGACGACATCGGCAGTCAGCTCGATCAGCGCATCACCGTTTTTCGAAGGTGTTTCGACGATTTCCATAGTGCTAAGGCCCCAACGAGAGTTTGTTTCTAAAACTGCGCCCTTTTTCTTGGATCGGGCATCGCGCGAATTTCATTCAGGAAAGGCTCTGAGATTCGCGTCGGTTATCTTAATGACGCCGCATTGAAAGTAAGTCAATTCGCATATTGACTTATATTGGTCGATATTCATCAAATATTGCCGATTCAGCTTCAAAAATTCGTGCACCGTGTAACTTCGCGAGATTTTTCTGGCCAGACCAGCATGCCGTGACGTTGCGTCATCCGCATGTTAGACATCCGATCGCCGCTCTACACGGCGTTCAATGCTTGGCCAATGCTTGGGCGCCGTTGCGCCAGCACAACGAATCCTGTGGCGCAACGAAGCGCAAGGACGTCGCCTTGGCGGCTGGACCCGACAAGGCGGCGCGATGGTATCCCTCAGTGAGGCGCGATATATTTGCCGTAGACCCAGCCGGTGACGAAATGACCGTTCTGCGCCGGATCGTGCCAGACCTCGCACCAGCGATAACGGATCGTCTGGCGCTGCTTCCATTGCGGCTGGCGGGCGATATCGAGCAGGTTTACGCCACCGGTGCAGCGGCCGGTCATCTGCAGCACGGTGCCGTTCGGATAGGCAGCCTGTTTCTGGGATGCGTTGGACGGATACTTTCGCGCATTGAGCGTGTCGCCGAACGGCACGCCCGCCACTTGCCAGGCGGCAAAGACGGTTGCATGAGACTGGCTGGAAAAAGCCAGACCCGCCGCGAGGACGGCGACAGACATTGCGGTAGAAACACAGGATTTCATCTTTCCCCCTTCGACTTAGCTTCTGTAGACCATCTTGAGCCGCGCCTCTTGAACCGCCGCTGAGCGGCGTGTTCATTCGTCATTCAAGCAAATTCCGCAGCGAGACGTAATGACCAGAGCTCCCGCCTTGACTTCCGCCTTCCCGGCCGCCAGCCCGCCTATCCCTGAGAAACATCCGGTTTCCGACACGCATCACGGCGTCACCCGCAACGACGACTATGCCTGGATGCGGGCCGACAACTGGCAGGCCGTGTTCCGTGATCCTTCCCTGCTCGACGGCCGCATCCGGGCTCATCTCGAGGCTGAAAACGCCTATCAGGCGGCGCTGATGGCGGGCACGGCGGACCTGCGCGGCAAGCTGTTTGCCGAGATGAAGGGGCGCATCAAGGAGGATGACTCGACCGTGCCGATGAAGGACGGCCCCTTTGCCTATGGCTCTTCCTTCCGGCAAGGCGGCGAGCAGCCGCGCTATTTCCGCACGCCGCGCGACGGCGGCGCCGAGGAGATCCTGCTCGACGGCGATAAGGAGGCCGAGGGCAAGGCTTATTTCAGGCTCGGCGGCGTCGACCATTCGGGCGACCACAGGCAGCTCCTGTGGGCCTTCGACGAGAAGGGCTCGGAGTTCTTCACCCTGCGCGTGCGCGATCTCACGAGCGGCAAGGACCTTGCCGACCAGATTCCGGATACGGGCGGCGGCGGGGTCTGGAACGCCGGCCACGACGGCTTCTTCTATACCCGTCTCGACGACAATCATCGCCCGTCGAAAGTGTTCTTCCACGCRCTCGGCGACAAGTCGGAAAACGACCGGCTGATCTATGAGGAAACCGACCCCGGCTTCTTCATGGATGTCAGCGGCACGCGTGCCAATGACTGGATCCTGATCGGCATCAACGATCATGAAACTTCGGAATGCCGCCTGCTTCCCGCCAATGATCCAACCGCAGCGCCGAAGCTGGTGGCGGTGCGCGAGACCGGCCTACAATACGATTTGGAAGAAGGCGGCGACGTCTTCTTCATCCTCACCAACGCCGACGGCGCCAAGGACTTCAAGATCATGACCGCGCCGGTCGACAATCCGGTGCGCGCCAACTGGGAGGAACTGGTGCCGCACGAGCCGGGCCGGCTGATCCTGTCGGTGCTCGGTTTCAAGCATCACATGGTCCGGCTCGAACGCAAGGACGGCCTGCCGCGCATCGTCGTGCGCGAGCGCTCAAGCGGCGAGGAACATTTCATCTCCTTCGACGAAGAAGCTTTCTCGCTCGGCCTTTCCGGCTCCTACGAATACGACACCGAAGTGATGCGTTTCACCTATTCGTCGATGACGACGCCGGCGCAGGTGTTCGACTACAATATGCGCAGTCGCGAGCGCGTGCTTTTGAAGACGCAGGAAGTGCCCTCCGGCCACGATCCCGAGCACTATGTCACGCGCCGGCTGATGGCGCCGGCAGCCGATGGCGAGCTGGTGCCGATCTCGCTGCTCTACCATCGCGAGACACAGCTCGACGGTTCCGCGCCCTGCCTGCTCTACGGCTACGGCTCCTACGGCATCACCGTTCCTTCCGCCTTCAACACCAACTGCCTGTCGCTGGTCGACCGCGGCTTCGTCTATGCCGTCGCGCATGTGCGCGGCGGCAAGGACAAGGGCTACGGCTGGTACGAGGACGGCAAGYGGGCGAAGAAGATGAACACCTTCACCGACTTCATCGCCTGCGCCCGCCATCTTGTCGCCGAGCGCTACACAAGGCACGACCGCATCGTGGCGCAGGGCGGCTCCGCCGGCGGCATGCTGATGGGGGCGATCGCCAACATGGCGCCGGAGGATTTCGGCGGCATCGTCGCCGAGGTGCCTTTCGTCGACGTGCTTACCACCATGCTCGACGCCAGCCTGCCGCTGACGCCGCCGGAGTGGCCGGAATGGGGCAATCCGATCGCGTCCGCCGACGACTACGAGACGATCGCGGCCTATTCGCCCTATGACAATGTGGCGGCGCTCGACTATCCGCCGATCCTGGCGCTGGCGGGCCTCACCGATCCGCGCGTCACCTATTGGGAGCCGGCGAAATGGGTGGCGCGGCTGCGCGAACGCAAGACGGGCGGCAATCCGGTCCTGTTCAAGATCAACATGGAGTCCGGGCACGCCGGCGCCTCCGGCCGGTTCTCGCGGCTGGAGGAGATCGCCTACATTTACGCCTATGCGTTGAAAGTGACGGGCAAAGCCTGATTTTCCGCTCGCAATCCGCAAGACCGCGCGTTACGCAATGCACGGTCGTCTTGGGCGCGGTCATTTGGATCCCGCGTTCGGGCCGGCTAATCTGCATTCAACAAGGTTCGTCATGCTTCTCGTCGACACTTATCTCGACAAATCGTCCATCCAGGGCATCGGTGTCTTCGCCAGGAATCGCATCCCGAAGGGAACGCTGATCTGGAAGCTCGACCCGCGGTTCGACCGGCGCATTCCCGTCGACACCTATGAGAGCCAGACGGGACCGGTGAAATCCTATCTCGACCGCTATTCCTATCCGGACCGGCACGACCCGAGCTACATCGTGTTCGAAGCCGACGACGCGCGCTACATGAACCACGACGACGATCCGAACTGCGACGTCTCCTCGCCCGAGGAGACTTACGCGCTGCGCGACATCGCACCGGGCGAGGAACTCACCTGCAACTACAATCATTTCTTCGAAAACGGCTTCGATTTTCTGGGCGACCGTCATCCGTAAGATGCAGGCGGAAGGTCAACTCGCCGGCTTGCGCGCCGGGTAGCCGTTGGAGTGCGGCGGGACAGCCTTCAGATAGGCCGCGATCGCCGCCCGGTCGTCGGCCGTCAGTTGGGCCATGTTCCGCTGCACGTCGACCATGGCGCCACCGACCGAGTCGAAATCCGGCGTGAAGCCGGTTTCGAGATAGTTGGCGATGTCGGCCTCGGACCAGTCCTTGGTGCCRCCTTGCGGGGTGATGTTGGGCACGACCCCTGAGCCTTCCGCGGCCACGGCGCCCGCCAGCCACTCGCTCTTCTTGACGCCGCCGGCGAAATCGCGCGGCGTGTGGCATTCGCCGCAATGGCCCGGCCCTTCGACCAGGTAACGCCCGGCCAGCACCTTGTCCGGCATGCCGCCGGGTAGCGCGATCACCGGGTCCGGGCTGAGATAGAGAAGCTTCCAAAGGCCGATGCCGCGGCGGATAGTGAAGGGGAAGGACAGCTTGTGGTCCGGCGCCTTGCCGGCAACCGCCGGCAACGTCTTCATGAAGGCATAGAGATCGGCGATGTCGGCCGGCTTCATGCGCGCATAGGATGCATAGGGAAAGGCCGGGTAGAAATGCTCGCCGGAAGGCGAAACGCCCTTCAGCATGGCGTTGGCGAAGTCCTCCTCGCTCCAGGCGCCGATGCCGTCCTTCCGGTCTTGCGAGATGTTGGGCGGAACGAAGGTGCCGAACGGCGTCTTCAGCTCCAGGCCACCGGCGAGTTCGAGGCGGGCGTCGCCCTGGGCGCCCGGTTTGGCGTGGCAGGAAGTGCAGCCCCCCGCGTAGAAGATGCGCTTGCCCTTTGCAGCGTCGCCGGGGCCGAGTTGTGCGATGGTGCCGGCGTCCAGCCTGACCGGCGCCGACAGGACCCAGCCGGCGACCGCCCCGGCACCGCCAAGCACGATGACGGCGCCGACAAGCTTCCTCAACCAGGCCATCGTCAGGCGATCAGCTCTTCTTGATACGGTAGGTCTGATGGCAGGTGCCGCAATCRCCGCCCAGCGTGTTGAGCTGCGCCTTCAGCGCGTCGGCATCGGCCGGCGGGGAAGCGACCGCGGCCTTGGCATCGGCCAGGAACTTGTCCTCGGCGGCCTTGAAGCCGGCCATATCTTCCCAGATCTTCGGCGCGGCCGTCGTGTCGCCCTTGTCGGAGCCGGCCGGGAAAAGCTTTTCGGCATCGAATTTCTCGGCATTGGCCTGCAGGGCCTTCAGCGTCGCCAGAACGGCGGCCGCATCGAAATCCTCCTCGCCCTTGACCACCTTGGACAACTGGCCGGCGAGCTTGCCGCGCTCCTTCATCAGGGCCTGGCGATCCTGAATCGGATCGGCAACAGCGGCCGAACCGGCAAAGGCAAGCATAGAGATGGCGAGGACAAGCTTTCTCATTCAATTGGCTCCGTGGTGAGGAAGGAGAGTACGCGACTGAACGTTAACGGACGTCACAACGGGATTATTCCCCCTCGCCGTGACGATTTTGCCTGCTGGCTTGCCGTTTCCATCGCCCGAAAAGAAAAGCCCCGGCATGCCGGGGCTTTTCAGTAAGATCGATCAGCCTTTGGCCTTCTCGTAGAGTTCCAGGACATAGTCCCAGTTGATGAGGCTGTCGACGAAGGCCTCGAGGTATTTCGGCCGCGCGTTGCGGTAGTCGATGTAATAGGAGTGCTCCCAGACGTCGACGCCGAGGATCGGCGAGCCGCCATGGACCAGCGGGTTCTCGCCGTTCGGGGTCTTGGAGATTTCGAGCTTGCCATTCTTGACCGAGACCCAGGCCCAGCCGGAGCCGAACTGGGTGGTGCCGGCGGCGATGAAATCCGCCTTGAACTTGTCGTAGCCGCCGAGGTCGCTGTCGAAAGCCTTCTGCAGCGCGCCGGGCAGCTTGTTGCCGCCGCCGCCCTTCTTCATCCACTTCCAGAAATGGATGTGGTTGTAGTGCTGGGCGGCGTTGTTGAAGAGCCCGGCATTCTTGCCGAAGGACTGCTTCACGACCTCTTCGACCGACAGGTCGCCCATTCCGGCCTCGGCGGCCAGCTTGTTGCCGTTGTCGACATAGGCCTTGTGATGCTTGTCGTGATGATACTCCAGCGTCTCCTTCGACATGTAAGGCTGCAAGGCCTCGTAGTCATAAGGCAAAGCGGGCAACTCAAAAGCCATGGATGGTACTCCCTCGAGGAAAAAAGTCCGGTGATACTACCGAGCTAAGATAGGTCTGGAATGGATCGGGGCAACTCCGGAATGGAGCGCCGAGCGACTTTTTAGAGCAATTCCGGGAAAAGTGTGAAACGGTTTCCGCCCGGAATTGCGCAAAACAAGGAGATGGGCGGTTCGCCGTTTCCGCGAAACGGAAAAACGCTCCGACGGCTCAGGCGGCGGACGCCGAATGCGCCCATTCCCAATAGAGCTCACGCGCCTTCTTAGCCACGGGTCCGGGCTGCAGGTCGCGGTTCTCGATGCGGGTGACCGGCACGACCTTGGAGTGGTTGCCGGTCGAGAAGATCTCGTCGGCTTCGAGGAAATCGCGAACCGAAAGCGTCTTCTCGATCGTCCTGAAGCCGTAGTCGCCGAGCAGGTTGATGGTGCGCGAGCGGGTGATGCCCGACAGGAAGGTGCCGTTCGGCGCCGGCGTCATCACATGGCCGTCCTTGACCAGGAAGATGTTGGAGGTTCCGGTCTCGGCGACGTTGCCCAGCATGTCGAGCACGAGCGCGTTGTCGAAGCCGCGGCCCTTGGCTTCCAGTATGGCGCGGCCATTGTTGGGGTAGAGGCAGCCCGCCTTGGCGTTGGTGGGCATGGTCTCGATGGTCGGGCGGCGGAACGGCGAGACCGTGACCGAGAAGCCGGATGGCGGGATCATCGGCGCTTCATAGAGGCACAGGCAGAAGCGTGTCGACTCCGGGTCCGCCGGCACGCCCATATAACCGCCATGCTCGGCCCAATACATCGGCCTGATATAGACCGCGGTCTTGCCGTCGAATTTCTTCAGACCATCCCAGGTCAGGCCGACGATCTCTTGCGTCGTCATCGAAGGCTTCAGGCCAAGCGCGGTCGCGGAAGCGTTGACGCGAGCGGCGTGAAGCTCGAGGTCGGGCGAGACGCCTTCGAACCAGCGGCCGCCGTCGAAGACGCTGGTGCCGAGCCACATGGCATGGCTGCGCGGCCCCAGTATAGCGACATTGCCTTCATACCAGTCGCCGTCCACATAGGTCCAAGTCGCGGTTTGCGCCGCCGCCGCCAGTGTCATGTTTGCCGTCCAAATGAGTGATTTCGGGCCGGCATAGGACGATGTTTTCAGGGTCGGCGTCAACCGACATGGCCGAAAATCGTTGAGGCCAGCGGTACTTAACGGCAATCAGCGCTTGCACGGCGCGGCTTGCCGCCGCAAAACTCTTTCCATGCATCATGCGGCCTATGTCTTCGACGCCTATGGAACGTTGTTCGACGTGCACGCCGCCGTGCGCCGCCATGCCGGCGAGATCGGTCCGGATGGCCAGCTGCTGTCGGAAATCTGGCGCGCCAAGCAGCTCGAATATTCCTGGGTCAGGACGCTGATGGGCTCATACGCCGACTTCTGGCAACTGACCGAGCAGGCGCTGGATTTCGCTTTGCGCAAGGTGCCCTCGGCCGATCCCGCGCTGCGGACGAAACTGCTCGAAGCTTACTGGCGGCTCGATTGCTACCCGGAGGTGCCGGCCGTGCTGAAGGCGCTCAAGGCGTCGGGCGCGAAGCTCGCGATCCTCTCCAACGGCTCGCCGGAGATGCTCGCCGCGGCGGTCAAATCCGCCGCGCTCGACCAGATCCTCGACGACGTGTTCTCGGTCGACCAGGTCAAACGCTTCAAGACCGACCCGTCGGTCTACGACATGGTGGTCACCAACTGGCGGCTCTACCCGGGCGCGGTGTCTTTCCAATCGTCCAACCGCTGGGACGTCGCCGGCGCGACGAAATTCGGTTTCCGCACGGTCTGGATCAACCGGACCAACCAGCCGGACGAATACCGCGACTTTCCGCCCGGGCTTATCCTGCCTTCGCTCGAGGGCCTCTTGGCGGGCGTCTGAGACGCGTGCGAGGCCGGTTTGCACGCAGGGCCACACGCGCCTGGCACACCTTTTGGTTGCAAATCATACGTGGCCCTATCATACATAGGACGATCAACAGTTCTGGGGGGAACGGTGCGTGTTCTCAAGCGCCGACAACGTCGTATCCTTCAGCCTCGATGACGTTCCGGTCCAGCATCGCGAAGCGTTCATCCGCGATGTTTGCGGGCGCACCCAGAGGCGGATGGAGGTTTCGCCGCACCGCGACCACACGCTCAAGTTCGACGGCACGACCGTGCTTCTGCCCGATATGATGTGCACGAAAGGGTCGGTTTCCCTCATGGCATGGGAACGGACGGCCGAATTGATGGATGACGGCAACGACGACATCATGCTGTCGTGGAACAGGGGCGGTTCCCACGTCTCGATGCCCGGCCTGGGCGATTTCGCGGCCCGGCCAGCGGTTCCGGCGCTGCTGGCGCTCGATCGCCGTTTTTCCGTTTCCACCGAAGATTCGACCTGGTCGATGGCGATACAATTCAAGCGTTCGCTGGTGACGCCCTTCGTCAGGAACCTGGATGACATCCGCCCCGATTACATCGACGGCAGCAATCCGGTGCATCGCCTGCTGTTCAGCTACCTTTCGTCGCTGTCACCGGACACGGCACCGCCGGCACTGACCGCGCTGATTTCCCGGCATGTCACCGACTTGCTCGTCCTAGCGCTCGGCGCGCGCCACGATACCGCGTCGTCCGGTGTCAGGGCGGCGCGACTGGCCGCGATCAAGCAGCACCTTTCCACCGCATTCCATGAACCGGGGCTGAACGTCGACCAGGTCGCGCGTAAGTTCGCCATCAGCACTCGTTATATCCGCCAGTTGTTCGCCGCCGAAAACACCAGTTTTTCCGATTACCTGACAGAGCTCAGACTGGCCTATGTGCACAGCTGCCTGATCGACCGCCGGCAGGTCCTGCGGCGTATCGCCGACATCGCCTTCGAGGCCGGCTTCGTCGAGCCTTCCACCTTCTACCGCCAGTTCAGGCTTCGCTACGGGACGGCCCCTAACGACGTCCGCCATCTGGCGATGACCGCGGGCCTGCCGGAAAAATAGAGCAAGGGCGAGGCGTCTGACGCCGCTGTTGCTGCAGCGCAACAGCGGCTGCTCGGTCACAGCTTCGCCTTTTTCTGTCCACCCTCAGGCCAGAATTGGAACCGCCTATCGCCGCCGACTGTTATGAATGCCCCCGGCGACCTGCCCGCGGATTCATGCTTTCTTGCGAATTAAGACCTAGAAAAGGCAACCATGTCAGACGCTTCCTTCCGCATCAGCCGCCGTGGCTTCCTCAATTTCACGGCCCTTGGCGCTGCTTCGGCCGCCGTGTCCGCCTGCACCACCACCGGTCCGGCCCCTGCTCCCATCCAGCCGCCGCCGCCCACCTATGTCGAGCCGCCGCTCGGCGACTACGAGACGATGTATGGCGCGATGTCGGATAATGGCTTCGACCTGCCGGCCATCCCGGTGAACAAGATCGATCACAGATTCTTGCGCCAGATCGTTCCCGATCCGACCGGACAGCGCCCGGGCACCATCGTCGTCGATACCACCGGCCACTTCCTCTATCTGGTGCGCGAGGGCGGTCAGGCGATCCGCTACGGCGTCGGCCTCGGCCGTGCCGGCTTCGAATGGTCGGGCGACGCGGTCGTGCAGTGGAAGCAGAAGTGGCCGAAATGGACGCCGCCGGACGAGATGGTTGCCCGCCAGCCGGAGCTGACGCAATACAGCGCCAAGAATGGCGGCATGCCGGGCGGCCTGAAAAACCCGCTCGGAGCGCGTGCGCTCTATCTCTTCCAGGGCAACCAAGACACGCTCTACCGCCTGCACGGCTCGCCCGAATGGTGGTCGATCGGCAAGTCGGTATCGTCGGGCTGCGTGCGCCTGATCAACCAGGACATCATCGACCTCTACGACCGCGTGCCGACCAAGACGCCGGTCATCGTGACGGCCAATATCGGCGCGCCGGAAGAGGACATGCCGGAGCGCAAGGCGATCCCGATCGACAACGGCGTGCCGACGGGCTCGATCCTGCTCGGCCCGGTGAAGCAGCTCACCAACGAGATTTTCTAACGACCCCGATCTCTCAGCGGTGCTTGGCCAGTATGGCGGCCGGCACCGCGGCCCGGCGCTGGGACGAACATCGGTTATCCGGGCAGGCTCCAGGCCTCCAGCCAGGCTGGACCACACAAAACTTTCAAGACTGGATGTTCTAAGCGGGCCGGACTTCGTGCATTTTATGCCCCGAGGAGTTTAGCCATGTACACACCGCCCGCGTTCCGCGACGACGATCATGAGAGCCTGACGGCCACGATCCGCGCCGCGCGACTTGCAATCCTGGTCACCGCCACGGCGGAAGGCCCGCTGGCGACGCCTCTGCCGCTTTTCCTTGACGAGAACGAGGGCGAGCAAGGCGTGATCTATGGCCATGTCGCGAAGGCAAACCCGCAATGGCGCGCACCGGTGCTGGGCGGCGGGCTGGCGATGTTCATGGGGCCGGACGCCTATGTGACGCCGGCCTGGTACCAGACCAAACAGGAGACCGGGAAAGTGGTGCCGACCTGGAACTACGTCGCCGTCCACGCCCATGGGCCGATCGAATTCTTCGAGGACGCCGGCAGGTTGCTCGACGTGGTGACCCGCCTGACCAACCTGCATGAAGGCGAGCGTAGCACACCCTGGGCCGTGTCGGACGCGCCGGCGGATTTCATCCAGTCGCAGTTGAAAGGCATTGTCGGCCTGCGCATGCCGATCACGAAGCTCGAAGGCAAGCGCAAGATGAGCCAGAACCGCAACGCGGCCGATCGCGCCGGCGTGCTGGCCGGCCTGGCAGCGAGCGAGCGGCCGTCCGATCGCGAGGTCGCGCCACTCATTCCGGTGTGACCTCTCAGGGGCCTGGCTGACGGCCGTCACCGTCCCTTGGCCAGGCTGCCCAGGATGCCGCGCACGATGGCGCGGCCGACGGAGGAGCCGACGGAGCGCACCACTGACTTGATGGCTGCTTCGGCGACCGTCTGGCGGTTGGAGGACCGCCGATTGCCGGTTCCCAAAACATCGTCGAACCCGGGAATGGTCCAGCGCGAGCCGCCGCYGTTCTGCTGCTTTGCCTGCGCTTCGGCGTCCTGCGCCTCCTTGGTCTTCTTCTGCAGCATTTCGAAGGCCGATTCGCGATCGACAGCCTCGTCGTACTGGCCGGCGACCGGGCTCTCGGCGATGATCTTGCGGCGCTCGTCGGGCGTGATCGGTCCGAGCCGCGACGATGGCGGGCGGATCAGCGTGCGCTGGACCATGGCCGGCACGCCCTTGTCCTCCAGCATCGAGACCAGCGCCTCGCCGGTGGCGAGCTGGGTGATGGCGGTGGCGCAATCGAAATCGGGATTGGGCCGGAAGGTCTCGGCCGCGGTGCGCACCGCCTGCTGTTCGCGCGGCGTATAGGCGCGCAGCGCGTGCTGGACGCGGTTGCCGAGCTGGGCCAGCACCTTTTCGGGAATATCCAGCGGGTTCTGGGTGACGAAATAGACGCCGACGCCCTTGGAACGGATCAGCCGCACCACCTGCTCGACGCGGTCGATCAGAACCTTCGGCGCGTCCTCGAACAAAAGATGCGCCTCGTCGAAGAAGAACACCAGCTTCGGCCTGTCGAGATCGCCGACCTCGGGCAGTTCCTCGAACAGCTCAGACATCAGCCAGAGCAGGAAGGTGGCGTAGAGCCTGGGATTCATCATCAATTTGTCGGCGGCGAGCACGTTGATCGCGCCGCGGCCGTCTCGCGTCGTGCGCATCAGATCGGCGATGCGCAGCGCCGGCTCGCCGAAGAAGTTCGCGGCGCCTTGGCTCTCGAGCACCAGGAGCGTGCGCTGGATGGCGCCGACGGAGGGCTTGGTGACATTGCCATAGCGCGCGCTGAGCTGGTCGGAGCGCTCGGCCATGTTGGCGAGCAGCGCCTGCAGGTCCTTGAGATCGAGCAGCAGAAGGCCCTCTTCGTCGGCGATGCGGAAGGCGATGTTCATGACGCCTTCCTGCGCTTCCGTGAGGTTCATCAGCCGCGACATCAGCAGCGGTCCCATCTCGGAGATGGTGGCGCGGATCGGGTGGCCCTGTTCGCCGAACAGGTCCCAGAAGATGACCGGGAATTCCTGGAACTGGTAAGGATCGAGCTTCACCTGCTCGGCGCGCTTGACCAGGAAATCCTTGGCCTCGCCCATCATGGATATGCCGGAAAGGTCGCCCTTGATGTCGGCACAAAAGACGGGCACGCCGGCGTTCGAAAAGCCCTCGGCCAGGACCTGCAGGCTGACCGTCTTGCCGGTGCCCGTAGCCCCAGTGACAAGGCCGTGGCGATTGCCGTAGCGCAGCAGCAGCTCCTCCGCGCGCTGATAAGAATCGTCGGGCTTGCGGCTGGCGCCGATGAAGATGCTGGTCTCGTCAACCATATCCGGTCTCCGCAATCTGTTCCGCTCAAAGGGCCTCACCCGGAGGTATAGTAACGCTCGTCGCATGCGGCAATGCCCAGTATCGATTTTGCGGCACACCCGAATTTGGCTCTTGGCGCTTGCGGATTCCGCGCTTGTTTGGCAATCGATTGGCTGGCCGCGAGAGAACCCGGCCGGATGACGCATTGTGATATCCGGTTCCTGACCTTAGATTGGCTGGACCGGCTGATGCGGCCGATAAGCGAGGAGAGCGATGGGCGCCGGCGCCTTGACCAGGGATGTCGACCTTCCGAACCCGGATGCCAAGCGTTGGCAGGCGCTGGCGGAAAAGGCGCTTGCCGGTGGTTCCTTCGAGGAAAAGCTCGTCTCCCACACCGATGACGGAATCCGCATCGAACCGCTCAGCCAACGCTCGACGGCCGGCGAGCCGTTGCCGCGCGCAAATCCGACCGCGCCCTGGATCGTCAGCCAGCGTGTCGACAACCCGGACATCGCCCGGGCCAGCGCTCAGGCCCTGGAAGACATCGCCCAAGGCGCCACCGGCCTGTCGCTCGTCTTCGAGGGCGCGCCGAATGCCTTCGGCTACGGCCTGCCGCGCACCGCGGAAGCGCTGGAAAGGGTGCTCGACGGCGTGCCGCTCAACCGCGTRCAGGTGCGCATAGACGCGCATCCCTGGAGCCGCGCCGTGGCCGACTGGCTGCTCGCTTTCTTGAGCAAACGCCGCTCCGACCCGACCAAGCTCAACCTCTCCTTCGGCATCGACCCGGCGGCGATCTTCGCCGGAACCGGGCGGTTGCGCACCTCGATCGAGGCGCTGCAGGAATCGATGCCGCAGTCGCTGGCGCATTTCTTCTCGATGGGTGTGCCGGGCGTGCTGCTCGAGGCCGACGGGCGCGTCTTCCACAATGCCGGCGCCACCGAGGCGCAGGAGCTCGGCACGATGATGGCCTCTGTCGTGTCCTATCTCAGGATGTTCGAGAAGGCGCGCCAGCCTCTGGTCTATGCGGCGCCCCATATCGGCTTCGCCCTCAGCGTCGACCAGGACCAGTTCCTGTCGATGGCCAAGGTGCGGGCATTGCGCAAGCTCTGGGCGCGCATCCAGGAAGCCTGCTCGATCCCGGCCTCGACCGCCAGCATCCATGCCGAGACCTCCTACCGCATGATGACCATAGCGGACCCGGAGACCAACATCCTGCGCACTGCGATCGCGGCCTTCGCGGCGGCGACCGGCGGCGCCGATTCGATCTCGATCCTGCCGCACACGATCGCGCATGGGCTGCCGGCGGGCTTTGCCCGCCGCATCGCCCGCAACGCCCAGCTCATCATGGCCGAGGAGAGCCATATCGGCCATGTCGCCGATCCGGCGAGCGGCTCGGGCGCGGTCGAGGCGCTGACAAACGACCTCTGCGCCGCCGCCTGGGAAGAATTCCAGCGCATCGAGGCCGAGGGCGGCGTGCTCGCCAGCCTGCAGCAGGGCTATATCCAGAATCGGGTCCAGACTGCTGCCGCCAAGCGCAACGGCGCCTACCGGTCGGGCGAACGCGGCATTGTCGGAACAACGCTTTACCGCGTCGGCACGGAACGCCCGGTCGAGACGCTGCCGCAGGAGCGGCGCCCAGCCCTGACCGAAGGCGTCGCGACCTGCGAGCCGCTGTTTCCGGTGCGCATCGACCAGTCGATCGGAGCCGGATCATGATCCCGGATTTCAGCCAGATCGGCTGGACGGCGCCGCGTCGCGCGCCGGTCGAGCTCAAAGGCCAGCGGATGACGCCGGAAGGCATCGCCGTAAAACATCTTTACACTCAAGGCGACCTGAAGGGGCTTGCCAATCTCGACACCTATCCGGGCATGCCGCCTTTCGTGCGCGGCCCCTACCCCACAATGTATGTCCAGCAGCCCTGGACAATCCRGCAATATGCCGGCTTCTCGACGGCCGAGGAATCCAACGCCTTCTACCGGCGCAATCTCGCGGCAGGCCAGAAAGGCCTGTCGGTCGCCTTCGATCTCGCCACGCATCGCGGTTATGACAGCGACCATCCACGCGTCGCCGGCGATGTCGGCATGGCGGGCGTGGCGATCGATTCCATTCTCGACATGCGGCAGCTGTTCGACGGCATTCCGCTCAACGAGATGACCGTGTCGATGACCATGAACGGCGCCGTGCTGCCGATCATGGCCTTGTACATCGTGGCGGCRGAGGAACAGGGCGTCGCGCAGAAGGATCTGGCCGGGACCATTCAGAACGACATTCTGAAGGAGTTCATGGTCCGCAACACCTACATCTACCCTCCGAAGCCTTCGATGCGGATCGTGTCGGACATTTTTGCCTACACCTCGCACAACATGCCGAAGTTCAACTCGATCTCGATCTCCGGCTATCACATGCAGGAAGCCGGCGCGACGGCCGACCTCGAGCTCGCCTACACGATCGCCGACGGCATCGAATACGCGCGCGCGGGCGTTGCCGCCGGTCTCGACATCGACCGCTTCGCGCCAAGGCTCTCCTTCTTCTGGGCGATCGGCATGAACTTCTTCATGGAGGTCGCCAAGCTCAGGGCCGCGCGGCTCTTGTGGTCGAGCCTGATGAAGAAGAATTTCGCGCCGAAGGACGAGCGCTCGCTGTCGCTGCGCACCCATTGCCAGACCTCCGGATGGTCACTGACGGCGCAGGACCCATATAACAACATCACCCGAACCATGATCGAGGCGATGGCGGCGACGCAGGGGCACACCCAGTCGCTGCACACCAATTCCTTCGACGAGGCGATGGCGCTGCCGACCGACCATTCGGCGCGGATCGCCCGCAACACGCAGCTCATCCTGCAGAAGGAATCCGGCACCACGCGCATGATCGACCCGTGGGGCGGCTCGGCCTATGTCGAGCGGCTGACGCATGATCTGGCGGCGCGAGCGCTCTCCCATATCGAGGAGGTCGAAAACCTCGGCGGCATGGCGGCCGCGATCGAAAAAGGCATTCCCAAGCTACGCATCGAGGAAGCGGCGGCCCGCACCCAGGCCCGCATCGATTCGGGCGAGCAAATTCTGGTCGGCGTCAATGCGCACCGGCCGCAGACGGATATCGAAGTCGATGTGCTGAAGATCGACAATGCCGAGGTGAAGGCTAGGCAATTGGCGAAGCTGCAGCGGCTCAAGGGCACGCGCGACGTCGCGGCGCTGGAGGATGCGCTGGCGGCGCTGACCCGCGCGGCCGAGGGCGACGAGAACCTACTCGAATTCGCGATCCGCGCGGCGCGCGCCAACGCGACCGTGGGCGAGATTTCGCTGGCGCTGGAAAAAGTGTTCGGCCGCCACACGGCGGCGGTGCAGACGATCTCCGGCGTCTACCGGGACGCGCTCGGCGACAACCCGGCGCTCGACCCGCTGCAGGAGAAGATCAAAGCGTTCGAGAAGAAATCCGGCGGCAAGCCGCGCATCCTGGTCGCCAAGATGGGCCAGGACGGCCACGACCGCGGCCAGAAGGTAATCGCCAGCGCCTTTGCCGATCTTGGCTTCGATGTCACCGTCGGGCCGATGTTCCAGACGCCGGACGAGATCGCGAAGCTCGCGGTGCAGCACGACGTCGACATCATCGGCGCCTCCTCTTTGGCCGCCGGGCACTTGACGCTGATCCCCGAGCTCAAGGAAGCGCTGAAGAAGCTCGGCCATGGCGACATGCTGATCGTCGCCGGCGGCGTTATCCCGCCGCAGGACTATGACGCGGTGCTTGCGGCGGGTGCTGCCGAGATCTTTCCGCCAGGGACGGTCATCCCGGAAGCGGCGAACCGGCTGATGGATCGGTTGCTGGCCGATCAGTGAGGGCTTGCTGATTTGGCCGAAAGGTTGTTCCATGGAAATAGACACAACCATGGCGCGATGATGTTCAAGACAACCATCCACGGGCTTGAGGACGGATCGGGGGCCCTGCTGCTGCCACGCGAAATGCTTGACAGCTTGGACCTTCAAGTTGGCGATGAGCTCCAGATCATCGAAACCGACGATGGCCTCATTCTAAGGCCAATCCGCCACGACAACCACCAACGGCAAATGGACGCGGCTCGCGTTGTCATGGACAAATACGAAGCTGCACTGCGCAAGCTAGCAAAATAGAGGCCCGGCAGAGACGATTTTCACTGCGCGTTTCGGTGAAAATCAGCGCAACCGTTGCGGATTAGAGCGGGATGAGGTTTGTAGGAGTCGTTGGATTCCCAAATCAGCAATGATCTGATTCAACATCGCTGCTGGGCAGGAGGCCAGCATCGATGGCTGGATATTCGATGGATTTGCGCGAGCGGGTTG
>NZ_MDDU01000021.1:0-62496 GCF_001854795.2 Mesorhizobium sp. LCM 4577 | reverse complement strand
ATCACCGAGCGCGAGGGACTGGCCGACCGCATCGACATCATCCAGGGCACCTTGGCCAAGGCCTTCGGCACGCTTGGCGGCTACATCACGGGAACGAGCGCGGTGATCGATGCGGTTCGCTCCTATGCGCCGGGCTTCATCTTCACCACCGCGCTGCCGCCGGCCATCGCCGCCGCCACCACCGCCTCCATCCGCCACCTCAAGCGCTCGCAGGCCGAGCGCGACGCGCAGCAGCGCCAGGCAGCCAGGACCAAAGAGGTTCTTGCCGCCGCCGGCCTGCCGGTGATGGAATCGGCCACCCATATCGTGCCGGTGCTGGTCGGCGATCCCGAGCTTTGCAAGATGGCCAGCGACCGCCTGCTCGGCGTGCACGGCATCTACATCCAGCCGATCAACTATCCGACGGTGCCGCGCGGCACCGAGCGGCTGCGCATCACGCCAACGCCGTTCCATTCGGATGCGCTGATCGCCGAATTGCAGGACGCGCTGGTCGAGACCTGGGATGCGCTGGGCATCCCCTATGCCAGCTCAGGCCGTCCCGCCGTCGCCAAGACCGACCGGATCATTCCGCTGCTCACGGCGGCGGCGGGCGGCTGAAATCGAGGACGTCGAACTTTGATCCGACGCAATGCGCGGGGCTTCCAAAGGAGGAAAAAAGGAAACCACGTTCAGGGATGCCAGCCATGATACACTCTGTTTCGCACACCTCAATCACGCATGCTGCCGATCAAGCGCAGCAATGGGTAAACGAGCTTGCCAAGGACCTGGATTGGAACGAACAAAGTGCGTTCCGGCTGTTGAAGGCAGTCCTGCACACTTTGCGCGACTGGCTCTCGCCACAGGAAACGGCGGATCTGTCGGCACAATTGCCCACCTTGATCCGTGGAATCTATTTTGAGGGGTGGAACCCACCCGGCTCCGTGTGTGAGCGCAAGAAGCGCGACTTCGTCATCAGCGTCAGGAAGAGCTTCGGTTATGAGCCGGAGATCGACGTCGATAAGGCTATTGCAGTTGTGTTCCGACTGCTCGACCGTCACATTTCCCACGGCGAAATCGTCCAGGTCCGGAACTCGATGAAGAAGTCGCTGCGTCAACTCTGGCCGGAGGGATGACCGATGTTTCGCGATCGGCAGGAGGCGGGGCAGAAGCTCGGAGCTTCGTTGGAGGCGCTTCAGCTGAAGGATCCAATTGTACTCGCCTTGCCGCGCGGCGGCGTTCCTATAGCGGCCGAAGTGGCCAAGGTTCTCCAGGCACCCATGGATCTGGTCATCGTTCGCAAAGTCGGAGCGCCAGGAAATCCAGAACTTGCCGTGGCCGCCATCGTGGACGGCGATCCGCCGGACGTCGTTCTTAACCGTGAGATCGTGGAGGCCTATGCTCTCGATGATGGCGCCCTTCGTGTTTTGATCGCGCAGGAACGGCCGGAATTGGAGCGGCGGCGGGCATTATATCGCGGCAAGGAGCCGCCCCAGTCGGTGGCCGGCAAAACAGTGATTGTCGTTGACGACGGGGCGGCAACCGGGACGACGATGAAGGTGGCCATCCGGGCGTTGAAGCGACGTTCTCCCCGAAAGATCATCGTGGCGCTCCCCGTCGCGCCACCGGAAACAGTGGACGAACTTGCACAAGAAGCGGATTTGACCATCTGTCTCAACCAGCCAGCGCGCTTCCGGGCGCTCAGCTATTACTATGGCAACTTTCCGCAGCTTTCCGACAATGATGTGCTCGATGTCATGGCCCAGCTTCGCCAGGATCGCCACCCTGCTTTCGAAAGAAGAAGCTCCGGCACAAACGCCGCAAGCAAATCACGGCATGAAGCCGGCACTTAGGAGTTTTAGCCATGGAGATCCGCACGCTTTCCACTCTGGAATGTACGAAACTTCTGACGGCCAACAGGGTCGGCCGCCTGGCCTGCGCAAAGGACGGGCAACCCTATATCGTGCCATTCTACTATGCCCATGCCGACAATCATCTTTATGCCTTCTCCATGCCGGGCAAGAAGATCGACTGGATGCGCGCCAACCCGCTCGTCTCGGTGCAAGTCGACGAGCATGGCACGAACCGAGGTTGGAAGAGCGTCGTCGTCAATGGCCGTTACGAGGAGCTTCCAGATCGGATCGGACACAAGGTGCAGCTCGATCACGCTTGGTCGTTGCTGAGCAGGCACACCGACTGGTGGGAGCCTGGCGCGCTCAAACCGGCAACATCCTCGGTCGCCGAGCATCGCCCGCATGTATTCTTCAGGATATTTATCGCGGAAGTTTCGGGCCGCGAGGCGATGGAGACTTGACTGAGGCGTGGTGCGCCGTGCGCAAGGCAGGCTGCAACGCCGCAGGTCGACATCCGGCGGACGCATCCGCAATCCGGTCAAGGGCAAGCCCACATGGACGCGCTCATCCTTCAACTTGGCGTCGCTTTGGCGATTGGGTTGCTCGTCGGCCTGGAGCGCGGTTGGCAGGAGCGCGACGCGGCTGCCCATAGCCGCACGGCGGGCATCCGGACGTTCGGCATTGCGGGGCTTCTCGGCGGCATCATCGCGGCGTTGGAGCAAGCCCTCAACGCGATTTCCGTATTGATCGCCGGCTTCCTCGCATTTGCCGGCATCCTTGCATGGTACAAGGCGCGTGAAGCCGCGCATGACGAGGATTTCAGCGTCACGACGGTCATTGCCGGCTTGGCTGTCTTTGTGCTTGGAGCCCTGTGCGTAGCAGGCGATTTCCGCGTTGCAGCCGCAGGCGGCGCGGCGCTGGCGGCACTCCTTGCCAGCCGCGAAATCCTGCATGGCCTTTTGAAGCGCCTCACTTGGATTGAGCTTCGCTCGGCATTGGTCCTGGCAGCGATGACCGCCATAGTCCTGCCCCTGCTGCCTGACCGGGCCTATGACCCCTGGGGCGGTTTTAATCCGCGGGAGATTTGGCTGCTCACCGTGCTGATGGCCTCGATTTCTTTCGCTGGCTACGTCGCCGTGCGCATCCTCGGAACTGCTCGTGGTCTGATTGTCAGCGCGCTTGCCGGCGCTGTGGTGTCATCAACTGCTGTCACCCTGTCACTGGCTCGCACTGCCAGCGCGTCGAACAATTCCTTATCCCTGTCAGGGGCGGCCTCGCTGGCCGCGATGGTCTCGGTCCTGCGTGTCTGTCTCGTGGTCCTGCTGCTGGCGCCGGACGTCGCAGCATTCATCGCCATAGCAGCACTTTTTGCTGCGGTCGCATTTGCAGCCTGCGGAGCAACCGCATTGGCGATTGCGGGTCAGAAACAGGACAGCCCTGCCCCATCGCGAAATCCGTTCGAGCTGATGCCGCTGACGATATTTGCGCTGCTGTTCGCATTCGCCTCCACCGCAAGCGCCGCATTGGCCTCCCGGTTTCAGGAACAAGGTCTGCTGGCGAGTTCCGCTGTTGCGGGTGCATTTGATGTCGATGCCTCGGTGCTCAGCGCCCTGCGGCTGGCCAAGCACTCGGTTTCCATCGAAACCATCGGGCAAGCCGTGCTGACCGCGCTGACGGCCAACGCCATTGGCCGCCTGTGCCTGGCGATGTCGGCAGGGCCGGTGAAATTCTGGCTGCCAGTGGCCGGCATGACCTTGATCGCCGCGACTGCGGGCTATTGCGTCATGCGGTTCCTCTAGGGGAGCGCGATTTGCGGTCGGCTCCGGCGCCAATTCAGATTTGACCGGCGTCAAGGCTGGCAAGCCCCATTCCTGTTGAACTGCTCCTATCATTCAAGGTGGGAGGGCCCTATGGCCACGACAGACATCAATGTCCCTGTCCGGGAAGCCGCGACCACAGCATCGATGAAATTGAGGCTGGGATCGCTTACGGCACTCGTCATTGGCTCCATGGTGGGCTCGGGCGTGTTCAGCCTGCCCCAGAACATGGCGGCCGGCGCCGGCCCGCTTGCTATCCTGATCGGCTGGACGGTCACGGCCGTCGGCATGCTCGCGCTGGTATTCGTCTACCAGTCGCTGGCGGTGCGCCGGCCCGAACTCGATGCCGGCCCCTACGCTTATGCCAAAGCCGGCTTCGGCCCCTTCATCGGCTTCAACAGCGCCTGGGGCTATTGGATCAGCGCATGGGTCGGCAATGTGTCCTACGCCGTAATCGTCTTCAGCGCGTTGTCCTATTTCTTCCCCGCCTTCGGAGACGGGAACACCTGGCAGGCGGTGCTTGGCGCATCCATCCTTTTGTGGATCATTCATTTCCTCGTTCTTGGAGGCATTCGCCAGGCTGCAATCGTCAACACGATCGTGACCGTGGCCAAGATTGCCCCGGTGGTCCTTTTCGTTGGGGTTGTCGCGGTCGCCTTCAAGCTCAACGTCTGGTCGCTCGACTTCACGGGGCTCGGCAACGCTTCGCTTGGTACGATCGCCGCTCAGGTAAAGAGCACGATGCTGGTGACGCTGTGGGTCTTCATCGGCATCGAAGGCGCCAGCGTGTTCTCAGCCCGTGCAGAACGGCGCAAGGACATCGCCACCGCGACGGTGCTCGGCTTCTTCACCTGCCTCGCGCTCTATGCGCTGGTCTCGCTGCTTTCGCTCGGCATCTTGAGTCAGCCCGAGCTGGCCGCCCTCAAGAACCCGTCCATGGCGGGCGTGCTGGAGGCGGTTGTCGGGCCTTGGGGCGCCGTGCTCATCAATCTTGCGCTCGTCGTCTCGGTCGTCGGAGCCTTCCTGAGCTGGACCCTGCTCGCCGCTGAGATCCCGCATGTCGCCGGCAAGGACGGAACGATGCCGAGGTTCTTCGGCCGCGAGAGCGAACGCGGTGTCCCCTCGACCTCCCTGCTCATCACCAACCTGCTGGTCCAGGCGTTCCTGGTGATCACACTCTTTGCCCAGAGCACCTACCAGGCGCTTTTCTACATCGCCTCGGCGGCAATTCTCGTCCCCTACATCTTCTCGGGCGCCCTTGCCGCGAAACTTGCATTGACCGGGGAGAGCTACGAGAGCGGCGAGCGGCGTTCCGGCCCGCTCTTCGCTGGCGTGCTGGCAACGATCTACGGGCTCTGGCTCGTCTATGCGGCGGGACCTGCGTATCTGTTCATGTGCGCGATCCTCTATGCACCGGGCATCATCTTCTATGTCTGGGCCCGCCGCGAGGCCAATCAGCGCGCTTTCCACCCCGTGGAGGCCGTCATCGCCGTCGCGCTTGTCGCAGTCGCAATCCTTGCCGTCTACGAGATGTGGACCGGCGCCGTCAGCGCGCTTTGAGGGCCGTCTCATGGGGAATCTGGGGGTTCATTCGGAAGTCGGTCGCCTGCGCGAGGTGATGGTCCACAGGCCGGACCTCAGCCTGCGCAGACTGACCCCGGACAACTGCAAGTCGCTACTGTTCGACGACGTGCTGTGGGTGAAGCGGGCGCGCCAGGAGCACGACGTCTTCGTCGATGCCTTGCGTGAGCGCGCCGTGGTGGTTCATTCCTTCGGCGAGCTCCTCGCCGAGACCATGGGGATCGGCAAGGCCCGCGACTGGCTCCTCGATCGCCGGGTGCACGCCGGCGTTGTTGGCCTCGACATGGTCGACGAGATGCGAGGCTGGCTGAACGAAATGTCGGCCGGCCTGCTGGCAACCTGTCTCGTTGGCGGCATCGCCCGCGCGGAGCTGCCGTTCGAACCCAAGGGTTTGACTGGGAAAACGCTCGCGCCCCAGGACTTCGTGTTGCCACCGCTACCGAACCAGCTCTTCACCCGCGACAGTTCCTGCTGGATCTACCGCTCCGTCTCCGTGAATCCCATGTACTGGCCTGCCAGGCGACCGGAAGCGGCCAATGTCGAGGCGGTCTACCGCTTCCACCCGCATTTCCGGGACAGCGGCGTGCCATTCGTATCGCCGCAGGCAGGAACAGGTATCAGTCTGGAAGGCGGCGACGTCATGCCCGTCGGCGGAGGCGTCGTTCTCGTCGGAATGGGAGAGCGCACGACGCCGCAAGCGGTGGGCGATCTCGCCCGCAGCCTGTTCGCAGCCGGCGAAGCCACGCACGTGATCGCGGCGCTGATGCCACGCGACCGCTCCTTCATGCATCTCGACACCGTCTTCACCTTCTGCGACCGGGACCTTGCCACCATGTATCCGCCCGTCGTCGACAGGCTGCGCACCTTCTCGATCCGGCCCGGAGACGGCGATGCGGCGGTCGAGGTCAGGGAAGAGAACACCCCCTTCACAAAGGTCGTGGCGGAAGCGCTCGGCCTGAAATCGCTGCGCATCATCGCCACCGGCGGCGACCGCTACGAGGCCGAGCGCGAGCAATGGGACGACGGCAACAACGTCGTCGCGGTCGAGCCGGGAGTCGTTATCGGCTATGACCGCAATGTCTACACCAACACGCTTCTGCGGCGCGCCGGCATCGAGGTGATCACCGTCGAGGGCGCCGAGCTCAGCCGCGGCCGCGGCGGCGGTCATTGCATGACCTGCCCCATTGCACGCGACCCGATCTGAAAGGATATCCAATGTCGATCAACCTGCATGGCCGCTCGGTGCTTTCACTGGATGACCTTTCGGCCGAAGAAATCCGTTTCCTTCTGAAGTTGGCCGCCGATCTGAAGGCCGCCAAGCAGGCTGGGCATGAGATACCGCGCCTGGTTCGCAAGAACATCGCCCTCATTTTCGAAAAGGATTCGACACGCACACGGACAGGCTTCGAGGTGGCGGCCTATGATCAGGGCGCCCATGTGACCTATTTCGGTCCTTCCGGCAGCCATATCGGGCACAAGGAGTCGATGAAGGACACCGCCCGCGTGCTCGGCCGCATGTATGACGCCATCGAATATCGCGGCTTTGCCCAGCATCAGGCCGAAATGCTGGCAACGCATGCCGGCGTGCCCGTCTACAACGGCCTGACGGATGAAGCGCACCCGACCCAGATCCTCGCCGATTTCATGACGATGCGCGAGTTCACGCACAAGCATCTGTCGGACATGACCATCGCTTTCGTCGGTGAGGGACGCGACAATGTCGCCCAGTCGCTGGCATTGGGAGCCGCGAAGGTCGGCATGGACATGCGCATCGCCTCGCCGAAGGAACTCTGGCCCGACCAGGAATTCTGTGACCATGTGAAGAAACTCGCCGAGCGCAGCGGAGGCCGCTTCCGGCTCGATGAAGACATCAAGGGCTGCGTGCAGGATGCCGACTTCATCTATACCGACGTCTGGATGTCGATGGGCGAAGACAAGTCCGGCTGGCCGGAACGCATCCGTCTGCTGAAGCCCTATCGGGTGACGAAAGAAGTGATGGCGGCCAGCGCCAATCCGCATATCAAGTTCATGCACTGCCTGCCGGCATTCCACGACACAGAAACCGAAGTCGGCGCCTATATCGCGCGCGAATTCGGCATCGACTGCATGGAGGTGACTGACGAGGTGTTCGAGTCCGACGCCTCGATCGTCTTCGACCAGGCGGAGAACCGCATGCATACGATCAAGGCGCTGCTCGTCGCGACGATCGGCAACTGACATGCTGATCGTCGTCGCCCTCGGCGGGAATGCGCTGTTGCGGCGCGGTGAACCCATGACGGCGGAAAACCAGCGCAACAACGTCAAGCGAGCGGCGTCCGCCCTCGCCGCGCTGATTGACGAAGGCCATTCGCTCGTCATTACGCATGGCAACGGTCCGCAGGTCGGCTTGCTTGCGCTCCAGTCGGCTGCCTCATCGGATGGGGCTTTCCCGCTCGACGTTCTGGGTGCCGAGAGCGCAGGCATGATCGGCTACATGATCGAGCAGGAGCTCGCCAACCTCGCCTCTCAGCGACTGTACGCGACACTGCTGACGCAGGTGAAGGTCGATCCGAACGATCGTGCCTTTTTGCGTCCGACAAAGCCGATCGGCCCGGTTTATGACGAAACGACAGCCCGGCGGCTCGGAAGAGAACGCCACTGGGCCATAGCGCTCGATGGCAATATATGGCGCCGGGTCGTGCCCTCGCCCCGTCCGATCGAGATTCTGGAAGCATCCGTTATTTCCTTCCTCGTAGAGCACGATGTCATCGTCATCTGCACCGGTGGTGGTGGCGTTCCGGTTGTCGCGCGCGAAGATGGCAGTATGGTCGGTGTCGAAGCCGTCATCGACAAGGATCTGGCCAGCTCGCTGCTGGCGCGCCAGATGAAGGCCGACATGCTCTTGATGCTCACGGATGTGGATGCAGTCTATGCAGGCTACGGCACGCCGGATGCCCGCGCACTGCGCAATGTCGGGGCAACGGAGCTTTCGGGGAAGAATTTCGCCGCCGGCTCGATGGGACCCAAGATCAGTGCCGCGAACGCGTTCGTGCAGGCGACGGGCAATCCCGCAGCGATCGGCCGGCTCGAGGACGCGGCGGAGATCGTCAAACGGCGTCAAGGCACCTGGTTTGAGCCCTAGCCTCGTTCGGAACTCATCCTCACAGCCGGAGCGAGGAAAAGGCACGGTATCCGGTTCCTGATGCCGATGCTGAGCTACGGCCTATCGGATCACGGACGCACGCCCGCTCCCTCCAGAAACCCTCGGATTGCTTCGCGAACCTGCTGAGCGTGTCCAACCAACAGATGTCCACCGGTGTCATAGACGATCAGCTTTGCACCGGTGATCTTGCCAGACGCGAATTCCGCTGCCGGCAGCGTGTTAAACAGGTCATCGCGCGCGGAGATGACCATTGTCGGCGCAGTGATTTCTTTCAACGGCAGTTCGTGCAGCTCGGGGACGCTGTCGATCTTGATTCCGGGAAAACGCAGCGACAGCGGCTCGACGCTCCTGACGAAGCTCATAACGCGTTCCCTCTCGGCCTGGGGCGCGACCGATACCAGCGCCGGCCGAACACCGAGAAAGCGAATGAGTATCGACGGTGCGGCGGTCTCGGCGGCCCACCATGCAAAATCGCCGCCGACATTGACGGCCCAGAAAGCGATCCTGTTGCCTAGACTCACATTGATCGAGACGGGGCTAGTGGGCGAGTAAAGCGCTGGGACGATCAGGACGAGAGCGGCAACCTTGTCAGGGTGCCGCAGTGCCAGCTCGACCGCCGAACGAGCGCCGGCCGAAACGCCGACAACCACCGCTTTGGGGACGTTCAATCTGGAAAGCAGCGCCGCGTGCGCGTCGCCCTGCGCGGCTGGAGAGGCGTCTCTGGGAACGGGCGTGCGCAGATAGCCGAAGCGCGACGGCGCGATGACCCGGAAGCCTCCACCTGCAAGATCGGCGGCAAGGACGAGTCCAACGTCAAAACCGCCGCCGGCGCCGTGGACCGACAGCAGCGGAAAACCCGCGCCGCTGTCGGCATATTCGATCGGGCCAATGTCGAGGTTGGCGACCAGACTGCCTTGGCCGACGGCATGGCGCAGACGACCAAGCTCGTTCCGGTAGAGCAAGAAAGCCACGCCAATCGTGGTCGCCATGGCGATGACCGTGACCAGCAGGAAACTGCCAATTCGACTCATCGCGAATGCTCCTGCCCTTCTACCCCTTCGGTGATCGCGACGTCGCCCGCGCCTAGTGCGACATCAGCACCGGCAAGCGCAGATCCGATAGTATTCCCTCGGTTGCCCCACCGAGTACAAAGTCTCGGAGGCGAGAATGGCCCCATCCGCCCATGACAAGGAGGCTGCCATTGATCCTTTTGGCATAATCCTCGAGTGCGGCGCTAATTATCGACCGACATCATCGCCCCAGGCTTTTAATATAGCTGATAATCGCGACGATCTGATCGGGAGACGCCACGAACTCGGGCATGTCCGGATGTCCGGTGGATATTCCCTCGGCCAGAGCTTCCTGAAGATCTTCGATCGGGTACCGCAGGTGCAGCAATCGGAATGGCGGGGCGTCGGGATGGGTGCTCTGGCCACCCGGACCGACCGCGTGACAGCGAACACAGTTTTTCTCGACCAGTCTTTTTCCACGAACGATCTGCGTGTCTTCGCCAGCACAGGCCGACGATGCAACACCGAGTGCGAACATAAGCAGTAGGATCGAAAGCGCTGGCCTGGATCGCATCATCGACAGGGTCCTGCTTGGTCGCATCAGGCTAAGGAGCGAGGGTGGCTGCCCGCATGTCTTCGATCGTGGCTTCGGCCTCTTCTCGAGCTCGGCCCGCCGTTTCCGAAGCGAATCCGGCGCCCAGGAACGCAAGCCTGGCGACCTCGCCGGTATAGTCCGACGTGGCGTTCTGGAAAAAGTTGACGAACACATCGTAAGCATCAGCGAATTCGTCCCGCCTCATCAGCGTTTCGATCAGCCTCAGATCATCCCAAAACCGCCGGCTGAGAAAGGATGCTGCTTCTATCTGCAAACTGAACAGTGCACCGGTAGACTGCATCTGCAGCGCCACAGCGGCATGCGATAGTTTCTGCCCTGCCTTCACGAACGGCAGCAGATCCGGCGCGTTGAATTCTTCTACATTCCAACTCATCATAACGTTCCTTGGTGTCCGGCTTCGGTGTTCGGCTTTAACGTCAACGCCTGATCTTCGGGTGGCGCGGCCTTGAGCGGCGGCCGAAGCCATGGCTCACCGCATCGAGCTTGCGTTTCTTGGAAGACGCCGTTTCGAAATAGATGCCGACCCCGGCGATCCAAGCGAGGCAAAGCAGGACGCCCCAAAAGAGAATGCCTTCAGCGGACATGAACTGATCCTCGTGTGGCTCTGATCTAACATCGCAAGGTCGATTCCGGCATGCATTGATCCCGATCAATCGGCCGCCAGGCGCAAACCAGCATCGACCTCTTGGCTTCCCTTCTCGTCCCCGCCTTCCGACTTTGACCTCGATCAAGGCGAGGAAGGGCATTGGCTGGCACGACATCGCTGAAACAACTGTCTTGCGAAGAGCAGAAACGAGGACTGCGATGAAGGAACTGCCGCTTGCCGAAGTCTATCGGCTGATCGAGCCCGGTCCCGTTGTCCTCCTGACAACCAGGTCAAAACAGGGTCGCGCGAACGTCATGACCATGTCCTGGCACATGATGACGGGGATCGCGCCGCCGACAATCGCCTGCGTCGTATCGAGCGACGACTTCTCCTTCTTCGCCTTGCGTCAAACGAAGGAATGCGTAGTCGCGATCCCTGCCATTGGCCTCGCGGAAAAAGTCGTCAAGGTTGGAAACTGCTCCGGACGCGACACTGACAAGTTCGCGACAGCTTGGCTGACGCCCCTTCCCGCCGAGCGAGTTTCGGCTCCCCTGATCGCCGAGTGCTACGCCAATCTCGAATGCCGGGCCATCGATACACGCCTGGTGAACAGATGTAACCTGTTCGTCCTTGAGGTCCTGAAAGCCTGGGTCGACCCGGTTCAACCGAAACCGAAGACGATCCATCACGTCGGAAATGGCAACTTCGTTGTGGATGGCGAGTCGGTCCATTTCCAATCCCGCATTCCGTAAAGCGTGTCGCGATCTTTCAGATTCGCTCCGTGCGCTTTTGGTTTTTGTTTTGCGCATGTCTTTGTCGGAAGCCGGTTACCACTTCGGCGCCATTTTGATCGACATCAAGGTGAGATGTTTCTGCAAAACTAGCTTCGGTGCACCGAAACTCTCGAACCGGAAGCGCCCGATGAGCTACAGATCCATTCTCTTGAACCTAGGCATTGACGGTTCAATCGAACCGCTGATGCGGATCGGCATCGATCTTGCCAAACGTTTCGATGCAAAGCTGATTGGCTTCTGCGCCGTGGACGCCCCGCTGCCGGTGACGACGGCGCCCGAGGGTGCGGCGATTGCTGCTGAGCTTTGGGAGCAGTCGAGGAACGAAATCCGGCAAAGGCTGAATGATCAGCACTCCAAATTCAACGAGCTCGCCGGAACGGTCAAGGCGGAATGGCGTGACACGGTCGAGAATCCGGATCATGCCCTCGTCAGAGCTTCTCTTCTTGCCGACCTCGTCGTCACGGGCGCCTCCTTGGGCGCATCCACGGGTGACGGCTACCGTATGGCCGATCCGGGCAGTTTGGTGCTGCGCGTCGGTAGACCCGTGCTGGTCGCCGCTCGTGGCGCGGCGAGTTTGCCGCTTGGCAGAGTCGTCGTCGCCTGGAAGGACACGCGCGAGGCAAGGCGCGCCGTGGCAGATGCAGTGCCGCTGATGGCCATGGCCAATGAAGTCATCGTGGTGGCGGTTGATCCCAATCCGGGTGATTGGATTGGAGACGGAGTCAAGGACGTCGCTAGCTTCCTCGCCGGGCACGGCATCAAGGCGCGGACCCAAGTCATCAGAACGGACGATGATGAAGGTAGCCGTCTCATTGATTTCCTCGCCTCGGTCAAGGCGGAGTTGGTCGTGTCAGGCGCCTACGGACACAGCCGCGTGCGGGAATGGGTGTTCGGCGGAGTTACCCGTTCGCTGTTGGATGAGGTTTGGCTCAATCGGCTCATGTCGAACTAACGCCGAAGCGGACCAACTTCCGTGATGTTGCTACCAATGACTGCTTTCAGACTGCCGCTGAACTCAACATCCGATATGAGGTGGAAAGCTGCCGTTCCCGTAGAAGATAAACACGGTCGGCGACTAGCTGGATCAGCTTCTTGAATCAACTTTGGCGAACTTCTTCGTAGTCCATTGGCAAATAACGATTATGTTATTCGCTGAGGGATGACCTTTACCAAAGAAAGTCAATAGTTTGCGGGCGGTTCGCCAATCCATGTGCTTCGTGTGATTTGGCGCGGTCTGGCAACCGGATAAGAACCCGAAGTGAGCCACCTTCTTATTCCTAATCTGTAGGTCGCATTCGATTCCTGCCGGGATCACCACTTGGGCTCGCGATAGGCTCAACTGACGTTGTCAAGGTCGGTATTCCGGGCAACAGCGCCTTATCGCTCGATTACGCGCGGAGCCACGAACCTAGTAGGCCTTCTCGTCATATCGCCCCGGCCCCGCGGGTGCGGTTTAAATGCGCCAAGGCCACAGACGTAAAGAACTTCTCGTGGTTCAGTTGGCTGGGATCGCCACATTGAAATGCTGTTGTTTTTACTTACTTTTTTGTTCTTTGCCAACGATGTTGTATCACAATAGGTAGCACAAATGGTAGCACATCTTGGCCGGCGGTTGCTGCAACGGCGTCCCCCTGGCTTCAAGGTATCACTACCACGTATGTGGCTATGTTCCTTGCGAGGTGCTCAATGACCGGAGAGACGGCGTCGAGAATTTGGCAGACCCGGAGGATGTAGTAAGAAAGCTGATTCCATTGCGTTTTTGCGGGCTGAATCCCGGACGCTCCCGTATTGTTCCGTAAGCTTCCGCAAGTAACCCCCGACCGCTGACTTACCTACCCGAAGTCTCGCTCGCCGCAGCCTCCAGCGTCGGTCTTAGGTTCAAATCCTGGACAGGATTTGGCTTTCTTTGTTCCGCGGCGTCGGCTTCGCCTCCTCGCGGGCCCCTTATGCAGGTTAAAATCACCGGGCAGTTCCATTTTCCGACGCTTCCAAGCCCCCTGGGCTGTCAGCTGCCTCCCCCGAGCCCTTAGCTGGCCGCCCGTTCTTTCGAAAGGCGGAAATGACATCTCGCCGGCAGGCCAGCAGCATGATCGTCGTGCCGCCGCGCATGTGCGCGGTCATTCCCAAGCTGGTTGATGAACTGAGTAAGGACCTTCGCGCGGCGTTACCCGGTTTTCAGTTTCAGATCGTACCCGACTACATCGGCTGGCACAGTCGCGAGTTCGTCGTCGAGGCGGATGTCATCGTGACCGATGCAGCGGTTGATGCGCTTCAGGAGGTGCTGGCACGGTATGGCGACAACGCGAGTGCTAAGGATTAATTCTCGCGCAAGCTTCAGCTAATAAACTCGCCTCAGCCGTTATTTATGGGAGGGCCAGTTGGATCAACCCACAACGCTTGAGAACTTGGAGTTTGCGCAGTCCATGCTGACGGAGATCCGCCGGAGGACTAGCGCTTCCGGCGAGCCGTTCCTCACATATTTGATCGATATAGCAGCTGCCGAAGCGCAAAAGCGGGCCCACGACGTTCGGTCCCAAGATTGTTCTGGCAAGACGATGCCCGGCCTGGAGACGTCTAGAGGGGATTAGGCAAGGCAGGCCGGGCCCTTGCCCAGCGCGCACCGCGCGGGCAGGCTTACACTGTGAGCCGCTTTCGGCCGTGCGGCATTAACAACTTTAGGACACGCCTAAAGAAAAGCCCGTCGCAGCTTCCTGGCTGCCACAGCAACATTTTAGCTAAGGCGAAAGTGTGGCTTCCACGCATCTTCCGAACAATATCCACGCACTCGAACTTGTCGGCGTTGACAATTGACGGGGTTCGGCAGCAACGCTATCCGCACTCAGGTGAAGACGCTTCGTGGGCGTACAATTGAGCTAAGCAATGGCACAAAGGGGCTATTCCGTGAAACAGATTCTTCTTGCAACCGCTCTCGTTCTCGCGACCGGCACCGCCTACGCGGCCGATGCTTTGCAGGAGGCACCGGTTGCTGCTTCCTATGATTGGACCGGCGCATATATCGGCGTGAACGCAGGCGGCGGTTTCGGCACGTTTAGCATTGATCCTTCTGATGGCGGCCCTGGTGGTTTCGACCTCAGCTCAAGTGGTTTCCTGGGCGGCATCCAGGCCGGTTACAACTGGCAGGTTGGCCAATTCGTCTACGGCGTGGAAGCCGACTTCCAGGGTTCCGACGTCAAGGGCGAGCTATCGACCGGCGGCGCCTCTGTGGAGACAAAGGTTGATTGGTTCGGCACGCTGCGTGCTCGCATCGGCTATACGCCCGTCGATCGCTTCCTGGTCTATGGCACTGGCGGCTTGGCCTACGGTCACGAAAAGCTCGACATATCCGGGCTCGGCGGACCTAGCTTTTCGAAGACCAAGGTTGGCTGGACCGTTGGCGCGGGCGCCGAATACGCCATCACCAGCAATTGGTCGCTCAAATCCGAGTATCTGTACACAGACTTGGGTAAAACGACGTTCGATCTCCCGGGGCCAGGGCCAGATGCCGTGGTCAAAGTCCCCTTCCACACCGTTCGCGTCGGTCTGAACTACAAGTTCTAATTTTTTGGCGGACCTCCTAGAAGCCCCGGCAGATTTGTCCGGGGCTTTTTGTTTGCGCGGCAATCTCAAGCAGCGAATGCGGCAGCGCCGGGCCGATCAATGCAAGGTCACGGTCAATCTTGGTGCGCCTGTCACAGTTAATGCCGACACTCTCAGGCTGGTCACGCACCGTGTGCCGCCGAAGCGGAAGACGCCGCTCACAACCGGAGATGTGACTGCGGCTGGCGGGGCTTACGGTTATTGCGTCCCGCTGGTTCGCAAAGAAGGGGCGCAGCCTAGAGGCGTATCACCTCGTCGACGCCAAGCCGCAAGCGCTGGCCCTCGGCATGGGCCCAAGCAAAGCTATCTTGCTCGAATGAACGCGTGGCAGAAATAAAAAGAACCCATCCAACAAATGTGGTAGCTCCCGAGCCCGTCGAGGCGTACTGTCGAAAAGTCGTCCGTCCCCCCCCGGCATACGGACGCTTGAAAGTCAACTCAGGTGCTTTCGCCACTTCGTGGAGAAAGCCCCGTGAACAGACACTCAGCTAATTTCATTTCCGCTTTTGAATTCGACGTGATCCGCCAGGCGTTTCGACGGTCGATTGCAGACGACCGCATCCCGCCGGAGGAATGGGAAAAATGCGCAGATGACCTGGTGCGGCATTTTGTAGGCGGCGAAGCGCCGAGGGAGGTAGTCGCTGCCTTGCTTAACTCAGTGCGGCAAATAAAAAACCCGCCGGCCGAAGCCAGCGGGCTTTCATAGTCAATCGGCGAACGCTTAATCAGAGGACGGCGGCGGGGGGACCGATGGCCCCGCGACAATAGCCGACAGCTTTGCCTTGCGGACAAGGACAGGCTTCTCGTAGGTCTTCTTCAATTGCACCCCCTTTGATCACGGAAACGTGAAGATTTTTGCCAGCGGCGACCAGGGGTTGTCAAGTTCTGGCCACAGGAACGCACAGGCTGTTCCTCGGACGGCGCTACATCCCCGGCGTGCCTTTGCGCACCATCTTATCGCCCTCGATGACGCGGTCCATTCGCTCGTGGAGCGTCGAGACGCTGCTCGCCGCGGCCGCCTTAACGTCGGCATCCGAGTCCTCCGGCAGATAGGGCGCCTCAACTGCCGGCACTACTCTCGCCGAGACACTTCTTCGCAGGCGCGCAGCTCGAGCCGGCGTGCGCCGCGAAATCGGACTGCCGTTGGAACAAACGCTGCGCCGCTCGGTTTGCCTCTAGGCACAATTCTGTGCATTGGAGGATATCCATGAAATTTCATTTGTTGTCGGCTGCGCTCTGCACAGCCGTCGGACTGGGTTTTGCCCATCCGGCGCTCAGTGCCGAAACGGCGCAGGATTTCGTCAACAAGGCCGCGGAAGGCGGGATCTTCGAGGTCGAGTCCAGCAAGATCGTCCAGGGCAAGGCAAAGGACCAGGACGCCAACGACTTTGCCCAGAAAATGATTACCGATCACGGCCCGGCCAACGCCAAGCTGCAGTCTATCGCCGGCGAGCAGAAACTTCAGGTTCCGGCGGAGACGGACGCCAAGCACAAGAGCGACCTCGAGGCGTTGAAGTCGTCGAACGGTTCGGCCGACCAGTCCTACGTGAAGATGCAGCAGGAAGCGCACGCCGACGCAGTCAAGCTGTTCCAGGACTATGCGGCCGACGGCGACAATGCGGATCTCAAGGCATTTGCCCAGCAGACGTTGCCGACGCTCAAGATGCACAAGGAGATGATCGAAAAGATCGCCTCCGGCAAAACCGACAATATGGCAACCACCAGCACCGCGCCGGCGGCGACAGGCACAGACCAGAACGCTTCCGCCCCAGTGCCTGGAGCCAACAGCTTCACTGAAGCACAGGCGAAATCGCGGATCCAGGATGCCGGTTTCGCCAATGTCAGCGGGCTGACGAAGGACGACCAGGGCATCTGGCGCGGCACCGCCGAGAAGGACGGAAAGCAGGTAGCCGTCGCACTCGATTTCAAAGGCAACGTGGTTGCCGGCGCTCAATAACCGAACTCACGAGATGGAGTGAAAAATGACGACTGTCACCGGACTTTTCGATGATTATCAGGACGCCTTGGGCGCCGTGCGCCAATTGGAAGCCATTGGCGTGCCGCGAGACGATATCAGCATCGTGGCGAACAATTCCGACAATTGGTATCGGGACGATGAGACTTCAGAAGCTGGCGAAGATGCCGCCGCCGGCGCGGGCCTGGGAGCGCTAGTCGGCGGCGCGGGTGGCCTGCTCACGGGGCTCGGGATCATGGCCATACCCGGCGTCGGGCCTGTCGTGGCGGCAGGCTGGCTGGCCGCAACGGCCGTCGGCGCGGTGAGCGGCGCCGTGGTCGGCGGAGCCGCCGGCGGAATTGTCGGAGCGCTGACGGAGTCCGGCGTTCCAGAGCGCGATGCGCATGTCTATGCCGAGGGCGTTCGCCGCGGCGGCAGCCTGGTGACTGCCAGGGTGGATGATCGGCTTACCGGCGAAGCTGAGCGCATTCTGCAAGGCGAGCGTTCGGTCAACCTCGATGAGAGGCGTAGCGCTTACGTGTCCGCCGGATGGACAGGATTCGACGACACGGCAGAGCCCTTTGACATCGAGGCCGAGCGCGATCGCGTTCGCCGAACCACACCGCTCTGAGAAATGCGGCCCCGTCGAACCATCGGCGGGGCTTTTTTTCCGGCAAGGGACAAAATAAGACCTCTTGTTTAGCTGCCCTGAGAACTTTTCCCGTGGCCGCTACTTCCTCATCGAACCTTGGGGGGAAATTGAGGGGCATGTTGCCTCATAGCGGCTGCGCGTTTTTGGTGAGGTTAGGCGGCGTGAAAATCTCCTGCCCGCACCAGTTTGTGCCGGTTGACCGCTTTGACCGCTGAGTTTGAGACGGCTATTAATCTCTCGCGGCGAAGCTCCTGAAGCACTCGGTACACATCCACGGTGGAAAGACAACATAATAACGGTTTCGGGCTGTTCGCATTCGCAGGTAAGCGGGATTGCAGAGCTGAGGCGCCACAGGCCTATCCAGCAAATTGCTTCCTCGGCTCAACAACGATCCAAGCTATTTACTAGAATAGGCATCTGCAAACGACCGAGCCGGGGCGCGCTGCACGCGGGCGAGATATCTCGGATCAGCGCCAGACAGAATGGAGGCTCGATGGTGGCGGCCAATCGTCGTAATGGGCTCGCGAGCCTGCTCGCCGCTTCCAGGGGCCATCCGCGCACGGCCCTGCCGACCGTGGCGAGCGTGTCATCACCGTCGCCGCGCTTTATTTCGGGCGCGAGGTGTTCCTGCCGATCGCCGGTGCGGTGCTCCTGGCCTTCGCCATCGCCCAGTCGTTTCATGGCTCAAACGCCTCGGCATTCCCCGCATGGCCGCGGTCATCGCCAGCCTCGCCGGCGCCTTTGCAGCGGTCTCGCTGTTCTCCTTCGTCGTCGCCACCCAAGTCAGCGATCTCGCGCAGAACACTCCCGTCTACCAGATCAACATCCTGACCAAGGTCCGCGCGTTGAAGTACCGCACCACACATGCAATCACACAGGGTGGCAAATCCTTACCAGGAAGAGTACACCCACTCCATAAGGGATGACGAGAAGTGCGAGGGCGATCCAATAGCCCGGCTGCGCCAATGCCGCGAAATCTGAACGAAGCTGTTCCATTGCCACCAAACGATGCGCCAACATCGTTGTTCCAAGAGGCAACTCGGAGCTGTATATGACCTTCCCTTTTTTGCCGGCAATTGAACATGTTCTTGGGTTTCAGTTGGAGGCATGATCAAAAAGGCAGTGGCGATGTTTGGTGGCTCCTCTAACGCCAAACAGGTAACCGCGGCTCGAGCCTCGCTGACTTGCCTCGGGGGCAAAGTGCGATTTGGGCGAGGCGAGTGTTCGCGAATTCGAGTGTGGTGGCCGCCTTCCTTCGCAGGAAAAGCTACTGCCGATACGCCAGCTATCTTGCGCCGCCGGCGTCGTGTTCTTCGGCCAGGATAGCTACTGCCAACCTGTTGTTCGATTGCAAGAACCCGCCCAGTTTCCCGTTACCAATCTTAGCGACCGCGAGGCTGGGATAATCTGCATCAGGGAATGTACGCGCTCTTATCTCGATCGGAATGCGAAGGTTCGGGGAATATTCACCTCTCAAACAGGTCTGGATCATCCTTGCAAGGCAGCCTCCGTTGCCAACACGGTCGGGCCCGCGAACGCCATGATCCGATCTGTCGCCGATGCGTGCGATACAGCGGGCGATCCAAACTGAATCCGCTGCTCGGTCGCCCTTCTGAACAGCGGAGTTGATTGGCTACGAAGCTTTCACGAAGGAGGAACAAAGCAGCCGATTGGCAGTTTGGTAACATCAACAAACGTTTCCGGATCATGGCTCATCGTCGGTCTTCGTTGCTAGCTTTGGGCCTTCTGGTCTTGGCGGTTGGCTTGACGCATCAGAACGCGGCTGGCGCCCAAGCCCCCTGTCCAGCCGATCACGACAAGCTGCTCTCGGCCGTAAAGGCAAATGTGAAGGCGAGCGGCGGTCCGGCGAATGGCGGCTTCGAAACCAATGAATGGGCGGCACTGGTCGCTCGCGACGGCACCGTCTGTGCCGTTGCCTTCAGTGGCCCCACGGTTGATGCGCAGTGGCCCGGTAGCCGGCTGATCGCGGCCGAGAAAGCCAACACCGCCAATGGGCTCAGTCTTGCGACCATGGCGCTTTCGACTGCGAATCTCTATGCCGGCGTCCAGCCGGGCGGTCCGCTATTTGGCCTGCAGGCCACCAACCCCGTTAACCAGGCAGCGGCTTACGCGGGCGATCCCAAGACGTTTGGAAGCGCCAACGACCCGCTGATCGGCAAGCCGATCGGAGGCGTCGTCGTGTTCGGCGGAGGCTTGGCCCTGTACGACGGCAAAACAATCGTCGGGGCGCTCGGCGTGAGTGGAGATTCCTCCTGCGCCGATCATAACGTCGCCTGGCGAGTTCGGGCAGCCCTCGGCCTCGACAAGGTTCCAGCTGGCGTCAATCCCAACCGCAAAGATGCCATCATCTATGATCTCGATCCCGGCGGAAAGAGCGCCTCCGGCTGGGGTCACCCGCTTTGTGCCGGGCACGAGGCAGACATTGCGGCGGAACTCGGCGCGGGAGTCGGAGGCGCGGCGCCAAAATGAAGCGAGCAATGCAAGCTGCAGCATCCTGCAGTGACTTGGCACGCGTCGATAGCCCAGCGGCGTCCCGAAAACATTTCGTGGGTGTTCTTGCAGCGATGCTGTTGGTGTGCGCCCCCTTGCCGACAGCCGCTTCGGAAGCTCCGCTTGCGCCCGCGATCTCTCCGCCCGCCGCGGCCGCGCCACCCGATGACGGGCAATGGAGAATGCCGGCCAAGAACTACGCCTCGACCCGTTACAGTGAGCTCGCGGAAATCAACGAAGGCAACGTCAAGAACCTGCAGGTCGCCTTCACCTTTTCGACCGGAGTGAACAAGGGGCAGGAAGCCGCACCGCTGGTCGTCGGCACCACCATGTACATCGTGACGCCGTTCCCCAACATCGTCTACGCGCTCGACCTTTCCAAACCCGGCGCGCCGATGAAATGGAAATACGAGCCCAATCCTGAACCCGCCGCGCAAGGCGTTGCTTGTTGTGACGTCGTCAACCGCGGCGCGGCCTTTGCGGACGGGCGCCTCTTCTTCAACACGCTCGACGGCCACACCATCGCGCTCGATGCGAACAGCGGGCAGCCGATCTGGAACGCCCATATCGGCAATATCAATATCGGCGAGACCATCACCATGGCGCCGCTTGTGGTGAAGGGCAAAGTGCTGGTCGGCAATTCCGGCGGCGAGATGGGCGTTCGCGGTTGGGTCAAGGCGCTCGACGCCGGCGACGGTCATGTCGTGTGGACGGCTTACAATACCGGGCCCGACAAAGACGTGCTGATCGGGCCCGACTTCAAGCCGCATTACGACATGGACAAGGGCAAGGACCTCGGCGTCACGACATGGCCGCCCGAAGCTTGGAAGATCGGCGGCGGCAACATGTGGGGCTGGATTTCCTACGATCCGGACCTCAACCTGATCTTCCACGGCACCGGAAATCCAGGGCCCTGGAATCCGGATCTGCGGCCTGGCGACAACAAATGGACATCCGGAATCTTTGCGCGCGACGCCGACACTGGGGCGGCGAAGTGGTTTTATCAATGGAGCCCGCACGACCTGCACGATTATGACGGTATCAACGAGCAGGTCCTGCTGGACCTGAACTGGCAGGGCAAGCCGCGCAAGGTGCTGGTCCGCCCCGAGCGCAACGGTTACCTTTACATCCTCGACCGGACCACGGGGGAGGTTCTGTCCGCGAAACCTTATGGCCCCGTCAATTCCAGCAAGGGCGTCGATCTCAAGACCGGCCGCCTGATCGAAAACCCGGACAAGCTGACCGGCACCGGCAAGGTCATCCGCGACATCTGCCCCACCGCCTCGGGCCTCAAGGACTGGCAGCCTTCCGCCTTCTCGCCAAAGACCGGGTTGCTCTACATCCCGCACAACAATCTGTGCATGGACGAAGAAGGCGTCGAGGTGAACTATATCGCCGGCACGCCCTATGTGGGGATGAACGTGCGAATGATCCCTGGCCCGGGCGGCAATCGCGGCGCCTTCACCGCCTGGGATATCGCCGCCGAAAAGCCTGCCTGGAGCCTCAAGGAGAATTTCCCGGTGTGGAGCGGCGCCGTCGCGACCGCCGGCGACGTAGTCTTCTATGGAACTATGGAAGGCTGGTTCAAGGCGGTGAGCGCCAAGACCGGCGAGCTGCTTTGGCAGTTCAAGACCTCGTCCGGCATCATAGGCCAACCCATCACCTATCGCGGCCCTGACGGCCACCAATATGTCGCCGTTTTGTCCGGCGTCGGCGGCTGGGCCGGCGCCATCGTTTCGGGCGACCTCGACCCGCGCGATGCCACCGCCGCGCTCGGTTTCGTCAATGCGATGAAGGACCTGAAAAACGCGACCACGGCGGGAGGCACGCTCTATGTGTTCCGTCTGCCCTGATGTGTTCGGCTTGATTCACAGCGCGGCACGGAAGCTGTTCCCGCGGGTCGCGCTCGGCATCACCGCGCTTGCCTTGCTGCTCTTGCCGGCGACCGCCGGCGCTCGTGAGCTTAGGGTCTGCGCCGACCCGAACAATCTGCCCTTTTCCAACGCGGCTGGCCAGGGCTTCGAGAACAAGATCGCGCAAATCATTGCCGACGATCTCGGCGCCGAGCTGACCTACACCTGGTGGGCGCAGCGCCGCGGTTTCGTACGCAACACGCTGAAGGCGGGACTTTGCGACCTCGTGCCCGGCACGCCGACCAACCTCGAAATGCTGCGCACCACCAGGCCCTATTACCGGTCCTCCTATGTCTTCGTGACGCGCCAGGACAGTCCCGACGTGACTTCCTTCAACGACCCGAGGTTGCGCGGCTTGCGCATCGGCGTTCAGCTCATCGGGGACGACGGCGCCAACTCGCCTCCTGTCCAGGCGCTTGGGCGCCGCGGCATCGTCGGGCATCTTATCGGCTACCCGGTCTATGGCGACTACTCCGCTCCCAATCCGCCGGCACGTATCGTCGAAGCGGTGGCGAGCGGCGAGATCGATCTCGCGGTGGTCTGGGGCCCGCTCGCCGGCTATTTCGCCCAGAAGCAGAAGGTGCCGCTCAGGATCACGCCGGTCACACCTCGCATCGACGGGCCGCAATTGCCGCTGATGTACGACATCTCGATGGGCCTTCGGCGCGAGGACGATGCGCTCCGCAGCGATGTGAACAGCGCTCTCGCCAGGCACAAGTCCGAGATCGACGCGATTCTGGCGCAATATGGCGTGCCGCGTCTCGACATGGCCGGGGGCCTGATGCGATGAGGCCCATGGTCGCCGTGCTTCTCGTTGCGGTTTTAGCGCTGGCGGCATGCCAGCGCGAGGAGCGGGACACGCGCCCGCAATCGGCGCTCGGCTCCGGCGAACAGCCGACGCCGGTGACCACTTTGGAGCCCGGCGGACAGCGGCCCTCCCCGACGGACAATAAGGCGGCGAGCTTCGAGGCCAATGCCTTTCATCTGAGCGAAGGCAAGCGCCTGTTCGGCTGGTTCAACTGCTCGGGGTGTCATGCCAATGGCGGTGGCGGCATGGGCCCGGCTCTGATGGACGCAAAGTGGATCTATGGCAGCTCGATGGAAAGCATCCATGCAACCATCCGCGACGGCCGCCCGAACGGCATGCCTAGCTTCCGCGACAAGATCCCGGACGACCAGATCTGGGAGCTTGCGGCCTTTGTTCGCTCGCTGAGCGGCAACGCGCCCTCCTCCGCTGCGCCGTCGCGCAATGACGACATGATGGCGCACCCCTCGGAAAACCGCATGCCGGATGCCGCCACGCTGGGGAAGTCGCCGTGAAACGCTTGGCCTCGATTGCGTTCGCCACGGCAATCGCCCTGTTTCTTCAGGGCTGCGCGGGCTGGCAATCGGCTCTCGACCCGAAGGGCCCGGCAGCAGGCGAGTTGGCATGGCTGATCTGGTTCTTCACCGGCCTGTGCGCAGTGGTGTGGGTGCTGGTGATGGCCGCCCTTGCCGTGCCGTTGATGATGCGCTCGCGGCAACGTGCCGGGCCGCTTGCGCTCGACGCCGGTGCGGACAATCGCAAGCTGCGCGTGGTGATGACCGCCGTCGGTCTGACCGCCGTGATCCTGATCGGGCTCACCTTGCTCAGCTTCTTCGCCAACAGGACGCTTGCGGCGATCGGCTCGGACGCCGCGCTGACCATTCGCGTCACGGGTCACCAATGGTGGTGGGAAGTGCGCTACGAGGATGCCACGCCGAGCCGCATCCTCACCACGGCGAACGAGATTCACATTCCCGCCGGCGAGCCGGTGCGGCTTCTTCTCACCTCCACGGATGTGATCCACTCCTTCTGGGTCCCGAGCCTGTCCGGCAAGCTCGACTTGATCCCCGGCCATATGAATGTGCTCGACATCAAGGCCGACAAGCCCGGCGTCTACCGGGGCCAATGCGCCGAGTTTTGCGGGGCGCAGCATGCCAACATGGGCACCTTCATCATCGCCGAGCCGCGCGCAGAATTCGACGCCTGGTGGAACGACCAGCTGCAGCCGGCCGCCGCGCCCACAAGCGACGAGGCCAAGACCGGCGAGGATCTCTTCCTGAAACGGCCCTGCGTGATGTGTCACAAGATCGGCGGCACGCCCGCGGGCGGAACCGTCGCGCCCGATCTCACCCATGTTGCCAGCAGGCAGACGCTCGCGGCCGGAACATTGACGATGAGCCGCGGCAATCTCGCTGCCTGGATAGCCGACCCGCAGGGCGTGAAGCCCGGCTCGCATATGCCGGTGGTCGATCTCAGCGGCGACGAACTCAACGCCATCGTCGCCTATCTCGAGGGGCTGAAATGAGCAGCGCGGATCTTACCAGCGAACGCGATCTGCCGCAGGAGCACCAGGCGTCCGGCAAAGGTGATATCGCACCCGAACGCGACGGACCGCGCGACACCGGCATGGATGATGCAACCCTGCATCGCTGGCTGGCGCGGACGTGGCGTACGCCTCCCGGCATCATCGGGGCGCTGTCGAGCGTCGATCACAAGGTCATCGCACGCCGCTACCTGATCACCGCCTTCCTCTTTCTGTGTCTGGGTGGCCTCAATGCCGTGGTCATGCGCATCCAGCTCTCGGGCCCGCGCCGCGGCCTGATCGGCCCGGATCTCTACAACCAGCTCTTCACGATGCATGGCGTCACCATGATGTTCCTGTTCGCCGTGCCCATCGTCCAGGCGACCGGCATCTACCTGGTGCCGTTGATGGTCGGCACCCGCAACATCGCCTTCCCCCGCCTCAACGCCTTCAGCTATTGGGTCTATGTCTCGGGAGGCCTCTTCGCCTGGGTGTCCTTCGCCCTCTCGATGGCGCCGGATGTCGGCTGGTTCGCTTATGTGCCGCTGTCCGGGCCGGAATACGGGCCCGGCAAGCGCGCCGATGTCTGGGCGCAGATGATCACCTATACCGAGGTGTCCTCGCTCGCGGTCGCCGTCGCGACCATCGTCACCATATTCAAGCAGCGTGCGCCCGGCATGTCGCTCGACAAGATCCCGCTCTACGTCTGGTCGCTGCTGGTCACGTCCTTCGTCGTCGTCTTCGCCATGCCGGCCGTGATGATCACCTCGACCTTCCTGATCCTCGACCGGCTCGTCGGCACGCACATCTTCAACCCGGCCGAAGGCGGCGACGCACTGCTGTTCCAGCACCTGTTCTGGTTCTTCGGCCATCCCGAAGTCTACATCATCTTCCTGCCGGCAACGGGCATGGTCTCCGCCATCATCCCGGCCTTCGCCCGGCGCCCGGTGTTCGGCCATCTCGGTCTGGTCCTTTCGTTGATCGCCGTCGGTTTCCTGTCGTTCGGCCTCTGGGTTCACCACATGTTCGCGACCGGGCTGCCGAAGCTCGGCGCCAGCTTCTTCACAGCGTCCAGCATGATGATCGCCATCCCCAACGGCGTTCAGATCTTCTGCTGGCTGGCGACTCTCTGGGACGGCAGGCCGGTGATCCGCACGCCGCTGCTGTTCGTCTTCGGCTTCTTCTTCATCTTCGTGATCGGCGGCCTCACCGGGGTCATGCTGGCCTCGGTGCCGCTCGACCTGCAGGTGCACGACACGTATTTCGTCGTCGCTCACTTCCACTACGTGCTGATCGGCGGCGCGGTCTTTCCGCTGCTTGGCGCGGCTTATTTCTGGTTCCCCAAAATCACCGGTCGCATGATGAGCGAGCGCCTCGGGCGCTGGCATTTCTGGCTCGCCCTGATCGGCTTCAACGCGGCTTTCTTCCCCATGCACATCGTCGGCCTGTGGGGCATGCCGCGCCGGGTCTATACCTATCCGGCCGAGCTCGGCTGGGGGAACATCAATCTTTTCATCACCGCCGGCGCGGTGCTCTTTTTCCTGAGCTTCGTGCTGTTTGCCTTCAATCTGATCCACGGCGCGCTAAAGGGCGCGCCCGCGGGCGACAATCCCTGGGATGCCGGCACGCTTGAATGGGCGACCTCCTCGCCGCCGCCCAGCTATAATTTCGCGCGCATTCCGGTCGTGACGAATGTCGAGCCGCTTTGGGCCGAACCCCAGGCGCTTCCCGTGGCGACCGGGCTTCGCGCCGACGTACGCGAGCTGCTGATCTCGACGGTGGCGGAAGCCCATCCCGACATCCGCGAGAAATCGGCGACGCCGTCGATCTGGCCGCTGCTGGCGGCGATCGCCGTCGGCGGCACCTTCCTCTACTCGATCTTCACGCCCTGGGCGATCGTCTGGGGCGCCGCGCCGATCGCCGTCACGCTGATCGGCTGGTTCTGGCCCAAGGGAGATCCGGAGGACGAGGAATGAACCAGCGTCCTGCCTTGGATCTTTCCGCGCTCCCGACCTTTGGACATGGCCCGCGCAGCCCGACCTGGTGGGGCACGCTCGGCTTCATGGCGCTGGAAGGCACGGGCTTTGCGCTCGCCGCCGGCGCTTACCTCTATCTCGCGACCTTGTGGCCCAACTGGCGGCTAAGCGCTCCGCAGCCAAACCATTGGCCGGGAACGATCGTGACGCTGCTTCTCATCGTCAGTCTGGTGCCCAACCACATCCTCAACGGCTACGCCAAGCAATGCGCCATGCGGCCCGTGCGGATCGGCATGGTGGTGATGTCGCTGCTCGGCTTAGCGCCGCTGATCGTGCGCTGGTTCGAGTTTCCGGCGCTGAACATCTACTGGGATACGAACGCCTACGGCTCGATGCTCTGGGTGCTGCTCGGTCTCCACACCACGCATCTGATCACCGATGTCGGCGACACAATCGTTCTGATGGTGCTGATGTTTACACACCATGGCTATAGCGGCCGGCGGTTCGGCGATGTCGGCGACAATGTTTTCTACTGGGATTTCGTGGTCCTCACCTGGATTCCGATCTACCTGCTCATCTACTGGCTACCGAGGTTAGGCTGAGATGCGCGCGCTGCGGCTGGGCATGTCCTGGGGTGGTTTGTTGTCGGGGCCACTGGCCTGGGCAATCTCGACGCAGCTGAATTATTCGCTCGTGCATTGGCAATGCAATCGCCAGCTGCAGGTGGTGCTCCCGTTGGCGCTGTTGCTGGCCGTATTTTCTCTGCTGGGCGGCGCGCTATCATGGCGGGCCAAGCGGCAAGGCGGTGCCGCCTTCAAGCCCGAGCGCACGCGCAATACCGAGCGTTTCGTCGCCGATCTGGGCATGCTCGCGGCACCGCTGTTTGCCCTCGTCATCATCATGCAGGGTAGCGCCGCGCTCATCCTCGACGAGTGCCTGCGATGAGCTTCGACGCCTTCTTCTCGACCTCGATCTGCTACGGGGCCGGTGCGCCGGAGGCCGGATGGACGTTGGCGTTTCCTATCACGCTCCCCCTGGCAGCCATTGCGTTTGTCTATGCGGTCGGCGCGAGCCGTCTATGGCGTCGCAGCAGCCGAGGTCGCCCTGAGCGGTTGCGACACGCTCTGTTGTTCGCGGCGGGCTGGGGTGTGTTGACGGGAGCGCTGGTCAGCCCGATCCATGCGCTCGGCGAGCGGGTGTTTTCTGCCCACATGATCGAGCACGAGCTGCTGATGGCCGTGGCGGCCCCGCTTCTTGTCGCCGCCTGCCCCGGCGCGGCGTTGATGTGGGCATTGCCCGCTACGGTTCGCCGACGGACGGGAAAGCTCACCCACGGCAAGATGCTGCAGGCGCTCTGGACCTTCGCCGCTCGCCCGCTCAGCGCGACGATCCTTCATGGAATAGCGATCTGGATGTGGCATATTCCGGTGCTGTTCGACGCAGCGCTGCAGCAGGGCGCGCTGCATTATGCCCAGCATGCGAGCTTCCTCGGCACCGGCTTGCTGTTCTGGTGGGTGCTTCTGCCCCGCTCCGGGCACCAGCAGTCCTATGGCATTTCCGTCATGCATCTGTTCTTCACCTCGCTGCACACCGGCTTGCTCGGCGTCCTGCTGCTGGTCTCGCCAAGACTCTGGTACCCGGAAAATGCCTCCGGCGCCGCGCTGTGGGGGCTTAGCCCGCTCGAGGACCAGCAACTGGCGGGGCTGGTCATGTGGGTGCCGGCCGGGCTGATCTACGGCGGAGCCGCCCTGCTCCTCGCCGGCCTTTGGATAAGCAACAGCGGAACGAGGGAGGCGGCGCATGCGCTCCGACCTGGCTAAGCTGCTCAGCGGCGTGATCGTCGGTGTCGTGCTGCTAGCCATCGCAATCGCGGCGGCGGGCTTGTGGATTGACCGGCGTGAGCGCGTTCGGCACGAGTCGGATGTGGCGACCGGCGGCGTGGGCGCTCGCGCCGTTCCGATCATGACCGCCAATGGCTGTTCCGGCTGCCACACGATTCCTGGCGTGCCCGGGGCGCAGGGCCAGGTCGGGCCGCGCCTCGACGGCAGCCTCGCCGGTCGCGTCTATATCGGGGGCGTGCTGGCGAACAATCCGGAGAACCTGATCCGCTGGATCCGTTCGGCAAGGGAAATCAATCCGCACACCGCCATGCCGTCGACGAGGATCACGGAGCAGCAGGCGCGCGATATCGCGGCCTATCTCTACGCATTGAGATAGTAAGCAAAGCGAGATCGCAAGCCGCGTCCAAGGGCGCTTCGGTGCCATGATGAAAAAGCAGACGCGACCATCGGGCCGCTCGTTTGAGGAACCAAGAAACACAGGCGTCCCCTCAGAATGCCCCGAAGATAAGGCGGTTCGCCGCGTGAACGGCGACCCGCTCTAATCGATATCTACGTCAGCGCTTGGCGCTGTCGCTGTCCGCCTCCGCGCGCGTCAGGAAGGTCTGGGTGACCTGCGGCAGGTTGCTCTCCAGCCACTCGGCCATCGCTTCCTCTTCGCGCAGGTTCTCTTCGCACACGCGGGCAATCTCGGACTCGCCGGCCGCATTGGCCGCGGCGATGAGGATCGTATAGGACGCGATTTCCATATGTTCGAACGTGTAGCTCGCGAGCGAGCCTTTCATGACCTCGTCGCCAGCGAACACACCGCTGATCGACTGCGCCGTGGCGGTCAGCTTGCCGCCTGCGTCCTTCAACATGGACGACCCCTCATCCAGGCCATCCAGGCAGGTCTTCAGCCGCCTCGCCTGCTCCTTCGTTTCTTCCAGATGGCTGCGAATTCGCTCGCTGAGTTCCGGATAGCTGTCTATCCGGCTCAGTTGGCCCGACAGCATGGTCTCGGCCTGTTCCTCCATTGCGTGAGCGTCCCTCAACCATTGGATAAGCCATTCGCGCGATTCAGCCATTTCAGCGTCTCCATCGGTTTGACACCGCCCGAACCGCTTGTGACGTGAGTTGTTCCTTGAATGTGAGATCCGGTTGCGATTTCCGCGACGAGGCCGGATCCGAAACGGAGAGCTTCTGGCGCCTCGGTCCTGTCGGTCGCGGCTTTGACAACACCGCTCACTTTGTCGGCGAGCGTTCCCTCGCTCGATGACTACGGCTCGGCAAAGCAACGCGAGTGCCTCCGCGTTGGTTGGGCGACGGTCTTCTTCCCGGAAAGCAGGAACGTCTACGCTCGCATGCTGAACCTAGGCTGGGTGGAGGCGATGCGACGGATCCTCCTCGGCAAAGGCATATACACCTACTGGAACTTTTCCTATCGCGGCGGCTACGACCGAAGCTCAGGCCTGCGCATGGATCACTTGCTTATAAGGCCATTACTTGCGCAGACGATCCAAGCTGCAGGCGTCGATGTCGAGACCCGTGGGCGGGAAAAGCCCAGCGATCACGCACCCGCCTGGATCGGCGTAGGCGGATAAGCCGCTCGCGCATGGAATCCATTATTGCCTCGGCCTTTGCCTTTTTTCAGCTCGCGGCCCCCGACGGGTAGATCACTGACCCGTCGTCTCGAAGCACCGCACCAAGTGTCGGTTCAGCCTTCTCGATCCGGCCGTTGCCCATGAGGTGAAAAACCTGTTCGCCATGTGCGAGAAGATAATCCACGATGATCCGGCGGTGGCATCGCCACCAGACCGCCTCCGAGCACATTATCGCGCAGCGACGCGGCCGCAGCGCGAGCAGGCGATGGAGTCCGCCTCGAAATTGTGCCGACAGCGCGTAGTCCGCGTAATTGTGGAAGCTTCGGTTTCTCCAAGCGCCATTCGTTTCGGGCGGCACCCCGTCCACCTTGCCGCGCCGCCCGCCGAGCGGCGCCACAATTTCATAGCCGATCTGCGCCTCCGCGAGTGAAGCTGCCAGGCGTTCGCTGCCGAACTGCGGGTAGGCGCGGGATCCGGGCAGACGCCTCACGTCGACGACGATGCCGATCTGCCCTTGCTGAAGAATATCGATGAATTCCTCGAGGGTGCGGTTCGAATGCCCGACGGTGAAGAAAGGTGTGGGCGAGTGGCTGGTCGACCGATGAGAATGCATTCCACACGACGTGGCAGCCGCTTCATTGTTCCAAGTAATCCAGGGTGTCTCTGCACCAGCGCTGAGCTGGCCGAATGCGGAGCATCTCCAGATTATCGCGCGGCGGCGGAAGTTATTCCGGTCGAAAAAGTCGGCTCGAGTCACTTCATCGTGACGCACAACGCGGGCCGGAACAATCCAAGAGGCCTCCCGTTTGGGCAACTTGAGGCAGACCACGTCCAATCAAATGGAGCATGCCATGAAATTCCCCCACTGCGCGGCGACTGCGGCCGCCGTTTTCATATTCGCGACTCTCCCTTCTCTCGCCCAGACGAGCGGAAGCCCTGCGCCGACGCCTGCGACCGAACAGCCTGGCGCCGGGCAGTTGCCGGATGTGAACGGGCAAGCAGGCGGTCCAACACGTGAAATGATCCGCCAGATGATTGACCAGGCGATCCAAGAGAGGATGCAGCAGGATCGAGGCTCCGGCTTGGCCAACAATCGTCGAGAAGAGTATGACAACGCCCAGGACGATGCTGATCATCATGGCGCTCCCTGGAATAAAGACCGTTATGGCGGCCCGTCCGGCGAGCACAGGATGGCTGGGCACCATGGCCCGCGCATGATGATGCGCGGCGCCGGAATGCGACTGATGTTCGCGTTTTTGGACACGAATGGCGACGGATCATTGTCTGAGAACGAGGTTCAGGACGCCGTCGGGCGCATCTTCTCTGCAATTGACCAGAATGGCGACGGGAAGATCGACATGGATGAGATCCAGTCCTTCTTGCACGGCTCTGGCGGCGAAGACATGCATTGACGCATCAGAAGTTGGGGCAAGGCCATGCGCCGATATCGCTGTGCCCGCTGAGCGCATTCTCTGGACTAGACCTTCTCCTCAAAAGGAAGCAGCTTACGCCAATCAAAGCTGACTCCAATGCCTGGTTCGTCCGGGGCGACTGCCAACCCATCCTGCAACCTGAGCGGATGAGTGGTGTACAGGTCGATATCGAAGCTGTGAGCCTCTACCCAACCAGCGTTTGGTTGACCCGCGACCAAACTGACATGCAACTCCTGCATGCCGTGGCTGCACACCGGAATTCCGGCCTTGCGGGAAAGCTCGGCCACCCGCAACCAACCTGTGATGCCGCCGCAGTTCGACGCGTCGGGCTGGATGTAGGACAGCTTCGACCAAGCGAAGGCATGCTCGAACTCCTCGACGACATGCAAGTTCTCGCCCATGGCCAGCGGCATGCCGGTTGCCTCGGCAATGGCTGCGTAGCCCCGGTAATCATCCGGTATGATAGGCTCCTCGAACCACAGCAGATCGTAAGGCGCGAATGCTTTCGCCGCCTCGATCGCCCTATCAATGTCGAGCGCATAATTGGCGTCCACCATGAAGGGGGTATGTGGCCCAATGCGCTCGCGGATGGCCTTTACGCGGGCGACATCCTCGGAGAGATCATCTTTGCCAACCTTGATCTTCACGGCGTTGAACCCTGCGGCAAGATAGGAGTCGATGCTCGCTTGCAACTGATCGAGCGAGAAGTTCAGATCGATGCCGCCGCGATATGCCTTGGCTGTTTTGCCGGCTCCGCCGGCCATTTCCCAGAGCGGCCGGCCGATGCGCCGGCCCCTTAGATCCCAGAGCGCTATGTCGAGCGCAGAAATCGCAAAGGACGCGATGCCCCCGCGCCCGACATAATGGATGTGCCATAACATCCCGTCATAGAGCGCCTCGATCCCGGTCGCGTCTCGTCCTTTCAGGAAGGGCGCCAGATCGTGCACCATCATGGCCGCGATCGCGTGCCCCCCTTTGCCGCCAGTGTAAGTGTAGCCAGTTCCTTCGCTGCCGTCCGCCAGCCTAATGGTCGCTGTCACGAGTTCGAAATGCGTGTGAGCACCATGCTTGGCGTCGGTCATCACCTCACGCAGCGGCACGCGGAAAAGCCGAACCCTCACATCCGTGATTATTGTATCGCCCATTGCGAGGCTCGTCCCTCGATCTATTTTTCGTCATACCATAATTGCACTCAGACGAGCAGATCGCAACCGGCTTGGCATTTTTGATGCATTTGGTCCGATGATAATTCGTCGGACCTTGTGCTTTGGTCCGATCTGCGCATTAATGAATCCGTGACGTGGAGGACGGCTTGTTAAGTACATCACAGCATCTTGGAACGCGGGCCACGAGCGGCGCTGCGCGCGCCGCGGACGCCATGGTGGCCGGAATCGAAGCGGACATAGCCTCCGGCAAGCTCGGTGACGGCAGCTTCCTGCCGGCCGAACGCGAATTGATGGCCGAGTACGGCGTCGGCCGCGGTGTCGTGCGTGAAGCGGTCGCTCGCCTGGCGAGCCGCGGCCTTGTCGAAGCGCGTCCCCGCTTTCGCCCGGTGGTGCGCCGGCCGGGACTGGACGCGGCGCTCGGCGCTTTGGAAGGTGTTGTCGGCCACCTGCTAAGCGCTCAGGCGGGAGTGAAGAGCCTCTACGATACCCGGGTCTTTCTTGAGGCCGCACTTGCGCGCAACGCCGCCATCCATGCGCGCAAGGATGACGTGACCACTCTCAGATCGGCGCTCGAGATGAACGAGGCGGCGATACCGGATTCGCAAGAATTCTATGCCACCGACGTAGCCTTCCACGCCGTGCTCTACCAGATCACGCGCAACCCGGTGATGCCCGCGGTGCACAAGGCCTTCACCGCATGGCTGTCGCCGCATTGGATGAGCATGCCCCGATCACCAGAGCGCAACCGGATCAATTTCCTGAGCCACCGCGAGATCTGCATGGCGATCATCGAGCGAGATCCAGATGGCGCCGAGCGGGCGCTGCTCAATCATCTTTCCGCGGCTTGGGAGTATGTCCGTGGCACATTTGAAAGCAGTGAGGGTCCGCGGGAGGACCGACGGGAATGACGCAGACGTACGATCATATCGTGGTGGGGGGTGGAGCAGCGGGTTGCGTGGTCGCGGCGAGGCTGGTGAAAGCAGGACGGCGGGTCCTGCTTCTCGAAGCTGGACATTCGCATCACCACCCGCTGCTCGATATGCCGCCGGGGATCTTCAAGATGATCAACGGCTCGAAGTTCATGCGCTATTACCGCACTGAACCGCAACAGCATCTGGATGGCCGTCAACACGAGATCTCGCAGGGCAACGTCTTGGGCGGCGGCACCTCGGTCAACGCCCAGGTCTATATGCGCGGCCGCGCTTCGGACTGTGACGAATGGGATGAGTTGCTGCGCGGCAACAATGCCGGCGTCCGCTGGAATTGGCAGGCTGTGCTGCCCCACTTCACGGGCATGGAGGGCAACAATCGCCTAAACGGCGACTTGCATGGCAGCGAGGGACCGCTGCTCGTCTCCGACCCCGGTCACATCGATGACGTTTCGCGTTGGTTCGTGCAGGGGGTGCAGCGCGTCGGACTACCTTACAATCATGACTTCAACGGACCGTCGCAACGCGGAGTGGGCTTCTATCAGTTCATGAACCGGCGCGGGAAGCGCAGCAGCGCGGCTTATGCCTTCATCGAGCCATTGGCGAATGATCCCAGGCTGACGCTTAGGCTGAATTCCGCCGCGAGGCGCCTGCTGGTCCAGAACGAGCGCGCAAAGGGTGTGATCTACACTGACCAATCCGGAACAGAACACCAGGCCTATGCCGACGCCGATGTGATCGTCTCGTCCGGCGCACTTATCACCCCGAAACTCCTGATGCTGTCAGGTATTGGCCCGGCCGATGACCTTGCCAGACACGACATCGCCTGCGTGGCCGACCTTGCGGGCGTAGGCCAGAATCTGATCGACCATCCAGAAGTGCCCATCATCGCCACGATGAACGGGCCCTATGGCTACTTTAAGCAGGGCCAGGGTTGGCGGATGATCAAGAACGGCTTGCATTTCAAGCTGTTCGGCGCCGGCACGATCCTGTCCGCGGGGGTCGAGGCTGGAGCTTTTGTCAATCCGGCCGATCCGGACGGCGAACCGACGATCCAGGCATTTTGCGTGCCACATGTTTACCTGGACCGCGATATCCTCACCCTGGTGGAGAATACCTACGGCCTCACGGTGACAACCGTGGTCGTCAAGCCGAAGTCCCGTGGCTTTGTGAAGCTGCGTTCGGCAGATCCAGATGACCTGCCGGTCGTCTCCCCTCACCTGCTCAAACACCAAGACGACATGAAGGAGATGATTGCCGGCCAGCGCTATTTCCTGAAGGCATTCCACGCGAAGCCTCTGGCGGACCGCATCAAGGCTGTAGCCGTTCCCAGCGAAGACGACCTCAGTGACGAGGCGCTGGAAAAGCACTGCAAGCGTTTTGTCAAAACGAATTACCATCCGGCCGGCACGTGCCGCATGGGTTCCGACGCCGATCGCATGGCCGTCCTGGACGCGGCCATGCGGGTGCGCGGGATAGAGAACCTGCGCGTTGCCGACATGTCAGTCTGTCCTAACATCAATGCCGGCAACACCGCTGCACCCGCCATGATGCTGGGCGATCGCTGCGCCGACTTCATTTTGGAAGCGGGCGCAGTGACCCAATCGAGGGGGCGCCTGCAAGCGAGCTGACCTGGCCCGCATAGGCGAGGAATATTCAACGTCGTCAAAACGCGACAACCAAGGAGGAAAGCATGATCATTACCCGTCGGACATTATTGGTAGGCTCCGCCGTCGGCGTGGCCGCTCTTACCCTCGCATCACGCGCCTTCGCCGCGCTGCCGCCGCTCGCCAAGAAAGACAAATACAAGGTTGGCTTCGCCCAGACCGAGAGCAACAATCCATGGCGGTTGGCTGAAACCAAAAGCATGCAGGACGAGGCGGCAAAGCTCGGCCATCAGCTCGTCTATACTGATGCCGCCGGATCCTCGGCCAAGCAGGCTTCCGACGTAAACTCCATGATCGCTCAGGGGGTCGATGCGATTTTCCTGCCTCCGCGCGAGGACAAGCCGCTGGTGCCAGTCATCCTGGCCGCGCGTGATGCCGGCATCCCGGTCTTCCTCATCGACCGCGATGTCGACCACACCATGGCCAAGCCTGGACAGGATTACGTCACCTTCATCGGTTCCGACTTCATCAATGAAGGCAACCGCATTGCCGAATGGGTGGTGAAGAATGCCAATGGAAAATCGAAGATCATCGAGCTGGAAGGCACCACCGGTTCCTCGCCAGCCAACGATCGCAAGAAGGGTTTTGACGACATCATCGCCAAGCACTCGGAGTTCAAGATTGTCGCCTCACAGTCGGGCGACTTCGCCCGCGACAAGGGCCGCCAGGTGGCCGAGACATTGCTGCAGGCGCATCCCGAAGCCGATATCATCTATGCCCATAATGATGAGATGGCACTCGGCGCGATCGCGGCCCTCGAGGCGGCCGGCAAGACGCCGGGAAAAGACGTGCTGATTGTCTCGATCGATGGCGAAAAGGACGGTGTGCAAGCAATCGTCGACGGCAAGATCGGCGCCATCTGCGGCTGCAGCCCGCTTTTCGGGCCCAAGGCTTTCGCCACGATGGCCGACTATGCCGCCGGGAAGCAAATCCCGCCTTTCATCAAGAACGACGACGACTTCTACGACGGCACGAACGCAAAGGATAAGATTGGTACCGCGTTCTGAAGTCTTCTGGTTAAAACTGCCTCCCCGCCTCGGCGGGGAGGCTTTTCGGAGCTTTGCCAATGACGCGGCCGCCGGACGGGCCCTCCCCGCTTCTCGACATGCGCGACATCCAAAAGCGCTTCGCCGGCATACCCGCGCTGGTGGACGCGTCGCTTTGCGTGCGCTCAGGCGAGGTCCATGCCCTGATCGGCCAGAACGGCGCGGGCAAATCGACGCTGATCAAGGTCTTGACCGGGTACCACCGCAAGGATGCCGGGCAAGTGCTGTTCGAAGGCAAGCCTTTTGAGGTCCACTCGCCCCACCATGCACAAGTCAACGGCATCAGCACGATCTATCAGGAGATCAACCTGGTCCCGCTGCGGTCGGTGACGGAGAACATTTGCCTGGGCCGGGAAAAGCGCCACTACGGCCTGCTCGACTGGAATGCCATGCACGCGGAAGCCGAGGGCCTGCTGAGCCGCTTCTCCATTGGCATCGATGTTCGCCGGCCGCTGGGTGAACTCAACACCGCAACACAGCAGATGGTGGCAATCGCCCGGGCCATAGGGTTCTCCGCTCGCCTTGTCGTTATGGACGAGCCGACCTCGTCCCTCGACGAACGAGAAGTGGGAGTGCTGTTCAGCGTCATTCGTCAGTTGAAGGCCGAAGGGATCTCCGTCATTTTTGTAAGCCATAAGCTCGATGAGCTGTATGAGGTCTGCGACCAGGTCACGATCATGCGCGACGGCCGCACTGTGCGCAGCGCCGCGATGGAAGAGATCGGCAAGCTGGAACTTGTCGCAGCTATGCTTGGCCGCGATGTCGCGGCTGTCGAGGGGCACGCCACAGCCTTCGGCGAGCGCGACCGCTCTAGGATCGGGGATATGATGTTTTCGGCCCGCGGGCTCAGGGCCGGGCAGGCGGTCCGCGATGTAAGCTTCGATCTCCGGCGCGGCGAGATCGCGGGCTTTGCAGGCCTACTGGGCGCAGGTCGCACAGAAACCGCAAGGCTCGTGTTCGGAGCCGATCGCGCGAACGCCGGCGAGATGACGATGGAAGGCGCTGCCTACAATCCTGAGCGTCCCGCCGACGCGATCGTCGCCGGCATGGGCTTTTGCACTGAGGACCGGAAGAGCGAAGGCATCGTGCCGGAGATGACGGTGGCAGAAAATCTCACCCTTGCGTTGCTTCCGAAAATCAGTCGCAACGGCGTACTGGACGAGCAGCGACAGCGCGAAATCGTCGAGCGGTTCATCCGCGAGCTCGGCATAAAATGTTCCGGCCCCAATCAGAAGGTGCGAGAGCTTTCGGGTGGGAACCAGCAGAAAGTGCTGCTTGCCCGTTGGCTGGCGATGAACCCGAAGCTGCTCATACTCGACGAGCCGACAAGGGGAATCGATGTGGGTGCCAAGGGCGAGATCCAGCGTCTGATCCGTGGACTTGCAGACCAGGGCCTCGGCGTGCTCATGATTTCGTCGGAACTGGAGGAAATCATCGAAGGTGCGGATCGGATATTCGTTCTGCGCGATGGGATCAGCGTGACCGAGTTGGAAGCTGAAGCCGCCAACGAAGAAAAAGTGTTGACCGCAATGGCGCATGGGACGAGCGCTTCGTCGGAGGCCGCGACGTGACCGAGCTGCCGAGGTCATACGCGGATCGGGATGCCGTCGCGCGCAGCTTCGATCTCTTGGGTTTTTTGTCGCGCTACGGGACCGTGATCGCGCTGGTTCTGCTGGTTGCGTTCAACCTCGCCTTCACGCGTAATTTCGCGACAATGCAGACGCTGAACGTCAACCTCACTCAGGTTTGCACGATCGTCATCATAGCCGTCGGAATGACACTCGTGATAGCCACCGGCGGCATCGATCTCTCCGTCGGTTCTCTGATGGCTATTTCGGGTGCGCTGGCACCGATGATCTTCATGGGCAAGATCCTACCGATCGGGAACATCTACCTGGGCGTGGCTGCCGCGATGCTCGTCTCGGTACTGGTGGCCGGGCTGCTTGGACTGTTCAATGGCTGGTTGGTCGCCCGCTTCCGCATCCAGCCCATTGTCGCGACACTGGTTCTGTTCATCGCGGGCCGCGGCATCGCTCAGGTGATGACCAACGGGAACCTGCAGACCTTCCGCGTACCGGAATTTCAATGGATCGGCCTTGCTCGCCCCTTGGACATCCCGGCGCAAGTCATCATCATGGCTGTCATTGTCGCGGCGGCTGCATGGGCGTTGAAAAAAACGCTGTTCGGGCGATGCATATTGGCGGTCGGCGGTAATGAAAAGGCCTCTGAACTCGCAGGTATAGCAGTCTCCAAGATAAAGATTGCGGTCTATGGCATTAGCGGCCTTTGCGCCGGGCTGGCCGGGCTTATCGTGATTGCCATCAACTCCTCCAGCGACGCCAATCTGGTCGGGCTTGGCATGGAGCTCGACGCCATCGCGGCGGTTGCCGTGGGCGGGACCCTGCTCAGTGGCGGCAAGGCCACCATCATCGGTAGCCTGCTAGGGGCGCTTACCATTCAACTGGTGCGCTACACACTTCTCGCAAACGGGGTGCCCGACGCCGCTGCCCTGGTCGTCAAGGCGGGGATCATCGCGCTCGCCGTGTGGCTGCAGCAGCAGCATCGCGGGTAGCCTCATGAATCGCGTCCGCCTGGTCCGCATCATTGGCACCTACGGCGTATTGATCGCCCTGGCTGCGCTCGTTCTGTTCGGGTTCCTGCGTTATGATCGGTTTCTCAGCTTCTACAATGTGATGACTCTCCTGCGCTACAATTCCATGTTCGCGCTGGTGGCACTTGGCATGTGCTTCGTCATCATGACAGGGGGGATCGATCTGTCCGTCGGCTCCGTTGCCGCCTTGGGCAGCGTAGCCTCGGCATTGGCCAGCCCTTATGGCATCGTGCCGGGTCTCGCCACCGGAATAGGCGCAGGGCTGGTCGCCGGGCTCATCAATGCGATCCTTGTCACACGCGCCAATCTGATGCCGTTCATAGCCACCCTCGCCACGATGCAGGCCGCCAGTGGCTCGGCCCTTCTGCTTGCGGGCAACCAGACCGTATCGGTCTCCTACGAATCGGGCTTCACCGCCATCGGCCAGGGTAACTTGTGGACGTTTCCGATCCCTGCGGCCATCGCGGTCGTGGCATATCTCCTCGGTTCCCTGGTCTTGAACTACACCGGCACCGGACGCGCAGTGTTGGCAGTCGGCGGCGGCGAGGATGCTTCGCGCCTCATGGGACTGCGTACCGATCGTGTGAAGTTTTTGGTGTATGTCGCGAGCGGAGGACTGGCGGGGCTCGCCGGCGTCATCCTTGCCTCGCAGTTCGGGGCCGGACAGCCCATTGAAGGAGTCGGCTGGGAATTGTTCGCTATCGCAGCCGTCGTGGTCGGCGGGACGTTGCTCACCGGTGGCTCGGGCTCGGTTGTTACCACGCTAGCCGGCGTGCTCCTGCTCGGCATCCTTTTCAATGTTCTGAACTTTGAGAACGGAATGGGATGGATTTCGCTTTCAGCCTACTGGCAATCAGTGATCCGAGGGCTGTTCCTCCTGGTCGTTGTCTTGCTTCAGGCCCGACTGACGCGACGACGCCTCGGCGCGCTCTGACCGTCCCGGCCCACCGCACTCAAGTATTACATAAGATCATCTTGCAGCAATTGGCGTGCAAGACTGATCAGAATGAGCACGCGACGCCCACGTGGCGCGGCGGATAAAAAACGGCCCATTTAAGCAATTCTATTTTTCCGGAGGAACATTCCAGGAGGCGGCCGGTTAGAGAAGGTCAACCCTTGGAGGAAGCCTCATGTTCATGCACAACAAGCGCCTGCAATACACCGTCCGTGTTTCGGAGCCCAATCCGCGGCTGGCGTGCATGATCATGGAGCAGTTCGGCGGCGCCGATGGCGAGCTTGCCGCCGCGATGCGCTATTTCACCCAAGGGCTGGGTGAGGACGATGTCGGCCGCAAGGACATGTTGCTCGACATAGCGACCGAAGAACTCAGCCATCTCGAAGTCGTCGGCTCAATTGTCACCATGCTCAACAAAGGCCTGAAGGCGCAGCTGGCCGAGGGACAGATGAAAGAAGCCGAGCTCTACTTGATGGTCGGCGCCAGCGGCACGACGGCCAAAGAGTCCATCCTGTTCGGCGGCGCACCTGCGTTGTGTGACTCGGCCGGGGTGCCGTGGACTGCGGCCTACATTGATTCCCGCGGTGAACCTACAGTCGACCTGCGGTCCAACATTGCTGCGGAGGCACGCGCCAAGATCGTCTATGAGCGACTGATCAACATCACCGATGATCCCGGCGTCAAGGACGCGCTGGGCTTCCTCATGACGCGCGAGATCGCGCACCAAAAACCGTTTGAGAAAGCGCTCTACGCGATCGAGAACAACTTCCCCACCGGCAAGCTCCCCGGCATTGCGAAATTTGCAAGCATGTACGTCAACACGTCCCAAGGTGAAGGGGACACGAATGGGCCTTGGAATTCGGGAGACGAATGGGACCGCGTGGACGATCTTGAAGAAGTCATGCCGGCGGACGACGGCGATGGGACAGCAACTGTCAAGCTGGCGGCCAAGGACATGAAGGTCGTAACCAAAATGGGCGAGCGGACGCTCTCAGACCCCTCCTCCGACCCGACCACAGGCGCGGATCTAGGTGCCGGGCCGGGAGCAGGACGGACCAAGAATGGCGACATGGGCGGCGCAGCGAGTATCAAGGAGGCGCCTGCGCAAGCCGAGGCGGCCGCGCGCAAGAAAAAATAGGGTTAGGGCCGATTGGCCTCTGCCGACCTGTTTCGGCTACCCGTCAGCGTCTGACGGCGGAACCGCCTTCTTTGCCACCTTCGCCGAAGTTTCGAGTAGCTGGCGTCCGCGGCGCTGGATGTTGGTCAGCGTTGGGCGCTGGACGGGGCAGTTGCCTGTCTACCGCGCGCAGTAAACTCGGAACAACTCGATTGCGGGCCGTGTGATCATCAGCCAATAGATCGCGGCTACGCACGCAAATGCCGGAAACCCGAAAGCGAACCAAAGCCGAAAGAGCTGATTGTATCGCTTGGGCGGCGGAATGCCCGCGGTGGCGGCCTCCGCCGCGAGATCCCGCATGCGCATCTGCATCCACACCACAGGCAACCAGAATAGCCCGGTGACGACGTAGAGCAGGATCGACAGCACGATCCAGCCCTCCCCGAGCGAATAGCCTGATTGCCAGGCCAGTGCGGCCCCGGTTATCGGTTGGGCGATGACCGCGGTGGCGGTGAACAGGAAATCGGCAACGACGACGATGCGGGCCACGGCGGCAATCGTGGCGGCGCTGCCAGTCCGGTGGGCAAGGAGCATGAAGAATGCAATGCCGGCGCCCGTGCCGAGCAGCACGGCAGCGCCGATGACGTGCAAGTATTTCAGCACAAAGTAGAGCATCAGCGTTCCTCCAGGATCGCCAGCGCGCAGAAGTGCAAGACGAGTATGGGCAGGATTTTCATCAATGGGCCAAGGGGCGCGTTCCACAGGTCCGGGCGCAGAATACTTCCCGCAATTGCATAGAAGCACGAGACTGCGATGGCCCCCCACAACCCTGCCCGGCTTGTCGCGCGCCATGCGATCATGGCGCCGACAACCATATCGGCCAACGCCCCTGCGACAACAACAGGACCGGCCAACGCCTCGAAGGCGGTGCCGAGGAGAAGCTCGACCCCGCTGCCCCAACCCGTGGTGAGCGAAATGATGCCGGTCGCGATCCAGAAGAACGGCAAAACCACGAAGGCCGCCGGCTTCACCAAGTAGAGCGCGGCGAACCAGCGTTCTTGCACGGTGGGAGGGCTGGCGGCCAGGGCGGACGCGACAGTGGACGGCTGAATTCCCGTTGCAAGCTGCCACGGTCCCAAGGCGCCGGTAGCGCCGCGCGCGATTTCCCTGGCGGAGTTGGTCCGCATTGGAGGCCGCCAGCCGAGGAGGCCCGCCAGGTCACCGGACCGATAAAGCATCGCAGCGACCCAACCGGGCAGTACAAACTCCGTCGCCCTCCCCCACCCTAGCCACTCGCGGTAGCGGGCGACAATTTCGCTCATGGTCAATGCTTCCGGCCCTGCGAGTTCAAGCGTCAGGCGCGACGGGCTACCCCTGCCCAGCAGGGTCAAAACAGTGGAGACGACGTCGTCGAGTTGCACGACCTGAAGAAGGCCGGTGCCGGGCATTGTCGGCAGCAGTGGCAGGGCAGCGAGCCCGCGAAAAAGAGCACTTGCGCCGAAGGCTGGCCGGCCGAGCACCACCGAAGGCCGCAGAATTACCCAATCGAGATCACGCTCCATCAAAGCATGATCTCCAGCCAGCTTGCTGGTCGAGAAAGCTGAAGGCTGTTCCCGGTCGACACCGATCGCGGAGAAATGGAGAACCCTTCGAACGCCGGCGCGTTCGCAGGCAACAAAGAGGGCTGAGGCGCCGATGGCATGGACGTTGCCGGTATTCTCCCGAGGGCTGTCCTGCAGCACGCCCGCGCAGTTCACGACGGCGTCGACCCCGACAAGGTGTGTGAGCCAGTCTTCCGCCTCCAAGGCCTTCGCCATATCGACGACGATGGTTCGCCCCTGAAGAAGGCCATGCACTGCGGGGCGACGGACAACCCGGACTACCTCGTGCCCCTCCGCCCCAAGGCGCGCGCACAATGTCGCGCCGATCAGACCTGAAGCGCCAGTGACCAGAACGATCATGTCTTTGATTGATCCATCGCGTTCTCTCCCGTCTCGGTCACGTCGCGTTCTCCCGGACTAAACTGATGCTTCTCAACCTTCAATTTGTCTATCGAACCTACCGCCCGTGCGAGTGTTCCAAGCTCCGGAATGGGGATGGCGCCGACAGCACGGTTCTCTTCAACCCTGGTGCCGCAGGACGCAACGCCGATGAGGTCGATCCGGCCCGACGTGGCAGTCGCTGGTCGCGAGGAACCCGCCGGAACAAGCCGTCCCGGCCAAGTTAGGATCATGGTCCCGGAGCGATGCAGACAGTGAAGATCTACAGGGTTGAACAAATAGCCGGCCAGGTGGTTGTGGCGCGCCAAGTCGCTGAGGCGGAGACGCCCTGGGAGGCGGCGACGAAAATCACGGGCAAGGTTGTACGTGGCCGGCGTGATGAGCGTTTCTGGGTACGGGTCACGGATCAGGCGACACTTACGACGTTCAAGTACGCTTATAACTGAGAGCGGTCCTCCCACGGACGTCGGTGCCTCGTCCGGCTAAGGCACTCTAGCGCCAAGTGCAAAACTGATGCTCAACGGGGCGAGATAAAGGGGTTTTTCTCGCAATTGCGTCAAATCTTATTCCGCCATTGGCGGTCGTGGGCGTAACCATGTTTGATGAAGAAATACGTGGTTGAAGTGGTGGCTGGGGAAGCGGTCACATCCAGGCAGTCGGTCCACGCGCACAGCGCCGCTGCGGCGGCATCTCGTGCAACCGGGCGGGCAGTGCGAATCCGAGCAAATGAAGAACTTTGGGTCAGAGTGACGGACGAGCAGAGTCGGATCGTCTACAAATACGCCTTTCAGTGAACGAGATGGGCCGGAATTCCATGGCCCCGGCCTCCGCTACCCAACGGAGGAACCCACGCCCCGGCAAGGGCGCGGGGCCGGTGTCGCACACCGATCTGCGAGGCTTGAGGGGAACTCATCGCAGACATGCTCAAACTGCGCCCGGACGCTCTGATTCCGATCGTCACAGAAAAACGCGGCGACCGGCGGCCCGCCATGGGCTGCAACCGCTATCGCGCAGGCAGAGCAAGAGAACGCGCTAGCATCTGTTATTCAGGGCAGACCTAGCCAAAGGAGGCGCCTACCGTCAGTCTGCGCCCTTTTTGACCGCCTTTGCCTGGGGCTCTTCTGTGCTGAACAATTCCCAACGCCCGCGTACCAGCCGTGTAATGCGACCTGTCGCGAAGCGCGGTCCTCGCTCTGGCGCATGACCGCGCCCATCATATCTTTCGTAGCTGGCACCGTCTCTTCACTGAACGCACCTAGCAAGGTCTTCCGTCGATGGCGCTTGACGAACGGCACTGACGTGCGGCCGTGAGTCTCTGGTCCAAGCAGGCCCGCCCTTTGGGCGTCGGGCGGGCCTGTGCCGGAGAATGGGGGATGAGCTCCGACTCGGCACCGGGATAGCTAGGAGCGGGGTGCCATGATATCGAACCAGTATTCGCTAAAAAAGTTCCTAGGTCCGCTCTCGATTGTCCTTGCTTGACCTAGCTGAAGTCACTCGAGCTCGCGCAGCCTTCGAGCTTCCTTGACGAGCACGGCGAGATTGTCTCCATGTTTTCGGATCAATTCCCGGGCCTGTCGCTCTGTGATCCCGTTCACCGCGGAGAAATAGGCGAGCTGCTCTGGATCACTCGTCGAAATGCGATTTGGATCGCGGACGTCGCTATCAGCGCTTTCACTCCCGAAATTCAGAACGTTCACATGAGCGCGCACGACATCCTCGCATCAGCTTGTGGGTCGGGCCTGCCGGACGATACGGCTGCACAGAATAACCGAAAATGAGCCGGCTCGCCCACTGGAGTCTCTTGGTTCTTCGCAGCAAGTACATAGCTGGCCGCTCCCTGCTGGACGCGACCGAACCATGTCCGAGAGACATTGTTCCCGACGGCGATCTCATTCGTCGGACCGGTCGCAACTCTACGCGGCACTAAACTTGCAGGGATGCCCCGCGATCTGGCGGCGAGCGGGTCAAGCCGCTTTCGAAAGCAGGGACACGTCGAAACTCGCCAACCCGTAGCGCCAGCGATGGTTCGTCGCCGCAACGCGACTCTGGTAAAAAAGGGTGAGCCTGTCGCCATCGATCATCACGGTCGAATGGCCGTTTTCTCCAGGCCCGCCCGGATCGAGCACCGGCCCGATCGAGGAGTAAGGTCCGGCAATGGTGTCAGCGACGGCGAAAAACACCCGCTGCCGACTGCCTCGCGGTCCATGCGGAAGGAAGCAGGTGGCGTTGAGGAGCACGCGGCCGTCTGGAAGTTCCACCAACTGGGCACCTTCAATCCCCCATTCGTAGTCGGGATCGTCCCGCGTGTTGTGGTGGGGAATGTCATTGTGGTCGAGGATTTTGCCCAAGCGCTTCCAAGGCCCGAACCATGAATCGGACTGGCTCCGGGACAGATAGATGTCCGGCTGCGGTACGCGGGTGAATTTCGGCATGCCGGAATAAACGAGGTAACGCTTTCCGCCGATGAGAGCGGGGTGCGGGTCGTAGATGCCGTCTTCATCCGTGTCCGGCACGGACAGAATTGCCGGATTGAGCACAACCCAGTTGAACCCGTCATTTGACACCGCGTGTTCACAGCGACCGCCGGATTTCATGAACTCGGTTTGGATGAACATATGGAAGACGCCGTCTTCGTGCACGACACCCGGCGCCGCGACGCCCGAGCCCGTGACCGGAAGCTCGATCGGCTCGTGCTCCGTCCACGGTCCATGCAATTCAGGCGCGGTCGCGTGAAGGATCTTCCAGGTCTCGCTGGTTACCGTGCCGCTCGACCCGAATACATGCCATTGCCGGCCGTCATAGACCGGGCATGGATCCTTGAGATCGTCCACCGCTTGTGGGTGAAACAACGGAAACATATTCGTCTCAAAGTCGATCTTCATTTTTCTGCCCCAGCGATTGCCGGTCGTTAAGCGGCCCTGCGGTTCGGCCCGGCGAATCAATTCAAGCCATCGGATATTTTAGCTGCTGATCCAACAAAAATGCGGCACCCGAGCGGCCGTCCCCAGAAAGCTGCAGCCAGAGATGCCGGACGCTCTGGCCGGCGCTCCGCCTGCATATCGCTCAAGGGCTGGAACAAGTTACTCAGCGGACAGTTAGACATGCGACAGGAATAGCTTCCTGCATCTCGCGATTAACAAATGTTATTCGCAGTCTAAACGGTCATGTCACCAAGGAAAAACTTATATGGATGCGGCAATAAGAATACCTGCCACCATCAAAACCAGAAAAGAACAAGATTTATTGATATGCTTCTCACATTTGCGATGGAATTTTGTCTATCAACGCCCCCAGCACCTTCTCACGCATGCTTCGAGAGAGCATCAGATCGTCTACTTCGAGGAACCCGTCTTCGAAGAATGCTCCCACTCGTCCATTCGGTTTTGCGACGCTGCCCCGGGCATTCGCGTCGCGACCCCTGTGCTGCCAACCGGAACCAGCCCCGCCAGGGCCGACGCTATCCAGCGCAGATATCTTGACCGGATCGTCGCGTCGACCCCGCACGCTCAGCTGACTGCCTGGTATTATACCCCGATGGCGCTGCGCTTCAGCGCGCATCTCAACGTCGACGTATGCGTCTATGACTGCATGGACGAGCTTTCAGCGTTCAAGAATGCGCCGGCCCAGCTTGCGCTCCTGGAACGGGCGCTCTTCGAACGCGCCGATGTGGTCTTCACGGGCGGCTTAAGCCTGTTCGAAGCGAAGCGTTGCCAACATCGGGCGATCTATCCTTTCCCCAGCAGCATTGACGTCAACCACTTTCACAAGGCCAGGGCGCCCGGCGACGAGCCGGCGGATCAGCTCGCCATCCCGCATCCTCGCGTTGGCTTCTTTGGAGTCATCGACGAGCGCCTCGATATCGACCTCGTGGCGCAGGCTTCCAAGAGGATGCCTGACGTGCACTTCGTGATGCTTGGTCCGGTCGTCAAGATCGACCCGGGCAGCTTGCCCAGGGCCAATAACCTGCACTGGCTCGGCAGCAAAGCCTACAAGGATCTGCCCGATTACCTCCGGCATTGGGATGTCGGGTGGATGCCGTTCGCCCTCAACGAAGCAACACGCTTCATCAGCCCTACGAAAACTCCCGAATTCCTTGCCGCCGGCCTGCCCGTGGTCTCGACTGCGATTGTCGATGTGGTGCGAAGCTACGCTGCCGCCGGCCTTGTCGACATCGCGGACGCCGAGGACATCGAGGCCAAACTGCGCTCCGCACTCGCGCAACCGCGCGAAATGCACCTGCCAGCGGTCGATGCCTACCTAGCCAAAATGTCCTGGCAGCGGACGTGGGATGCCATGGCCGCCCACATCAAGAAAGCCGGTGCAAGCAAGAAGGTCGTGCCCTTCCGCAGGAGCGCATGACATGTTCGATTGGCTGATCGTCGGAGCCGGCTTCGCCGGCAGTGTGCTCGCGGAACGGATCGCCTCGCAAAGGGGCGAAAGCGTTCTCCTCATCGACCGTCGGAGCCATATCGGCGGCAACGCGTATGACTGCTACAACGAAGCCGGCATTCTCATCCATCGTTATGGACCGCATATATTCCACACGAACGCCCAGTCGATTGTCGATTACCTCTCGCAATTCACCGCCTGGCACCCGTACGAGCACCGTGTGCTCGCTTTCGTGGACGGCAAGCTTCTGCCGATCCCGATCAACCTCGACACCATCAACCGTCTTTACGGTCTGGAGCTGAGCTCGGCAGAGCTGGAAGAGTTCTTCGCGTCGCGGCGGGAAACCGTCGAGGAAATCCACACTGCCGAAGATGTGGTCGTCAGCACCGTTGGAAGGGAACTCTATGAGAAATTCTTCCGCGGCTACACCAGAAAGCAGTGGGGGGTCGATCCCAGCCAGTTGAGCAAGTCCGTGACGGCCCGCGTTCCAACAAGAACGAACCGCGACGATCGCTATTTCGGCGACAGCTTTCAGCAGATGCCGGCCAGCGGCTACACGCGCATGTTCGAACGGATGTTGGACCATCCCAACGTCAAGATCATGCTGCAGACCGATTATCGCGAGGTCCGAGAGCGAATTCCCTTCCGGCGGCTGATCTACACCGGGCCGATTGATGAATTCTTTGACTGGAAGCTGGGCCGCTTGCCCTACCGCTCACTGCGCTTCGAGCATGTCACCCTCGACTGCGAGCAATTTCAGCCGGTAGCTGTGGTGAACTACCCGCAGACGGAAGCCTATACCCGCATCACGGAGTACAAGCATTTGACTGGCCAGAGGAACGTCCGGACCAGCCTCACCTACGAATACCCGACAGATATCGGCGACCCATATTACCCCGTGCCGCGTCCGGAAAACGAGGCGCTCTACAAACAATATGAAGCGCTCTCTGCCAACTGCCCTGGCGTGTGGTTCGTTGGCCGTTTGGCGACATATCGCTACTACAACATGGACCAGGTCGTGGGGCAGGCCCTGGCCACTTTTGCCCGTATTCAGAAGACTATCCCAGCCTCAGATCGCGCACCGCAACCGGCACTCGCAATCCCCGTCTAGATGCCGTCTGCGAAGCGATGCTTAATGTTGCGCACACAACGAACCGTCATGATGCCGGACCCGGAGCTGCAAGTTGAGCGATAGTCTCGAAATCTGGGGCGGCGTTGAATGTAGCATTGTGCGCCTGCGCGAGCGGACCCGCGATCAACTCCGCGAGACCGGCCATTTCGACCGTGCCGGCGATCTCAGCCTGATAGCCGAGATGGGTATCAAGACCGTGCGATACCCCGTGCTCTGGGAAGTGGTCGAGGGCGATGGTTCGCGCGACTGGCGGTGGCCGGACTCGCGTCTCAACGAATTGCGACGGCTTGGCGTGAGGCCGATCGCGGGGCTGGTCCATCATGGCAGCGGACCGAAATCGACCCATGTGCTTGATCCGGACTTCCCCGAATTGCTGGCCAGGTATGCCGGGCAAGTGGCGCGACGTTATCCCTGGCTGGAGATGTTCACGCCGATCAACGAGCCACTGACGACAGCGCGCATAAGCGGCCTCTATGGGCTTTGGCATCCGCATGGCACCTGCGAGGCAACCTGCTTCCGATTGACCGTCGCGCAGTGCCGCGCAATCGCCATGGCCATGAAGGCAATCCGCAAACACATACCTGGTGCGCAACTTGTCCAGACCGAAGATTTTGGGCGGGTGTTCTCCACGCCCCGGCTCCGTTACCAGGCCGACTATGAAAACGAGCGGCGATGGCTGGCGCTTGATCTGCTGAGCGGCCTGGTTGACGACGACCATCCATTCCACCGGCGGCTGCTTGACGCGGGCGTGGACCGCCGCCATCTCGTTGAGCTGACCGCGGACCCTTGCCCGCCCAACGTCATCGGGATCGATTACTACCTGACAAGCGACCGCATGCTCGACGACGATCTGCGGCGGTATCCGGGCGAGCAGACCGGGGGGAATGGCGTCGACGCCTATGTCGACATCGCTGCAGTGCGGTCCCAGATGCGCGACCACGCACGTTTACGGTTCCGGCTAAAGGAAATTTGGGATCGCTACCGCAGGCCAATCGCCGTCACCGAGTTGCACAACGGATGCACGCGTGAGGAACAGTTGCGGTGGCTGATCGAGGGATGGCACGAAGCCGAGGCGGGGAGGCGCGACGGAGCCGACATTCGCGCCATAACCGCCTGGTCACTGTTCGGAGCCACCGACTGGAACTCGATGCTGGTACATCAAAAGGGCTATTACGAGAGCGGAGCCTTCGACGTGCGGGACGCGAGCCCCAGAAAGACCATCATTGCGAGCGCTCTGAGTCAAATCGCAAAGGAAGGTGCATTCGATCATCCCGCGCTCGATCGGCCCGGTTGGTGGCGAACGGAGTGCCCACCAATAAAGCCTGCACGGACAATGCTTCTGGCAGGGTTTGGCCGAATGGCGTCAGTCATCGAGGAGTGTTGCCACATTCGTCGCTTGGCGGTTCGCCCAACGCCAGCGGACAAGCTCACGCAAGAGCTGGCGCAGACGAATTCCTGGGCGGCGATAAGTGTTGACGAAGATCGGTCCTCGCGAGGATCGCTGTCAGCTCTAACTAATCTTCGCTGTCGGTTTCCCGGCACCGCCACGTTGGATCTGCAAGCCGCCCGTACGATCGGCATGGTCGAGACTGCCAACGCCTTCCTTGACCTCGTAGTGGACGGACAAACGGGGACGTTCAGGTTGCTGCGGGCGGGGCCTAACAATCAGTATTGGATAGGGACTGTCGCAGGAGACGAGAGCGGCGCCAGCTACGCGGTCTAAGCCGTTTACGCAGAGTTGCGATCTCGCTGTAGGCGCGCATGGTGACCGAAGCTGTCGACGGACCAGCCGACGACCCCTTCAGACGTCTCTAAGGAACATCACCCGATATACCAAGTTCGGAGTTGGAGGTGACGTGATCACCGCCCAGAACCGGAGATTATCGATGGCCGAAGATATGTCCCGCAGGCAGGAGCAGAAAGGTACGGCGCGCATCGTCGGCTGGGGAGCAGCGCTAATTTTAGTGCTGTTCTTGTGTTTGCTTGCTTTCTTCATGCTCGCGCGCTCGATGGAATCGAGGCAGACGCCGGGCTTAAAGCGCACGCCGGAACAGAACGTTGGGCAAGGCAACGCCCCAGCGGATAGCCGACCATCTCCCGGCGTCCAGAAAGATCCCCTCGGGAACTACAAGCTTCCCAACCAACAGGGAGGGTGACGGCATACGGTTTCCTTAAGGTCGCCCGTGAGCACAGACCTTTCTCGGTAGTGGGTCAGGTTGGCAGGCCCAACTTTTTTCGGATGAAGGTCAAATGCATTTCGTGCTGGCGCTAAGGATCGAGCAGCGTTGCGAGGATTTCTTCTGCCTCTCCCATAGGGAAGCCTTTTTCCTTGAACGCTTGGATGATCTGGTGTTGGCGCGCGATGTGCTGGCTAAGCGGACGTGACCCTCTACCGTTTCCAGCTCACTTGGATCGTGCCGCATGCCTTCAGGCTAAGCAGCTGCGTCTGGACGGGCGCCGGCTCACTTCGAAACTCGCGCCGATCTGCCGCGCTAACCCGTCAACAAAGCGCAGACCCGACGCAGACGATCGCACTGAACTGAGTTCGAAGCCCGACCCCTCACCAGGCTAATGCCTTCGCCGCTTCGTCTGATGGAAACCCGGATGGCTCCGCGCCCGTTTCCGGGTAACCCATACTTCACCGTTTATCAAAAGCTCGTTGATAATAGCGCCAACGACATTGATGTCGTTTGGCAGTTGGATTGGATTTGCCTCGTCCAAGTGAACGCCGGAAGGGAATATTGGTTTTTGCTGTCTTGCGAACAGCTCACAGGACAGGCTCGGCTCCGAAGTTGACTGGCCCGGCTAAGCCGACCCCAAATCTTAGCCTAGCGGCTTTCGCGATCGCTTCGCCCCTTGTGCCCGGCGCCGCCTCGTAGCACGCGAGCGCTTGCTGAGCACCTCCTCGATTTCAGCTGCCGTCAAATGCTCGAGACCGACAAAATCGTTCTTGGCTTTGCCGGAGCGGATCAACTCGTCGAGCTTAGCCTGAACCGCTACGCCGTCACGGTTCTGGGTGTTCTGGATGAGGAACACCATCAGGAAGGTGACGATGGTGGTGCCGGTGTTGATGATGAGCTGCCACGTCTCCGAGTAGTGCATGACGGGGCCGGAAATCCCCCACACCGCCAGAGACAAGAGACAGAGCGCAAAGGCCCATGGGCGTCCGCACGCGCGGGCCACACTGCCCGCCAGCCGGCTGAAGGTCTTTTCCAGCTGGTCCCCTATCTGCTCTGTCACGGCTGTCACTGAGCAGGGCTGGTCAGCTTTTTCCTGGTGCGGCTCGGTCGGCTTGCCCTCAATCGCATGGCTCTGACGAACGCAATTGCGCCCATGTCGCAGCCGTGACGGGAAGGACCGTTGGAGCTTATGATGACTTTGGCTTGTTGGACGGTGAGCCCGTATTTCCGGGCGAAGGTCACTACATCGTAGGCATCGGCCCAGTTCTCGATATCTTTGCTCATTCTGTCCCGTGTCATGGCTAGAGGTTCCTCACAACGTTGCGTGCGCCAGGAGGTTGCAAAGTGATTGCCCGGGAGAGCAAGCGGGTATCATAGGAACGTAAGTCGCCTGAGCAGAATACGGTGGGTTACTAGCCGGCTCATTGCGTCGCAGGAACTTGATAGTGGCCGGGAACCATTCGCCTCGTCCGAAGTTTCTTCACGGCTTATCGCGTTTGACGGGACATCAATGGCAAAGACGAGGCCCTCCGGGCTGGTAGACGACCTCGTGTCCGTCAACTACGAAGACTTCTTCGAGAATGCTGCCGTTGGCCTGCACATCGTCGACGCGGACGGCCGCATCGTCCACGCAAACTCTGCAGAATTGCGCATGTTGGGCTATGAACCTGCCGAGTATATTGGGCAGGAGATCGCCGGTTTCTACGACGACAGAACCGTCATCCGCGACATCATGGATCGCCTCGCACGGGGCGAGAAGGTCCACCGTTATCCTGCGCGGCTGAAGGCTCGGGATGGCTCATTGAAACATGTGGAAGTCAGCTCCAGCGGGTCCTACAAGAGCGGCCGCCTGGTCCACACCCGCTGCTTTACGGTGGACGTGACACCCCTGAAAACAGCCGAACAAGTGATCGGCAGGCAAGAGCAGCGCTTCCACCAGATCCTGGACGCCCTGCCTGTGGCGGTTTACACGACCGACGCCGGAGGAACGATCACCTACTACAACCAGGCGGCGGGCGCACTGGCGGGCCGCGAGCCGAAGATCGGGCAGGACAAGTGGTGCGTGACCTTTCGGCTCTTCACCCCCGAAGGCGAAGAGTTGCCGCATGACCAGTGTCCCATGGCTATCGCGCTCAAGGAAAATAGCCCGGTCCGCGACGTCGAGGCCATCGCGCAGCGTCCAGACGGCTCGCTCTTTCCGTTCACGCCATTCCTTACCCCGTTGCGTAACGAGCGCGGAGAGCTGACCGGCGCCGTCAACATGTTGCTCGATCTAACCGACCGCAAGCGCGGCGAAGATGCTGCCCAGCACCTCTCGGCGATTGTTGAGTCCTCGTTCGACGCGATCATTAGCAAGGACCTCGAGGGGTTCATCAGAACCTGGAACAAGGGTGCCGAGCGGCTGTTCGGCTATACCTCAGAGGAGGCGGTTGGGCACCACATCACCATGCTCTTCCCGCCGGAACACGTGGACGAAGAGCCCATGATCCTCGATCGCATTCGCCGCGGCGAACGCGTCGAGAGCTTTGAAACCGTCCGCCGGCGCAAGGACGGCACCGAAATCCCGGTGTCACTCACCATCTCGCCCGTGCGTGACGCAACCGGCCGTATTGTCGGCGCCTCCAAGATCGCGCGCGACATCACGGCCGCGAAGGAGAGCGAGCAGCGTATCCGCACGCTGATGCGGGAGGTGAACCATCGCGTGAAGAACCAGTACGCCGTCATCCTGTCGATGATCCGGGAGACCAACAAGCGCTCGGAAAGCCCCGACGTTTTCGAGAAGCGGGTCCGCGAACGTATCATGGCGCTCTCGCGCTCCCACGATCTCCTGGTATCGGCCGATTGGAAAGGGGCCACCGTGGCCGACCTTATCCTAGATCAGGTCAAGCCATTCGGGCGGGAGGACGCCATCTCCCTGCATGGCCCTCTCCTCGTGCTGACCCCAAATGCGGTCCAGTATCTCGGGATCGCGTTCCATGAACTCAGTACCAATTCCGCCAAATACGGGGTGCTGTCGGGCCACAGGGGCTCGATAACGCTGACTTGGGACGTGACTGACCTTGACGGTGTCCGAACCTTCCATCTGGAGTGGACCGAAAAGGACGGGCCGGAGGTCAAGACGATCGCCCACGATGGATTCGGAACAGTCGTGCTGAACCGGGTGGCACCGGAGGCGCTGAACGGGATTGGCGGGGTCACCTACGACGCCGACCGGGTGGTCTGGACACCTCGAGCGCCTATGGCATTTGTGGCAGCGGATGATCGCAGCGCAGCTTAATGTGCGATCGGCACGGCCTCGCCCTGGCTTATGAGGTGACGGTGGCTGGACCGGGCGTGGCCCTAACGGAGGCGGGGCGGGCAATCACCTTTTCAGGCTCCGTTCCGATTTGAAATTCACAAGCCGGGGTGACCTACCGCGAGGCCACGCTCGCCACGGAGACCGAGTGTTTTGCTTAACCGGCTTTGTCGAGAACGTCGCGGATCTTCGCCGCGAGCTCTTCAAATGAAAAGGGCTTGGAAAGGAGCTGGACGCCCTTGTCGAGCCTGCCGTAGTGGACGACGGCGTTGCGCGAATAGCCGGTGGTGAACAGGGCCTTGAGGCCGGGCCGGAGTTCGGCAGCCCTTTTGACAATATCGGCGCCGGTCATGCCGCTGGGCAGGACAACGTCGGTGAAGATCATGTCGATGCGGACATTGTCCTCCAGGAACGCCAGTGCGGCGGATCCGTCACGGGCTTCCAGAACGAGGTAGCCGAGCTCCTTCAAAGATTCACCGTGTAAGCGCGCACATCGAAGTCATCCTCCACCACCAGGATCGTCTCGCCGGTGGCAGCTTCGGGGACGGGCAGGACCTCCGGGGCATCCTCAATCGACGCCTCGGAAAGGAGCCGCGGGAGGTATATCTTGACGGTCGTGCCCTCCCCGACTTCGGAGTACAGTTTGACGTGGCCCTTGGACTGTTTGACGAAGCACCGCGAGTCCAGGGGTGGCAAGCTGATTGGGCCTTGCCAGCGGACGAAGGTGCTCCAGCAGGGCTTCGCGCTTCGCCTCATAGGCGCGCTTGGTGCGCCGGAGATGGCGGATGTAATGACCCTCCCGCATGAATTCGGCGGTCGCGAGTTGCACCGCCGGCCCGGGTGGGGGCGTCAGGCACGCCGCTACCTGCGCGAAGCGGCTGACGAGTTCGGCCGGCGCGATCACGAAGCCCAGCCTGATCGTCGGGCTGATCGTTTTGCTGAATGAACCGATATGGATGACGCGTCCATCGCGGTCGAGCGACGCGAGCGCCGGCGCGGCCCTGCCCGTCAATTGCAGCTCACTCAGATAATCATCTTCGATGACCCAGGCGCCGTTGGCCGCGCTCCATTCGAGCAGGCGAAGCCGCCGTTCAAGCGAGAGGGTGGCCCCCAGGGGCGCATGCTGGCCAGGTGTAACGAGGACAGCTTTGCATGCGGATGATGGCGAAACGCCTGGTCGATATCAATTCCATCCCGATCGACCGGGATCGGAGCGAGGGAAAGGCCCGCAAGCTCCAGCCCCTTCCTGGACCATGGGAAGCTGGGTTCCTCCACCCAGGCAGTGCGCCCCTCCAAGCGTAGAACGTGAAGCGCCAGGCCAAGCCCCGCTGCGAAGCCGCCGGTGACGATGACCTGCGATGGAAGGCAATTGATACCCCGGGCGACGGCAAGATAGCCCGCGATCTCTCATGCGTGTTACCGACGATTTCGCCCGAGGACTGAGAAGCTCTTTGGCTCTCCCCAGAATTCACCGGTCGCACTCTGCGACCTTGAGCTCGGGAAGCCGGCACTGAAGCGCCTGGAGGCGAGCCATGGTTCAGCCCGCGGTTCGCCAATGCGTGAAGCCTGCACCGCAAGAACCGTCGCGACGGCGAATCCTTTTTACGCGCCGTTGGCCGACAGCCCGACGAAACGGAATGCCCAGCTTCGCTCTGCCGGGACGTCATCATACAAGAATCTGATTTTTGTATGTTGACATTATTTCCTGCCGATCCTACCGATGGCGGAATTGGGAGGATCGATGTGGCTGGACTGACCGATCCCGACCTGCTGTTTCCGCCGGAGGCGAATTCGCGCGCATTGGCACGCGCGCTTTACGCCTCGGTTCGGGACCTGCCCATCGTCAGCCCGCACGGTCATACCGACCCGCGCTGGTATGCGCTCAACGAGCCGTTTCCGGACCCCGCACAGCTGCTCATCGTGCCGGACCATTACATTTTCCGGATGCTGTTCAGCCAGGGCGTGCGGCTGGAAGAGCTCGGCGTGGCGAGCCTTGACGGCTCGCCGGTCGAGAACGACGGCCGGGCGATCTGGCGGCGCTTCGCCGAGCACTATCATCTCTTCCGCGGCACGCCGACGCGGCTCTGGCTCGACCATGTGCTCGAGCATCTGTTCGGCATCGAGGAGCCGCTCACTGCGGCCAGCGCCGACCGCACCTACGATAGGATCGCCATGCTGCTGCAGCGCGACGACTATCGTCCGCGTGCGCTGTTCGAGCGCTTCAACATCGAGGTGATCGCCACCACCGAAGGCGCGCTCGATGACCTCAAATGGCACCGGACGATCCGCGAAAGCGGCTGGGGCGGCCGCGTCGTCACCGCCTACCGGCCGGACGCCGTCGTCGATCCCGATTTCCAGGGGTTTGCTTCCAATCTCGATCGGCTCGGCGACATCACCGGATGCGACACCGGCAACTGGGCCGGTTATCTCGAGGCGCACCGGAAGCGGCGCGCCTATTTCAAGGAATTCGGCGCCACCTCGTCCGATCACGGCCATCCCACCGCCGAGACCGCCAATCTCTCCGACGCGGCGGCTGAGGAGCTGTTCAACCGCATCCGCCGCGGCTCGGAGGACGGCCGCGAGCGAAAATTGTTCCGCGCCCAGATGCTGACCGAAATGGCCAAGATGAGCCGCGACGACGGCCTGGTGATGCAGATCCATCCCGGATCATGGCGCAATCACTCGCCTTCCGTTTTCCAGAAGTTCGGCCGTGACAAGGGCTTCGATATCCCGACCCGCACCGATTACGTGACGGCGCTGAAGCCGCTGCTCGACTGCGTCGGGCTGGAGCGCGACCTCGCGATCATCCTGTTCACGCTGGACGAGACGAGCTACGCGCGCGAGCTGGCGCCGCTCGCCGGCGTCTATCCGGTGCTGAAGCTCGGCCCGGCCTGGTGGTTCCATGACAGTCCGGAAGGCATGCGCCGCTTCCGCGAGATGACCACCGAGACGGCCGGCTTCTACAACACCGTCGGCTTCAACGACGACACGCGCGCCTTCCCCTCGATCCCGGCGCGCCATGACGTCGCGCGCCGCGTCGATTGCGCCTTCCTGGCGCGGCTGGTCGCCGAGCATCGACTGCGCGAGGACGAGGCGCATGAGCTGGCCGGGGAGCTCGCCTATACGCTTGCCAAGAAAGCATATCGCCTGTGAGCAGAGCGCTGCAATGTCAAGGGAGGAAGTCATGTTGCATTTTTCGAAATTGTTGGCGGCCACATTCGCCGTCGGTTCGCTGATGGTCGGGGGCGCAGGCCGAAACAGTCCTGCGCTCTTCGGACACCCATCCCGACGGCTACCCGACGGTCGAAGCGGTAAAATATATGGGTGACTTGATCAAGCAGCGCACCAACGGACGCTATTCGATCGAGGTCTATCACTCCGCGCAGCTTGGCGAGGAGAAGGACACGATCGAGCAGACCCAAAGCGGGGTCATCGACCTCGATCGCGTCTCGATGGGCCCGTTCAACGGCATCGTGCCGGAAACCGCCGTGCCGTCGCTACCCTACATGTTCCGCTCGGTCGAGCATATGCGCCACGTCATGGACGGGCCGATCGGCGACCAGATCCTGAAGGCGTTCGAGGCGCATAACCTCGTCGGACTGGCGTTCTACGATTCGGGTGCGCGCTCCTTCTACAACACCAAGAAGGACATCACCTCGATGGCGGACATGAAGGGCATGAAGTTCCGCGTCATCCAGTCCGACGTCTTCGTCGACATGGTCAATGCGCTCGGCGCCAACGCCACCCCGATGGCCTATGGCGAAGTCTACTCGGCCCTGCAGACAGGCGTTATCGACGGCGCCGAAAACAACTGGCCGAGCTTCGAGTCCGCCAAACACTATGAGGTCGCGAAGCATTACACGCTCGACCAGCACCAGATCGTTCCGGAAGTGCTCGTCATGTCGAAGGCGAGCTGGGACAAGCTCACGCCGGAAGACCAGGCGATCGTGCGCCAAGCGGCCAAGGACAGCGTCGTCAAGATGCGCGAGCTATGGGACGCGCAGGAGAAAAAGTCGCGCGACATCGTCGAGAAGGCAGGCGTCAAGGTGAGCGAGATCGACAAGCAGCCCCTGATCGACGCAATGAAGCCGGTCTACGACAAATATCTGTCGACGCCGGAACTGAAGGACCTCGCCGCGCGCATCCAGGCAACCCAATAGACTGTTCGCAGACATGGTGGCGCGGACGATTGCGCCACCAGGCTGGGAGACGCACATGAAACCATTCTGGCTGGCAATAGAGCGGCTGCTATCGCAGATGGCGAGGCTGGCGCTGTGGGTCAGCGGTGCCGGGCTGACATTGATGACGGTGATCATATTCTGGCAGGTGTTCTCGCGCTATGTCTTGAACAATTCACCGAGCTGGACCGAATCGTCCGCTGTGCTCCTGATGGGCTGGTTCATCTTCCTGGGTGCGGCCGTCGGGGTTCGTGAGCGCACCCATCTGGGCTTCGACGTGCTGCTGTATTTCTTGCCCCATGCCGCCAAGGCCGTTCTGCGCAGCATTTCCGATGTCGTCGTACTCGCCTTCGGCTCAGGCATGGTTGTCTACGGCGTCCAGCTCACAAGGCTGACCTGGAACACGGTGATGCCGTCCCTCGCGCTCCCTGGCGGTGTCAGCTTCCTGCCGGTGATCATGGGTGGCACGCTTGTTTGCCTGTTTTCCATGGAGCGGCTGGCCGGGCGATTTGCCGGCATGCCCGTGGACGCCGATCAATATGCCACGGGCGAGGAGGACCTTTGATGGCGCTGACTGTCCTGTTCGGCACCTTCGTTTTCCTGCTTATCATCGGCACCCCAATCGCGTTTTGTCTTGGCGTCGCCAGCTTCGCGACAGTGCTGGTGCTGGGCCTGCCGCCATTGGTGGTATTCCAGCGCCTCAACTCCGGCGTCAGCGTGTTCTCGCTGATGGCCATCCCGTTCTTCATCTTCGCCGGCGACCTGATGGTGCGCGGCGGCATCGCCGCCAAACTGGTCGCGCTAGCAGGCGCGTTGGTCGGTCACCTCCGTGGCGGGCTGGGTCAGGTCAACATAGCCGCGTCGACGATGTTCGGCGGCATTTCCGGCTCGGCGGTGGCCGATGCTTCGGCAGTCGGCGGGCTGATGATCCCGCAGATGAAAGCGCGCGGCTACAGCGTCGACTACGCCGTCAACATCACCTCTGTCGGCRCCATCATTGCGTTGCTGATCCCTCCCTCACACAACATGATCATCTACTCGATTTCGGCCGGCGGGCGCATCTCGATCGCCGATCTGTTCACCGCAGGCATCATACCGGGCCTGCTGCTGGCGCTGTCGCTGATGATCACGGCTTACTGGGTCGCCAGCCGCCGCGGCTATCCGACGGAGCCCTTCGCCGGCTTCGGCCGCGCGCTGCAATTGCTTGTCGCCGCAATTCCTGGTCTCATCCTGATCGGCATCATTTTTGGCGGCGTGCGCTCGGGCATATTCACGGCGACCGAAAGTTCCTGCGTTGCTATCGTCTATGCCTTTCTGGTGACACTGCTGGTCTATCGTTCGATGGGCTGGAACGACTTTGTCACCGCCACAACGGCAGCAGTGCGCACGACCGCGATGGTGCTCATGATCATCGGTTGTGCCGCTGCCTTCGGATGGCTGCTGGCCTACCTCAGGGTGCCGGCAGCATTGGTCGCCTTCCTGCAGGCGATCTCCGGCGACAAGCTGGTCATCCTGCTCTTGATAAACGTGGTGCTGCTCATTCTCGGCACCTTCATGGACATGTCGCCGCTGATCATCATCACAACACCGATCTTTCTGCCCGTGGTCATGGCCTACGGCGTCGACCCCGTGCATTTCGGAGTTATCCTGATCCTGAATCTCGGTATCGGCCTGTGCACACCGCCAGTGGGAGCGGTGCTTTTCGTCAGCTGCGCGATTGGCCGCATCCCGATCTGGACAGCGATGCGCTCGATCTGGCCATTCTACGGAGCCGCCTTTGCCGTGTTGATGCTTGTCACTTACGTACCGGAAATCTCATTGTGGCTACCAAGCCTCTTCCACTAGGAGTTAGCCACGTGTCGGCCACCTCAACCGACCTCAGGGTCGAGAGAAAACCGAAGCTGTCGGAAAACGTCGTCACAGCGATCCGCAAGCAGCTCCTGGCAGGCGAGATCCCGCCCGGACAAAAGCTGCCGACAGAGGGCCAGCTGACCGAGACTTTCGGGGTCAGCCGCACCGTTATCCGGGAGGCGCTGGCCAAGCTTGCCGCCGACGGCCTCGTCGAGCCGCGGCAAGGCGCCGGCGTCTTCGTCACCGAGCATATATCGACGACGTTCGGCGTCTTGGCCGCCGACATGGGCAGTAAGGATTCCATCGCGCTCAATGTGCTCGAAGTGCGCCTGGCGATCGAGATCGAATCGGCCGGGCTGGCCGCCATCCGCCGCAACGCCGCGCAGGAGGCTGCGATCCAGGAGGCCTTCTTCGAGTTCGAGCGTCTTTTGCTCGACAGCCAGCCGACCGGCCCGGCCGACCTTGCCTTCCACCGCGCGATCGCCAGCGCCACCAACAACCCGTTCTATGTCGAGATGCTCGACGTGCTCGGGCGCCGCGCCATTCCCTGCGACGTCACCTCACCCTGGTCGACCGAGCTCGTCCAGTCGGACGAGTACCAGCGCGGCCTGCAACGCGAACATCTCGTCATTTTGAACGCGATCTCGGCCGGCGATGCCAATGCCGCGCGCGAGGCGATGCGGACGCATCTCTCCGCCAGCCAGCAGCGCTACCGCGAGCGGCTGCAGGCTAGGCAGGCCTATTACGCCAATTCGCTGAAAGCCGCGTCGACCGAGTGATTATCAGGCAAGGGCAGACATGGACCAGAGACACACCGAGTTTTCGTCGCGCTTCGCCATCGATCCGGCGGCCGCGGCAGCCATGGGGACCGATGAGTTGCGCCATCATTTCCACATAGGCGGCCTGTTCAAGCCCGACCTCGTTAGCCTGACCTATACCCATTACGACCGCATGGTCGTCGGCGGCGCCATGCCGGTCGACAAGATCCTGCCGCTCGAGGCGATCAAGCCGACCGGCACCAAGGCCTTCCTCGAGCGCCGCGAGCTGATCGCTGTCAACATCGGCGGCGCAGGCACCATCACTGCCGACGGGGTTCCTTACGAGATGGCGGCGCTCGACATGGTCTATCTCGGTATGGGCACCGGGCAGGCGTCGTTCGCCTCGGCCGATCCAGACAATGCGGCAAAGTTCTACCTGCTCAGCGCGCCGGCGCATCAGACCCATCCCAGCCGCCTGATCCGCATCGGCGACGCCAGGCGGCTTGACCTCGGCAGCCAGGCCACCAGCAACGAGCGCTCGATATTCCAGTTCATCCACGCCGATAGCGCAAAAACCTGCCAGCTCGTCGTCGGCATGACGCAGCTCGCGCCGGGATCGGTCTGGAACACCATGCCCTGCCATGTGCATGACCGGCGCATGGAAGCCTATCTCTATTTCGACCTGGCCGAGGGCCAGCGCGTCTTCCACTTCATGGGCGAGCCCGACGAGACGCGCCACATCGTCATGCGCAGCGAGGAGGCGGTGCTGTCGCCGGGCTGGTCGATCCATTCGGGTGCCGGCACTTCCAGCTACGCCTTCGTCTGGGCGATGGCCGGCGACAATGTCGATTATACCGACGTCGACCAGGTGACGATGGATCAATTGCGGTGAGCGATCTTTCCGCCTTCAGCCTCACGGGCAAGCGCATCCTGGTCACCGGCGCCAACACGGGCATCGGGCAAGGCATCGCCGTGTCGATCGCGCGCGCCGGCGGCCTGGTCGTCGGCGTCGGCCGGTCGGCGATGGACGACACCGCCGGGAAAGTCGCGGCCGTGGGCGGCAGCTTCGAGGCGGTCARGTCCGATCTCGGCGATCCGGCGGAGGCCGCGGCGATGCTCGACCGGGTCTGGGGCGAGAGCGGCCCGCTCGACGGCCTCGTCAACAATGCCGGCATCATCCGGCGCGCCGATGCGGTCGACCTCAGCGAAGCCGACTGGGACGAGGTGATGGACGTCAATTTGAAGACGGTTTTCCGGCTCTGCCAGAGCTTTGCCAGGCGCGTRCTGGCKGAGCCCGGACGGCGCGGCAAGATCGTCAACATCGCCTCGGTGCTGAGTTTCCAGGGCGGTATCCGCGTCGCYTCCTATACGGCCTCGAAACACGGSGTGCTCGGCCTCACAAGGCTGCTCGCCTGCGAGTGGGCGGCCAAAGGCATCAACGTCAACGGCATCGCGCCAGGCTATGTCGAGACCAACAACACCGAGGCCTTGCGCGCCGACCCGGACCGCAGCGCCGCCATCCTCGGGCGCATCCCCGCGGCGCGCTGGGGCCGGCCGGAGGATATCGGCGATGTGGCGGTTTTCCTGCTCTCGCCGGCRTCGGACTACATGCACGGCGCGATGGTGCCGGTCGATGGCGGCTGGCTGGCGCGATGACGTTTCTACYTACTTCGAACGGAAGCTGAGCGATGACCGATATCTTTTCCCACGCGGGCGGAAAAACCTGGGAGCCGACGCCGGACGGCAACAGGCGGCGCGTGCTGGTGCACACCGATGAATTGATGATGGTCGAGTTCGCCTTCGACAAAGGCGGCGTCGGRGCGCTGCATTCGCATCCGCATGTCCAGGCAAGCTATGTCGCCGAGGGACGCTTCGAGGTCACCATCGACGGCCGATCGGAGATCCTCGAAACAGGAAGCAGCTTCATCGTGCCGTCCAACCTCGTGCATGGCGTCAAGGCGCTGGAGGCCGGCCGCCTGATCGACAGCTTCGCGCCTTACCGGGCCGATTTCCTGGGCTGAGTACCAAAAGAAAAGCCCGCGCCGTCGGGCGCGGGCTTGTTG
>NZ_MDDU01000020.1:0-73187 GCF_001854795.2 Mesorhizobium sp. LCM 4577 | reverse complement strand
CCCCGTGCAAAGCCCTCCTTGTGGGAGAAGGTGGATCGGCGCGCAGCGCCGAGACGGATGAGGGGTGCTCCAGCGGAGTGAGACGCTGGCAATCCCTTGAGCACTGCCGTTTCCAGGTTGAGTGTATTTCATGATCGGCGTTCAGCCTGCTGATGTCGTCCTGCGCCAGCCACTGGCCCGGACGCCGCCGCCATCGCCAAGCTCCTGCGCGCCTCACTCAGCGCCTTCGACTGGATGCCAGTCCTGCATACGCCGGAGGAAGATCTCTTCTTCATCCGTGACATCCTGCTGCCCAATCAGCAAGTGACGGTTGTCGTCGCCGGCGAATCCATCATCGGCTTCATTGCCGTCAACGGCGATTGGGTCGAGCAGCTCTATCTCGATCCTGCCTGGACAGGGCAAGGCATCGGCAGCCGGCTGCTTGCCCAAGCCACGGCCGGCATGCGATCGATCAAGCTCCGTTGCTTCCAGGCGAATACTGGCGCACAGCGCTTCTACGAACGCCACGGTTTTCGTGCCGAAGCCTTCGGCGACGGATCGGCCAATGAGGAAAGCCTGCCGGATATTCTCTATGTGCTCAGGCGCTGAGCCAAGCCGAAGGAGCTCAATCGCGAGACACGGGGTGGCCTTGCCCTGCTGCCCAAATGGCCCTGAAGCGCACCATCATTGACTGATATAGGCGTGGTGGGAGGAGGCCGTATTCATAACGGTCGAGTGTGCCCGGTACTGGACGAAGATCATATCCTGGCCACACGAAGCGGTTGCCCTCATGCAGCATCACCCATGAACGCTCGCCGTCTAGGCCAAGATGGCGTTTGACCGCCGCCGGCAACTCGATTGCAAGCGACGTGTCATTTGGCGGTACATGCGTGACAGGCACACAGTTATGGCTAAGCCTTCGGCTCCTCGATCGATGGCAAGCACTACGACACAAGGGCGATCTTTCCGTCCCTCCTCTTGTCCAGCTATGTGCTCATGGTGCCACAAATAGGCGTAAGAAATGACTTGGCCGAGCTGTGGCTTGGGAAGCGGCATACCTTATTTTTCATCAAGCAAGGCGTTGAGATGATCGTGTTCCGATGACATGCGACCGTTGGTGATCATCTCGATTTCGTCCAGTGTCAGGTCCTTAGTTGCAAACGACTGCCGAGCCAGATTCTTGTAGCGCTGGAGGTCCTCATACTCGACGGCCGAGACGAAATAGCCGGTGGGACGGCCGTGGCTCATCACGGCAACAGGCTCCCGCTGCACGATTTCACGGTAGCGGCCGAAGTTACGTGCGAACTCTGTGGCTGGAACTTCGCGCATTGCAGTCATCCAAAATTGCGTAATTTACACATATATCACAAATTACGCAATTTACGGGCATTCGTCAACTCAGCTACCGCTGTCCATTGCCAATTGCCGCAGCATCGCCAGCGCTTCCTCCGCCCGCTCGGCCGGCACGAACAGATGGTCGTGATAGAAGGCCGAGACCGGATTGACGCCCATGCCGGTCCTTGCCAGCCGCGTCGTGATGGCGGCGAGGAAGCCGACGGCTTCGAGCGAGGAATGGATGTCGAGCGTGATCATCCGGCAGCGGAACGTGCCGGCGAGACCGGCGGCTTTCGCTTCTTCCTCCGTCACGATCAGCGTCAGGCCCTCGCGCTCGCGAAACTGCATGACGGGTTCGAGCCCCGCCGGGATCGGCACGCCAGGCGCCAGCCTGGCGAACAGGTAGGTCCTGGCAAGCAGTCGGGGCGTCATTGACGCCAACAGCCTCTGCAGATCGGTCTCGCCGGTCATCCTGTTTCCTTGCGCTCGATTCATTCGCACTGAATTTGGAAAAGCGCGACCCACCCTGTAGGATCGCCGCGGGGTTCTCCGTCCTTGGTCCGAAGCTGGCAGAAAGCCAGCCCTGGAATCAACTGGAGGGAACATCCATGAGCATTTCCGAAGCCGCGCCTGCTTCAAAAGGCGCTTTGTGGACCGGGCGCGCGCTCAGCGCCGTGGTCGTCCTGTTCATGGTCTTCGACGGCGTCATCAAGCTGCCGCCGCTCGAAATCGTCACCCTGACGATGACCGAACTCGGTTGGCCGGCCGACGCCAATGTCGCGCGGCTGCTCGGCGTTGTCGGGCTGATCTCGACCGCGCTCTATGCCCTGCCGCGCACCTCCGTGCTCGGCGCCATCCTGCTCACCGCCTATATGGGCGGCGCGATTTCGACCCATGTGCGGATCGGCAACCCGCTGTTCTCGCACACGCTGTTCGGCGTCTATCTCGGCGTTATCCTGTGGGGCGGTCTTTTCCTGCGCGACGCCAGGGTGCGCGCGCTGATCCCGTTCTCGCGATAGGGAGAAAAGAGATGTTTGCCACCATCCTCCTCGTCCTGGTCGTCGTCATCGCCGCCGTGCTCGTCTATGCCGCGACCCGGCCGAACGATTTCGTCGTCACTCGCTCGGCCAGCATCAAGGCGCCGGCGGAGACGATCTTCCCGCTGATCAACGATTTCCGGCGCTGGCCCGAATGGTCGCCCTTCGAAAAGCTGGACCCCGGGATGCAGCGCATGCTGTCCGGCGCCGACAGCGGCAAGGGCGCGGCCTATGCGTGGGAAGGCAATTCCAAGGCCGGCAAGGGCCGTATGGAGATCACAAATTCGGTGCCGTCGTCGCAGGTCGCGCTCAAGCTCGATTTCGAGAAGCCGTTCCGGGCCAACAACACCGTGGACTTCACGCTTTCGCCCTCCGGCGAGGGCACGACCGTCACCTGGGCGATGCGCGGCGCGAGGCCYTTCATCGCCAAGCTGATGGGCCTGTTCATGAATTTCGATGCGCTGATCGGCAGGGATTTCGAGGCCGGGCTCGACAATCTCAGACGCGCCACCGAGCGGTGAAAGCCTATTTATTTCAATCGTCTGACAGCGGTTGCGAGATTCTTGGCCGGCCCCGCGCCGGCCAATCTTCGTTGTTCCAGGGATCAAATTAGCCGTCTGCGAGTTTAGACCATGGCGGCGAGGACGGCGCTTGAGAGAGGAACAGCAATGAAGAAAGCAATTACCATCCTGGTGCTGACGATGGCGCTTGGCGCCTGCTCGCAAACGGAAAAGGGCGCTGCGATCGGCGGACTGGGCGGTGCGGCGGTCGGCGCGGCGGTGGCGGGCGATCCGGTGCAGGGCGCGGTGGTCGGCGGCGCCGTTGGCGCGGTCGCCGGCGCATTGATCGGCCATGCCAGCGAGGCCGGCCAGTGCCGCTACCGCGACCGTTACGGGCGCGTCTACGTCGCAAGATGCCCGTCCGGCTACTGAGACGTTAGGCTGATCCAAAGAAAAACGGCGGGCATGAGCCCGCCGTTCTCGTAAGCGAAAGGGCCGCGATTACTCGGCGGTGGCGGCTTCCGCCTCGGCCGGCGCCGCGGTCGCGGCGGCAACTGCCGCGGCGGCGTCTTCCTGCGCCTTCTTCAACAGGGCAGCGCGTTCCTGCGCCTTCTTGCCGGGCAGGGCCTTGTTCGGGTTCGAGCGGGCTTCGCGCTTGGCAAGGCCGGCCTCGTCGAGGAAGCGCAGCACGCGGTCGGTCGGCTGGGCGCCGTGCGACAGCCAGTGCTTGACGCGGTCGGCGTCGACCTTGACGCGCTCGCCGTCCTTCGGCAGCAGCGGGTTCCAGGAACCCAGCGACTCGATGAAACGGCCGTCGCGCGGCGAACGGGCGTCGGCGACGACGACATGGTAGTAAGGACGCTTCTTCGAGCCCGCACGGGCCAGTCTGATCTTCAGTGCCATTCTTTTCTCCTAAAGCTCTGATTTCGTTCATTAATCCCGGCTGAGTCCTTGTTGCGCATGTCGTTATCCCAAAACCGCGAAGCACTTTTGGGCGACATGCACAGGTCAGCCGGCTTTTGCAGCGCCGTTGGCAGCGGCGATCTGTTCGTGATGGCGGATGACCTCGCGGACGACGAAGTTCAGGAACTTCTCCGCGAAGTCGGGGTCGAGATGCGCGTCGTTCGCCAACTGGCGAAGTCGGGCGATCTGCTGCTGCTCGCGCGCCGGGTCGGCGGGCGGCAGGCCATGCTCGGCCTTGAGCACGCCGACCGCCTTGGTGCAGCGGAAGCGCTCGGCCAGCATATGGATGAGGGCTGCATCGATGTTGTCGATCGAAGCGCGGTAGCCCGCCAGGATGGCGCGTGCGTCGGCCATGTCTTTCTCCTCGTTCATCGCCCCCTCACTTCTTCTTGCCCAAACCGGGCAGCCCACCGCCGCCCAGGCCCGGAAGCTTCATGCCGCCGGGCAGGCCCGGCAGCCCGCCGCCGGGAAGTCCGCCGGGCAAGCCGCCCGGCAGGCCCTTGCCGAGGCCGGCGGCCTGCGCCTGCTTCTGCAGGGCCTCGAGCTGCTTGGGATCCATCTTGGAGAGGTCGGGCATGCCCCCCATACCTCCCGGCATCATGCCGCCAAGGCCCATCTTCGAGGCAAGGCCGCCCATCATGCCGCGCATGAGGCCGCCGCCTTTGCCCTTGCCGCCCATCGCCTTCATCATGTCGGCCATGCCGCGATGCATCTTCAAGAGCTTGTTGATCTCGGCAGCATCCGTGCCGGAGCCGGCGGCGATGCGCTTCTTGCGCGAGTGCTTCAGGATATCGGGATTGGCGCGCTCGGCCTTGGTCATCGAGGAGATGATGGCGAGTTGGCGGCCGAACATCTTGTCGTCGAAGCCGGCGGCGGCCAGCTGGTCCTTCATCTTGCCCATGCCGGGCATCATTCCCATGATGCCGCCCATGCCGCCCATTTTCGACATCTGCTGAAGCTGCTGGGCGAGGTCGTTCAGGTCGAACTTGCCCGACTGCATCTTCTTGGCCATCGCCGCCGCCTGCTCGGCGTCGATGGTCTCGGCGGCCTTCTCGACAAGCGAGACGATGTCGCCCATGCCGAGGATGCGGTCGGCGATGCGCTTGGGGTGGAATTCCTCCAGCCCGTCCATCTTCTCGCCGGTGCCGATGAGCTTGATCGGCTTGCCGGTGACGGCGCGCATGGAAAGCGCTGCGCCGCCGCGGCCATCGCCGTCCATGCGGGTCAGCACAAGGCCGGTGATGCCGACGCGCTCGTCGAAGCTCTTCGCCAGATTCACGGCGTCCTGGCCGGTCAGCGAATCGGCGACCAGCAGGATTTCGTGCGGGCTCGACACCTTCTTGATGTCGGCCATCTCGACCATCAGCGGCTCGTCGATATGGGTGCGGCCGGCGGTGTCGAGGATGACGACGTCATGGCCGCCGAGCCTGGCCGCCTGCACGGCGCGCTTGGCGATATCGACCGGGCTCTGGCCGGCGATGATCGGCAGCGTCGCGACCTTGGTCTGCTCGCCGAGTTGGCGCAGCTGCTCCTGTGCTGCGGGCCGCCGCGTGTCGAGCGAGGCCATCAGGACTTTCTTGTTCTGGCGCTCGGTCAGCCGCTTGGCGATCTTGGCCGAGGTGGTCGTCTTGCCGGAGCCCTGCAGGCCGACCATCATGACGACGACGGGCGCCGGCGCGTTGAGGTCGATGGCCACACCCTCGGCGCCCAGCATGTCGACCAGTTCGTCATGGACGATCTTGACGACCATCTGTCCGGGCTTGATCGACTTCAGCACCGCCGCGCCGACCGCCTTCTCGCGCACCTTGTCGGTAAAGGAGCGAACCACCTCCAGCGCGACGTCGGCCTCGAGCAGCGCACGGCGCACCTCGCGCAGCGCCGCCGAGACATCCGCCTCGGACAGCGCGCCGCGGCCGGTCAGGCCGTTCAGGATCGAACCAAGGCGCTCTTGTAGGGTCTCAAACATTGATCAGACCACGGTGCGAGAGCGCCTTGGATTCATGCTGATCCCTGTCGGGCCTGCGGCCCTCCACGCCTCTTGGGCGTTCCTGGAGTGATTCAAACATTCTCTTTCCTTTTCCCTGGCACCTGCGGATGCCCGAGAGGTAGTGCGTTCGCGCCGGGTCGCCAAGCAAAAGCGCAAAGCCAAAAAGCACCCGGGGGCGCATCGCGCTGCCGGGTGTTGGCCTCCAGGATCTCTTTACAGCTCTTGCCTCGCTGAGGCTTCGGCGTCCTGGTCGGCTTTCGCGAAAGAAAACTCGTCGCGGAATTCAGCGGCTCTAGACAGGAAATCGGCCGCGGAGTCAAGGCTAATGCATGTCGCGCAAAAGTGCGCAGCGGTTTTGCGGCAACGACATGCATCAAAAAACGATGCTCAAATCCGGCCAAAACGCTGCGATTTGAGGCGGCTTAAAGCGCGCTTTGGCTGCTTGTTCCGACCCTGAGCGGCGAGCGCGGATACAAAAGCAGAAGCATCGTCAAAAGCGTGCTGACGATGCCGATCGCGGCGATCAGCACGGCGTCGAGATTGGTCCAGCCGGGACCCTCGAGCGGCTTGGCGTTGAGCAGGGCAAAGCCATTATAGCCTTCCTGGTGCGAGATCAGCAGGAAACCGGTCAGATTGTTGCCGAGATGAGCGCCGAGACCGGCGCCGAGATTGCCGGTGACATAGACCAAAAGCGTGAGCAGCAGGGCAAAGGCGCCGATCGAGACCAGGACGCAGGCGTTGATGGCAAGCGTAGAGTCCGAGTTCCAGTGCAGCGACGTGAACAGCAGCCCGGGCAGCAGCGCCCAGATCAGCGGGCTCCGGAAACGATAGGCGAGGCCGCGCAGCAGATAGCCGCGAAACAGTATTTCTTCCGACGAGGTCTGCAGGAAAGCGAGCAGCACGATCGGGATGAGGAACAGCAGCCAGGACGACAACGCGAACGGTCCGCGCGCGATCTCCGGCTGCAGCCAGTACAGCAAGACCTCGGAGAAGAGCGAGGTGATCAGAACCGCGACCAGGCCCTTGAGGAAATCGCCGCCCGCGATACGTCGGCTGGCGCCGAAGAGCGCGGACAGCGGCTCGCCGTGAACGAAGCGCATCGCCACCCACAGGCCGATCCAGATGCCGGCGAAGGAGGTCAGCGCGCTCAGGATTCCGGTGGGCGATGCCAGGAAGTCCTGCATGTAGCGCCCGGTCGAGGGGCCGGGCAGGCGCCAGACGATGTAGACATAAGTGCCGGCAAACAGCACCAGAGCCGTCATCGCCATCCAAAAGGCGATGACGATCGCCGTGCCGAAGAACAGGCGCGGCAAATTGGTCCTTTCGTTCGGCGAGCGGCGATAGCCCTCGAAGGCGGCATTCTCGATCGTCACGCGGCTCCCCTGCCGAAGGCTGTGGGCGTGCAATCTAGAAGATCGCCGGTTACCGCGCGATTACTTCAACCGGACTACCCGCTGAATTGCGGCGCTTCGAGCGCAGAATGCGGCGCGACGTCCGAAGTTCGTCATCCTATGGCGAAGCAAGGAGCGAAGCGACGCAGCGCAGACCATAGGATCCATGCCGTTACATCTGAGCGATGCTAGCGGTGCAGAAAAGCCCTTGGTTCTGCACCGCCTCTACCCTTCGCGCGACGTCACGGCATGGATCCTCGGGTCTACGCGTCCGCTTCGCTTCCGCTCCGCCCGTGGATGACGAAGTTCGGAAGCTTCGGCCAATTCCAAACGTATGCGGCGCGGCATCGAACAGATGCAGGCGGCCTGAGCCGCCGGCACAAAAAACGGCCGCCATCGCCGGCGGCCGCTCTTCTCGTGGCGATCAAACCGATCAGCGCATCACATAGACGATGCGCCGCGTGCCGGGGTCGACGAGCGCGGGCTGGTTGTTCACATAGACATAGCGATACCGGTAATCGGGGATCTCGCGCAGCTCGACCGTGTCGGGCAGCGTGGCGCCGGTCACCACCTCGCCGTCGAGATAGACCGGGTCGACCCGGTGCGTGGTGACATAGGTGCCGACCTCGGCCGGCGGCCTGCCGATCGACTCGATGGCGTCGTCGTTGGAGACGATGGCGCCGGTGTAGGTATCGGTGGTGTAGATGTTGTCGGTCGGTGGCGCCACCACGGCGATTTCAGCATTGGCGGGGCGACGGGTCACGACGACGCGGCTGCCGCCGAAATCGCCCGTCACGTAGTCGGAATAGACCCAGCCATTGCCGCCTGCCTCTGCGATCGTGCACCATTTGCTGTTCTGGATGCAGCCCGTGAGCGTGGCGGACTGGCCGGCGGCCAGCACGCCGATAACGGGATATTGCGGGCCGGGGCCCGCGCGCACATTGAGGTCGGCCACCGCCGAGACGGCGGTGTCGGCCAGGGCCGTGCCCGACATGGCGAGCAGCGCGCCGGCAAGCGCCGGAAACAAGACGCGGTTCATGGTTTCACTCCGTTTTCAAAACGCTCCCTCGGGCTCGAAAACGAAACCAAAGCTTATGCGTTCCGGCTAACATGCCTTTCGGCCGCTCACGAATTGTTCCACGGTTTTTCGGCATGCCCGTCAAAAGGGCGTGAGCGGGCGTAGTATTTCCGGGTCTCCCGGACTATGTCGCCGCGAGTCGGATGGATGACCCGCCGGTCCGGGCGCCGAGAAGGCCGGGCAAAGTCCGGCCGCTCGCAGCGCTTGCTCCGCGCCAAGCTCCGGCGCCGACGGTCACGACATCGATGCGTTTCATGAGGCAAGCCCGCCACACCTGACGGCCGATCGTAGGCAATTGCCCTTCTTTCGCCGATGTCGGGTGCCACGTCCCCGCGGGGGCGGTGACAACCAGGCGTTTCGCTGGCAAATTCGCAACCGGGACGTGATTCAAGGCAACCAGGAGAAGGACATGGCATTTTTTGCCAAAGGAAGGATTTTCGCGGCCGCCGCGGCGGTAGTGGCGATGCTTGGGCTGGCGACGGGGGCTGAAGCCGCGGCCAGCTGCGGCAAGAACGGCGCCGGCTTCGACGCCTGGAAGCAGGACTTCGCCGCCGAGGCGAAAGCCAACGGCGTCGGCCAAAGGGGCCTTTCGGCGCTGGCCGGGGCGACCTATGCGACAAGGACGATCGCCGCCGACCGCGCCATCCACAAGGCCTTCAGCGGCTCGGTGGAGGCCTTCATGAAGCGTCGCGGCGCGTCCGCCATCATCTCGCGGGGGCGCGCGCTGAAGAAGGCGAACGCGGCGATGTTCGCCAACATCGAGCGGACCTATGGCGTGCCGCCGGGCGTGCTGCTCGCCATCTGGGGCATGGAGACCGGCTTCGGCGCCTCGATGGGCAACCAGAACACCGTGTCGGCCATCCTGACGCTCGCCTATGACTGCCGCCGCCCCGACTACTTCACCCCGCATGCCATCGCGGCGCTTAAGCTCGTCGATCGCGGCGCGCTCAGCGCCTCCTCGGTCGGCGCCATGCATGGCGAGATCGGCCACACCCAGTTCCTGCCCGGAAACGTGCTGAAATACGGCGTCGGCAGCGGCAATTTGCGCGACCGCAACACGGCGCTCGCCTCGACCGCCAACTTCCTCAAGGCTCATGGCTGGCATGCCGGCGCGAGCTACGAGGCCAATATGGGCGCGATCGCCGGCTGGAATTCGGCCAGCGTCTACCAGCAGGCCATCGCCCGCATCGCCGAGGCGATCGACGCGGATTGAGCAAATATCTGTATTGAGCAGAACAGCCCGGCTTGCGCCGGGCTTTTTGTCCTCACGGCCTGGGCGACCTGCCCCGACAGCCGTTCCGTCGTCATTCCAGGGCGGAGCAAGGAGCGGAGCGACGCGCGCAGACCCTGGAATCCATGCCGTTACGCCAAGGCGTTGCTGCGGTTACAGAATTCTGCACCGTTGCACGCTGCCAGAGGTCACGGCATGGATACTCGGGTCAAGCCCGAGTATGACGACGTCACCGGGGTTTCGGCCAATCGCCAACGTCGGTGCCTGAAGCGACCCACAGCCACCTTCAGCCACAGCGCCTTTCCACCTAGTGTCGGAACCAACCCCGCATGCGCCGCTGGCGGGCATCTCCCCCGAGGGACCTTCCCGGGGAAGATCAGCAGCTTCAGCCCTTGCGGTTCCTCGCGGCCAGCGTCCGCAGCCTCAATCCATTCAGCCGGATAAAGCCCTCGGCGTCCTTCTGGTCGTAGGCGCCGCGGTCGTCCTCAAAGGTGACCAGCGCATCGGAATAGAGCGTCTTCTTCGACTTGCGGCCGGTGACGATGACATTGCCCTTGTAGAGCTTCAGCCGCACCGTGCCTTCGACATCTTCCTGGCTCTTGTCGATCATCGCCTGCAGCATCACGCGCTCGGGCGAGAACCAGAAGCCGTTGTAGATGAGCTCGGCATAACGCGGCATGAACTCGTCCTTGAGGTGCGCCGCGCCCCGGTCGAGCGTGATCGATTCGATCGCGCGGTGGGCGGCGATCAGGATCGTGCCGCCAGGGGTCTCGTAGACGCCGCGCGACTTCATGCCGACAAAACGGTTCTCGACGAGGTCGAGGCGGCCGATGCCGTTGTCGCGGCCGAGGTCGTTCAGCGCCGCCAGCATGGCGGCCGGCGACAGTTTCTTGCCGTTGAGCGCGACCGGATCGCCCTTGAGGAATTCGATCTCGATCTCGGTGACGACATCGGGCGCGTCCATCGGCGAGACGGTGCGCTGATGCACGAATTCCGGCGGCTCGGTCCACGGATCCTCCAGCACCTTGCCCTCAGAGGACGAGTGCAGAAGGTTGGCGTCGACCGAGAAGGGCGCGTCGCCGCGCTTGTCCTTCGGCACCGGGATCTGGTGCTGCTCGGCGAAGTTGAGAAGATCGGTGCGCGACTTGAACGACCAGTCGCGCCATGGCGCGATGACCTTGATGTCGGGGTTCAGCGCGTAAGCCGACAATTCGAAGCGGACCTGGTCGTTGCCCTTGCCGGTCGCTCCATGCGCAATCGCGTCGGCGCCGGTCTCCCTGGCGATCTCGACCAGATGCTTGGAGATCAGCGGCCGGGCGATCGAGGTGCCGAGCAGATAGGTGCCTTCATAGACGGCGTTGGCGCGGAACATCGGGAAGACGAAGTCGGCGACGAATTCCTCGCGCACGTCCACGATGCGGATGTCCTTGATGCCCATCATCTCGGCCTTGCGGCGCGCCGGTTCCAGCTCGCCGCCCTGGCCGAGATCGGCGGTGAAGGTGACGACCTCGGCGCCGAGCTCGGTCTGCAGCCATTTCAGGATGATGGAGGTGTCGAGGCCGCCGGAATAGGCGAGCACGACTTTCTTGACATTCTTGGTCTTGGACATTTTTGGCGGTTCCGCGGGAAAAGAGCTTCGCGGGCGAGTATCACGGCCCTTCCGGGCGGCGCAAGAGACGAACGGCCGCGTGCTATAGCCCAGCCTGGGCCAGATGTTTGTCCCGGCAGATGCTGGCAGCGGCCGGAGGGCCGCGTTATACGCTGCGAAATCTTTTGCCAGGACCGCCCGTATGTCCTTCATTCCCGACACTTCGACGCTGATCCAGTTCGCCATCGCCACCGTCATCCTGGCAATCACGCCCGGGCCGGACATGACGCTGTTCGTGTCGCGAACGCTGAGCCAGGGCCGCGCCACCGGCTTCGCCTCGATGGCCGGCGCGCTCTGCGGCACGCTGATCCACACCACGCTGGTGGTGGTCGGCATCTCGGCGCTGATCGTCGCCTCGCCGATGGCCTTCTTCGCCTTGAAGATCTTCGGCGCCGGCTATCTGGTGTTCCTGGCCTGGCAGGCGATCGCCAAGGGCTCGGCCTTCTCGCCGGAGAAGAGGACGGGACCGCAAGTCTCCTTGTTCCGCAGTTGGGCGGCCGGACTCGGCGTCAACCTGCTCAATCCGAAGATCATCCTGTTCTTCATGACCTTCCTGCCGCAATTCGTCTCCGCGCACGATCCGAACGCGTCCGGGAAACTGTTCTTCCTCGGCATGATGTTCATCGCGCTGTCGATCCCGGTGACGGCGCCGATGGTGCTGGCGGCGGAGAAGTTCTCGGCGGCGATGAAGGCGAGCCCCCGCGTCACGCGCGTGGTCGACTATCTGTTCGGCGGCGTGTTCTCGGCCTTCGCGCTCAAGATACTGACGGCGCAGGCGAAGTAGACCCTCGCGCTTGCAGGCGCGGGTCAGGCTTCCAGATCGGGCAGCGCCGCGCGGCGCCAGCTTCCGGCCCAGCGGCCGGCGGAGAGCCAGTAGAAGATGCCGCCGACCATGCCGCAGCCGATCACGGCCAATCTGGCGTTGGTCGCGGTGACATCGAAATTGGCGTCGCCCACGCTATGCGCGAAGCCCAGGAAGACGACGGCGATGACGGCGCCGCCAAGCGCATAGAACAGCCAGTCGCGCCGGCCGAGCACTTCGGCGATCAAAATGACGACCGCCGCCGGCATGAAGGCGAAATAGGCGACGAACAGCGCCACGAAAGGCACCGAGAAATAGAGCGAGGCGGTCGCCGTCGGCTCGGGATTGGCCGGCGTGTAGCCGAGATGCGCCAGGACCAGGATATTGAGGAAGGCGCTCGCCGCCAGCGAGCCGACGACATAGCCGACCAGGATGACGGCAAAGCGGACGAGATAGGCGATGAGGCGCCTCACGCCTCGCCGTGCCCCGCGATCATCATGGCCTCCAGCGCCAGGCGGTCCACTTTGCGCATGCGCTCGGATTCCGACTTCAGCTGGCCGCAGGCGGCGAGGATGTCGCGGCCGCGCGGCGTGCGGATCGGCGAGGCATAGCCGGCGTTGTTTATGTAGTCGGCAAACTTCTCGATCGTCTCCCAGTCCGAGCACTGGTAGTTGGTGYCGGGCCAGGGATTAAATGGGATCAGGTTGATCTTGGCTGGAATGCCCTTCAGGAGCTTCACCAGCGCCTTGGCGTCGTCGAGGGAATCGTTGACGTCCTTCAGCATCACATATTCGAAGGTGATGCGCTTGGCGTTGGAGAGGCCCGGATAGGCCTTGCAGGCGGCGATCAACTCCTTCAGCGGGAACTTCTTGTTGATCGGCACCAGAAGGTCGCGCAAATCGTCATTGGTGGCGTGCAGCGAGATCGCCAGCATGACGCCGATCTCCTCGCCGGTGCGGGCGATCTCCGGCACAACGCCCGAGGTCGACAGCGTGATGCGGCGCTTCGACAGGGAAAGCCCGTCGCCGTCGGAAGCGATCAGCAGCGCCTTCTTCACCGCCTCGAAATTGTAGAGCGGCTCGCCCATGCCCATCATGACGATGTTGGACACTTTTCTGCCCTCGGCCGGCACGATGGCGCCGTCCGGCGTGTCGCGGTCGGGGAAGTCGCCCAACCGGTCGCGCGCGGTCAAGAGCTGCGCCAGGATCTCTTCCGTCGTCAGGTTGCGCACCAGCTTTTGCGTGCCGGTGTGGCAGAAGGAGCAGGTCAGCGTGCAGCCGACCTGCGAGGAGATGCAGAGCGTGCCGCGGCCCTCCTCGGGGATATAGACGGTCTCGATCTCGACCGGCCGGCCGGCGCCGCGCGGCGGAAAGCGGAACAGCCATTTGCGCGTGCCGTCGGAAGAGATCTGCTCCTCGACGATCTCCGGCCGCGCCACGGTGAAATGCTTGTCGAGCTCGGCGCGAAGGTCCTTGGAAATGTTGAACATATGGGCAAAGTCGGAGACGCCGCGCACATACATCCAGTGCCAGAGCTGCTGGGCGCGCATCTTGGCCTGTCGTTCCGGCACGATGCCGGCGCCGACCAGGGCTTCGCCGAGCTCGGCGCGGGTCAGGCCGATCAGCGACGGCTTCTCGGCCGGTGCTGCGCGGCGCAAGGCGTCACGGGCGCCTTCGGCGGTAAGATCAAGCGAAACGGTCATGGTGGCGCCAATATAAGCGATTTGCGGCCGATTTCAGCATCGGCCGCACAGGAAGCGCGGCGCATAGCACAGCTCGGCGCCGGAGTCATGCGCGCTCCTCCTTCCCCCCTTGTGGGGGAAGGTGGATCGGCGCGCTAGCGCCGAGACGGATGAGGGGTGTTCCAGGGAAAGCCAACGTCTCACTCCGCTGGAGCACCCCTCATCCGTCGCCTTCGGCGACACCTTCTCCCACAAGGGGAGAAGGGAGAGACGGCAGCGCCCTACTCCCGAGCTTCCGTCTTGCGGCGATGGCCGCTGACCTGCGCGCCGTCTTCCGGGTGCAGGAAGAAGAAACCCGGAATGGCAAGCAGCGGGATGACCGCCGTCAGCAGGAACGCCCAGTGGAACTGGTCCGCCGTCGGCGCATGGACCTCACCGGAGACGAGGCCGAGCACCATGGCGGCGATGGAGACGCCGAGCGAGACGCTGAGCTGCTGCAGGATGCCGCCGAGGCTGGTGGCGCGGCTGAGCTTTTCCGCCGGCAGGTCGGCATAGGAGAGCGTGTTGGACGACATGAACTGCGCCGAACGGACGATGCCGAAGAAAAAGACATAAAGGCAGATCGCCCAATGCGGGGTATCGGCGCTGAGCAAGGCAAAGCCCGCCACGGCAACAGAGCCGAYCACGGCGCTGCCGCTCAGCACGGCCTTGAAGCCGAAGCGCCGCAGGAAGAACGACAAGAGCGGCCGCATCAGAAGCGCGCCGAAGCTGCCGACGAAGGTCAGCGAGCCGGAGGTGACCGGGCTCATGCCGAAGCCGACCTGCAGCATCAGCGGCAACAGGAACGGCGCGCCGTTGAGGCCGATGCGGCACAGCCCCCCGGCGAGCGTGCCGACCCAGAAGGAGCGAAAGCGGAACAGCGTGAGATCGACCGCCGGCGCGGTGACGCGGCGCGCATAGCGGCCGAAGGCGAAAAGCAGCAGGACCGATGCGGCCAGCACCAGCACCGTCGCCAGCGAGGAAATGATCGGCCTGCCGATATTCTCCAGGCCGAATTGCAGGAGTGCGGCACCGGCGCCGACCATGAGGAAGCCGGCGAAGTCGAAAGGCTGGGCGTCTTCCTCGTGGAAATCGTCGACGAAGCGCAAGGCGGCGAAAATGCCGATGAGGCCGAACGGCACGTTGACGTAGAAGATCCAGCGCCAGGAGGCATAGGTGGTCAAGAGGCCGCCGAGCAGCGGACCGATGACGGGACCGATGATCGCCGGCAAGGTCATGTAGGTCATGGCGGTGATCAGCCCGCTGCGCGGAAAGGAGCGCAGCAGGATCAGCCGTCCGACCGGCGTCATCATGGCGCCGCCCAGCCCCTGCAGCGCGCGCATGRCCAAAAGCATGCCGACGCTATCGGCCACGCCGCACAGGACCGAGCCGAGGGTGAAGGTGAAGAGCGCTAGCGCGAAGATCTTTCGCGCGCCGAACCGATCGGCGAACCAGCCGCTGACCGGGATGAACACGGCCAGGGTCAGGATGTAGGTGGTGATCGCCAGGTTGAGCCGGACCGGCGTGGTGTCGAGGCTTTGCGCGATTGCGGGGATAGCGGTTGTGAGGATGGTGGAATCGAGCTGTTCCATCAGGAAGGCGATGGCGACGATTGCCGGGATGATCAGCTTGAGACGCGGGTCGCGCTCGGTCGCAAAGAGATGCTGTTCCAATTGTCCGCCAGTTCCGTCGCGCAGGAAGCGATACCCCGCTGCGAGCCATCCGCAATCAAGCCGGCGTCGATGTCGTGCGGCCCAGCCGGCCCGGCCCCCCACCGCACCGGACTGCTTTATGTCCCGACCGATGCGAAGCGATAGCGATTTCGACTGGCACAGAGGTCAACAAATGTTGACCCCTGCCTGCGCCAGAGGCGCGACGCTGCCGGCTGCCGCCATGAAGCCCGATCACATATTCGTGTTGGCGTAACCATTCGAGCCGAATCCGCGAACCTGAAAGGGGCGACCATGCCCCTCAAACAATGGGAGTTGTTCAGATGCACTCGATCAAGTTCGCACTCATCGCCGGCCTCGCCGGTCTTTCCGCCTCGCAGGCCCTTGCCGAGGACACGATGGGCGCCATGACCATGATGAAGGGCGGGCAGGTCACCGCGATCATGCCGGACGGCCACATGGGCACCATGATGCCGGACGCCAAGATGAGCGCCGAGATGATGAAGATGGCCAAGCCGATCAAGCATTGCATGATGATGATCACCGACGCCAAGGGCAAAGCCTATATGATCGACACCTCGACCAAGAAGGTCCAGGCCGAGTGCGAAAAAATGGCGATGTAACCTCGCCGATCCTGCATGCCGACCTTCCCGCCGGCCGGTATGCCGGCGGGCTATCCGCCTTCCGGCGACATCTCTGGCGAGCCTTCCAGCCGCGTTCCTCGAGCGCCGTTTCCCGACCTTGCTGGCATAGCGCCGGGCAGCCCTCGCGGGTTGATCGGCCCGGCGAGTGTGCTAGGGCGGGTGACCATCAAGAGGACGGTCATGGCCGGCATATCCCGAAAATACCGATTGCTGCGGCGCTCGCAGGCGATGTGGGTGTCGCGGCGCGTCTGGCAGCCGCGTCTCGTCTTCTGGGCCGGCGCCATCTCGATCGGCCTGATCAGCGTCCTGTTCGCCCTGCTCGCCGACCGCGCGCAGGCCGTGTTCCATGTCATGACGGGCAATGACGGCTGGCGCTTTTACCTGCCCCTGGTCGTGACGCCGCTTGGGTTCGTGCTCTGCGCCTGGCTTGCGCATTCCTTCTTCCCGGGATCGCAAGGCAGCGGCATTCCGCAGGCGATCGCGGCGCGGCATCTGCGCGACGAGGACGACCGCAGCCGCATCCTGTCGCTCAAGCTGGTGGTGGGCAAGATCGCGCTCACCATCGTCGGCCTCGCCTGCGGCGCCTCGATCGGCCGCGAGGGGCCGACCGTGCAGGTCGGCGCCTCGGTGATGTTGCAGGCGGCGCGCTGGGGCGGCATGGCGCAGGCTCGGGGCCTGATCCTGGCGGGTTCCGCAGCCGGCATCGCCGCCGCCTTCAACACGCCGCTCGCCGGCATCGTCTTCGCGATCGAGGAAATGGGCCGCGCCTATGAGGCGCGCACCAACGGGCTGGTGCTGACGGCGGTGATCCTGGCCGGCCTCGCCTCGCTCGGATTGCTCGGCAACTATACCTATTTCGGCGTCGCCAAGGACACGGTCGCCTTCGCCGCCGACTGGCCGCTGGTGCTCGCCTGCGGCATCATCGGCGGCGGTGTCGGCGCATTGTTCTCGCTGCTGGCCTTGAAGGTCATGCGCCGCATCCGGCGTTGGAACGCGCTGCTGCCGCTGCCGCGCGCGCTGGTCGTGGCGGCCGTCTGCGGGTTCGCCGTGGCTATAATCGGCGTCGCGTCCGGCGGGCTGACATTCGGCACGGGCTATGTGCAGGCGCGCGGCGCGATCGAAGGCACGCCGCTGCCGGCCTTCTTCTTCGTCGAGAAATTCGCCGCCGGCCTCCTGTCGATGGTGTCGGGCATTCCGGGCGGCCTCTTCGCGCCGTCGCTGGCGGTGGGCGCGGGGCTGGGCAGCACGCTCGGCCTGGCCTTCGGCACGGCCACGGGAACCGCGGCGCTGCTCGGCATGGCCGGCTATTTCGCCGGCGTCGTGCAGGCGCCGATGACGGCCTTCGTCATCATCCTCGAAATGACCGGCAACCACGACAATGTGATCGCGCTGATGTGCGCGGCGATGCTGGGCTACGGCACGGCGAGGCTCATCTCCAACGAGCCGCTCTACCACGCGCTGTCGCGCGTCTTCATCGCCGAGGCGATCCGGCGGCGCAGGGCTGAGACGAGCGAAGCGGTCAAGGCGTAGCGGCTCGAAAGTGGGTCGTGGCCAGGACGAGGCGCGACCCCTGCGGATAATATCTGCGCAAGGCAGCCGCCTGGTCGGCGAGGCCGGCGCCGTTCCATCCGCACAGCTCGCCGCCGAGCAGCCAGTTCTCCTGCTCGCCACTCGTCATCGCGGCGATGTAGTCTCCATCGCAGGGATAGCCGATCAGCGCGACTTCCTCGTAATCTTCCAATCTGCGTATCGCAATCGCCTTCTCGCGCGAAAACGGCCCGGCAACCCCAAGCCAAGATGCCGGGCCGTAGGGGAAACGCCCGCGCGCAGCGCTTCCCGGGTCACCTTCCCCGGGGCACCGTCCCGAGTCACATTGGGGGACCGGTGACCTGTGGCGGCGTCTCGTTCGTGCAGGCGATCAGCGGGAGGGTCGCAGCCCGCAGCCGTGCTTGCGACAGCCACAATTGACGGTGCTCCCGTGCCAGGCCCTTCATGGCGGCGCGAGCCGCCGAGGTGATCTCGAATGCGCCGCAGGCGGCACACTGGAACTCCACCTTGCGGGCCGTGACCTCGGCTTCCAGGGACACCCTGGCGCAAACCGGGCAGGTGGACGGATAGTATCTCCTTTCGAACGACAGGACGTTCATCGCGTGAGCCCATCCGGCGGCATGCGGCAGGGGCGGGTTTTGAACTCCAGCATCGGGCGCATTCTTTCCCTTCCACAACAACCGGCGGCCGCGATYAGCCCCTTGTCTTGGGCGCAACGCTGCGGCGCGTGGCGACCTCGATCTGCTTTGCTTCCACTTCGAGCCGATCCGGCGCGGCCGATCCCATCAACGCGTAGGCCGTGCCTCCCGACTGCCAATAAACCGTCGGGACGCGGCCGTCGGTGGCCGGCGTCGGGGGAACGGCGTCCTCGCCGTTCATCGGCGCGGCCACAAGCGTGATGCGCCCGACGCTTGGCGTATCGGCCGTCACGACCAGGCTCTGCTGTCCGTTCCAGGGCTGAACCTGGACATCCTTGACCGCCCATGACGAGGGCAATGTCGGCATGCTGACGTTGACGGCGCCAACCAGCCGCTGGATCTTGTCCTGCTTGAGCTCGACGCCCTTTTCGGGACCCGCGTTGAGCTGCGCGACGCGCAGCGCATCGCGCGCGGCCAGGATGAAGGTTTGATSCGCCGTCTTGCCGCCCTGGCGAAGCGGCACGGTCAGCGAGTTGGCCGACCATCCGATAGCGACCAGCGCGACGGCGGCGATCTGAAGCCTGAGCATGGCGAACATCCGCCTGCGGCGAAGCGCCTGTTCCAACTGTCTCGCCTTGTCGATGGTCGCACCCGGCGGAAACAATCGCCGCGGCTGGGAATCGCGCACCGCATCCATGCGCTGCGCGTGGGCAAACACCGCCGCGGCCAGTTCGGGCTCGCGGGCAAGCCGGGCTTGCAGCTCGGATCGCTGCGACGGCGACAATTCGCCATCCAGCAAACGGCCGATATCCTGTTCGGAAACGCGATTATCGGACCACATCACGCCCTCCAATGATCTTCAAATGACGGGAAGTTCCGCTGTCCATATTTTCCATGTGGTTCTTCAGGGCCGTCCGAGCCCGGCTGAGGCGGGACATCACGGTTCCGGTCGGCACGCCCAGCAGTTCGGCCGCTTCGGCATAGGTGAAGCCCAGCACACCGACGAGATGGAGTATTTCGGCCTGGTCGGTCGGCATCCGGGCAAGCGCCCTGCTCACGTTGGAGAGTTCGGCGCTGTGCTCCTGCGGCGGCGGCGAGGCCGCATCCGACATGTCGGCGATGGATGCAAGACGCCGCCTGTCGGCATCGGCCCGGCTGGCGCCGGTGAAGAAGGTGTTGCGGACAATTCTGATCAGCCAAGGCAGCAGCGGCCGGGAGGGATCGTAGCTGCCGGCCATCGACAGCGCCCGGGCGAGCGCCTCCTGCACCAGGTCGTCGGCGTCGGAATCATTGCCGGTGAGCACCCTGCCGTAACGCCACAAATCCTCCAGATGCGGTATGACGTCGAACTTCGCTTTCATCCCATCTCATACCGCTCGTCGCATCTGTCCATGTCATGCCGCCCGTCTTATCCCGCGTCGACGCGCGCCGGGCCTACCTTAGCTCACCGCTCAGCCGAAGCCGGCATGAAGGCGGCCCAGCGGTCAGGGACAGGGACAGGCAACCGCTGGGCCGGATGGGAGCGTGCTCCTCCCGACTGCAAGCCCTGAAAGACGCCAGTGCTTGCCGCTCCCTGTTTTCGACGTGGCCTTGGACATGGCCATGCACCTCAAAGAGCGTTCTCCCTCTTTTGCCCTATCTACCGGTCTCGCCCGGAAACTATTCCGTCCCGCAGCGGAATTTTTTGAAGGATGGCCATTGGCAAATGCCGGTGCACGGAATCGGCCGACGCAAGGACGAAGCCCGAATGGCAAAAAGGCCGGATCTGGTGGCCCGGCCTTGCTTCAAATTCAGATGTCGTCCTGGCTTATTTGCACTTGGCGATGGAGGCCAGCGCTGCCGAGATGCCCTTCAGCGAAAAGACGTAGGAGGTCGGGTTGCCGCGGCCGGACTTGGCCTGCACCTTCATGTCGGAGCCGGTCTTCATGGCGGCGATCAGCACCGGCTCTTCCGCCGCGTTCTCGACCCAGGCCGACTTGCCGCGGGTGAACATCGAGAAGGTCTTCTTGTCGATGGTGACAGTGGCCTTCGAGCCTTCCTGGAAATTGTAGCCGGCGATGAACTGCGGCTCGTAGGAGACCTGCTGCCCGGGCCGCTGGCTGACGAAGAAGAACATGTCGCCATGGTCGAGCGTCGCCGGCTGCTTGTYGGTCGGCACGGTCAGCACATAGCAGACCTTGCCGGCGGCCGACTGATAGCTGTAGGTGCCCCAGGCATTGTGCTGGCCGATCTTGGTCGCCTGCTGCGCCAACACCGGCACTGCCGAGGCCACCAGGACCAGGCTGGAAACTATAGCAATCAATCCGCGCATCGTTCTTCCCGTATTCCAAATGGTGCGGAGGCGGGCCGCGTGGCGTCCTGCCGTCGCTTCATTTTGATTTAATCAGGGTTACCAAACGGTGAATTGTCCTCGAAGAAAAGGAACTCACCCCAGGAAACCGCCACCATCCGCGCCGCCACTGTGGATTGAGGCGGGCGCGACGTCCCGGCGCGGAGTTGGAGGCCACGAAAACGGCAAGAGTTTGTCTTTTCGCAGCTGCTGATTTGCGGATGTGAGGCGCGCCGCCATCAGCCCTTGTCGGCCAGCGCGTCCTTGGCGGCCTGCCTGTGGGCAGGCGTGATGTGGGCGCTGACGGCGGTGATCGCGGCGGTCAGCACGGCGAGGTCGTCGGTGTAGCCGAGGCCGACGACGAAATCGGGAATGAAATCGAACGGCAGGACGAAATAGCCGAGCGCGCCGAGCAGGGTGGCCTTGGCGCGCAGCGGCGTGTCCTTGTCCATGGCGCAGTAATAGGCGGCGACGACTTCGTCCATGAACGGAATCTGCCGCGCCGCCTTCTTGGCGGTGCGCCAGAATTTCTCGCGGACCTCGCCTTCGCCGGCGAGCTTGTCGCCGAAGCCGAAGAAATCGAAACCGGGACCTTGCGTCATCAATCGCTCCTTGGCGGTCGCGCGCATGCTTGCGCCGGCCTGCCGCGAAAGATGTGGTGAAAGAGGGGGGCTGCTGCAAGAGTTCGCGACGTCAGCACGCAGAAATCCGCAATGCTGGCGGGACAGCACCCCCCTCTGTCCTGCCGGACAGAGGGGGTGTGAAGGAACGCGGCGTCTCTTTGCGGTTCACTCCTACCCGAAATACCGGTTCATCCGCTTGGCCAGCTCGATATCCAGCGCCGTGACGCCGCCGGCGTCATGGGTGTTCAGGGTCACGTCGACGGTCTTGTAGACGTTCGACCAATCGGGGTGATGGTCCATCTTCTCGGCGGCCAGGGCCACGCGCGTCATGAAGGCGAAGGCTTCGGAGAAATTCTTGAAGACGAAGCTGCGCTTGATCGACGCGCCGTCGGCGGCGAGCGACCAGCCCTCGAGTTCCACCAGGGCCGCGGCGATCGCGTCCTTGCTGAGTTTTTCTCTCGTCATGATGATTTCCCATGCTATCTCGAATTGGCCCTCACCATAGTGCAAGTCGCCCCAAGGTGCTTTGYGGTTTTGGGGTTCCAAATGCACAAATGGCGCATATCGCATGAGCATAAAGCCCATAAATTCCATTCTGTTCGTCTGCCTCGGCAACATCTGCCGCTCGCCGCTGGCGGAGGGCGTGTTTCGCGCGGTGCTCGCCGAGCACGGCAAGGACCTTGCGATCGATTCGGCCGGGACCGGCGGCTGGCATGCCGGCGAAGAGCCGGACCGGCGCTCGATCGCGGTGGCCGCGCAGCATGGCGTCGACATTTCAGGGCAGAGGGCGCGCAAGGTGCTGCCTCAGGATTTCTCGCGCTTCGACCTGATCCTCGGCATGGACCGGGCGAATGTGCGCGACCTCAAGGCGCTGGCGCCACAGGCCGCACGCGACCGCGTCCATCTCTATCTGGACTTCGCGACCGGGACGGCCGTGGACGTGCCGGACCCCTATTATGACGGCGCCGAGGCCTTCGCCTCGGTCTACCGCATGATCCGCGAGGCGTCGGAGGCGCTGGCGAAGCGGCTCGAGGTCAGCGTTTCGCCGACCAGCGGCCAGGCTTCCTCGACGATGTAGGGGCCGCCGCCGACCGAATCGCGCGACGACATCAGGACGAAGCGGCCGACACGGAAGGGAAGCGCCGCGAAATTGCCGCGCGCCGAAAGATATTGCGCGACGTCGAGCGGGCTCGCATTGCGCAGGCGCGCCAGCGTCACATGCGGCGAGAACTTGCGCGGATCGGCCGGCAGGCCGAGCCGCTGGCAGATGCGGTCGATCTCGCCCTGCAGCGCCGTGAGATCCGGCGAGGGCGACACGCCGGCCCATACCGCATGCGGCTTCTTGCCGCCGAAGGCGCCGACGCCGGAGAGCGTCATCTGGAAGGCGGGGCGGTCCACCCTGTCGAGGGCGTTGGCGATCTCGTCGGCGACATGGCCCTCGACATCGCCGATGAAGCGCAGCGTCAGATGGTAGTTTTCGACATCGATCCAGCGTGCCCCGGGCAGCCCGCCCCGGAGCAGGGACAAGGAGAGAGCGGCGTCACGCGGAATTTCGAGGGCGGTGAAAAGACGTGGCATGTGAAGCCTCCTGTCCTCGAATCGAAACTCTCAGCCCTAGCGAATCATCGATATCAGCGCGGGGCAAGCGGTTTGTTGTCCACAATGTTTCCCCAGCGGAAAGCGTTGCGTTCCGGACTCATGACGGCCCCCCATTGTCGGCGATCGCCTTCACGACCACGGGAAGGATGCGCTCCACCATGACGTCGACCCCCTTGGGATTGGGATGCAGGCCATCTTCCAGCTGGAGGCCGGGGTGGCCGGCGACGCCGTCGAGAAAGAACGCATAGAGTGGGACGCCGTATTTTTCGGCAAGCCGCGGATAGATGGCGTCGAAGGCCTTCTGGTAATCGGCGCCGAGATTGGGCGCGGCGCGCATGCCGGCCAGAAGCACCGGAATGTCGCGCTGCTTCAGCTTGCCCAGCATGGCGTCGAGGTTCTTCTCGGCAATCTCGGGCGAGACGCCGCGCAGCATGTCGTTGGCGCCGAGCTCGAGGATCACCAGCCTCGTTCCGTCCGGCACCGACCAGTCGAGCCGCGCCAGCCCGCCGCTCGAGGTGTCGCCCGACACGCCGGCRTTGGCGACGGTGACGTCGAGGCCTTTCGCCTTCAAGGCTGCCTGCAGCCTGTCGGTGAAGCCCTGGCCCGGGCCGAGGCTGTAACCCGCCATCAGGCTGTCGCCGAAGCCGACGATGGTGAAGGTGTCGGCGCGCGCCGGCGAAATGGCGCCGCAAAGGGCAAGGAAAAGGATGAGAGCTGCGGCAAGACGGTGTTTGAATGCCATGCGGCGAGCCCCATATGACCGGAACAACCCAAGGAAGGAGACACGGGCCGTCTCCTTTTTCCACATATAGGGCACTTTCATTGTGACAGAAGCCGTCATTGCGCTGAGGGACGTATCGTTGACGCTCGGCGAGGGCGCGTCCGCCGTCCATGTGCTGAAGGGCGTGAGCCTCGACGTGGCGGCCGGGCAAGCCACCGGCATCGTCGGCCCTTCGGGCTCCGGCAAGTCGACGCTGCTGATGGTCCTTGCCGGCCTGGAACGGGTCGATTCGGGCACGGTCCGGATCGCCGGCGAATTGCTCGACGGCAAAAGCGAGGATCAGATCGCTTCGTTTCGGGGGCGAAACATCGGCATCGTGTTCCAGTCCTTCCATCTCATCCCCAACATGACGGCGCTGGAGAATGTCGCGGTGCCGCTCGAGCTTGCCGGCCATGCCGATCCGTTCGGGGTAGCCGCGCGGGAACTAGCGGCGGTCGGCCTGAGCGACCGCGTGACGCATTATCCGGGCGAGCTTTCCGGCGGCGAGCAGCAGCGCGTGGCGATCGCCCGGGCGCTGGCGCCGTCGCCGCGCATCCTCATCGCCGACGAGCCGACCGGCAATCTCGACCAGGCGACGGGAAAGCAGATCGCCGACCTTCTCTTCGCCAAGGCGGCGGAACGCGGCATGACGCTGGTGCTGGTCACGCATGATCCGGCGCTCGCCGGGCGATGCGCGCGCCAGGTTTCGATGCGCTCGGGGCGGATCGAGGACGCGCCGGCGCTTAAAGTGACGGCATAGAGGCATGGCGGAGACCCCCTCATCCGGCCCTTCGGGCCACCTTCTCCCCGAGGGGAGAAGAGATCGCCGGGGCCGACGCCAGCCTCTTCTCCCCAGCGGGGAGAAGGTGGCCGCGCAGCGGCCGGATGAGGGGGCCTGGCTCCGCACATTGAAGCTCGCCATCCGCTTCTCGCTGCGCGAGATGCGCGGCGGCCTGTCGGGCTTCATGATCTTCCTTGCCTGCATTGCGCTGGGCGTCGCGGCGATCGGCGGCGTCAATTCCGTGGCGCAGGCGATCTCGGCCGGCGTCGCCGATCAGGGCCAGACGCTGCTCGGCGGCGATTTGCGCTTCCAGGTCAACCAGCGCGGCGCTTCGGACGCCGAGCTCGGCTTCATCCGCAGTCTCGGCGCGGTGTCGCAGACGTCCGGCATGCGCTCGATGGCGCGGCTGGAGGACGGGTCCGACCAGGCGCTGGTCGAGGCCAAGGCGGTGGACGGCGCCTATCCGCTCTACGGCGCGCTGGAAACCGATCCGGCGCTGCCGAAGGAGCAGTTGTTCGGCGAAAGGTCCGGCGTGTTCGGCGCCGCCGCACCCGACCTGTTGTTCGACCGGCTCAACCTTCACGTCGGCGACAGGCTGAAGCTCGGCAGCGCCGTTTTCGAGTTGCGGGCGAGGCTGGTCAGCGAGCCGGATGCGGTGTCGGACGGCTTCGGCTTCGCGCCGCGGCTGATGATCTCGAGCCAAGGGCTTGCCGCATCCGGCCTGGTGCAGCCGGGCAGCCTGGTCGAGAACGCCTATAAGGTGCGGCTGCCGGACGGCACATCGGAGGCGCGGATCAAGGATATCCAGGCCCAAGCCGCGAAGGATTTCCCGCAGGCTGGCTGGTCGATCCGCACGCGCAGCAACGCCGCACCCGCGCTCTCCGCCAACATCGAGCGCTTCTCGCAGTTCTTGACGCTTGTCGGGCTGACGGCGCTGGTGGTCGGCGGTGTCGGCGTGGCGAATGCCGTGCGCGCCTATCTCGACGGCAAGCGCGGCGTCATCGCCACCTTCAAGAGCCTGGGCGCCTCGGGCGGCTTCGTCTTCACCGTCTATCTCGTGCAGATCCTTTTGATCGCGGGCCTCGGCATCGTGCTCGGGCTGATCCTCGGCGCCGCGATGCCGTTCGTGGCGAGCGCGCTCCTGCAATCGGTCATCCCGGTGCCGGCGCAAGGCGGCTTCTATCCAGGCGCGCTTGCCATGGCGGCGCTCTTCGGCTTGCTGGTGACGCTGGCTTTCGCGCTCCTGCCGCTTGGCCGCGCCCGCGACGTGCCGGCGACCGCGCTGTTTCGCGAGATGGGATTCGAGAGCCGCGGCCTGCCCCGCCTGCCTTATGCCGGTGCGGCGCTGGCGATCGTCGTCGCGCTGGCGGCGCTGGCGATCCTTTCGGCCAACGACACCCGCATCGCCTCGATCTTCGTCGGCGCCACCGTCTTTGCCTTCCTGGTGCTGCGGCTGGTGGCCGTGCTGGTGCAATGGGCCGCAAGAAAGAGCCCGCGCGTGCGCTCCGTGTCGCTGCGGCTGGCGCTTGGCAACATCCACAGTCCAGGCGCGCTGACGCCCTCGGTGGTGCTGTCGCTCGGGCTTGGGCTGACGCTGCTGGTGACGCTGGCGCTGATCGACGGGAATCTCAGGCGGCAGATCTCCGGCAGCCTGCCGGAGCGGGCGCCGAACTTCTTCTTCGTCGACATCCAGAGCGGCGATGTCGATGCCTTCGCCAGCCTCGTCGGCAATGAGTCGCCACGGGGAACGCTGGTCAAGGTGCCGATGTTGCGCGGCCGCATCATGGCGCTCAACGGCGTCGACGTCGACAAGGTCAAGATCCCGGCCGACGGCGCCTGGGTGCTGCGTGGCGACCGCGGCCTGACCTATGATGCCAGGCAACCGGAGAATGCGACGCTGACCGAAGGCGCGTGGTGGCCGCAGGATTATTCCGGCGCGCCGCTGGTGTCGTTCTCGGCCGAGGAGGGCAAGGCGATCGGGCTGAAGCTGGGCGACAGCGTGACCGTCAACGTGCTGGGACGCAACGTCACGGCGAAGATCGCCAATTTCCGCCAGGTGCAGTGGGAGACGATGGGCATCAACTTCGTCATGGTGTTCTCGCCCAACAGCTTTGCCGGGGCGCCGCACGGCTGGCTGGCGACGCTGACCGACAAAAGYGCCACCACGGCCGACGATGCGCGCTTGCTCAATGCCGTCACCCGCGCCTTTCCGGCGGTGACGACGGTGCGCGTCAAGGATGCGCTCGACATCGTCAACCGGCTGGTCGCGCAACTGGGCATGGCGATCCGCGCCGCCGCCGGCGTGGCGCTGATCGCTTCGGTGCTGGTGCTTTCCGGCGCCCTGGCCGCCGGCAACCGGGCGCGCATCCACGACGCGGTGGTGCTGAAGACGCTGGGCGCGACGCGACGAACGCTGATCGCGGCCTTCTCGCTGGAATATGTGCTGATCGGCCTTGCGACCGCGCTGTTCGCGCTTGCCGCCGGCGGCATCGCCGCCTGGTTCGTGGTCGCGCATATCATGACGCTGCCGTCACATTTCATGCCGGAGGTGGCCGTGGTGACCATTCTTGTCTCGCTGACGGTCACCGTCGGCATCGGCCTTGCCGGCACCTGGCGGGTGCTCGGCCACAAGGCGGCGCCGGTGCTGCGCAACCTCTGATGCGCAGCCTTGACTGAGGGCTCCGGCGGCTTGCCCGGTTAAATCTTGGTAAGAATGGCGGCCGGAAGGCCCGAAAACCGGGCTTTTGCCTTCTCACAAAGCGTTACCGCGCGTTACCGTCTTGTTCTTGACGTCGAGAACGCTCATATTTTGCCCAGGCATGCTGGAGCTCCGCCAGCGGCGCCTGGTCCCCAAAAGACCTGTCACCGGACGGGGCAGAAGCAACAGAGGATTTCCAATGGCTGATCCCATTCGCAACTACCAGACGTCCGCCGCCCCCGGCGCGCGCGTCGATATCGATCAAGGCCTGCGCGCCTATATGATCAAAGTCTACAACCTCATGGGGCTCGGCCTGCTCATCACCGGCCTTGCCGCCTGGGGCGCCTTCCACCTCGCCGTCACCGGCGACGGCCAACTGACCGGCTTCGGCCAGCTGATCTATGCAAGCGCGTTCCGCTGGGTCGTCATCCTGGCGCCGCTGGCCGCCGTGATGTTCCTGTCGTTCCGCATCCAGTCGATGAGCGTGGCGGCGGCGCAGACCACGTTCTGGGTCTATGCCGGCCTTGTCGGCCTGTCGCTGTCGACGATCTTCCTCGTCTACACCGGCACCAGCATCACCCAGACCTTCTTCGCCACGGCCGCGGCCTTCGGCGGCCTGTCGCTCTATGGCTACACGACCAGGCGCGACCTGTCGGCGTTCGGCTCGTTTCTGATTATGGGCGTGATCGGCCTGCTGATCGCGATGCTGATCAACATCTTCCTGCAGTCGTCGGCGCTCGCCTTCGCCATCTCGGCGATCGGCGTGCTGGTCTTCGCGGGCCTCACCGCCTACGACACGCAGCGGATCAAGGAGATGTATTTCGAGGGCGACGTCGCCGATGTCGCCGGCCGCAAAGCCATCATGGGCGCGCTGCAGCTCTATCTCGACTTCATCAACCTGTTCATGTTCCTGCTGCAGTTCATGGGCGACCGCCGTTAAAGGCAGTTGCCGGTCTCACTGGACCACAGACTTTGCGAAGGGCGGCCCAACGGCCGCCCTTTCTTTTTGCGCAGCCCTTTGCTGTTATCGAGGCAGGAAAGAGAACTGCATAAATTATGAGCACTATCGCGATCAGACCCGCCACCGCGGCCGACCTCGACCGGATCACCGAAATCTATGCCGATGCGGTTACGCACGGCACGTCGAGCTACGAGCTGGAGCCGCCCAGCCGCGCCGAAATGGGCAATCGATTCGACGCTCTGGCGGCGGGCGGTTTTCCCTATCTCGTGGCCGAGAAGAACGGCGTCGTGCTCGGCTATGCCTATGCCGGGCCGTTCCGGCCGCGCCCCGCCTACCGATTCGTCGTCGAGGATTCGGTTTATGTCGCGCCCGAGGCCAAGGGGCAGGGCGTGGGCTCGGCGCTGATGCAGGCCTTGATCGAGACGGCGCGCGCGGCGGGTTTCCGCCAGATCATCGCGGTGATCGGCGACGGCCATGCCGACAGCGCCTCGGTGCGGCTGCACGAGAAGCTCGGCTTTTGCCATTCCGGGCGCCTGGAAGGCTCCGGCTACAAGCACGGGCGCTGGCTGGACACGGTGTTCATGCAGCTGTCGCTGAACGGCGGCGCGGCGCTGCCGCCGGATCCGGATTCGCTGCCGGAGCGGAGGTTCAGGCTCGGAGGGAAATGAGCAGAATGGGAAAATGGGAATTGAAGAAATGAGGAATTGAAGAACTGAAGAAAAAAATTTATCGGGCGCGTAGCGCCTCTTTTCCTCAATTCTTCAGTTCTTCAATTCTCCAGTTCCTCTTCAGGCCTCGACGACCTTCAGCTTCGCATCGAACACGCCGAGCACGCGGCCGAGTTCCTGGCCGCGCTTGAGGATGCGGCCGCCTGCCGCGATCACGGCGAAGGCGCCTTGCCGACGCGCCAGCTTGGGGTCCTTGACGATCTGGAAGAGCGGCACTTCGCTGGCCCGTCGGAAGACGGAAAAGACAGCGCGATCAGTGAGATGGTCGATCGCGTAGTCGCGCCATTCATTGGCCGCCACCATGCGTCCGTAAAGCCTCAGGATCTGGTCGAGYTCGCGCCGGTCGAATCGCACCGGCTGATCGAGGCGGGCGTTGCGCGCCTCGTGCAACGGGATCAATATTCCGGATGCTTCCCCATCCTCCGTCCCGCTGCTGTGATCGGTCATGCCTCGATCCTTCGATTGAATCATGCGCCAGCCAAGGTTCGCGCTTTCGTGCTGGAATTGCAAGGGCAGGATGGAATTGCGTCGCCCGGCGAGGCATGCGCGCGGTCGCGCGGTTTCCCAAACGTCCAGTCACGTTTGCAAAACGCATGTTGGAATTGGTGATACTTCGCCACATTCTTGCCACAAATAATCCGCGCTCATGCCCCAATGTCCGACGAGTTTACCGGCGTTGCCTGAGACGGTTCGGTCCGGCACCGGCTCGTAAACCCCAAGCCCCCCGCCCACGGGTCAGCGTCGGATCGAACCAACCTCGGTTTTTCCTTGGAAAAATCAGGTGCGACGATCCCAAAACCTGAATGACCGGCGTCAGAAGCAAGCTGACGCCGGTTTTTTATTGCATGGTGGGACTCACCTTCTCCCACAAGGGGAGAAGGGAAAAAGCTAAAGCCGATCCGGCTTGCGGATGAAGGCGGCGCCGAGGATCGGGCCGGGCATGCCGTCCTTGCCGACCGACTGCAGCAGCACCGCGCAGCCGCCCTTCTTGGCGATCTCGGTCATCGGCAATTCGTAACGCTGCGCCTTGCCGTGCCACATGCCGGCGGTCTGGATGTCGGAGACGGCGTTCCAATAAGTCAGGCTGCGGCCGCTGTTCTCGCCCTGGCCGATCTTCACCATCTGCGGCGGATCGAAATAGACGATCACCAGATGGGCATCGGTCGGGCCGCCGCCGGCGGCGTCGCCCGCGTCGATCATGACGCGGTCGCTGGTGCGGCTCACCTTGATGGCGACCCGCATGCCCTCGCCGGTCCTGTCCATGCGGGCCAGCGCACCGTCGACGTCCTTGCGGCTGGCGCCGTTGACGTGGCTGCGGCCGTTGATGACGGCTTGCGGCGTGTAGACCGAGCGGCTGCCGAAGGCGCGCATATAGTCATACTGGCGGTCGGTGTTCTCCTTGGTGCTCAGCGTGTCCTGCCAGCCGAGATAGTCCCAGTAATTGACGTGGTAGGCGAGCGCGACGATGTCGTCCTTGCCGGCGAGCTCGGCGAAAAACTCGTCGGCCGGCGGACAGGAACTGCAGCCCTGGCTGGTGAACAGTTCGACCACGCCCAAAGGCCTGTCGATTTGGGGCCTGTCGATTTGGGCCCTGTCGGTTTTGCCGGTCGCGGCTTTCTCAGGCTCGGCTGCCAGGGCCACGCCGCCCAACGCCGTCAGGGCCAGCGCCGCCGCCGCAAGCCGCAATCGTCCTCGAAATGCCATGACTTTTCCAATTCCCGCCGGTGACGCCGGCCTTTGTTCTGATTGCTAAAATATGTGGCAGAAGCGCCAGTCAACGGGAAGTCACGTTGCGGTGAAATTTTTGCTGTTGCAGCCGCAGGTCAGGGCGCAATAGGAGAGCGGTTGCATTTCAAGGCGCGGTTCGATTCGGGAGCAGCATCCTCACCATGTGGCAAACTCTCCTGACCCCTGTCGATCTCTATTGCGAACGGACGGGGCCTGGACTTTGGGCGGAGCCGGCTAATGCTTTGACCAACGTGGCTTTCATTGCCGCGGGACTGTGGGGTGTCTGGCAGGTGCGGCGCTATCAGACCGGCGCCTTCGCCGAGGTGCTGGCTTGGTGGGTGGTGGCGATCGGCATCGGCTCGACCCTGTTCCACACCTTCGCCAGCAAAGGCACGATCTGGGCCGACATCCTGCCGATCGCCGGCTTCACGCTGGCCTACACGCTGTTCAACCTGCGGCGATTCCTCGGCATGGACTGGAGCAAGGCGATCCTCGTCTTCGTCGCCTTCTATGCGGTGGCCGGCCTGATCACCTATGCGGTGCCCGACTGGCTGCGCCAGGCCTCGAACGGCACCACAGGCTATTTGCCGCCCTTCCTGGCGCTCGCCTTCTTCGGGGCGTGGGTGGCGGCCACCGGCAACCGGGCCGGATGGTACAATCTGACGGGATCGGCGATCTTCGTCGTCTCAGTCATCTGCCGCATGATCGATCCGCTGGTCTGCGCCAGCTTCCCGCTCGGCACGCACTTCCTCTGGCACGTCTTCAACGGGCTGATGCTGGCGGTGCTGCTCGCGGCGACGGCGCGGTTTGGGAAGCCGAAGGTTAGGCAGTAGGCAGTAGGCAGTAGGCAGTAGGCAGTAGGCAGTAGGCAGTAGGCAGTAGGTGTCCTGTTTCCCTACTGCCTATTGCCTAAGCCCTACTGCCTGGCCGCCACGCGGCCAGATCGCGCAGCACGTACTGCAAAATGCCACCGTTCTTGAAGTAGTCGAGCTCATCCAGCGTATCGATGCGGCAGATGATCGGCACGTTCTTCACCGTGCCGTCGCCGAAGGTCACCTTGGCGACCATCTTCTGGCGCGGCTTGATCGTGTCCAGGCCGTCGATCTCGACCAACTCGTCACCCTTGAGATTGAGGGAAGCCCATGAGGTGCCCTCCTCGAAGACGAAGGGGATGACGCCCATGCCGACCAGGTTGGAGCGGTGGATGYGCTCGAAGGACTGGGCGATGACCGCGCGGACCCCAAGCAGATTCGTTCCCTTGGCCGCCCAGTCGCGCGACGAGCCGTTGCCGTATTCGACGCCGGCGAAGATCACCAGCGGCACGCCTTCCTTCTTGTACTCCATCGCGGCGTCGTAGATCGACATCTCCTCCTTCGAGGGATAGTGGATCGTGTAGCCGCCCTCGCGGCCGTTCTCGCCCAGCATGTGGTTGCGGATGCGGATGTTGGCGAAGGTGCCGCGCATCATCACCTCATGGTTGCCGCGCCGCGTGCCGTACTGGTTGAAGTCGGCGACGCCGACGCCATGCTCGGTCAGGTACTTGCCCGCGGGCGAAGCGGCCTTGATCGAGCCAGCCGGCGAGATGTGGTCGGTGGTGATCTTGTCGCCGAAGAGGCCGAGCACGCGTGCGCCCTTGATGTCGCCGACCTTGCCGAAGGCGCGACCCATGCCGGCGAAATAGGGCGGGTTCTGCACATAGGTCGAGTGGTCGTCCCAGGCATAGGTCTGGCCTGCCGGCGCCTTGACCCTCTGCCAATAGGCGTCGCCCTTGAAGACATCGGCATATTTGCGGGCGAACAGCTCGCGGGTGACGTTCTTCTCGATGAACTCCTGGATCTCGGCCGAGGTCGGCCAGATGTCCTTGAGATAGACCGGCTTGCCGTCGCTGCCCTCGCCGAGCGGCTCGGTGGTGAGGTCCTTGGTCACGGTGCCGGCCAGCGCATGCGCCACCACCAGCGGCGGCGAGGCGAGGTAGTTGGCCTGCACGTCCGGAGAGACGCGGCCTTCGAAGTTGCGGTTGCCGGAAAGCACGGCCGCGGCGATGAGGCCCTTATCGTTGATCGTCTTGGAGATCGGCGCCGGCAGCGGGCCGGAATTGCCGATGCAGGTGGTGCAGCCGAAGCCGACCAGGTTGAAGCCGATCTGGTCGAGCTCCTTCTGCAGGCCGGACTTTTCCAGATATTCGGCCACCACCTGGCTGCCGGGAGCGAGCGAGGTCTTGACCCACGGCTTCTGCTTCAGGCCGCGCCGGTTGGCGTTGCGGGCCAAGAGGCCGGCGCCGATCAGCACGCTCGGGTTGGAGGTGTTGGTGCAGGACGTGATGGCGGCGATGACGACGTCGCCATGGCCGAGATCGTAGGAAGCGCCCTCGACGGCGTAGCGCTTCGAGATCTCGGCAGCTTTCTTGTACTCGGTCTCCATCGCCTTGGCGAAGCCGGCAGGAATGTCCTGCAAGGCGACGCGGCCTTCGGGGCGCTTCGGGCCGGCCATCGACGGCACGACGTCACCAAGATCGAGCTCGAGCAGGTCGGTGAAGACCGGGTCGGCCGAGCCCGTGTCGCGCCACATGCCTTGCGCCTTGGAATAGGCCTCGACCAGGGCGATGCGGTTTTCCTCGCGGCCGGACATGGTCAGATAGCGGATGGTTTCCGAGTCGACCGGGAAGAAGCCGCAGGTCGCGCCGTATTCCGGCGCCATGTTGCCGATCGTGGCGCGGTCGGCCAGCGTCATGTTGGAGAGGCCGGGGCCGAAGAACTCGACGAACTTGCCGACGACGCCCTTCTTGCGCAGCATCTGGGTGACGGTGAGCACGAGGTCGGTGGCGGTGACGCCTTCCTTGAGCTTGCCGGTGAGGCGGAAGCCGATGACCTCGGGCAGGAGCATGGACACGGGCTGGCCGAGCATCGCCGCCTCGGCCTCAATGCCGCCGACGCCCCAGCCGAGCACGCCGAGGCCGTTGATCATGGTGGTGTGCGAATCGGTGCCGACGCAGGTATCCGGATAGGCGACCGTCTCGCCATCTTCCGAATTGGTCCACACGACCTGGCCGAGATATTCGAGGTTGACCTGGTGGCAGATGCCGGTGCCGGGCGGCACGACGCGGAAGTTGCGGAAGGCCTGCTGGCCCCATTTCAGGAACTTGTAGCGTTCCTCGTTGCGCTCATATTCGAGCTCGACATTGCGGGCGAAGGCCATCGGCGTGCCGAACTCGTCGACGATGACGGAGTGGTCGATCACAAGGTCGACCGGCACGAGAGGGTTGATCTTTTCCGGGTCGCCGCCGAGCGCCTTGATGCCGTCGCGCATGGCGGCGAGGTCGACCACCGCCGGAACGCCGGTGAAATCCTGCATCAGCACGCGGGCCGGGCGATAGGCGATCTCGACGCCGGCGGTGCCCTTGTCGGTCAGCCAGGCGGCGACCGCCTGGATCGATTCCTTGGTAACGGAGCGGCCATCTTCGTTGCGCAGCAGGTTCTCCAGCAGAACCTTCATCGAATAGGGCAACTGCGCGATGCCGGTGAGGCCGTTCTTCTCGGCCTCAACGAGGTCGAAATAAACATAGTCCGCGCCACCTGCGGTCAGGGTGCGGCGGCAATTGAAACTGTCGAGGGATTTCGTCACGGCGATCCGTCCTTGTCTGTTCAGCCTGAAAGGGAACGGACGCCGTTGGCATGCAATCACGCGCAAAGGTGCGGGTACGGCCATTTCCGCTGTCCGCTCCCAAGCAACCCGAGCCGTTCAAGGCGGCACGTGCGCTGGTTCGGCGCTAATTCTGATCCCGCGCCGACCGCTGGCACGGATGAACCGCATATAGAGAATTTCCTGGAATAGTTCTAGACAGTCGAAAGACGAATTTGCGTGAGCCGGGAACGGCCGCGAAACGGTGATTTCGGACGGGCAAAGAATGCGGCTGATCGCCGAAAATCTGGGCGGCGAGCGCGGCGGCGAGACGGTTTTCTCCAATATCGGCTTCGCGCTGGACAAGGGCGAGGCGCTTATCGTCACCGGTCCGAACGGCGCGGGCAAATCGACGCTGCTGAGGGTAGTCGCCGGGCTCCTGCCGGCCGCCGAAGGGAAAGTTCGATTCGAGGGCGGCGGCGAGGCTTTCCCGACGGTCGCCGCGGCCTCGCATTATCTCGGCCATCTCAATGCGATGAAGACGGCGCTCAGCGTCGAGGAGAATCTCGGCTTCTGGCGGGCTTTTCAGGGGGAGGCGGGGCTTGGCGTGGAGGAGGCGCTGGAGACGGTGGCGCTCGGCGGTCTCGGGCACCTGCCCTTCGGCTATCTGTCGACCGGGCAAAGACGGCGGGCCTCGATCGCCAAGCTTCTGGTCACCCGCCGGCCGGTCTGGCTGCTGGACGAGCCGACGGCGGGACTGGACAAGGCCTCGGAGGAACGGTTCGCGGGATTGATGCGGGGGCACCTGCGGGATGGGGGGATCGTGGTGGCGGCGACGCATCTGCCGCTGGGGCTGGAAGGGGCGCACGAGCTGCAAATGAAGGTAGGTCTTTGATGTCGGTGCTCTACGGCGCCCCCCTCTGGCCTGCCGGCCATCTCCCCCACTTGGGGGGAGATCAGACGTCGCCGGCGATTTCGCCAACTACCAACGTCGGAAGATCCGGCGGGGCGCTGAAACAGCCAATCTCCCCCCTCGTGGGGGAGATGTCCGGCAGGACAGAGGGGGGCGCGAAGGAACTCTGCGTCTCAGATTGCCAAGGGGCGACCTCATAATGTGGGCCCTCTTCCTCCGCGACATCCGCCTCTCCATCCGCGCCGGCGGCGGCGCGTTGACCGGCGTCATCTTCTTCCTCGCGGTCATCGTCACCATCCCGTTCGGCGTCGGCCCCGACCTCAACTTGTTGTCGCGCATAGGCCCGGCGATCCTGTGGATCGCCGCCCTGCTCGCCTGCCTGCTCGGGCTCGACCGGCTCTTCCAGGCCGACCGCGAGGACGGCTCGCTCGACCTGCTGGTGCTCAACGGCGACCGCCACATGCTGGCGCTGACGGTGCTGACGAAATGCCTGGCGCATTGGACGGGCAGCGTTTTGCCGCTGGTGGTCGCGGCTCCTCTGCTCGGCCTGTTCATGAATATGGAGCCGCTGGGTATCGGCGCGACGGCGCTGACGCTGCTTGTCGGCACGCCGGCCATCACCTTCATCGGCGCCGCGGGTGCCGCGGTCGCGGTGGCGCTGCCGCGCGGCGGGCTGCTGATCTCGGTGCTGGTGCTGCCGCTCACCATTCCGGTGCTGATATTCGGCGTTTCGGCCAGCTATGGCGCGGTGGCCGATCCGGCGCCGTTCCTGCAGCCTTTCCTCATTCTGGCCGCGCTGACGCTGTTTCTTGCGGTGCTGGGCCCGCTGGCGGCGGCGCTGGCGCTGCGGCACGGGACGGATTGAGGCGAGGGAGACGTTCCTTCACTGCGGCACCGCGGCAAATTGCAGGACGGTCGCGCTAGGGCTAAGGGAAGACATGATCGGAACGGTTGACATGACCAAGAGCAGGGAGCGGTCGCTGTGAGCGCGCATGCCCTGTTCGTCACCGCCGCCTATGCCATCACGGCCGTCGTGCTGGCCGGGCTGGTCGGCTGGATCCTGCTCGACCAGCGGGCGCGCAAGCGTGAGCTCGCGGCGCTCGAAGCGGCCGGGGTGCGGCGGCGTTCCGACAAGGCAGTAAAACCATGAGCCTCGAAGGCGAAGCTCCGGCGCCACGGCGCCGTCTGTTCGTGCTTCTGCCGCTCCTGGTGTTCCTGGGGTTGGCGGGACTGTTCCTGTCGCAGCTGCTCTCGGGCCGCGACACCTCTGAAATCCCCTCGGCGCTGATCGGCCTGCCGGCGCCGCAGACGGACCTGCCGCCGCTCGAGGGGATGAGCCTGCCGGGGCTCGAGTCGAAAGACTTTGCCGGCAAGGTGACGCTGGTCAACGTGTTCGCGTCCTGGTGCGCGCCGTGCCGCGAAGAGCATCCGGTGCTTCTCGGCCTGTCGCAGGACAAGCGCTTCACGCTTGCCGCGCTGAACTACAAGGACCAGCCGGAAAACGCCCGCCGCTTCCTTGGCGATCTYGGCAATCCGTATCAGGCGATTGGCGTCGATCCGGCCGGACGCGCGGCGATCGACTGGGGCGTCTATGGCGTGCCGGAGACCTTCGTCATCGGCAAGGACGGCAAGATCGCCTACAAGCATGTCGGGCCGCTGACGCCCGACTCCGTGAAGGCTTTGCTGCTACCGCAGATCGAGAAAGCGCTGGCGGCGCCGGGCTGAGGCGGCGCTCCCCCTCATCCGGCCGCTTCGCGGCCACCTTCTCCCCAAGGGGAGAAGAGGTTGGCGCTGGCGCCTACCTGCTCCTCTCCCCTTGGGGAGAGGTCGGATTGCCCCGAATTGCCTTCGCAATTCGGTTGGCAATCCGGGTGAGGGTCTGTCGCTCAGCCGTAGATCTGCTTGTGGACCTGGTAGAGCATCTCGGAACGGTCGGCGCGCAGATCGGCGAGATCGCGGCTCGACAGGTTCTCGATTTCGGCGACGAGACGGTTGTAGTGGCGGCGCTTGGCGATGCTGGCGCGGGCACGGGAGACAAGATTGTCGAACATGACAGGGTTCCTTTAAGGCCGAACTGTTTCGGCTATGCCGCATTGGCGCGGCCGGTTGTTCCTCCCTGACGATTGCGAGGATGACATAGGAATGGTGCGTTGCAAAAGAAAGATGTTGCAATGCACCATTGCAATCAGCGCATAGCCGGTTAATTCCGACCTAACAGGCCTATGTGCCCGGCCTTGCAGCCGAGATGGCGCGCTTCACGCAGTTCTCATCCGTTTTGTCATACAAATTGCAGGCCTGCCGTCTTGCCAGATCGGCTTCGGGCTGGCTTGATCCGCCCGTCACCTGATGCCGGGAGGAAATTGATGGCGGCCGCTGACTATTACGAAATTCTCGATCCGCGCTTCGCGCGCCTGTTCAACGGCAGCGCGCAGGTGGAAAAGCTGTTCACGGGCTGCCGCTGGGCGGAAGGACCGGCCTGGTTCGCGGCCGGCCGCTATGTCGTCTGGTCCGACATTCCGAACAACCGCATGCTGCGCTATGACGAGACCGACGGCAGCGTCAGCGTGTTCCGCCAGCCGTCCGGCAATTCCAACGGCAACACGGTCGACCGTCAGGGCCGGCTGGTGACCTGCGAGCATTCCGGCCGCCGCGTCAGCCGCACCGAGTTCGACGGCTCGATCACCACCATCGCCGAGAAGTGGAAGGGCAAGCGGCTGAACTCGCCTAACGACGTGGTGGTGCGCTCCGACGGCTCAATCTGGTTCACCGATCCGAGCTACGGCATCGATACCGACTATGAGGGCGACAAGGCCGAAAGCGAGATCGGCGCCTGCAACGTCTATCGCGTCGATCCGGAGACGGGCGATGTCGAGGCCGTCATCACCGACATGGTGCGGCCGAACGGGCTCGCCTTCTCGCTCGACGAAAGCCTGCTCTATGTCGTCGACACCGGCCGCACGCATGGCGAGAAGAACCCGGCGCATATGCGGGTCTTCAACGTCGGCAAGCACGGCAAGAAGGTTTCGGGCGGCAAGGTGTTCGCCGACTGCACCGCCGGCCTGTTCGACGGATTCAGACTCGATTCGGACGGCCGCATCTGGACAAGCGCTGCCGACGGCATCCACTGCTACGACCCGGACGGCACGCTGATCGGCAAGGTCAAGGTGCCTGAGGTGACCGCCAACTGCGTGTTCGGCGGCAACAAGCTCAACTGTCTCTACATCGCCGGCACCACCTCGCTCTACATGGTGCGGCTGATGGTGAATGGGGCCAAGACCTATTGAGCGAGACTGTTTGGAAATTCTACTCCGGCGGCCATCTGCCGGCGGTTTCTGCGCTACTGCAGCGCCGCGCGTCCTCTTGGACGCGCAAAGGACGCTGCAGGAATTTTACTTGGCGCATGATCCTTTCCGAAATCGATTTCGATTTCGGGGTCATGCGCAGGCTCACGGACCTAAAAGTCCGCTCCGCTCCGGTTCTCGAAACCACCACCATATGACTCGCCGGAGCGAATTTCGAAACAGTCTCGGCCGTGCAAGCAACCGAAGGGGAGGGAGCAAAAATGCCATTCGTCAACATCCGCATCGTCAAGGAAGTGATCGCCGCCGATCCGGCCGGCAAGAAGGCTGACATCGCCAAGAAGGTGACCGCGGCCATCATGGACGCCACCGGGCTCAGCAACAACGATGTCTGGGTGGTGTTCGAGGAGGTCAACGCCCGCGACTGGTATGTCGGCAAGACCGATGTCGAGACGCTGCGAAAGGGGTAAAGGCTCTTCCAGGGCCTAAAAGTTGCGAGGGGTCGGCGGGACAGCGGCCCCTCTGTCTGCCGGACATCTCCCCCACAAGGGGGGAGATTAGATGTCGCCTCGGCTTTCGCCAATCGTCGACGTTGCAGGAGCGTGCCGGCGCCGAAACTGCCAATCTCCCCCGTTGTGGGGGAGATGCCCGGCAGGGCAGAGGGGGGCGCGAAGGATCGCAAGCGAAGCAGGTCAGCGCTTACTGTGATCGAATAAACCCCACGAATCCCTGCACCGCCTCACACATCGCCTGGCGGTTCGAACCCTCCGCCAGGATCATCTCCATCTCCGCCGGCTTCTTGCCCAGCAGCGCGATCTCCAGCGCCCCCTCATACATCGCGAACGACATCGTCCGCATGATCTCGGCCAAGGCGGCCCGCGCATAGAGCGAGCGCGGCGAGGCATGCACCAGCATCGCCGGCTTGCCGAGGGCGGCGTCGCGCGAGACCAGCCAGTCGAGCGCGTTCTTCATGCCGCCGGGCACGCCATGCGCATATTCCGGGCACGAGACGATGACGCCGTCGGCGCGGGTGATCATCTCGATCAGGCGTGCCGCCTCGGGCGGCGTGCGGTCGCCCTCATCGTCGGGGTTGAAGATCGGCAGCCGGCCGAGGCCGTCATAGACCTGGACATGGCAGTCCGCGGGCGCGTTGGCGGCCAAGGCGGCAACGAGGGCCGAATTGGTCGAGGCGGCGCGCAGGCTGCCCGATATGGCGATGATGTCGATCAAGGGAGAACCGGACGAGGAGTGAGTCGTCCGGAAAGCCTACCACATGGTCTGGCGGTAATCGTCGTCCAACTCGCGATCGATCTCACCGGCACTTTCGCTCAGCGCCAGCTGGTCGCGGATGATCTGGCCGAGCGTCGGCAGCGTGGCGCGATCGTACCAGGTCTCCGGCTTCCAGAGGTCGGAGCGCATGAAGGCCTTGGCGCAATGCATATAGGCGGCCTTGACCGTCACCACGATCACGCTCTGCGGCTCCTTGCCGTCGACGGCCAGGCGTTCGCGCAAGGCGGGATCGACGGTGATGCGGGCGTCGCCATTGACGCGCAGCGTCTCGTTCATGCCGGGGATGAGGAAGAGCAGCCCGACCGACGGGTTGCGGATGATGTTTTCCAGCGTGTCCAGCCGGTTGTTGCCGGGCCGGTCGGGAATGGCGATGGTCGAGTTATCGAGGATGGCGGTGAAGCCGGGCTTGTCGCCCTTGGGCGTCACGTCGGCATTGCCGGCGCCGTCGGAGGAACCAATCAGCACGAAGGGGCTCTTGCCGATGAAGGAACGGCAATGGCCGTCGAGGGCTTTCAGTTCCTTGCGGATGGAGCCGTCGGTCGGCCGGGGCGTCTTGTAGATCGTCCTCAGCTCGGCATGCGTGGTCAGGAATTCCATACCGCCCCCCGTCCTGCGCTTAATTCCCCGCCTTCTCTTCCTTGGCTTTCTCCTCCAGCGAGTGGCGCATGATCAGCGGCATCTGGCTGAAGGTGAACAGCAAGGTGATCGGGATCGTGCCCCAGACCTTGAAATAAAGCCAGGTCGCCTCGGAAAAGTTGCGCCACACCACCTCGTTGAGCACGGCCAGGAACAGGAAGAACAGGCCCCAGYGGAAGGTCAGCTTGCGCCAGCCCTCGGCATCGAGCTGGAAGGCGGAATCGAAGACGTAGCCGAGCAGCGACCGGCCGAACAGTAGCCCGCCGAGAAGCGTGACGCCGAACAGCGAGTTGATGATGGTCGGCTTCATGAAGGCGAAGGTCTTGTCCTGCAGGTAAAGCGCCAGCGCGCCGAAGACGAAGACGACGATGGCCGAGACCAGCGGCATCAGCGGCAGGCTGCGCGTCAGCGCCCAGGAGGCGCTCAGCGAAAGTGCGGTCGCGACCATGAAGAAGGCGGTGGCGATCAGGATCGGCTCGCCAAGATGGGTGAGGATGGGAAATTTCTCGGCCAGCCACTCGCCACGAATGGTGGTGAAGAAGAACACCAGGCCCGGTCCCAGCTCGAGCAGGAACTTCAGGCCGGGATTCATCGGCTTGCGGCGTGGATCGGACGGGTCGCGTTCGAGGATGTTCATAAAAGTCCTTCTTGCGCATGATCTGGCCGAAAAGCAGGCGGCCTTCCAAGATCACGCCCTTGTTCAAGCCACGCCGGCGATCGCCCGGGCGAATTCGCTGGCGGAAAATGGTTCGAGGTCGTCGACCTGCTCGCCGACGCCGATGAAATAGACCGGCAACCTGTGCTTGGCGGCGATCGCCACCAGAATACCGCCGCGCGCCGTGCCGTCCAGCTTGGTCATCACCAGTCCGTTGACGCCGGCGACGTTGCGGAAGATCTCCACCTGGTTCAGCGCATTCTGGCCGGTGGTGGCGTCGACCGTCTGCAGCACCGTGTGCGGCGCTTCCGGATCGAGCTTGCCCAGCACGCGCACGATCTTTTCCAGCTCGGCCATAAGCTCGGTCTTGTTCTGCAGGCGCCCGGCCGTATCGATGATCAGCACGTCGGAGCCGGCCTCCTTCGCCTTTTCGAAGGCGTCATAGGCAAGGCCCGCCGCATCGGCGCCGAGCTTGGTGGCGATGACGGGCGATTTCGTGCGCTCGCCCCAGATCTTCAGTTGCTCGATCGCGGCGGCGCGGAAGGTGTCGCCGGCGGCCAACATCACCTTGAGGCCGCCGTCGGTCAGCTTGGCGGCGAGCTTGCCGATGGTGGTCGTCTTGCCGGTGCCGTTGACACCGACGACCAGGATGACATGCGGCTTGTGGCTGAGGTCGAGCTCCAGCGGTTTCGCGACCGGGGTCAGCACCTTCTCCACTTCCGCCGCCATCACGGCGCGGACCTCGGAATCGGAGACGTCGCGGCCATAACGGCTGGAAGCGAGCGAGTCGGTGACGCGGAGCGCCGTCTCCACGCCAAGATCGGCGCGGATCAGCACGTCCTCCAGATCCTGCAGCGTGTCCTCGTCCAGCTTTCGCTTGGTGAAGACGCCGGCAATGTTGCCGGTGAGCTCGCGCGACGAGCGGGCCAGCCCTTCGCGCATGCGCTGGAACCAGGAACGCCGCGGCGCCGGCTCCGGCGCTTTCACCGGCTCGGCCTTCTGTTCGACCTTTTTCGAGACCGTCACCTTGCCGGCGGCGGGTTTTGGCTCGGGAGCGGGTTGTAATGTTGGAACGAGCGCCGGCTCTACCTCGGCGCCGTCACCCCGCCCCGCCACGTCGTGGCGGCGCTCCCCATCGAGCGGAGGGTGGGGCGTCGGCGCGGCTTCAGGCTCTGGCGCGATCTCGGCATGGATCGGCTGCGGCTCGACGGGCGCAGGCTGGCGAAGGGGAGGCAAGGCTTCCGCAGGCGGGATTTCGCGCGCAGGCGTCTCGGCCGGAATCTCGCTGGGCGGCGTCGGCACCTCGACCGGCGTCGGCTCAGGTTGCGGTTCCGGACGCGAAGGCTCGATATCCGGCTGAGCCGGCGCAGGTACGGGCACCTCCTGCGGTGTGGGTTCGGGCGCCGGGCCTGGGGTGGGCTCGGGCTCTGCCGGGGGTACCGGCACTTCTTCCGGTGAGGGCGGTTCGGGCGTCTCCGGAGCCGGTTGCGGTTCCTCTTCCGGCTTGGGGCCGGGCAGCGGTTCCGGCTCAGGCGGAACGGTCGGCTCAGGCGTCGGTGGAACGGTCGGAGCAGGCTCGGGTTGCGGCTCTTCAGGGGCAGGTTGAGGCGCAGGCTCTTCGGGGGTCGGTTGAGGCGCGGCCTGATCGGCCTCCGGCTTCAGTGCGTCGAGCTGATCCCATTTGATCGGCGGCAGCGGGGCCGTTTCGTCGACGCGCTCCTCGACGACCTCTTTCTTGCCGAACGAAAATATCTTCTTGAAAAAACCAGCCATGCGTCTCGCAGTTTCTCAGGCGGCTTGCGCGGCCAAGGGCGCCGCAATCAGCCGGGCGCCGTCATGGCCGGTGATGATGGCCTCGACGATCTCGCCGGGCGCGCCGGTGTCGATCGCCGCCAGCGTGAAGCCTTCGGTGCGGCCGAGCCCGTCGCGCTCGATCAAGATCGACTGCCGCGTGCCGGCAAGCGATGACAAATGACGGCGATAGGCGGCCTCGCCGGCGGCGCGCAGCCTTGCGGCGCGCGCCTTCACCACCTCTCGGCGGACCTGCGGCATGCGCGCGGCGGGCGTGCCTTCGCGAGGCGAGAACGGGAAGACGTGCAGGTGCGTCAAGCCGCATTCCTCGACGATCTTCTCCGAATTCTCGAACATCGCCTCGGTCTCGGTCGGGAATCCGGCGATGATATCGGCGCCGAAGACGACGCCGGGACGCAGCTTGCGCACATCCTCGCAGAAGCGGATCGACTGGTCTCTGCTGTGGCGGCGCTTCATGCGCTTCAGGATCATGTCGTCGCCCGACTGCAGCGACAGATGCAGATGCGGCATCAGCCTGGGCTCGGTGGCGATGGCGTCAAGCAGGTCGTCGTCGGCCTCGACGGAATCGATCGATGACAGCCGCAGCCGCTTAACATCCGGCACCTGGCGCAGGATGGTCTTCACCAGCTTGCCGAGCTTCGGGCTGCCCGGCAGGTCGGCGCCGAAGCTGGTCATGTCGACGCCGGTCAGCACGATCTCGGCATAGCCGTTGCCGGCGAGACGCTTGACCTGCTCGACCACGGCGCCCATCGGCACCGAGCGCGAATTGCCGCGGCCATAGGGGATGATGCAGAAGGTGCAGCGGTGGTCGCAGCCATTCTGCACCTGCACGAAGGCGCGCGCCCGGCCCTCGATGGCGTCGACCATGTGGCTTGCCGTCTCGCGCACCGAAAAGATGTCGTTGACGCGCGCCTTCTCGGTGTCGTTGACGCCGAAGTCGGGCAAAGCGCGATAGGAGTTCGCCTTGAGCTTCTCCTCATTGCCGAGCACGAGGTCGACCTCGTCCATGGCGGCGAAATTCTGCGGCTCGGTCTGCGCCGCGCAGCCGGTGACGATGATGCGGGCTTCAGGGTTCTCGCGGCGCGCCTTGCGGATCGCCTGCTTGGCCTGGCGCACCGCTTCTGCCGTGACGGCGCAAGTGTTGAAGATGACGGCGCCGCCTTGCAGCGCGCCGAGGCCGGCGCTCTCGGCCTCGCGGCGCATCACCTCCGACTCATAGGTGTTGAGGCGGCAGCCGAAGGTGACGACGTCGATGCCCTTGCCGGCGGGGGCCTGGGCCGCGCCTTTTTCAGGGGCGGACATCAGGCGGCGCTTTCGGTGTCGCGGACCCAGGCGCCGGTCGAGGGATCGAAGCTGCCGGAAAACTCCCATTCGGCGGCACCGGTCAGGATCACGTGGTCGTCGTCGCGCCATTCGACATTGAGTTCCCCGCCGCCGGGCGTCAGCAGCGAGACGCTGCGGCCGGTGCGCTTGGTGCGGGCGGCCGCCACCACGGCGGCACATGCGGCCGAGCCGCAGGCCTTGGTGAGACCGGCGCCCCGCTCCCAGGTGCGGATGATCATGGTCTCGGGCGACGTCACCTGGGCAATGGTGATGTTGGCGCGCTCGGGGAAGATCGGATGGTTCTCGAGCAGCGGACCGAAGCGCTCGAGTTCATAGGACCAGACGTCGCGGTCGACCCAGAAGATGGCGTGCGGGTTGCCCATCGAGACGACCGAAGGCGAATGCAGCACGGGCGCGTCGATTGGGCCGATCTGCAGCTCGATCATGCGGGTGTCGCGGAACTCCTCGGCGAGCGGGATCTCCTGCCAGCCAAAGCGCGGCTTGCCCATGTCGACCGAGATCGAGCCGTCGGCGTGCTCCTGAGCATTGAGGATGCCGGCGCGGGTCTCGAAGGTGAAGGTCTTGAGGCCAGTCTCGGCGGCTAAAGCCTGCACGACGCAGCGCATGCCGTTGCCGCAGGCCTGCGCGCCGGTGCCGTCGGAATTCAGGATGTCGATGTAATAGGCAGTGCCCGGCGTACGCGCGTCATGGATCGCCATGATCTGGTCGAACTTGGTCGCGGCGTCGGCGTTGAGGGCGATCGCCGCTTCCGCCGTCACCTTGTCGGCACGGCCGCGCATGTCGGCAACGATGATCTCGTTGCCGATGCCGTTCATCTTGGCGAAGGGGGCGGGGCCTGCCATCTAACCGGTCATTCCAGTTCCATTTGGCCGCTATATGGCTGAAACGGCCCGGAATTACCAGTCCAGCCCGAGTCTTATGTGACGGCGAAGACGCCGAGCACGATCAGCAGGAAGATGATCAGGACGATGCCGATGAGGATGCGTGCGCCGGTAGCGGCCGCTCCGGCCAAAGCCGGCATGCCGAGCAGGCTCGCGGCGGCGGCAATGATGAGAAGGATGATGATCCACTTGATCATGGGAAGCTCCGGCGAAATTGCGTCGGCGGATCAACGCGTTTGGCCGGTTTGGGTTCCTTTGTCAGATGGGCGGTACGTCCCACACTTCGCCCGGTCGCATGGCGCGGAAGCGCTCTGGCGGCAGACTTTGCGCCTCTAGAGCCTCGGCCAGTTTTTGCGCCGGCTCCTCGACCGGCTCGTCGGTGAGATGGAAGGTGCCCCAATGGCAGCCAGCGGCGTGAGCAGCGTTGCAGAGCTTCATGCCCTCTACGGCCTCCTCCGGGTTCTGGTGCTGCGGCGCCATGAACCAGCGCGGCTCATAGGCGCCGATGGGCAGGATGGCGAGGCGGAAGCCGCCATGCTTTTCTCCCATCAGCCGGTAGTTGATGCCGTCGTGGAAGCCGGTGTCGCCGGCAAAATAGATGTTGCCGCCCCCTGTCTCGATGACGAAGCCGGCCCATAGCGCCATGCGGCGGTCGCGCCCGCCCCGCGCCGACCAGTGATGCGCCGGCTCGACATGGATGGCCGCCGCGCCGATGTCGATCCGATCGCCCCAATCATGCGCGCTAAGCCGCATGCCGGGCACCGCGCGGCCGACGATGGCGTCGTTGCCGAGCGGCGTGAGCACCAGCGGGTCGTGTCTCTCCTTCAGCCGCTTCAGCGTGGCGAGGTCGAGATGGTCGTAGTGATTGTGGCTGACCAGGACCAGGTCGATCGGCGGCAGGTCGGCAAAGGCGATTCCTGGCGGATTGACCCTTCTCGGGCCGGCAAAGGCGAAGGGCGAGGCGCGCTCCGACCAGACTGGATCGGTCAGGATGTTCAGCCCTGCGGTCTGGATGAGAAGCGAGGCATGGCCGACCATGGTGAGCCGAAGCGCGCCGCCATCCAGCCGCCCATGCGGCTTTGCCGGCGGATGGGGGCTCGGAAAGGCAGCCGGCCATTTCGGCCGCTTGCCGCTGAATTGCCATCTGAGCAGATCGCTGAAGCGCCCGGGCGGCTTGCCGCCGGGGTTGAAGAACAAGGCGCCGTCGAAATGATCGCTGGGCGGGCCGTGGTAGTAGCGGTTGGCGGTTCTTCTTCTCTCGGCCATTCACTCTCCCGCCGGCTCGATCTTTCCTGAGATAAGGACGCGCTCGCCTGGCGCAAGCATTTTGCTGGCGAATGCCAACGGGCGGAGACCGGTTCAATTAGGATCGGGAGAGAGGGTGATCGTCATGGCGATGAAGCGGACCAAGACACCGTGGATGAAGGCCGAGGATTTCGGCCGCTCGCTGCCGCATGGGGTGGGCGTCAACCTGTTGGTCACCGATATGGCGGCAATGGAGGCTTTCTGCCGCGAGGTGCTCGGGGCCCGCATCATCTATGCCGATGAGGATTTCGCGGCGGTCGAGCTGTTGGGCTCGATCTTCATGCTGCATGCCGATCATAGCTATCTCGACAATCCGATGACCGGCGTCACTTCTGGCGCCGACACACGCGGCGCCGGCATAGAGCTACGCCTTTACGGCGCCGATCCGGATGCGGTCGAGAAAAAGGCGGCGGCGCTTGGCCACATTGTGCTGGCCGGCTCGGCCGATAAGCCGCATGGCCTTCGCGAATGCTACGTCGTCGGTCCGGACGGCTACGTGTTCGTGCCCAGCGCGCGGATTTAACGCTGCCATTTCAACGGTTTATGTGGCCGCCGCCAGCGGTGTCCCGGCGCTGTTCGCTTGTTGCGATAAATTTGCAACAGCTGGTTCGAAAACCCTATTTTAACCATATCGGGTTGAAATTCTGCCACCTTCGCCGTCTTGGTGAAGCGAAGATTACGCGGATGGCTCCCCCCGGCCGGATCCGACGGAGGTTTTGATGAATTTTTCGATGACCCGCCCCTTTTCGCGGCCCCCCCTCTTTTCGCGGAGCGGCCTCGTGGCCGTATCGCTGGCCGCGCTGGTTGCGAGCGGCTGCTCTACCTCGCGCTTCTCGTCGATGGACGACCAGCAGCCGGCGCCGCTGACGCCGGCGCCGTCCGGCACGGTAACGCAGAACCAGCTGCCGCCGCCGGCTTCCCCCGGTACCACCGATCCTTCGCAATTCCCGACTGCGCCGAAGAACACCCAGGTCGCTTCGCTGCCGCCGGACGGTACGGCGCCCGCCGGCGCCACCGATCTCACCGCGGCCAGCGTCGCCGGCGTGTGGAACGTCAATGTCTCCGGGCAAAGCTGCAAGGTGGCGACGCCGCAGACCAAGTTCGGCGCCGGCTACCGCGCCGGTCCGCTGCACTGCCCGGCGCCGATCGACGGCATCAAGTCGTGGAACGTCGCCGGCAAGCAGCTGACGCTCTACGACGAAAATGGTGGGACGCTCGCCAGGCTCTATTCGTCGGGCGGCGAAAAGTTCGACGGCCAGACTTCCAATGGGCAGCCTATCTCGCTTACAAGGTAGGCTATGCCGATATTCAGGTGAGGCCGGCCTGCGAATGACGGCTTCCTGCGCTTCCGGTGCTCACGTACTTCAGGTACGCTCCGCTCCGGTTCTTGGAACCCACCGTTCTCGGCTCGGCCTGACCTGAATCTCAACATAGCCCGGCGCCTTCTCAGGGCATTCTGCTCAAAGTAATGACGTGAACCCATGCATTTGCGCGACGGCCTCCAGACCCATGCGACCGTCAAGCAGCGCTACGACCATCTGGTTGAAAGCGGCGCGGTCGAGCGCGATCCGGCGCAGGAGCGCATCGTCGCCGCGCTCGACCGGCTGATCGACGAGATCTCGGCCAAAAGGCTGGCGCATAAATCGAGCGCGCTGGGCTGGCTGTTCGCGGCCAAGCGGCAGCCGCGCGAGCCGGTCAAGGGCCTCTACATCCATGGCGGCGTCGGCCGCGGCAAGACCATGCTGATGGACATGTTCTTCGAGCTGTTGCCGGTCCGGCGCAAGCGCCGCGTGCATTTCAACGACTTCATGGCCGATGTGCAGGACCGCATCCAGAAGCACCGGCAGGCGCGCAAGGAAGGCACGGTCAAGGAAGACGATCCGATCCCGCCGGTGGCGCGGGCGCTGGCCGACCAGGCCTGGGTGCTGTGCTTCGATGAGTTTTCCGTCACCGACATCGCCGACGCGATGATCCTGTCGCGCCTGTTCTCGGCGCTGTTCGCCAACGGCGTGGTGCTGGTCGCCACCTCCAACGTGGCGCCGGAGAACCTTTACCGCGACGGGTTGAACCGCCAGCTCTTCCTGCCGTTCATCTCGCTGCTCGAGCGCAATGCGGCCGTGATGACGCTCGACGCCGACAAGGACTACCGGCAGGAAAAACTCAACCGGCAGCCGGTCTATGTCACGCCGGACGATGCTTCGGCCGAGCGCGCGCTGGACGAGGCCTGGAAGGCGATGACGCATGGCAAGCCGACCGAAGCGGTGACGCTGACGCTGAAAGGCCGCCAGCTCGTCGTGCCGCGCGCCGCCGGCGACGCGGCGCGCTTTTCCTTCGCCGACCTGTGCGAAAAGCCGCTTGGCGCGCGCGACTATCTGGCGCTCGCCGACCGTTTCTCGACCGTCTTCGTCGACCATGTGCCGGTGCTGGGCGAAGGCAAGCGCAACGAGGCCAAGCGCTTCATCCTTTTGATCGACACGCTCTATGACCACCGCATGCGGCTGGTGATGAGCGCCGCGGCGCCTCCGCAAGAGCTCTATACGGCGAAGCGCGGCACGGAAGTGTTCGAATTCGAGCGCACCGCATCGCGCCTGGTCGAGATGCAGAGCCGCGACTGGCTGGAAGGCTGGGCGGAGCGGCGGCAGGCCGCGCCGGTGGCGGAGGCGCGGCAGGCGCAGGGATAGCCTCCTCGCCTTCGTCATCCTCGGGCTTGACCCGAGGATCCATTCCGTGACGTCCGAACATGGAACGCGCTGGAGCAGAATTCTGAACCGTTCCAAAGCTTTAGCGTCACGGCATCGATTCTAGGGTCTGCGCGCGTCGCTTCACTCCTTGCTCCGCCCTAGAATGACGAGGCGGAGGGGTCTTCGGCTAATCTCACAGCTGATACACATACATCACGAAATCCTCCGCCTTCCCGTGCGGCTCCTTCCGCGTTTCATAAAGCGCCCGCGCCGGCTCGTTATCCGGCTCGGTCCCGACCCAGGCTTCTTCGCAGCCATGTTCGCGCCCGATCTCGAACATGGCGTCGAGCATCTTTCTCGCGATGCCCTTCCGCTGGAAGGGCGGCGCCACGCCGACCTCGTCGATATAGAGCTCGCTCACTTTGTCCGGATGACGGTGGACGACGGCGGCACACTGGCCGACCACGATTTCGTCAATTATCGCAACGATCATGAAATGGCCGGGCGCGTTGAGATAGGCCGCGAGGCGGTCCGGCCGTACCGGTTCATCGAATACCGCGTCGGCCACTCGCATCACAACAGCGTCATCGCCGGGATGAAGCCTTCTGATTTCGACGTTCATTGTGTAAATTCTCCTCAGTCGGCTCACGAATTTTGACGTTTACGTAATTCCCGAAGCATCTAACCGATTGAAAACACTGGGTCCGAAATAATCGTTTGAATTTTTCTTTGGCCGGAGCTATTCGGTGCGGCTAATTCTCGCGGTTGCTCGCATCCTTTCGGCCTCTCTGGCCACGTCACCGTCTCGTCATAGACAAGGGAAAACATCCTCACATGGCACGCAATAAGATAGCGCTCATCGGCTCGGGCATGATCGGCGGCACGCTCGCCCATATGATCGGCCTCAAGGATCTCGGCGACGTGGTGCTGTTCGATATCGCCGAGGGCATTCCGCAGGGCAAGGGCCTCGACATCGCGCAGTCTTCCCCCGTCGATGGCTTCGACTCCCGGCTGACCGGCGTCAACGACTATGCCGGCATCGAGGGCGCAGATGTGTGCATCGTCACCGCCGGCGTGCCGCGCAAGCCGGGCATGAGCCGCGACGACCTTCTCGGCATCAACCTTAAGGTCATGGAACAGGTCGGCGCCGGCCTGAAGAAATACGCGCCGAAGGCCTTCGTCGTCTGCATCACCAACCCGCTCGACGCCATGGTCTGGGCGCTGCAGAAGTTCTCCGGCCTGCCGACCAGCCATGTCGTGGGCATGGCCGGCGTGCTCGACAGCGCCCGCTTCCGCTACTTCCTGGCCGAGGAGTTCAAGGTCTCGGTCGAGGACGTCACCGCTTTCGTGCTCGGCGGCCACGGCGACTCGATGGTGCCGATGATCCGCTATTCGACGGTGTCGGGCATCCCGCTTCCCGACCTCGTCAAGATGGGCTGGACTTCCAAGGAGAAGCTCGACCAGATCGTGCAGCGCACTCGCGACGGCGGCGCCGAGATCGTCGGCCTGCTCAAGACCGGCTCGGCCTACTACGCGCCCGCGGCATCCGCGATCGCCATGGCGGAATCCTACCTCAAGGACAAGAAGCGCGTGCTGCCTTGCGCGGCGCATCTGTCGGGCCAGTATGGCGTGAAGAACACCTATGTCGGCGTTCCGGTGGTGATCGGCGCCGGTGGCGTCGAGCGCGTCATCGAGATCGACCTGACCAAGGCCGAGCAGAAGATGTTCGACAATTCGGTTGCGGCCGTCCAGGGCCTGACCGAGGCCTGCACCAAGATCGCCCCGCATCTCGCCGGCAAGTAATCGTCCTACCCGGAGATAAAGCGCATGAACATCCATGAGTATCAGGCCAAGGCGCTGCTGAAGACGTTCGGCGCGCCGGTCGCAAGCGGCGTTCCGGTGTTCAAGGCCAGCGAGGCGGAAGCCGCGGCAGCAGCGCTGCCCGGCCCGCTCTATGTGGTGAAGAGCCAGATTCATGCCGGCGGCCGCGGCAAGGGCAAGTTCAAGGAGCTCGGCCCGGACGCCAAGGGCGGCGTGCGGCTGGYGAAATCGGCGGCGGAAGTCGTCGCCAACGCCAACGAGATGCTCGGCCACACGCTGGTGACCAAGCAGACGGGCCCCGCCGGCAAGCAGGTCAACCGCCTCTATATCGAGGACGGCGCCGACATCGCCCGCGAGCTCTATCTGTCGATCCTGGTCGACCGCTCGGTCGGCCGCATCGCCTTCGTCGTTTCCACCGAGGGCGGCATGGACATCGAGACGGTCGCGCATGATACGCCCGAAAAGATCGTCACCGTCGCCATCGATCCGGAAAAGGGCGTGACGGCGGACGACGTGAAGACGCTCAACGCTGCGCTGAAGCTCGACGGCGATGCGGCCAAGGACGGCGCCTCGCTCTTCCCGACGCTCTACAAAGCCTTCGTCGAGAAGGACATGAGCCTGCTCGAGGTCAATCCGCTGATCGTCATGAAGGACGGGCATCTGCGCGTGCTCGACGCGAAAGTGTCGTTCGACAACAACGCGCTGTTCCGCCATCCGGACGTGACGGAATTGCGCGACACCACCGAAGAGGACGAGAAGGAGATCGAGGCGTCGAAATACGACCTTGCCTATGTCGCGCTCGACGGCAATATCGGCTGCATGGTCAACGGCGCCGGCCTTGCCATGGCGACGATGGATATCATCAAGCTCTATGGCGCCGAGCCGGCTAACTTCCTCGACGTCGGCGGCGGCGCCTCCAAGGAAAAGGTCACGGCGGCATTCAAGATCATCACCAAGGATCCGGCGGTCGAAGGCATCCTGATCAACATCTTCGGCGGCATCATGAAATGCGACGTCATCGCCGAGGGCGTGATCGCCGCGGTCAAGGAAGTCGGCCTGAAGGTGCCGCTGGTGGTGCGCCTCGAAGGCACCAATGCCGAGCTCGGCAAGAAGATCATCAACGACAGCGGCCTCAACGTCGTCTCGGCCGACGACCTCGACGACGCGGCCAAGAAGATCGTCAAGGCGGTGAAGGGCTGAGCGGATGCCTCCGCGCAAGATAAACCTGGTCGAGGCTGCGGATCAAAAGATCGCCAAGGTCTTCGATCCGCATATCGCCGGCGACGTCAACGATGCCCAAGCCAAGGTCGCCAAGTTCGGCGAGGTCTTCGACTGGCATGCGCATGACCATGAGGACGAGGCTTTCCTGGTGTTGCGCGGCAGGATCGCCATCGATTTCCGCGACGGGCCGGTCGAGCTCGGCGAGGGCGACTTCATCGTCGTGCCGCGCGGCGTCGAGCACCGGCCGCGGTCGCTGACGAAGGAGCCGGTGGTGCTGATGTTCGAGCCGGCGACGACGCTCAACACCGGCAACGCGAAAAGTGAACTGACCGTCAGCGAGCTGAAGCGGCTATAGGGGGGACGGGCGTCATGAGTGACAACCAAACAGTCCAAATGACATTTGATCGGGAAACGATGGACATGCTGGCCGCGTGTGCGAACTGGCGCGGCGTTCCCATCGAAGAACTGGCCAAGGCTTATGTCCAGGACTGGCTCGACATCGATTTTCCCGAATCGCAGGGCAGGCACACCCGTCGAGGCATCTATCGGGATGGACCGATCACCCTCGGCGAACAGGCCCGTCAGCAAACTTCGCCGAACTGGCGGGACGAACTTGGAATCAACCGACTGCAACCCCGTTCCGAATAAGGCCGGCACGTAGGCCTCCATAATCCAAAGGATAGCTCCCCGCATGTCCATTCTCGTCGACAAGAACACCAAGGTGCTGGTCCAAGGCCTGACCGGCAAGACCGGCACGTTCCACACCGAGCAGGCGCTGGCCTATCACGGCACCAAGATGGTGGGCGGCATCCACCCGAAGAAGGGCGGCGAGACCTGGACCGGTTCGAAGGGCGAGACCCTGCCGATCTTCGCCACCGTGGCCGAGGGCAAGGCAAAGACCGGCGCCAACGCCTCGGTCATCTACGTGCCGCCGGCGGGCGCCGGCGAGGCCATCCTCGAGGCGATCGAGGCCGAGATCCCGCTGATCGTCTGCATCACCGAAGGCATCCCGGTGATGGACATGGTCAAGGTCAAGGCGCGGCTCGACCGCTCGACCTCGCGGCTCATCGGCCCGAACTGCCCGGGCGTGCTGACGCCCGACGAATGCAAGATCGGCATCATGCCCGGCAACATCTTCCGCAAGGGCTCGGTGGGCGTTGTTTCGCGCTCGGGAACACTTACCTATGAGGCAGTCTTCCAGACCACCAATGTCGGCCTCGGCCAGACCACGGCGGTCGGCATCGGCGGCGACCCGGTCAAGGGCACCGAATTCATCGATGTGCTGGAGATGTTTCTCGCCGACGACGAGACCAAGTCGATCATCATGATCGGCGAGATCGGCGGCTCGGCCGAGGAAGACGCCGCGCAGTTCCTCAAGGACGAAGCCAAGCGCGGCCGCAAGAAACCGATGGCGGGCTTCATCGCCGGGCGCACGGCGCCGGCCGGCCGCACCATGGGCCATGCGGGCGCGGTGATCTCGGGCGGCAAGGGCGGCGCGGAAGACAAGATCGCGGCGATGGAATCGGCCAGCATCAAGGTCTCGCCGTCGCCGGCGCGGCTCGGCACGACGCTGGTCGAGGCGATCAAGGGTTAAGGCAGTAGTGAGTAGGCAGTAGTAGTGAAAAGGGACGAACGGGCGAGTAGCAGCTGAGCGGGAATTCCATCGTCCTACTCACTACTGCCTACTCACTATTCCCTAAAAAGGAGACGGAGCCAGGCTCCGCAGACGAAAATGGCAAGACAAGATCAGGCCAACGACCAATTCTCGCTCACCTCATTCCTTTATGGCGGCAATGCCGATTATATCGACGCGCTCTATGCCGCCTATGAGGATAATCCGGCCTCGGTCGACCCGGAGTGGCAGGATTTCTTCGCCGCGCTGAAGGACGACGCGGGCGACGTCCGCAAGAACGCCAAGGGCGCCTCCTGGGCCAAGCCCTCCTGGCCGCTCACGGCCAATGGCGAGCTGGTCTCGGCGCTCGACGGCAATTGGGGCCTGGTCGAGAAGGCGATCGAAAAGAAGGTCAAGGAAAAGGCGGTCGTCAATGGCGCGGCCCTTTCCGACGCCGACGTGCACCAGGCGACGCGCGATTCCGTGCGCGCCATCATGATGATCCGCGCCTACCGCATGCGCGGCCATCTGCACGCCAATCTCGATCCGCTCGGCATCGCCAAGCCACTCGAGGACTATAACGAGCTGTCGCCGGAGAATTACGGTTTCACCGAAGCCGATTACGACCGGCCGATCTTCCTCGACAATGTGCTCGGCCTCGAATTCGGCACCGTTCGGCAGATGCTGGACATCCTGACCCGCACTTATTGCTCGACGCTCGGCGTCGAATTCATGCATATCTCCGACCCGGAAGAGAAGGCCTGGATCCAGGCGCGCATCGAAGGCGCCGACAAGGAGATCACCTTCACCGCCGCCGGCAAGAAGGCGATCCTGTCGAAACTGATCGAGGCCGAGGGTTTCGAGCAATATATCGACGTCAAGTACAAGGGCACCAAGCGCTTCGGCCTCGACGGCGGCGAAGCGCTGATCCCGGCGCTGGAGCAGATCGTCAAGCGCGGCGGTCAGCTCGGCCTGAAGGAGGTCGTGCTCGGCATGGCCCATCGCGGCCGCCTCAACGTGCTTTCCCAGGTGATGGCCAAGCCGCACCGCGCCATCTTCCACGAGTTCAAGGGCGGCTCGGCCGCGCCCGACGACGTCGAGGGCTCGGGCGACGTGAAGTACCATCTCGGCGCCTCGTCGGACCGCGAATTCGACGGCAACAAGGTGCATCTGTCGCTGACGGCCAACCCCTCGCACCTGGAAATCGTCGACCCCGTGGTGATGGGCAAGGCGCGCGCCAAGCAGGATCAGCTCGCCGGCCGCGAGCGCGGCGAGATCGTTCCGCTGTCGGAACGCGCCAAGGTCATGCCGCTCCTGCTCCACGGCGACGCGGCGTTCGCCGGCCAGGGCGTGATCGCGGAGATGTTCGGGCTGTCCGGCCTGCGTGGTCATCGCGTCGCCGGCACGCTGCATTTCATCATCAACAACCAGATCGGCTTCACCACCAATCCGCGCTTCTCGCGCTCGTCGCCCTATCCCTCGGATGTCGCCAAGATGATCGAGGCGCCGATCTTCCACGTCAACGGCGATGACCCGGAAGCGGTGGTGCATGCCGCCAAGGTGGCGACCGAGTTCCGCATGAAGTTCCACAAGCCGGTGGTGGTGGACATGTTCTGCTACCGCCGCTTCGGCCACAATGAGGGCGACGAGCCGGCCTTCACCCAGCCGATCATGTACCGCAACATCCGCACCCATAAGACGACGGTGCAGATCTATGCCGACCGGCTGATCGCCGAGGGCCACGTCACCCAGGCCGAGGTCGACAAGATGCGGGCCGACTGGCGCGCGCATCTCGAGGCCGAATTTGAAGTCGGTCAGTCCTACAAGCCGAACAAGGCCGACTGGCTGGACGGCGCCTGGTCGGGCCTGCGCAGCGCCGACAACCAGGACGAACAGCGCCGCGRCAAGACCGCCGTGCCGGTGCGCACGCTGAAGGAGATCGGCAAGAAGCTGACCGACGTGCCGAAGGATTTCGAGGCGCACAAGACCATCCTGCGCTTCCTCGAAAACCGGCGGCAGGCGATCGAATCGGGCGAAGGCATCGACTGGTCGACGGCCGAGGCGCTGGCCTTCGGCGCCATCCTGCTCGACGGCAACCCGATCCGGCTTTCCGGCCAGGATTCGGAACGCGGCACCTTCTCGCAGCGCCATTCGGTGCTCTACGACCAGCGCGACGAGACCCGCTACATCCCGCTCAACAACCTGTCGGCGGCGCAGGCCGGCTACGAGGTCATCAACTCGATGCTGTCGGAAGAGGCGGTGCTCGGCTTCGAATATGGCTACAGCCTGGCCGAGCCCAAGGCGCTGACGCTCTGGGAGGCGCAGTTCGGCGACTTCGCCAACGGCGCGCAGGTGGTGTTTGACCAGTTCATCTCGTCGGGCGAGCGCAAGTGGCTCAGAATGTCGGGCCTGGTCTGCCTGTTGCCGCATGGCTATGAGGGCCAGGGGCCGGAGCACTCGTCGGCGCGCCTGGAGCGCTTCCTGCAGCTTTGCGCGGAAGACAACATGCAGGTCGCCAACGTCACCACACCGGCCAACTATTTCCATATCCTGCGCCGGCAACTGAAGCGCGACTTCCGCAAGCCGCTGATCCTGATGACGCCGAAGTCGCTGCTGCGCCACAAGCGCGCGGTGTCGACGCTGTCGGAGATGTCGGGCGAAAGCTCGTTCCACCGGCTTTTGTGGGACGACGCGCAGCTCTTGGCCGACCAGCCGATCAAACTGGTGAAGGACTCCAAGATCCGCCGCGTCGTGCTGTGCTCGGGCAAGGTCTATTACGACCTCTACGAGGAGCGCGAGAAGCGCGGCATCAACGACATCTACCTGCTGCGCGTCGAACAGCTCTATCCGTTCCCGGCCAAGGCGCTGATCACCGAGCTGTCGCGTTTCCGCAACGCCGAGATGGTGTGGTGCCAGGAAGAGCCCAAGAACATGGGCGCCTGGTCGTTCATCGATCCCTATCTCGAATGGGTGCTGGCGCATATCGACGCCAAGCATCAGCGGGTGCGCTACACCGGCCGGCCGGCCTCGGCCTCGCCGGCGACCGGGTTGATGTCGAAGCATCTCAGCCAGCTCGCCGCCCTGCTCGACGACGCTCTCGGCGAATAGACCGGACGAAACAGACCTCAAGAAGAGACAAACGGACAGGCACAATGGCTACCGAAATCCGCGTCCCCACTCTCGGCGAATCCGTCACCGAGGCGACCGTCGGCAAGTGGTTCAAGAAGGTCGGTGACGCGATCGCCGCCGACGAGCCGCTGGTCGAGCTCGAAACCGACAAGGTGACGGTGGAGGTGCCCGCCGCTGGCGCCGGGACGCTGGCCGAGATCACCGTCAAGGAAGGCGAGACGGTCAATGTCGGCGCGTTGCTCGGCTCGATTTCGGCGGGCGGCGCGGCCGCCGCTCCGGCGACGAAGCCGCAGGCGGTGGCGCAGGCTTCGAGCCCGGACGCCGCGTCCACCACCAAGCAAGCCGCGGCCGAGACCGCCAAGGTCGCCGGCGACGCCGGCCCGATCGAGCCCCGCACCATGCCGCCGGCCCCGGCCGCGGCCAAGCTGATCGCGGAGCACAACCTCTCGGTCGAACAGCTCTCCGGGTCCGGCAAGCGCGGCCAGGTGCTGAAGGGCGATGTGCTCGACGCCATCGCCAGGGGCGCGCCCTCGCAGCCGGCCGAGACGCCGAAGGCGGCTCTGGCGCCGGTCGTTGCCCGCGCGCCGTCCCCGGCCGAGGATGCGCCGCGCGAGGAGCGCGTGCGCATGACCAAGCTGCGCCAGACCATCGCCCGCCGCTTGAAGGAGGCCCAGTCGACCGCCGCCATGCTCACCACCTTCAACGAGGTGGATATGAGCGCGGTGATGGCGCTCAGGTCCAAATACAAGGACGTGTTCGAGAAGAAGCACGGCGTGAAGCTCGGCTTCATGGGTTTCTTCACCAAGGCGGTGACGCATGCGCTGAAGGAGATCCCGGCGGTCAATGCCGAGATCGACGGCACCGACATCATCTACAAGAATTTTGCCCATGTCGGCGTCGCCGTCGGCACCGACAAGGGCCTGGTGGTGCCGGTGGTGCGCGACGCCGATCAGATGTCCATCGCCGAGATCGAGAAGGAGATCGGCCGGCTGGGTCTCGCCGCGCGCGACGGCAAGCTTTCGGTGGCGGACATGCAGGGCGGCACGTTCACGATTTCCAACGGTGGCGTTTACGGATCACTGATGTCGACGCCGATCCTTAATGCGCCGCAGTCCGGCATTCTCGGCATGCACAAGATCCAGGACCGGCCCGTGGTGGTCGGCGGCCAGATCGTTATCCGGCCGATGATGTATCTGGCGCTCAGCTACGACCACCGCATCGTCGACGGCAAGGAAGCGGTGACCTTCCTCGTGCGCGTCAAGGAAAGCCTGGAGGATCCCGAGCGGCTGGTGCTCGATCTGTGATCGGATCGGATCCGCAATGAGCGGCTGGCCGGAGCGGTTCGGGTTCAAGCTCGGCCATAGCCTGCGGCGAATTTTCCGGCGCAGCATCGTCATGCTTGGCCTCTCCGCCGCCGTTCCCTCGCCGGCAATCGCCGCCGATTGGGATCCGGCGACGGCCAGCAGCAATTTCGGCGTCTTCGCGCTCTCCGACGCGCAATTGGCGGAGCGCAAGATCACCGTCACACCGATCGGCGAGCTCGAACTCCCGACCGGCGAGATCATCGCCTGCGACCCTCTGATCACGACCGACGACTGGCCGGCGCTGGCCCGCAAGGTCAAGCCCGGGCACTATCCGGTCACGCTGTTGGAGGCGCAGGGCCGGGTCGCCGCGGCGTTCCTTCGCTTCCGTCCCGGCGTACCGGCGCGCTGGGAACTCGCCGTCCTGCCGGGGCAAGACGTCTCGACGCTGAACGGCGACGAGATCTTCGGCTATCCCGTCGATGCCGGCCTCGGCTCGTTCATGGACAAGGCGGCGATGGCCCTGATGTCGGCCGCGCAGGACAAGCTCAAGCCCGAACAGAACTATTATGACGATGTGCTGGCGGCCGAGTTCGCGCCGAACCAGGACCGGTTCGTCATGCACCATCCGGCCGCCGGCAATCCGGTCAACATCGCGATGTTCTGGAGTGGCTGGGGCGACGGATTCTACCCGTCCTTCTGGGGGCTGGACGCAGCGGGCGAGCCGGTGGTCCTGATGACCGATTTCGGCGTGCTCGAAAACGCCGACGGCCGCGAAGACGACCAGGCCAAGTGATGACGACAGCCGTCTCGCCCGTGATTGGATTGATGGCCGGATCGCTGGCGCTCGCGGCGGCGAATTCGAATGCCCAGGCCGCCTGCCCGATCCAGCTTGCGGTCTATGGCGAGGCGYAGAGCGGCGCCGAGATCGACTTCACGCCGGCCGGCCCCTCGGCGACGATCACCAACGCCTTCCGCATGATCCTCGACAACAATGTCGTGCTCGACGGCATCGCGATGTGGACCGAGGGATCGTCGGCGCGGCCGCATGGCTCGCTGATGTACAAATGCCCGACCGGCGACGTCACCGGCGAGGAGCTTACCGCCTGCACGGTCTGGGAAGGCGTCATCTACAGCGCCGACGAGAAGGGCGGTGTCGGCCTGCTGCCGGCCGAAGGCGCCGACGCGCCGAAAAGCCTGATCTTCCCCGATCTCGGGCCGTCACTCGAAATGTCGGCCGCCTATGGTCCCGCCGGCTTCTCCAAAGTGCCATGGGACATCTTCGTGCTGAAAGGCTGCCAGGAATGAGCGCGGACAAAAAGACACTGCTGGTCACCGGCGGCAGCCGCGGCATCGGCGCCGCCATCTGCCGGCAGGCAAACCGGGCCGGTTACCGCGTTGTGGTCAACTACGTCTCCAACCAGGCGGCCGCCGATGCGCTGGTCGCCGAGCTCAAAGCCGCAGGCGGCGATGCCTTCGCGGTCAAGGGCGATGTCGGCAGCGAGGCCGATGTCATTGCGATGTTCGAAGCCGTCGACCGGGCCTTCGGCCGGCTCGACGGCTTCGTCAACAATGCCGGCATCGTCGACGTCAAGGCGCGGGTCGACGAGATGAGCGTCGAGCGGGTCGAGCGCATGATGCGCATCAATGTCGTCGGCTCGTTCCTCTGCGCCCGCGAAGCGGTGAAGCGCATGTCGACCCGTCACGGCGGCAAGGGCGGCGCCATCGTCAACCTGTCCTCGGCGTCCGCGAGGCTCGGCTCGCCCGGCGAATTTGTCGACTATGCCGCCTCCAAGGGCGCGATCGACAGCATGACCATCGGGCTCGCGCGCGAAGTCGCGTTGGAGGGCATCCGCGTCAACGCGGTCAGTCCCGGCATCACGGACACCGAAATCCATGCGTCGGGCGGCCAGCCCGACCGGGTGGCGCGGTTGCAGGACGCGCTGCCGATGAAACGGGCAGGCACGGCGGATGAAGTCGCGAGCGCGGTTCTCTATCTTCTGTCGGACGCGGCCTCCTATATAACGGGCACGATCCTGAATGTGAGCGGCGGCCGCTGAAGGCTGGATAAAAAGGATTCTATATTATGGCTTATGACGTGGTTATCATCGGATCGGGGCCGGGCGGCTATGTCTGCGCCATCAAGGCGGCGCAGCTCGGCCTGAAGACGGCGGTGGTCGAGAAGAACGCCACCTTCGGCGGCACCTGCCTCAACATCGGCTGCATCCCGTCGAAGGCGCTGCTCCACGCCTCCGAGATGTTCGCGGAAGCCGGCCACGCTTTCGATACGCTGGGCATCGAGTTGCCGGCGCCGAAGCTCAATCTGAAGAAGATGATGGCGCATAAGGACACGACGGTCGCCTCCAACGTCAACGGCGTCGCCTTCCTGTTCAAGAAGAACAAGATCGATTCCTTCCGCGGCACCGGCAAGGTGGTCGGCGCCGGCAAGGTTTCGGTGACCGGCGAGGACGGCAAGGTCGAGGAGATCGAGACGAAGAACATCGTGATCGCCACCGGCTCGGATGTCGCCGGCATTCCGGGCGTCAAGGTCGATTTCGACGAGAAGGTGATCGTCTCCTCCACCGGCGCGCTGTCGCTGGCCAAGGTGCCCGCCACCCTCGTGGTGGTCGGCGGCGGTGTCATCGGGCTGGAGCTTGGCTCGGTGTGGGCCAGGCTCGGCGCCAAGGTCACGGTTGTCGAGTTCCTCGACAATATCCTCGGCGGCATGGACGGCGAGGTGTCGAAGCAGTTCCAGCGGCTCCTGTCCAAGCAGGGCTTCGAGTTCAAGCTCGGCGCCAAGGTCACCGGCGTCGCCAAGGCCAAAAGGGGCGCCACCGTCACCTTCGAGCCGGTCAAGGGCGGCGCGGCGGAAACCATCGAGGCCGACGTGGTGCTGGTCGCCACCGGACGCCGTCCCTATTCCGATAGCCTCGGCTTGAAGGAGGCGGGCGTCGAGGTCGACGAGCGCGGCAGGGTCAAGACCGACGGGCATCTCAGGACCAACGTGCCCGGCATCTATGCCATCGGCGACGTCGTTGCCGGCCCCATGCTGGCGCACAAGGCCGAGGACGAGGGCGTCGCGGTGGCCGAGACGATCGCCGGCCAGGTTGGCCATGTGAACTACGACGTCATCCCGAGCGTCGTCTACACCAGCCCGGAGATCGCCTCGGTCGGCAAGACCGAGGAGGAGCTGAAGAAGGCCGGCATCGACTACAAGGTCGGAAAATTCCCGTTCAGCRCCAATGGCCGCGCGCGCGCCATGCTGCACACCGACGGCTTCGTGAAGATCCTGGCCGACAAGGCCAGCGACCGCGTGCTCGGCGTCCACATCGTCGGTTTCGGCGCCGGCGAGATGATCCACGAGGCGGCGGTGCTGATGGAATTCGGCGGCTCGTCCGAAGACCTCGCGCGCACCTGCCACGCGCATCCGACGATGTCGGAAGCGGTGAAGGAAGCGGCGCTGGCCACGTTCTTCAAGCCGATCCATATCTAGAGCAATTCCAGGAAAAGTATGAGCGGTTTTCCGTCCGGAAAACAAAGAGATAGAGCATCATCCCGAACAGAAGGGCGATACGCGTCAGGGTTCGGTATGGCCCGTATCGCACCAGGAGATACCTCGTGTGCAAAGGCTCCGATCTGCTTGTTGCCGCCCTCGAGAATGAAGGCGTGGACCGTATCTTCGGCATACCGGGCGAGGAGAACCTCGACGTCGTCGAGTCCATTCGCAAATCCTCGATAGAGCTTATCCTGACCCGCCATGAGCAGGCGGCCGCATTCATGGCCGCCACCCACGGCCGGCTCACCGGCAGGCCCGGCGTCTGCATCACCACACTTGGCCCCGGCGCCTTGAACCTGACGACAGGCGCGGCCTACGCGCTGCTCGGGGCCATGCCCATGATCATGATTACCGGGCAGAAGGGCGTCAGATCGTCCAGGCAGGCCCGTTTCCAGATCGTCGACGTCGTGGCGGCGATGAAACCCCTGACGAAGCTTTCGCGTCAGATCGTTTCGCCCAGGATGATTCCGGGCGTGGTGCGCGAGGCTTTCCGCGTGGCCGGCGAGGAGCGTCCGGGACCCGTGCATCTGGAGCTGCCCGAGGACATCGCCGCGGAAGAATGCGACGCGGTGGCGCCGATTCCGCCGCACCCGGTCGAGCTGCCGCTGGCGAGCCCGCTTGCGCTCGACCGCGCCGCGCAGATGATCATCGAGGCTGAGCGGCCGCTGGCGATGATGGGCGCCGCCGCCTCGCGGCCGCGCTCGACCTCGGACCTCGCCCAGTTCGTTCTGCGGACCGGCATTCCCTATTTCACAACCCAAATGGGCAAGGGCACGGTACCGGGTGGAACCGAGCTCTATATGGGCACGGCCGCGTTGTCCGAGCGCGACTACGTGCATGAAGCGATCGAGCGGGCGGATCTCATCATCACGATCGGCCACGACACGGTCGAGAAGCCACCCTTCATCATGGGCGCCGACGGGCCGAAGGTCATTCATGTCGGCTACCAGCCGGCCACTGTCGAACAGGTCTATTTCCCGCAAACCGAGGTGATCGGCGATATCGGCGCCTCGCTCAGGCTGTTGGCCGACCGCCTGGAAGGCAACATTCCCAATGCACAGGCACTGCTGCCGCTGCGCGAGGGAATATTGAGCCGCATCGCGGCGCGCGACACCGAGGACCGCTTCACCCCGCAGCGCCTGGTGCACGACGTGCGCGCGGTGATGCCGGCCGACGGCATCCTGGCGCTCGACAACGGCATGTACAAGATCTGGTTCGCGCGCAACTACCGCACGCGCGTCGCCAACACGCTGCTGCTCGACAACGCGCTGGCCACGATGGGCGCCGGCCTGCCGTCGGCGATGATGGCGGCGATGCTTTTTCCGGAACGCCGCGTCATGGCGGTTTGCGGCGATGGCGGCTTCATGATGAACAGCCAGGAGCTGGAAACCGCCGTCAGACTGAAGCTCAATCTCGTGGTCCTGGTCATCGAGGACCATGCCTATGGCATGATCCGCTGGAAGCAGGCGGTCGACGATTTTCCCGATTTCGGCATGACCTTCGGGAATCCCGATTTCGTCCGCTATGCCGAAGCCTATGGCGCCAAGGGCACCAGGGTAGGCGCCATCGCCGAGTTGAGACCTGCCCTCGAGCAGGCCTTTGCCGCGGGTGGCGTCAATCTCGTCGCCGTTCCGATCGACTATTCGGAGAATGAGCGGGTCCTGGTCGAAGAGCTGCGCCATCGGCTCCCCTGGCCGGCCAGTCCCGTGTGACGCGTTTTTCCGAAGCTGGGGACAGCGTCCCAAACAGAACGGCCCGCCTTTCGGCGGGCCGTTCGTCGTCAAGCTGTAGCCCGATCACTGCGCCGGGGCAGGTGCCGGAGCTGGGGCCGGCGCGGGTGCAGGAGCCGGAGCGGGAGTCGGGGCAGGCGCCGGAGCTGGTGCCGGCTCAGGGGCTGGGGCAGGCGTTGCAGGCGCGGGGGCGGGCGTGCTGGCGGCCGGCGGCTCAGCCGGGGCGGGGGCATGCTCGCCGCCGCTTCTGCCAAAGACATAATACGCAACAATGGCCAGGATAATGACAACAAGGGCGATCAGCCACCCGCTGCCGCCACCACCGCCACTCGACGTGGGAGGCGTGCTCGAGGGGGTGAAGGGGTCGTTAGGGTTCGCCATGAAACGTGTCCTCCTTGGATGAAAGTCATCAAAATAACAGCCATCAACGCGCTGAGCCCGCATCGGGTTTCACGCGGACGGACGGAAAGCGCTGAAAAACCGGCGTTTTCAGGTCCGCCAGCCGCCAGACGACTCAGTTGACGGCGGTAACAGTATACCCTGACTTGCGAAAATCCTCGACCAGTCCTTCCGGACCGGGCAGATGCATGGCGCCGACGGCCATGAAGACGTTGCCCTTTGCCAAAATCGGCCCGGCATGCGCCGCCATCACCTTGTTGCGGCTGATGATCATGGTCTGCTCGAAGGCGGCATAGCCCGCCTTGTCGTCCGCCGTGTCCGGCAAGACGGCGCGGAACAGCGGCCAGAACATGCCGATCTCGCCGCGCTGGTAGAGCACGATCATCGTCTCGTTGACGTCGTTCACCTTGTCGCCGAGCTTCATCGTCTCGACCAGGCTCTTCATGTGGAATTCGAGCGGCAGCGAGGCCATGGCGCGCAACTGATCGACGGCGGTCTCGAGCCCTTCGACGTCCTTGCCCGAGGCCTTCGCGTCGGCGGCAAGCCTGACGTCCAGCACGGGTTCGCCGGCGCTCTGGCGCGCCACCTCGCAGGTCGGCAAAGCCATCATCGCCGACAGGATCCACGGCTTCATCTTGGCGACCGTCGCCGGCGGGATGCCGCGGGCGTCGAGCCCCTTGTTCAGTGCCGCCGCATCGTCCGGCGACAGCAACGACGACAGCGTGGTGTTGTCGGTGAACATCATCAGGCCGGGTTCGCTGGCCATGGCGGCCATCATCTTGGCCTTGTCCATCGCATCGGTGGTCTCGATGACGATGGTGCCGGCGCCGTCATAGGCCTTTTGCGCGGCGGCCGGCAGCGTGGTGACGCGCGTATCGGTCATATGCATGGTGCCGAACAGATAGGACGGCTCTTCGCCCGGCTTCTCCAGCTTCCACAGCAGGCCGTTGCCGTTGGGAACGGCCGCCGCTTCGGTCTCGACTTTCTTGAAGGCGGCGGGATCGTTCTTTTCCAGCGCCGTCAAAAGATCGGTGCCGACGCAATTGGGAGCTTCCGCATGGGCCCGGCCGGCAAGCAGCAGAACGACGAGGAAAGACAGGAAAAACAGCAGGTTGAGCGCCGCAAGCAGCTTCAACGAGACAAGGGCCGCGCGGTCGGCGATGGCGATGACGCGTTTCATGAAAAGCGTCTTAGCGCTGAAAAGCGGCAAAACGGTTAACCGGGAGAATGAAATTGTTTCTGGTGCGGTGAGCTGCCGCTTCGTCATCCACGGGCGGAGCAAGGAGCGGAGCGACGCGCGCAGACCCGAGGATCCATTCCGTTACCTGAGCCGTGGAATGCGGCGATGCAGAATTCTGCACCGCTGCGGAGGGCCGACGTCACGGCATGGATACTAGGGTCTCCGCGACGGAGCTTCGCTCCTGCTCCGCCCTAGTATGACGAAGTCAGGGGTCACGCCCTTGGATGCGCCTTCTCGTAGATATCGAGCAGCCTAGCGGTGTCGACGCCGGTGTAGATCTGCGTGGTCGACAGGCTGGCGTGGCCGAGCAGTTCCTGGATGGTGCGCAGGTCGCCGCCACGGCCGAGCAGGTGGGTGGCGAAGGAGTGCCGCAGGGCATGCGGTGTCGCTGTGTCCGGCAGGTTGAGCGCCGAGCGCAGCTTCGCCATCTCGCGCTGGACGATGGCCGGGTTGAGCGGGCCGCCACGGGCGCCGCGGAACAGCAGCCCCTCGGGCCCGATATGGAAGGGACAGAGCCGGCGGTATTCGGCGACCGCCTTGCGGGCCACCGGCAGCACCGGCACCAGCCGCGTCTTGCCGCCCTTGCCGGTGACCCGCAGCACGGTGTCGGCGTCCGAGGCGAGATCGCCACCGGTCAGCCCGAGCGCCTCGGAGATGCGCAAGCCGGAGCCATAGAGCAGCGTCAGCACGGCGGCATTGCGCGCGGCGACCCAGGGTTCGTCAGCGAGCTGACCTTCCACGGCCACGACCTGTTTCGCGTCGCTTGCCGTCAGCGGCTTGGGCAACGACTTCGGCTGGCGTGGCGCGCGCAATGCCGTCGCGCCCGCTGCGTTGACCATGCCGCGTTTTTCGAGAAAGCGCAGCAGCGAGCGGACGCCGGCAAGGCCGCGCCCCAGCGTGCGGGCGCCGGCGCCGTCATTGCGGCGCTTGGCGAGGAAGCCGCGCAAATCGGCCGGCCGCAGGTCGGCGATGTCCGAAATGCCTGGAGGGCCGCCGCGATGGCCGGTCAGGAAATGCAGGAACTGGCGGGTGTCGCGCTCATAGGCCTCGACGGTCTCCGGCGACAGCCGGCGCTCATGGGCGAGTGTCTTCAGCCAGGTCTCACGCGCCGCCTGGAGGTCGGGTTTTGCCGGGATGAGAAATTCCTGCATGGCGGCAGTTTCAGGCATGCGGGTTAGGAAGCGGTGAAGAGGCCGTCATTGAAATGACCACGGGACGGCGCTAGAGCAGGGCAAAGGAAGCGCCGCCGATGTCGAAGCTCGAAAACCCCGTACAGATGGCCGTGATCGGTGCCGCGCACGGCATCAAGGGCGAATTGCGGGTGAAGACCTTCACCGGCGATCCGCTGGCGCTGGCCGATTACGGCCCGCTCTTTGCCAAGGATGGCCGCGCTTTTCAGATCACCGATATCAGGCCTGCCGGGACTGTGGTGGTGGTGCGTTTCAAAGGCGTCAACGACCGCAATGCCGCCGAGGCCTTGGCCGGCACGGAGCTTTTCGTCGACCGCTCGGTGCTGCCCGACGACGGCGAGGAGGACGAGTTCTATCACGCCGATCTCATCGGTCTCGAGGTCAGGGACGATACAGGCGTCATCGGCAAGGTCGTCGCCGTGCATAATTTCGGTGGCGGCGACATACTCGACGTCACGCTTGCCGGCCGCAAGGGCGTGCTGATCCCGTTCACACAGGCCGCGGTGCCGCATGTCTCGATCGCCGACGGCTTCGTCGAGGTCGATCCGCTGGCGGCCGGCCTTGTCGAAGATGAGGAAGATGGCGCCGCACCTGGCCGTTCCGGCTTCGACCCCAAGGGTCGGCCGCGCGGACCGAAGGATGCCGGGGGCAACCGTTGAGCTTTGCCGCTTCGGTGCTGACACTCTATCCGGAGATGTTTCCGGGCGCGCTCGGCCTGTCGCTGGCCGGCAGAGCGCTGGAGGCCGGCACGTGGTCGCTGGAGGCGATCCAGATCCGCGATTTCGCCACCGACAAGCATCGCACCGTCGACGACACGCCGGCGGGCGGCGGCGCCGGCATGGTGATGCGCGCCGATGTGCTGGCAAGGGCCATCGACCACGCCTCGCCGCCGGGCGACGGGCGTCCAAGGCTGCTGATGAGCCCGCGCGGAAAACCGCTGACGCAAGCGCGCGTGCGGGAGCTTGCGGCCGGACCGGGCGCGGTCATCCTGTGCGGCCGTTTCGAAGGCGTCGACCAGCGGCTGATCGAGGCGCGGGGACTGGAGGAAGTTTCCGTCGGCGATTTCATCCTGTCGGGCGGCGAGCCGGCCGCGCTCGTGCTGCTCGATGCCGTGGTGCGGCTTTTGCCCGGCGTCATGGGCAATGCGGTGTCCGGCGAGGAAGAGAGCTTCGAGAACGGCCTGCTCGAGCATCCGCACTATACGCGGCCGCAGGAATTCGAGGGCAGGCCGATCCCGGATGTGCTGATTTCCGGCAATCACAAGAAGATTGCCGAATGGCGGCGCGCCGAGGCCGAGAAGCTCACGCGTGAGCGGCGGCCGGACCTGCTGGGCGCCGATCCGCCCCGGTAACCCGGGGCGATCGTCCTTTTATCTGACCATGATCTTTTCCGAAAACCGGTTCCCACTTTTCGGGATCATGGTTTTCAGCCCTTGGTGAAGTAGTAAAACGCCAGGAGCAGGCCGACGGCGACGACGAAGCCGCGCACGACGCCTTGCGGCACGCGCTTGGCGATCCAGACGCCGGCATAGCCGCCGAGCGCGACGCCCGGGATCATGACGATCGCCTGCGGCCAGGCGACGACGCCTCCGGAAACGAAGACCAGGATGGCGACGACCGCGATCACGATCGACAGCATGTTCTTCAGCGCGTTGAGCCGGTGGTAGTCGCCGGCTTGCGTCAGGCCGAGGGTGGCCAGCATCATCACGCCCATGCCGGCGCCGAAGAAGCCGCCATAGACCGCGGTCGCGAATTGAACGAGCGAACCGGCAAGCGAGCCGACGGAGGCCTGGTGCTCCGGCCCCGCCGCGGGCTTCAGCCATGGCCCGGCGGCGAACAGGGCGGTGGCGGCGATCAGCAGCCAGGGCACGAGGGCGCGGAAGGACGGGTTGGAGAGCGCGAGCAGGATGAGCGAGCCGGCCAGCGCGCCGAGCGCGGAAATCAGGCAAAGCAGCAGGGCGCCGCGCCAGAAATGCCGGATATCGGTCCAATAGGCGAGCGTCGAGGTGATATAGCCCGGCAGCTGCGTCACCGAGGAAGTGGCGTTGGCGACGATCGGTGGCAGGCCGACCAGCGTCATGGCGCCGAAGGTGAGGAAAGTGCCGCCGCCGGCAACCGCATTGGCGGCGCCTGAGGCAAAACCCGCGAAGAAAAGCAGAACGGCATCGAAAAAACTCATTTCCCCGCTTAGAAAGCTTCCGAGGCGAGCGCAACCCGGCACGGCGTCAATGTCATGGGGCCATCGAGCGCAAAAAATGTGCCTGAAGGCCCTTTTTTGATGCATGTCGTCATCCCAGAACCGCCCGCACTTCTGGGCGACATGCATTAGGGCGTGACAAAGCGCGGAAATAGCTGTATGTCGCCGCCCGAACCGGAAGAACGATCTTCTGGACCCGTCAACAAGTGCGGTGTAGCCGTCCCTGCCCGATGTTTCGACAAAGGGCATAGCCGAGCGGTCATTGGAACTGCAAGGCGAGTTGAGGACGCTCTGACTGTCGGAAGAACAAGAAGTGGATTTTTGAGATGGATCTCATCCGTCAGCTCGAGGCCGAACAAGCCGCCAAGATCGAAGCCAAGCGCAAGCTGCCCGAATTCCAGCCGGGCGACACCGTCCGCGTCCAGGTGCGCGTCACCGAAGGCAGCCGCACCCGTGTCCAGGCCTATGAGGGCGTCGTCATCGCCCGCGCCGGCTCCGGCTTCCAGGAGAATTTCACCGTCCGCAAGATTTCCTACGGCGAAGGCGTCGAGCGCGTTTTCCCGGTCTACTCGCCGATGGTCGAGGGCGTCGAGATCGTGCGTCGCGGCAAGGTGCGCCGCGCCAAGCTCTATTATCTGCGCGACCGTCGCGGCAAGTCGGCCCGCATTTCGGAAAACACCGGCGTGCGCGCCCGCAAGCTGAACGATGAAGAGCGTGACGCGCTGAACGCCGAGCGCGCCCGCATCGAGGCCGAGAAGGTCGCCGCCGCCCAGGCGCTGGCCGCCGAGACGGCCGCCAAGGAAGCCGCCGAGAAGAAGGCTGCCGCCGAGGCTGCTTCCGCCGAATAAGGTTTTGGCGGAACGGGTTGGAAAAGGCGGCTTCGGCCGCCTTTTTCGTTTTCACCGAGCTGTGATCGCGAGCCTCGGGAAAACCGATCCGGCAGGATTGACGGACAATTATCTTGTACACTAAATAATCGTGTACAATCAATTGGAGATAAAAAATGTCTGCACTCTACACCGCCCAGGCCCATGTCAGCGGCGGCCGCAACGGCCACGGCGAAACCAGCGACGGCCTGCTCAAGGTCGATCTGGCGATGCCGAAGGAGCTCGGCGGCAAGGGCGGCGCCACCAATCCCGAGCAGCTCTTCGCCGTCGGCTATGCGGCCTGCTTCGAGAGCGCGGTGCGCTTCGTCGCCCACCAGCAGAAGCTGCCGCTTAAGGACGCTTCGATCACGTCCACGGTCAGCCTCTATCCGAACGACCAGGGCGGTTTCCGCCTCGGCGTTTCGCTGGCGGTGGAAATCAAAGGCCTTGATCAGACAGGCGCCGAGGCGCTTGTATCGGAAGCACACAAGATCTGCCCCTATTCCAACGCCATCCGGGGCAATATCGATGTGGCGCTCTCGGCAAAGGCTGCATGACGACGAAAACCGAAACCATGACCAGGCAGGCCCCGGCGCAGGACGCCGGGGCATCCGAGGTGCCACGCCTCGACCAGCAGCTTTGCTTCGCGCTCTATTCGGCAAGCGGGCTGATGACCAGGCTTTACCGGCCGCTGCTCGATCCGCTCGGCCTCACCTATCCGCAATATCTGGCGATGCTGGCGCTGTGGCAGCATTCGCCGAGCACGATCGGCGAGCTCGGCGCGGCACTGGGGCTCGATTCGGCGACGCTGACGCCGCTGATCAAGCGCATGGAGGCGGGCGGCCTGGTGACGCGCCGGCGCGATGCCGCCGACGAACGCCGGGTCCTGGTCGAGCCGACCGCCAAGGGCGATGCGCTGCGGGCGAAGATGAAGGACGTGCAGGAAGGCTTAAGCTGCGGCATGCCGCTGGAGCGGGCCGAGCTCAAAGCCCTGCATGGCACCTTGACGCGCCTGGTCGCCGGGTTGCGCGAAGCCACGGCCGGTCAGGACTGATCGCGGCAACGGTCATCCCGCGAAACCTGCCCCGAAGAGCACGGGATTGCATATTGGCCGGCGCGAGGCGGCGCGGACCGGCTTGCAAGGCGCTTGCGGCAAGCTAAAGTCGGCGCCGGATTTCTCAGGCCGCGAAATTGCAGCGCGGCCGCACTTCGGAGATTTGTCATGACCAAGTCGAAACTGCTGCTGGCCGCCATGGTGGCCTGGCTTCTCGCGCCTGTCGCGGCGCTCGCCGACAATTTGCCCGACCTCGGCGGCAAGAAGGTCGTGGTGGTGACGGAAAATGCCTATCCGCCACTGCAGTTCATCGACAAGAAGACCGGCAAGCAGATCGGCTGGGAATATGACGCGATGGACGAGATCGCCAAGCGGCTGAACTTCAAGGTCGAGTACCAGAACACATCCTGGGACGCGATGATCCAGGCGGTTTCGGACAACCAGTACAACATCGGCATGACCGGCATCACCATCAAGGACGACCGCAAGGAGAAGGTCGACTTCTCCGATCCCTATATGCGCTCGGAGCAGTTCATGCTGGTGCGCGGCGACGAAAGCCGCTTCACCGACGCCAAGAGCTTCGGCGCCTTCAAGGACGGGCTGATCGGCGCCCAGCCGGGCACCACGCCGTTCTACACCGCCGTCTACAGCGTGCTCGACGGCAACGAGCAGAACCCGCGCATCAAACTGTTCGAAACCTTCGGCGCGACCGTGCAGGCGCTGAAATCGGGCGACGTCGATGTCGTCCTGACCGACGGCACCGCCGGCCAGGGCTATGTCGATGCTTCCGCAGGCAAGCTGAAGCTGATCGGCGGACCGCTCGGCACCGAGGATTTCGGCTTCATCTTCCCGAAGGGCTCGGACCTGGTGAAGCCGGTCAACGCCGCGATCGCATCGCTCAAGGCGGACGGCACGTTCGACAAGCTCAACAAGAAGTGGTTCCTCGACTACAAGATGGGACAGTGATCTCGTCTTGCTGCGCGCCGCGAATTTGCAGGAAATCGCGCTGAGTTTGCGCCCAGTCCCCCCTCTCTGCCCTGCCGGGCATCTCCCCCTCAAGGGGGGAGATTGGACGTCACGCCGGCTTTCGCCAACTATCAACGTCGCAGAATGTGCGGAGCGGCTTGAACTGCTAATCTCCCCCCTTGAGGGGGAGATGGCCGGCAGGCCAGAGAGGGGGGACTGGGCGCTATCCTTTCGAGACTTCCTTTCCGGCGCCTTCTGATGCCGCCCGCAGCCCCCACATCCAAACCCGAATTCCCCTGGTGGCTGGCCGCCGCCCTTGCCCTTGCCTTGGCCGCCGCCCTCGCCATTGCGTCCAGCGATCTCTACGCCGAAGTCTTCGCTACCGTCGCCAAGGGCATCGGCATCACCGTCTTCGTCACCGCGGTCGCCTTCGCGCTCGCCTCCGTGCTTGGGCTCGGCATCGCGCTGATGGCGCTGTCGGGATCGCAATGGCTGCGGYAGATCGCGCGCTTCTATGTCGAGATCATCCGCGGCGTGCCGATCCTGGTGCTGTTGTTCTGGATCGCCTTTGCCGGCGCCCCGGCCTTCGTCGCCGCCTGGAATGCGCTGACCGCGCCGCTGCAGAGCGCCGGCCTGATCGGCGAATTGCTGGTGCGCGACGTGTCGCTGCTCTGGCGCGCCATCATGGCGCTGACCATTGGCTATTCGGCTTTCATCTCGGAAGTGTTCCGGGCCGGCATCCAGTCGGTCGAGAGGGGCCAGATCGAAGCCGCCAAGGCGCTCGGGCTCAGCCGGGCGCAGCGTTTTCGGCTGATCGTGTTCCCGCAGGCGATCCGCATGATCCTGCCGCCGCTCGGCAATGACTTCGTCGCCATGGTCAAGGATTCCTCGCTGGTCTCCGTGCTCGGCGTCGCCGACATCACGCAGATCGGCAAGGTCTATGCCGCCGGCTCCTTCCGCTTCTTCGAGACCTATTCGATCGTCGCCTATATCTACCTTATCCTGACGGTCGGCCTGTCGCTGGCGCTGCGGGCGCTGGAACAGCGGCTGCGCCGGCAGCATCAGGAATAGCCGGCGGCAAAAGTCCGCGTTAGGTTGGGAAGCGTTGCAATCCGGCTCGGAGGACTCGCCCATGAATTTCGACAAGGCCAATGCGGCGCTGGATTCCGTCTATTCGGCCGAGACGCCGGAAGGGCTCGCCAAGGCCTATGCCGAATGGGCGGCCACCTATGACAGCGAGACCGCTTCGCTCGGCTATCTCCTGCCCTTCCTGATCACCGCCTGGGTAGCGCGGCATGTGCCGGCGGGCGAAGGTCCGCTGCTCGACGCCGGCTGCGGCACCGGCCTGTCGGGACCGTCGCTGAAGGCTCTGGGCTATGGCGACATCGCCGGGCTCGACCTCTCCGAGGAAATGCTGAAAATCGCCGGCAGCCGCCAGGCCGGTGGCAAGCCGGCCTATAGCGAGCTGAAGAAGGCGATGCTCGGCGGCCCGCTGCCGTGGCCCGAGCGGCATTTCCGCGCCTTCTTCTCGACCGGCGTCTTCACCATCGGTCATGCGCCGGCTTCCGGCCTGCATGAGCTGGTGCGCATCACCAAGGCCGGCGGCCACGCCATCTTCACCGTGCGCGACCAGGTTTTCGAGAGCGGCGGCTTCCAGGCTGTGTTCGACGAGCTGACGCATGCGGGGAAGTGGCGGCTGGTGGAGGAAAGTCCGTGGTTCCGCTGCTACGCGATCGGCGATCCGGACGCGCTGGTGAAGACGTTTGTGTTCGAGGTGGTGTGAGCAAGCCTGACGCCATTTCCTCGCCCCCGCGAAAGCGGGGAGAGGTGGCCCGGCGAAGCCGGGACGGAGMGGGGKMMGMSSKSCGCSWSRMSWWWKYMRSYSYMMKMMMMGSCKCRAGMCYKWMRGKCTYGMGSCKKKKMKKRSRSYKRMWWWSKYSWSGCGSMSSKCKKMCCCCKCTCCGTCCCGGCTTCGCCGGGCCACCTCTCCCCACTTCGTCTAGGGGATGCACACATCTTTTGAAGTGAATGACTCGCTTTTGATTGGCGATCTTGTGTTGGGCTGTGATTCCGTCTGCGATGCGTTGATGGAGA
>NZ_MDDU01000019.1:0-78002 GCF_001854795.2 Mesorhizobium sp. LCM 4577 | reverse complement strand
GATTTGCCGCTTGCTTGCGACCATACCGGGAATTGGGCCGATTACCGCGACCGCGTTCGCCGCCACAGTACCCGATCCGTCCACGTTCCGATCAGGGCGTGAGTTTGCTGCCTGGCTCGGCCTGACGCCACGCCAAAACTCATCAGGTGGCAAGCACCGGCTCGGCGGCATCACCAAACAAGGGGATCGGTATCTTCGCCATCTGCTGGTATTGGGAGCGCGAACTGTGGTGCGCTATCCTAAAGCCCGTTCTCGTGTAGATGGCCCATGGATTGAGGCTCTGCTGGAACGGCGCCGCCCAATGGTTGCTGCCGTCGCGGTCGCAAACAAGCTCGCGCGAACGATCTGGGCAATGCTCTCTACCGGCGAGGTGTTCCGAAACACGTAGAATTGAAGATCGAATAAACGGGACACAATGAGATGGCACAAGTGCAATGAAAGGATGATGATAATCGGCAAAGCTGAGGATCGAGAAAGCCCGGAGAGCTTTAAGCGCGCCAAAGCGCGTCCCGTTGATGAGGCCTCGATCCGCGGACACCATCAGGGCCAGCAGTCATGTATGGGCTGCACAAACAGGCCGAATACATGAACGCACCCGCCGATGAACATTACGCTCAAAACACTTGCGCCCGCGGGGCCGTCTATACATGAAGCTCTCGACGAAGGCATTCTGCATGGGCTTACCCGGCGCGATATAGTGCCATTCGACGCCGGTCTGCTGGCACCAGCGCAGGACCGCCATGGGGGTCAGCTCTGTGCCGCTGTCCGAAACGATCATGGCGGGCCGCCCGCGCCAGCGCATGATGGTGTCGAGCTCGCGCACAACGCGCAGGCCCGACAGCGAGGTGTCGGCGATCAGCGCCAGACACTCCCGCGTATAGTCGTCGACCACGGCGAGCACCCGGAAGCGACGGCCGTCGGTGAAGGTGTCGGAGACGAAGTCCAGGCTCCAGCGGGAGTTGGCGCAATCCGGAACGAGCATCGGTCTGCGTGTGCCCAGCGCTCCCTTGCGGCCGCCACGCTTGCGGACCTGGAGCTTCTCCTCCCGGTAAAGCCGCCGCAGCTTCTTCTGGGTCATCACGATGCCCTGCCGGTCCAGCATGACGTGGATCCCCTGCGGTAACCGAACCGCCGGCGCTCTGCCGCCACAGCCTTCATCGCCTCGCGCAACGTAGCGTCGTCCGGACGGATGGCGGTGTAGCGCACGGTCGAACGATCGATCCTCAGGGCCTGGCACGCCCGACGCTGGCTCACCCCATACGCCTTGCAGGCATGAGCCACCGCCTTCCGGTTCGCATCGGGCGTCACCATTTTTTTGCGGCAACATCCTTCAGGATCGCGTTGTCGAGCATCTCCTCGGCCAGGAGCTTCTTCAGCCGGGCGTTCTCATCTTCCAGAGCCTTCAGGCGACGGGCGTCGGACACCTCCATCCCGCCGCCTTGAACTTGTAGAAGGTCGCTGCCGAGATGCCATGCTTGCGGCAGACATCAGCCGTCTTCGCGCCCGCCTCCTGCTCCTTCAGCATCCCGATGATCTACTCTTCCGTGAACCGTGATGGTCGCATCGTCCGTCTCCGTGATCGACGGACTCTACCCAAATCTGGAGGAAGTTCAGGGTCTCAGGTCACACCCCATCCTCAGAACGGACACTGCGGCTCATCGGACCGAGGCAGTTACGCGGTCGGTGAACTCGGAACCGAAGGTCTGTCTGTCCGCATAGAGACGCGCCCACTTACAACCTGAATCTCGAAACATACATGCAGCGGATGGTGGGGCATTTCTCAGCGGAAACCAAGAGCATCCTGGCCGGAGAGACGCTTTTCGTAGAAGATCACGGCGTATCCGTGCAACTTCCCCTCCCCGCGACGAATATAGCCGGCCGTCTCATAAAGTCTTTGAGCGCCTACTTGGATCGTTGTCGTCTCGAGCACTATGCATTTGAATCCGAGAGCAACGGCTCGCGATTCCAACTCGCTAACAATCCTTCTTCCAAGCCCCCGTCGTTGAAAGGCGGGATCGACCCGTATACGTTTGAGTTCTGCGATTTCATCGCCGACAGGTTGCAATCCGCCCATAGCTGCGAACTGGGGACCAATATGCGCAACTACGAAGTCTCCGCCAGATTCGATATATGCTTCTCCGATATTGCGTAAATCATCCTCCCACGTCCCTTCCGGACCATACACACCAACAGCCTCAGATGCACTCCTATGCAGGTGCCATACATTATCGACATCCTCACGTTCAAACCTACGAAAGATCACGTCGTCTTGAAACATCGACCTCACCTATTGGACGCCTGCGAGGCTGGCATCGCGCTCACCCAGACGATTGTGCCTGTTAGCTTTGATCCGCCGCCGTTAACAGCCGCTGTGAAAGCACAGCGTCCATGCTTTCCCACGCCTCAACTCCGGCGATGGGGCGACCGGGTTCAATCGTATATTTCAAAGCCGACTTTCGGTGCATCCGGGTGAACCGGTCCAGCGCATCGACACAGGACGCGTACAGCTCTCGGATTTGAGTGCTTTTCCGCTCTATCACGGGCGAGACGGTTGCTATTTTAGGAAAGGCCGCTTTCCCTCTAAGCCAGCCTGGCTGGGCGCCCGTGCTGCTCTTATCTGAAGACAACCAGCCAAAGACCGCACCAATACATCCTCGCGGGTAGTATTCCGACAGCCGATAAACATCCCTATAGAATTGCGGTTTTTTGCGGAAGATTTCTTCACCGATGAGTAGTACAGAAACCGCGACAACGCGGGCCGAGAATCGGCCACTTGGCGCCAGCCTATTCTTGTAAGGGTTTTTTCCGTAGAACTCGCGAAATTCGCCAAATAGATCGGGCGACATATGATCATGAAAGCGCGTCAGAATGTAATTCGCCGACTCCAGGCGCTCTAGGCACAGTGTAAGACACCAGCGCGCATCCGCCCCGACCTGGTCACGCAACTCAAGCAGGGTGTCCACTGCGAATTGCAAATCTCTCTCAATGAGTTGATGACCCAGGCAAAAATCTCGCTCCTCGACGCCAGCTGAGTCGAGGCAATATACGCGCGGATCGCTCTCCACCGGATTGGTAAGGATCATATCTTCATAGGAAAGAACATCTATGCTAGGCTCCCGCTCGCAACTTAAGGCGGCAATGCGCCTCAGCCGCTCTCCCACCGTTAACTCGGCATCGTAATGGTTAAGTCCCGCAAATGCAGACATCTGGTAAACAATATTGAGGAGATATTGGATATCTGTCTTGGCTACCCCAAACTCCGACTGTGTCAGATTCAGCAGGTGCGCCTCATGGTCCCCTGCCGCTAGCATGGCGTTGATGCTACGCCCAAGCGCCTTGACAGCTTCAGCTCGCTGTTCACTATTTTTGATCTCCGCGATACGGTGCGGGAGTTGGTCGGCGACAAAATCGCTAATAATCCCAAGCGGGCGTATTCGCAGGCGGCGATCGATGCGATCCGCTAGGTGAGAAAATATCCCGCGCACGGCCCGCTGATCTGGCGAGGCCGCGGAATAACTTGGCACGTTCATTTCTTCAGGGCTCCTTTGGTGTTTCCTGGGAAGTCAAGCGCGACGGAGTTGCACTCGCGCTACATCGCTGTCAGCTTGGAAGTTTCATTTGAACTCTGGCGTAGGGACCGCGAGGACCGTGCGGGTCCTTTCGGTTTGCAACCGGTATGCCAACACAGGTTTTTTGCGGACCTTGCTTGAAAGACAGGGAAACATGGGCAGGCGTGGCCCCCACCGGCGGAAATACTCGCAGCCTGAGCGTCGGCTTTCGAACAACCGCGTCTGCGACCGCACGCGGCTGAACTGTAAAACATTCGTCGAATACGTGGGAATGGAGGCAATCGTCTGCTCTACAGATCACGCCTAAGGCGAATGGGGATCGGGGAGGCGCCGCATGGCGAGATCGACGGCCGTTAGGAAGATTGAACAGAAGGCTGGTCAGAGGGGGGCACGCGCATGCCTTCCGTCGCAATCTATGGGGACAGCGGCATGGGCAAGACACGATCATGAAGCGCTTCCGGGACGAGCACCCGCCGAGCTTTAGCCCCATAACCGGCACGCTGAGGACTCCGGTCCTCGCGATGGAAATGACCAGCCGACCCGGTGAGCGCCGGTTCTACGCTGAACTCCTCACCCTTCTCGGCGCGCCACAGCGCCCACGCGCCGACGTCGCCCAAATGGAACAGGCCGCTTTGCGGATCATGGAGGCCATTGGCGTACAGGTGCTGGTCATCGACGAGGTGCGCAACATCCTCGCCTGAACCTATCGCGAGCAGCGCATCGTTCTGAACACGCTACGCTTCCTCAGCAACCGCCTGCAGGTCTCGCTGGTCTGCTTCGGTGTCAACGAGGCGCGGGAGGCCATCAGCGGCGACGTCCAGCTTGCGCGCCGGTTCGAGCAGTTCACTCTGAGCCGATGGGCTGCCAACGAACAGTTCGAAACCCTTGTGGCGTCGATCTTGCGCAACACGCCGCTGCGCAAGCACTCGGTGCTCACGCCGAAATCGCTGTGACGGAAAGCGGTGCCGAATCGCACTACATCACGCCGGGTACTGACGACAGATAATTCCGGACGGCACACGCCCTGTGGTGGAGTGCACCCCCAGACTGAGACAAGGAAAATCGCGGACACCGTCCCGTGTTCAGCTATGCCGCCATTTCCACTCGTCGTCTACCTGAATGCATCGACTCAAAAGATCAGATATATGCAAACAATGTTGCGCGGCTAGCCGCCCCGCGACTGCCATGGACGCGTCGAGCGTGTTAGCCTTTTTTCGTTGTAGTTTGACCCGCGAAACGGCCTTCATACCCACGAACTGGTGTGCCCAGAGTCTGCTCAAAAATCAGCTGGCAAATTTTCATCCCGATCCGCAGTCTGACCGGTACTTTATTGTGATTGACCATTTCGAGTCGGATTTGGCCGGCGAAGCCTGCATGGATGGTCGGGGCGGTTAGATGAATTCCGATCCCTAATCTGGCAAGAGAGCTTTTCCCCTCAACGCGAGCAGCAATCCGAGACTGGAACTTCAGTTCCACGAACTCGCGCGTCCAAGCCAGGATCATGTGGTGGGGCGGGAATTCAAACCCGTGCTCTTCATCGATATCGACGGGCGTAGTGATTTCCGCCATTACCTCTTCGTGATTGTATCCCTTCTGCGAAGGATCAATGGAAAGGTTAATGCCTGTCTTCTGGTCTTTGAAAAGGGTCAGGCGTCGATCAAGAGTGAGATCGAGGCTGGTCGAGCTGTAGAAGGAGATGTCAGGGGCGGGATCCACTATGATCGCCTCGTTTTGCAAGGCGATTTGAATTTCCCTGTCGGTTAGGATCATCCCGCCCCTCCATGGCTATTCTACTGAGGCCTGTGGCACCCAAACTCTCCACGATCCATTGATGGTTTCGCGAGGAAGCTCAACAAGCAGGTTCGAATCGAGACTATTTATTGGATAGCCAATCTCTAGTTTATTGTCCTTAAGTGAGCGTTGATTCACAACCAAATGTTCGGCGCCGGTAGTGGTGTCCACAGAAACCACTACCTCGCTAGGGTGCGTCGCTGGCCCTATGTGCCTGACCCGAACCTTCATTAGTTGACCTCCTCAGCTAGGCTGTTTGATTTTGAACCCAAGTTGAGCTAGCGCGGCTGATTTGCCTATCCATCGCACTTGTTTTCAACAGTTTCCTTGCTCCAGCTTGCATCGGAACAAAGCACGAACAGGGTGCCAGTTTTTGACCGGCTGGTCGAATCACGTTTTGTTCCAAGTGTCAAAGGCCGGGGGTTAACAGCCCGTTAACCCAATGCGAAACGGCCTACCTTGTGGAGGGCAGGCAGTTCTTGGGTTCTACGTTTTCAGCGTGTTTTCTGTGGGGTTGCCTAATCTCTCTAAGAGACTACACGTGACCCGAATTGGTGCCAGGGACAAGCCCAACCCCCGTTCGCTGGGTTTACCAAACATATAATCGACCCGACCTCCGAAACAAGAGGTCTCCACTCGAGCCAAGTCGACCCCCGCGCACTCGATCAGACGATGAACATCCCCTCCTCCCGTGTACGTCGTCGGGAAAAGCGTCTACGGCTCGATGGCGATCAAGGTTGGCCGCCTTATACCACTGACGAAAGTGGCTCTTAATCCAATGCGATTTCATTTTTGATTCGTGCGAGGCGATTTTCGCCTTCCTCCGGACCGAAGCAGCTTGCGAAATCATTGCATTCCCGGCAACTGGGCGCGGTGCATAGCGAAAACCCTTCGGCCTCACAAAGCTTGCGGTAAAAGTACTTCTTCCATTTCATGTTTTGGGTGTTACCGGCCGCCAGGGTCGGAAAATGCGTGGCAAGCAGGCGACTGAGCTCGGCGCGATTGAAAAGTCCAAGGTCCTGCCAGAGATGGTCATTGCGCATGGCGCGCCGGGCGATGATCTTGGCAAACCGGACGCTTGCCGGGTCGCCCGGCAAGGCATGGGCCAGGAGCAGCTCGCGCAAAAGTTCTTCCTCCTGGTCCGGCTCGGGCTCGCCCACCTCTTCCAGGGCGAAGGCCTTGAAGGGGAAAGTGGGGAAGCTGCGGGCCAGGACATCGCGCAGCTCGGCGCGCGAAAGACCGGTTGCCTCCGTCGCCGTCGCCTCGCCGGCCTCGACTTCCTCGAGCGCACACGAAAGCACGCAGGCAAGCACATGCTGATCAAACTCCAGCTTCAACCGCGGCGATTGGCGAGCGCAAAGGCGGCCACAGTGGTGGGCGAGCATGGGTTTCATTCTCCTGGTTTTGTCCCATCAACCTCCCTTATGAGCGAGCGACTTGTTGACTGCCGGGATGATCTTGTCTCCCCAGAGCTCGATCTGGCGCAGCATCGTCTTTTGGTCGAAATCCCCCAACTGGGTCTGAATTGCGATCTGGTTGGGTTTTAAGATATCGATCTCTTCCAGTAGGCGATCGATCACGCGATTCACGCTGCCGATCGGCAGGTTTCGGCGCATCGTGGCGAATGACATATCTTGCTGCGTTGGCGTTTCTTTTAGCAGATAGCCATCCAGGCTCTGCTGGCGGCGCTGATGCAATGCTTCAGACAGCCGGCGCTGGAAGCGGGCGTTGTCGAGATAGCTATTGATCTCTGCCTCGTCCTCGCTGGCATAGCAGCAACGTAGCAAAGATATCTTGGCGTCCGTGACATTCTTGCCTTCGGCAGCCGCCGCCTTCTCGATGGCTTCGCGCAGCGTGCTCAAAGCCTCCAAGCCGTTGTGGAATGCCGTCACAAAAAGATTGTGTCCCTCACGATAGGATCGGCCCATGCGGGCCGTCCCACAGGCGATCCAGATCGGCGGGGTCGGCTTCTGGACAGTGCGCAGCGAAATCGCCGTCGGGGGAATGTTCTCATACTGGCCGTCGTGCTCGAAGATGTTCTGGTTGAGGCCCTTCAGAAGGATGTCCAAATATTCCGAAAAGACCGCCGGCGCCTCATCGATATTGACGCCGAAGCGCTCGAACTCGAATTGCTGGTATCCCGAGCCGATGCCAAGCTCGAGGCGGCCGTTCGCAACAATGTCGGCGAACCCGATCTCGGAAAGCAGGCGCTGCGGTTGATAGAGCGGCAGCACGCACACGGCAGTGCCAAGGCGAATGGTACTCGTCACGCCGGCGCAGTGCGCCACCATCATCAAGGGCGAGGGAACAAGGCTATAATTGTTGAAGTGGTGCTCCGCGAACCACGCCGTATCGAAGCCGGCCTGTTCCGAAACGACCACCTGTTCGATAGAGTTGCGGATCACGCTCTCGCAAGACTGATGATAACCACGCTGGGCCGCCAGGATGAAGGATGCGAATTCCATGGTGTTTCCTTGTCTGTGGAGGGAGTGGGCACGGTCGGGAGTTGCGCTAAGTACCCACCCAAGGCTTGGCCGCGGCCTCGATCTTGCCCTTGGCGGCGGCGTGGTCATGCGGCAAGGCTTTCGGCGGTTGCAGGCGCACCGAGCGGTTGGAACTGCTTCGACAGCGATGAGGACCGACGTTTCGTCTCGCCGAGGACGACATCTTCGGTCACAGCGGCGCGAGCGCGGCGCCCAAGCGGACCCAGAAGCCTTGGTCGAACTCGGCTTCGATGAGCCGCGGCCGGTCGCCTGGCGAATAGTCGAGACTCAACATGCGGCCTCCGCAAAATACTCGTTATCGAGTTCGCAGGCGTTTCCTGCATCACCGAACGAGGTCCAGCCGCCGTCCACGTAAAGGATGGAGCCGTTGACGTATGAGGCGGCGGACGAAGCCAGGAAGAACGCTGCGTCAGCGACGTCTTTCGGCTGTCCCAGCCTGCCCATCGGGATGCGTCGTGCGATCGTTTTCATGTCGATGCGGCCGACCTTCGCCAACTGAGCAATGCCCGGCGTGCAAATGAAGCCAGGAGCGACTGTGGCCGTCCGTATGCCGACCGGCCCGAGTTCGGCCGCCAGGCATCGGGTCAGAATGTCAAGCCCCGCCTGGGACGCACCGTAGGCATGGCGCGGCGCGAAAGGCAGAAAGCTGTTGATCGATCCGATGTTGAGGATCACGCCGCCAGCGCGCATCGCCTTGATCGCTTCGCGAGCACAGGTGAAGGCCCCGGTAAGATTGACATCCAAGACGTGTTGGATGTGTTCCGGTATTTGTTCGATTCCCAACACCAAAGTGTCGGCGGCAGCAGCACCGTTGACGAGCACATCGATGCGCCCGAAGCGCGCCCGCAGCTCCTCGAATAGCGCTACCACCTCGCTCTCGACGGCCACATCCACGCCTTTGGCCGGGTTGTTGCCGCGGAGCCATGCAGCGAGTTCTGCCGCTGCAGCGCCATCTCTGTCAGCAATCACAACGGTATCGCCGTTTGCTGCAAAGCGGCGAACGACGGCCGCGCCTATGCCGTTCGCGCCGCCGGTGACGAGCACGATTCGCGCGTCGGTGCGTTCGGCCGGACAGCAGAGTTCGGCTTGGGGTATCCCATTCACCTGCGGGTGCGCATCCCCCGGCTGGTTGAATGACATCCAGCCTCCGTCGACCGCCAGCACTGAACCGGTGATGTGGCGTGCCTGCGAGCTGGTCAGAAAACGCACGGCGAGGGCGATCTCGTCCGGGCGCGCCAAACGCCCCAGCGGCACGCGGCGGCGCACGGCCGCTAGGTTCACTTTGCCCGCGCGTTCCAGCTCCGCCACCATCGGCGTGCGCACGTAGCCGGGCGCTACCGCCGTCACGCGAATGCCGCGAGAAGCCCACTCACATGCAAGCGACTTCGTCAACGAGATCAGGCCCGCCTTCGAGGCCGCGTAGGCATTGCGCTTGGGATTGCCTACGACACCCGCCATCGAAGCGACGTTGACGATGGCGCCGCCCCGCCTCATGCGCCTCGCCGCTTCGCGGGCCATGACGAACGGTCCAATCAAGTTTACCGCCAGGGCGAGGCGGAAGGCGTCGACACCAGTCTCGACGCTCGCAGCCATCGTGGGTCCCATCGCGGCGTTGTTGATGAGGACGCTGATCTGGGCGAACTGTGCTTCGATCCGACCGTAAAGCGCGAGCACATCCTCCTCCCGCGAGACGTCGCACTCGAGGCCGAGATGCGGGTGGCCGAAACGGAGGGCCAGTTCAACGACACCGCTGCCAGGAAGGTCTACCGCAACGACAGTGTCTCCATCCCTGGCAAAAATTTCGACCAGGGCACGCCCGATCCCACCCGCGGCGCCCGTAATGATGACAATACGTCCTGTCTGCATGTTGAGGACTTCTCCCGCGCTCCCTTGAGCGATTTCAGCCAATCAATTTTTGAGCGGCAAAGATGCGTCGCAGCGCGTCCTGGCGAAGRCCAGTTGCGGAACCGGAAAGACGACGCAGCGATGCGGCAGCGGTCCAACTTCCGATTAGGTCGCCGAGGCTGCTGCGGGACCGGCCAAGGACAGGAGCTTGCCTCGATGGTCGGCGCTGCCAGGTCCCGCAAATTTGTGGACACCGTGTCGTCGGCGGGCTCGTGGGAGAGATCCGATCGCTCACGGCGTCGCGGGCAGAAAGGCAATGCAATTTGGCGCCCCTTCACCGGGCCGTCTTTCGCCGGGATCGCTGTAGCATCGCAAAGTTGTCAGGGCCTTCAGTCTCCTCGGCGGATGCGGCTGTATCGTTCGACGCCTCCGAAGGGTCATGGCGAGAAGGAATGCGACGCTTTCCGAACCTGTAGACCGGATCGTCCGGATGCGGTGCTCCGATCGGCCGGCGCGGGCCGAACCGTTCTGCCTCAACGCCCGCTGGTGGGAGCTGCTCCTCTATCCAATCGTAGACCACCGTCCGTTCGGCAATCCGCCACTCAGCTTCCCTCTTGTGAAACAGATCGCAGTAACGGCCGCACAGGAGCGTCTGGCGCACGTCTCCGTCTTGATCTGGTGCGCGTTGTAGCGCGGTGAAATAGCTCTCGACCGCAGCCTCTGACGAACTGATGAATTCGATCAGGATGTTGGTGATCTGGTGGATGTTGCGGGGTCCGGCCTTGAAGACGCCGAGTGCAAACTCGATGAACCCCTCTGCAGGACCGCAATAGGCCCCGTGATTGTCATGCGCATCGGGCCAGTACGCGCTGCGTAGCGCCGCTTCATCGGCGCGGTCGATCCCGCGGCAGTATCGATAGAGGCAGTCGCGGATCGCCTCACGGTCGATTAGTTGGGCAATTTTCGTCTGTTCCATCGGCTCTGCCACGGATTCTGTGATCGGAAGAGGTGTTTTGCGAACCGCACCTTGGCGTTTGCGCATTCTGCGGGGCATCTCGATGCCGCAGATGCCCCTGCGCAGTTGGACGAGGACGGTGGTAGAACGGAAGGCGCCTGGCTCGGGTCCCGTTTGGGCCGCTTGGGCGATCCCTTTCATGCCCGCCGGACTCTTGGTGGAATGAGTCAGGTTCAACTCGTGCTGCAGGGTTCCCGGTCGAGTTTAAGTGCACGTTCGGGACAGGATCGCGCGCCCCGCGATGCAGTCAGTTCCTCCCCTTCCGCAACTTCGATGTTACCGGGCAGGATGTAACCCGCGTCATCGAGCTTGAAGATGTGTGGCGCGTGCGCCGCGCATCGCGCGTGACCCTGGCATTTGGCATTTTGGACGATGATGCGCATGGCGCTGCCTCCATTGTCTTTGTACCTCGGCTCGGGGCGGGGCTTGGTCAGGACCAGTCTAGAATCAGATTTTCGATTCCGAACACATGGCCGCCAGAGGTGATGGGCGCCGTACCGTTCTTGATCCGGAAGGTGGGGATGCGCGCCAGCCACTCCTCCAGCCCAACGACGATCTCGCGTCGGGCAAGATGTGAGCCAAGGCAACGGTGGGGACCATAGCCAAAGGTGGCATGGCGGTTGTCCTCTCGTGCCAGATCGACCGTGTTGGGGCATTCGAATTCCGCCGGGTCGCGGTTGGCGATCATCGTGGCGCAGGAAACATAATCTCCCTTGCGGATCGGCGCGCCTTCGAAGTCGATATTTTTCGTTGCCACGCGGATCAACTGAACGGTCGGATAGGCGCGCAGCAATTCTTCAGCCGCGGCCACGATCCGGCCTGGTTCGCTGCGCAGCAATTCCTGATCCTTGAGGTTGCGCGCAAGATAGGCCAGGTCAAAGCCTATGGCTGCTGCAACAGTGTCGAGCCCGGCAACAAAGACAAGCACGCCGACGCCGCGTACTTCCTGTTTCGTCAGGCGGCGGCCCTCAACCTGTGCCTGCACGACGAACGTCATGAAATCGTCAAGCAGGTCATTGCGGCGGGCGGCTGCAAGTTCATCAATGAAGGATACGATCGTCCGGGYCGCGGCCGGCCGTTTCACATCGTCGCCGTGGAGCAGATCTCTCCCCCATCCGACAAATGTGTCGATTCGGTCATCCGGGAGCCCTAGGAGATGAAGGAAGATGTTTACCGTGAACGGAAATGCGAAATCCTTCATGACATCGCAGCTTGTGCCCGATGCGGCGATCCCGTCGATGAGCCTGATTGCCCGCTCACGGACAGCCGGCTCCAATGCCGCCACCCGCTTTGGCGAAAACAGCGGATTGAGCAATGAGCGAAAGGCGCCATGGGCCGGGGGATCGAGTTCAAGCGGGATCATCGGCCAGTTTTCACCCAGGGCGGAGGCAAAGATGCTGCGATGGCTGGAAAAAGTTTCGGTGTCCTGCAGCACCCGGCGCTGGTCGCTGGCGCGGGTGATCACCCAGGTGCCCCTGCCGTCGCGCGTGTTGAGGGGTGAATAAAAGATAGGCGGGCCGGAATGGACGCAAGCGACTGCCGCGTGGGGATCCCCGTTGGGAGTCGGTGACATGCCCGGCGAAGTGAACAGGCTAAAGTCCCTCACCATTTCGGGCGGGACATGATCTGGAACCGGATTTTCCATTTGGCCTCTTCTCCTGAACGCTGGGCGTTCATGCGCTAGATTGAGATTGCAGCCCGATCTCAAGGTCGATTGGCCAGCACCCGGTAAGTCCCAGCTCTAGCGTGTCGTTGCGCGATGCAACCAAACTGCGCACCAGCGCAAGAGATCGGTTGCGCATTCAAGCAGCAAAGGCTCCTGCTTGGTGCCGCGGTTCTAAAGCGTAACCCACTGGTTATCCCCTTGAAGTTGAGAGACTGGTCAATCGTCGCTGAGCTCCGTGACGCATTGCTGCTTGCGCCCCGAAATCATCTAAGCAAGTTGCGTGCCGGCTCGGCCGTATCGATGGTGCTGCACCGGTCTATGGCTCAGCCACCACTGGAACCGCCGCTCATAGGATGACCACATGTCTCCCGGCAAAACGTCCGACAACCGACACCTGCTGTCAGCTTTGTCGAATACCCGACACGGGGACTGCAGCACACTCTTTCTGGGGCTCTTCTGCCGATTTGTCATAATGTTGAGACTCTTTGGTCGCCGACGCGCCAGCATTGCGGTCGTCGCCGAGTACCGCAGCCATTCGGCTTTCTCACCTCGCAAACGACGGGAGGCCGGAGGCCTTGATTGAGTGGCCGATCGAGGACGATTGGCCGTAGGTATGGATATATGCGATCTGTCTGAAGGTGCGCCGCGGCGGCCGCATCGTCTCGGTTGCGGTGATTATCGCCGTCGGCGTCGCCACCGACCGCCAGGTGCTTGGCATGAGGTCGGCACCAGTGGCCAAGCCGACCTGGACCGAGCTCCTGCGCAAACTGACGAGCCGCGGCTTCCAAGACGTCAAGCTTGTCGTCCTCGACGTCCCTGGGAGCGTCTGCCGGCGGTCTCGAAGGTGCTCCAGCTACTTGGTAGCGCTGGCGGGCGGCGGGTACATTTCATGAGGAACTTACTGGCGCATCGGCAAGAGCGGCCGTCGCATGGTCTAGGCCTTCGTCGCCACCCGTCTTGCCCAGGAGACCGACCGTTGCCGTCCAGATCCGGCCAAAGATCCTCAAGCTCGTCATCATCAAGGAACGAGACTGAACATGACGTGCTTGCCGGCATGAGCTTCGTCAAAGAGCAGCGCATCGAGCTCCCGCTAGATATCGGTCGAGCCGCTCAACGGCGAAATTGAATGGAGCACCGAGGTCGTCGGCATCTTTCCCAATGAGGCCATCATGCGCCTCGTCGGCGCCGCTGCTGCTTGAGCAGAACGATGGGCCATGCAAGGGCAAGATAATAAACCTTGTCACTTCAGCCCTTTCGGCACATCAGTCTGCAGGCAGTGGCACGCTGATCTTCCGGCCTTTTCAAGGGCAAGCGCGATAGCCGCGCCGTCATCTAGCCACAGAGGCGATCCGCGCGAAGCAAACAGGCGGTTTATCTACGCGGTAGCGCATCGCGTCCTATCCGATCCAAAACGGTTCCCGCGGATCAGACGAAGTTAAAGTCCCATGCGCTCAACCCAAGCCCGGCCAGATCCGCGACGCTTTGGACATTACTAAGATGAGCAAAATCGTCGGCATGGTTATCGGAGGTGACATAGGCCAGATTCCCTGACTGGGTTAACGGATTATAGTAAGCGATAATGTCGCCGATATGCTCATTGGAGATCGCATCCGCAGCTTGGGAGCCGTTGCTGAACGAGTTGGTGAGCACGACGACATGCTCGCCGTTCGCGCCCGCGGCGTCGCCGCTGTAGAAGGTGTCAACTGGATGGCCCGACCGTGAGCTGGCGTGGTTGACGAAGTTGGCGCCAAAACCGTCGCTACCGAGGCCAACCGCATCGAAGGCCAAAGTGTCATCCGCCGGGTTGAAATCCAAGATCGAGGTATTGTCGGGGTCCGGCCCGAAACGCGGGTCATATCCAGGGATCGGGTTGTGGAATTGGAACACGAACGTGTCGCTGCCTGTGCCCCCGGTCAGAAAATCCCTGCCATCACCAACAAAGAGGGTGTCGCTACCCGGCCCCCCGTAGAGCTTGTCATTATCCTCAGCAGTGATGTGCKGTCCGTCTCGCCCGTTGTCGCCGTAGAGGTAGTCATTGCCCTCCTCGCCAAAGACATGATCATTGCCTGTGCCACCGAAGACTCGGTCATTGCCGGGCCCCGCCGAAATGGAATCGTTACCCCCAAGAGCGTCAATCCAGTCATTGCCGTCGGGATCTGTGATCACATCGTCACCATTGGTGCCGAAGAGGGCATTGTCGCGCGGACTACCATGGATAGCCATCAGAGACACTCCTTAACCATGCGTCCCCACGCCACCTGAACCTTTTCATATCTCTCTTCAGGTTATAGGCAAAATTGATTGTTCCGATTCAACATATTTACGCGATGGATGTATCATCCTCGGGTGCGCCATGGCGCCACCAGGTGCGTGCGCGCAATGAGACGAGGCGGGTGCCAGTGGATGCCGGAAAACACGCGCGGCCCTTGGGCGTCCTGCTCTCCCGCTCGCGAGTGGAGGCCTCCGCCTTTGTATCGGTGAAACGTGATCGGAAAATTGTTTTCCAGGACATGTGGTCATTGAGCAGGACCTTATCGAAGCCGGCTCCTATCGCGGTGGAAGCAGGGGCAGAATGATCGTTGGTCCTTGCTGCCGTTAGTTTGACGCAACGTGGTGGAATGGCCGAGCAAAGGGATCCGGCGCGGCACTCCACAGCGCGGCAAGCAGCCGGGGCATTTCGATCCGCGGCAGAGATCACTCCATCTGCCCACCGGGTGCTGTCGCCAGATTAAGAGTTGTTCCCGCCTGCGGATCAGATCACAAGCAAGCAATGGCCTAACCAAGGATCTTAGTCCTTTGAGGGCGGCTACTTGAACGAAGCATGGACCTCGTTTTGGAGCACGGCCGCAATGTTGGATGGACTGACCGACAAAACAACCTTCGCCGACAGCGGACGCACGTGGCGGAATGGTCAATCTTCAGCGGAACTCGGGTAGTACCTCGTCGAATTTCCAGCGGCTGAGTCGCCGCCAGGCGCGCAGACGATTGCGACGATCGAAACGATCTGTGACAGTACGGGAAGCAATAGCTACGCGCTCACTCGCCCCGCAGGCAAAGCGATGGCCAGCAGAATGCCGAGTTCCGGCGCGAGCGGCGAACAAAAACGGAAAACAACATGCAATGGGTCTTTCCTCATGCAGCGGTCGGAGCGGGAATGCGTGGCAGGGTCTCGGCCAGAAACCGCCAGTCCTCGCGCTCGCCTTCGCCTTCGCGGCGCTTACCAAAGAACTGGACGATCATCTTGCCATCGGCGTCGTAGKCTTCGAGCGAGGTGACGTGACCGTCCTTGGTCGGCTTGCGAACGGCCCAGATCTCGCGGACGTGGTGGGTCCCGAGATGCAGATGGAAGGTCTCGTCGAGCACATTGATCCACGGCCCGATTGTTTTGACCCACTTGATTGGACCGGAATGGATCTGGATGCAGCCACGATTGCCTACAAAGCACATGATTGGCATTTCATCTTCGGCCGCCTGTTGAAACATGGCGCCGATAGCGTCCTTTTCGAGCGCCCAAGCGTAGACCTCGCCGACCATACGCACCGCCTCGCGGCGGCTGAGCTTCAGTCTCTTCAACATGTCGAAGAACTGATGCACGTCCGTCAGCTGGCTCCAGCACTCGCGTAGATCCTCCACCGTGGCGGCTCGGTCAGGAACCTCTGCGTCATCGCTGGCTCCACTCGCCTTGAATACTACGATCGGCTCCTGGTTCGAGGATTCCAGCTCAGCCACCAGCTTCTGATAAGCATCGAGATTTGAGGCGGGCCCGAGTTGCACCTTGTGCATCGCCTTGCCGGCGGCATCAAAGAATTGCAGGCTACGGCTAATGTCCTTGCCATTGCGCTTCTCGACGGCAAAGCCATGCGCCCAAACTTTCGGGAAGATGCGCAAGTCGATGTCGTCGCCAAGTACCAGAGCATGCTTGTTGCCGGTGACCACCTTCTCATAGACGCCGATCTTTTCGTGCACGGCACTTTCGTTGCGGGTATGYGCCACCACCTCGCCGACCGCTTCGAGGCCGGTCAGCAGATCATTGACGCGCGGCTCGACACGAATCGCGCCCAGACCGCAATGCGCGGCGACCAATTCCGCTTCCGATATACCCAGTCGGGCGGCGAGATCGTGCTCACGGATCTTTGGATTGTCTTGCTGCGCCCGCCGGATTTCGTGCGGCGATAGTCTCTCACGCTGGTCCATGTGTTAACGACCTTCATCTGCTTGTTGAGGATCAGCTGCCCCGCCGGTGGTCCGGTCGACTGAGCGCAGCGTGGTGCTTGATGCCGACCTCCTGCTCGTCCGCAGGGCGCTGCTGGCGAGAGAGCGTGATCGCCATCGAAACCGGGCGTGTCGTCTAAAGCGGCGGGGAACGGTTCCACCCGCGCAGAGCGGTTCTGACCCAGCCCTGACATGTTGCCCCAGCCCTGACATTTGGCTTGCTCCGTTCGATCGATCGCGAGGGCACTCGCAGCATGATTTTTGTCTCGGCGGTTTTTGCCGCAACCGCCAATAAGCGCCTCAAAAGTCGTGCCAATTCGCCTGAACAAGCGCAAAAAAGTTCCGCACGCTCATCAATGATTTATGTGAGAGTTCAGTGGGAACCGAGGCCGGACACTTTGTGTGACGTACTCGACAAACCCGGCAGTACGTGTCGGTTGTCCGACGTCTTTTCAGCAATGGCCAACAAGATTGATAGCGCCTCTAGAGGGATCGCGGCGTGTTGAAACGGATTTTTCCTCTTTGGCACGGTCCCTGCAGCGTGATCCGCAAAGACGTCACGGATTGAGGAGATATCTTGCTATGATCACGCTCACCGACAATGCTGTTGCCGCCGTCAAGACCGCTCTTTCCCGCACCAGCGAGCAAGCGGAGGGCTTTCGCATTATGGTCCAGACCGGCGGCTGCGCCGGGTTCAAATACATAATGGGCCTGGAGAGCGTCTCGCGCCAGGGCGATGTGATCACGGAGACAGATGGGATCAAGCTGTTTGTGGACGCAGACTCCCAACCCCATGTCGCCGGCATGACCGTCGACTTCGTCACCGGGCTCGATTCTTCCGGCTTTGTCTTCGACAACCCCAACGCGCGGGACAAGTGCGGCTGCGGCAAGTCCTTCAGTTAACTGAGGACTGTTCGTATGAGGCCTGTCTACCTCGACAACAACGCAACGACACGGGTCGATCCTGACGTTTTGCAAGCGATGTTGCCGTACTTCACGGATCAATTTGGCAACCCTTCGTCGACGCACGCGTTTGGCTCCTCAGTCGGTGCGGCGATAAAAAAGGCACGGCGGCAGTTGCAGGCGCTGATCGGCGCGCAGTTCGACGATGAGATCACCTTCACCTCGGGTGGAACAGAAAGCGACAATGCAGCGATCCTTTCGGCGCTCGAGGTCACGCCCGACCGAACCGAGATCGTGACGTCCGCGGTCGAGCATCCCGCCGTATTGACGCTGTGCGCGCATCTTGAACAGACTCGCCGTGTCAAGGTCCACACGGTCCCCGTGGATCGTCGTGGCCGGCTTGACCTCGACGCCTACAAGGCAGCCCTCTCGCCCCGTGTGGCAATCGTCTCGGTCATGTGGGCGAACAACGAGACCGGCACGATCTTTCCCGTGGCCGAGCTCGCTGAGTTGGCCAAGGAAACTGGCGCCCTTTTCCATACCGATGCAGTGCAGGCGGTCGGCAAGCTTCCGATGGACCTGAAATCGACCGCTATCGACATGCTGTCGCTCTCCGGCCACAAGCTTCATGGCCCCAAAGGGATCGGTGCACTTTGGATAAAGCGTGGCGTGCACTTCCGCTCGCTGATCAAGGGCGGAAACCAACAGCACGGCCGGCGTGCCGGTACCGAGAACACACCCGGTATAATCGGGCTCGGCATGGCAGCCGAACTCGCTTTGAAATTCATGGACGACGCGACCACACGGGTAAAGTCGCTGCGCGACCGCCTGGAGGATGAGATCCTCCAGCGCATCCCAAGCAGCTATGTCACTGGCGATCTGATGGAACGGTTGCCAAATACCGCAAACATCACCTTTGAACATGCCGCAAGCGATGGAATCCCACATCTGCTGAGCCGCGTGGGCATCGCCTGTTCCTCCGGCTCCGCCTGCACCTCCGGCTCAATGGAACCCAGCCATGTCCTGAGCGCGATGCAGATACCACACGCGGCAGTCCGCTTCTCGTTTGCGCGCGACAACGGCGAAGAAGACGTCGAGCGGGTGCTTGAGGTCATGCCGGCAATCGTGGAGAAGCTGCGTGACTCTCCTGGTTCTGGGTCGCGTGGGCGAAGTCCCGAAGACGTTCGATCCTGTATGTACCTGACCGGCAGCAGAACAGGCTGCCATTCATGAGCCGTGATGTCTTCCTCAACGACACGACCTTGCGCGACGGCGAGCAGGCGCCCGGTGTCGCCTTTACGACGGCGGAAAAGCTGGAGCTCGCCGAGTCTCTTGTGGCAGCCGGCGTCCCGGAGATCGAGATCGGCACGCCTATCATGGGCGCCGACGAGATCGAAGCAATTCGCGCCGCGGTCGCGCGGCGTCTCCCGGTTCGGCTGATGGCCTGGTGCCGGATGAAGGCGCGGGATCTCGATGCAGCGATCGAGAGCGGCGTCGGCGCCGTCAATCTGTCGCTGCCTGCATCGGACATCCAACTTGCCGCCAAGCTCGGCCTCGATCAGGCGGGAGCGCTCCAGCTCATCGAGGATATGGTGAGGCGCGCAGCCGCCAGTGGCTTCTTCGTCGCTGTGGGCTGCGAGGATGCCTCGCGGGCTGATGGCGGTTATCTTGCCCGCGTCATCGAAACGGCTGCGCGCGCCGGCGCAAGCCGTGTCAGGCTTGCCGACACGGTCGGCATTCTCGACCCGTTCTCGACTTTCGAACTCGTCGCCCAGCTCAAGGCAAAGTCTGAAATCGACCTCGAATTTCATGCGCACAACGATCTCGGCCTTGCGGCCGCCAACACGCTGGCCGCGATCCGCGCAGGTGCGCGCCATGCGTCCGTCACCGTCCTCGGGCTCGGCGAGCGTGCGGGTAATGCCGCGCTGGAAGAAGTGGCAGCCGCGATGGCTGTCATCGACGGCGCCGATACCGGGATCGAGCTGACCGCATTGCCCGACCTCGCCGCCCAGGTGGCTTGCGCCGCCCGCCGGCAGACGGCGGCTATTAAGCCGGTCGTCGGCGCCGATGTTTTCACCCACGAGTCCGGCACTCATGTCGCAGGGCTGCTGAATGACGCGCGCGCCTATCAGGGGCTCGACCCGGCACTCGTGGGCCGCTGCCGGCGTATCGTCATCGGCAAGCATTCCGGCGCCACCGCGATTGCCCGCGTGCTGAGCGAAAGCGGTCGCGATCTCGACCCGGATTTGGCAGCCGCAATCGTGGCTCGCGTCCRCCGCAAGGCGGCCGAGACGAAATCGATCGTGACAGCAACTCAACTGGTCGAGCTCTACGATGGGATGTGCAGCGAGGCACGCCTCGCGCATATCGCAGTTCCAGGCCAGCTGGGAGACGTACGCAGCGCACCACAGTTGTCCGACCGGGGAGAGTGCGATGAATTGTTCCGCTGACGGCCACCCCATCGATGTTACCGACATCCTCGCGCGACTGAAGGGCCTGTCGGCCGCGGAGGAGTTCTTCGCGCTCCTTGGGATCTCTTATGATCCAAAGGTGCTGAATGTCTCACGGCTTCATATCATGAAGCGCGTGGGCCAATATCTTGCCGAAGAAGATCTATCCGATCTGCCCGACCAGGTAGTCGCGGCGCGGGTGCGCGCCACGTTGCAACGCGCCTATGAGGACTTCGCGACTTCCTCTCCACTGACGCACCGGGTCTTCAAGGTGCTCAAAGACCGCGATCCGAACAAGCCCGCCAGGCCGGGACGCACCTTCGTCCCGTTCGAGTCCGTACTGAAGCGGTTCCCAAAAGAATGAGAGTGACATGGTTGCGACGCGACAATGTCGAGAACCCGACACATCCGGTCGTCGTGAACACGCCCCTGAGAGAAATCAACAGAGCCTCCAGCAATAGGAGGACGCAAAACGATTTGGCACGAATAGTGCTGCCAACCAGATCAGACCCGCACCCGGTTAAAAGCCCAAAGGGACCGCCAATGCACATCCTAGTCTGCATCAAGCAAGTGCCGGACTCGGCGCAAATACGCGTCCATCCCGTCACGAACACGATCATGCGCCAGGGTGTGCCTACCATCATCAATCCTTACGACCTGTTCGCCCTCGAAGAAGCGCTCAGACTGCGCGACAACTACGGCGGCGAGGTCACCGTCCTCACTATGGGTCCGCCCATGGCAGAGGACGCCTTGCGTAAGGCCCTCGGTTACGGCGCCGACCGGGCAGTGCTGTTGACCGACCGCTACTTTGCCGGCTCCGACACGCTGGCGACCTCGTACGCTCTTTCCCAGGCAATCGCGAAGGTTGGCGAGACGTTCGGCACTCCAGACATCGTCTTCACCGGCAAGCAGACGATCGATGGAGACACCGCCCAGGTCGGACCCGGCATCGCCAAGCGCCTCGATCTCATTCAACTCACCTACGTCGCGAAAATCCCCTCCGTTGACCTTGATGCCCGCGAGATCAAGGTCGAGCGCCGCTGTGAAGGCGGCGCGCAGATGCTCAAGAGCAGGCTACCTTGTCTCATCACGATGCTGGAAGGCACAAACGAAATCCGTCGGGGCTCGCTCGAGGACGCCCTGTACGCCGCGCGCAGCCAGGTCCTGAGATGGAGTGCTGCCGACGCCGGCATTGATGACCTCACCAGATGCGGCCTGCGCGGCTCTCCGACGGTCGTCAAGCGCGTTTTCGCCCCTACAGCGCGGGCGGAAAAGGCGGCACTTATCGAAACCCCCGAGAGGAATTTGCGTGATCTTGCTGACGAACTTATCGCCGCAATCTTAACCCGCGGGCCAGCGCTGGAACAGGAACTCGCCTTCAACGGCGGCGAATGACGGCAAGGAGAGACGATGTCGAGCGCGAATCGAGAAGCCCCTCGCCCTGCCTCCGGCCGTGCCGGCACAAAGAAGGAGCTGCCCGACCATTTCAAAGACTATCGCCACGTTTGGGTCTTTATCGAGCTCGAGCGCGGTCAGGTCCACCCGGTATCGTTCGAACTGCTCGGTGAAGGCCGCAAGCTCGCCGACAAGCTTGGCGTCGAGCTTGCGGGGATCGTGCTCGGACCGCCAGGAGAGACCACCCAGTCTGCGGTAGCCGAGGCCTTCGCTTATGGCGCCGATCTTGTCTACAACGTCGAGGCGCCGCTGCTTGCCGACTATCGCAACGAGCCTTTCACCAAGGCGATGACGGATCTGGTCGATGCCCATAAACCCGAGATCCTGCTTCTCGGGGCGACCACACTCGGCAGGGACCTTGCTGGTTCGGTCGCAACAACCTTGAAGACAGGGCTCACGGCCGACTGCACCGAACTCGACGTCGATACGGACGGTTCGCTCGCTGCGACCCGTCCAACGTTCGGCGGTTCCTTATTGTGCACGATCTACACGCTCAATTACCGGCCGCAGATGGCAACAGTGCGACCGAGGGTCATGCCCATGCCGCAGCGGATGGATAAGCCGGTCGGCCGTATCATCCGGCACAAGCTATCGGTAGCCGAGGATGACATCGTCACCAAAATCCTCGGTTTCCTGCCGGATAGCCAGTCTGGAAAGGCCAATCTTGCCTATGCCGACGTTGTGGTTGCAGGAGGCCTCGGTCTAGGCGCGGCGGAGAACTTGCAGCTTGTGAAGGATCTCGCGCGAGCAATCGGCGCCGAGCATGGCTGTTCGCGCCCGTTGGTCCAAAAGGGCTGGCTGTCGGCTGATCGGCAGATCGGCCAAACAGGCAAGACCATCCGGCCGAAGCTTTACATAGCGGCTGGAATTTCCGGCGCCATCCAGCACCGGGTTGGCGTCGAAGGGGCGGATCTCATCGTGGCTATCAACACCGATCCGAACGCGCCGATTTTCGATTTCGCCCACCTTGGGATCATCACCGACGCGATCCGCTTCCTTCCCGCACTGACGGAGGCCTTCACGCGGCGGCTGTCGCCCCACAGTCGCGATAAGCTTGCGAACTAGGGAGCTGGACATGATCAAGGAAAAATTCGACGCCATCGTTGTTGGGGCCGGCATGTCCGGAAACGCTGCTGCTTACACCATGGCAAGCCACGGCCTGAACGTGTTGCAGTTGGAGCGAGGTGAATATCCGGGCTCCAAGAATGTTCAGGGTGCAATCATGTACGCGAACATGCTGGAGGAGATCATCCCGGATTTCCGGGATGATGCGCCTCTCGAGCGGCATTTGGTCGAACAGCGGCTTTGGGTGATGGACGATACATCCCACACCGGGATTCACTATCGGTCGGACGACTTCAATGAGGCCAAGCCCAACCGCTATACGATCATTCGGGCCCAGTTCGACAAATGGTTTTCGCGTAAGGTGCGCGAGGCCGGTGCGACGGTTCTGTGCGAGACGACCGTGACGGAACTCGTGCGCGATGCCAAGGACAAGGTGGTCGGCGTCCGCACCGACCGGACCGGCGGAGAGATTTTCGCGGACGTTGTCGTTCTCGCAGAAGGTGTCTGCGGACTGCTCGGCACGCGCGCCGGGCTTCGCGAGATGCCGAGGCCGAAATCCGTGGCGCTCGCCGTCAAGGAAATGCATTTCCTGCCTGAAGRGGTCATCGAGCAGCGGTTCGGCCTCAAGGCCGGTGAAGGGTGCGTGATCGAGGCCGTGGGTACGATCTCCCGCAGCATGGCCGGGCTCGGCTTCCTTTACACCAACAGAGAGTCGATCTCACTGGGCATCGGCTGCCTTGTTTCCGATTTCGCTGCGAGCATGGAGAGCCCATACGTCGTACTCGACACGTTAAAAAATCATCCTTCGATCCGGCCGCTAATCGCGGGCTCAGAGGTGAAAGAATATGCCGCGCATCTCATTCCCGAAGGTGGCTATAAGGCGATTCCGCAGCTTTTTGGCGACGGTTGGGTGGTGGTCGGCGATGCCGCGCAATTGAATAACGCCGTCCATCGCGAGGGTTCGAACCTCGCCATGACCTCTGGCCGCATCGCGGCTGAGGCAATCGTGCAGGTCAAGAGCCGCAAGCGTCCCATGACCAAACAGAACCTTGCTCTCTACAAGACCATGTTAAACAAGTCTTTCGTGATCAAAGACCTGAAGAAATACAAAGACATGCCGGACCTGCTCCACACAAATTCACGAAATTTCTTTACCACCTACCCGCAGCTGATGTCGCAGGCGGCCCAGAACTTCATGCGGGTCGACGGCACCCCGAAACTCGACAAGGAAAAAGCGACCACTACTGCCTTCATCAAGGCGCGTTCGCGCTGGGGGCTGCTGAGCGATATGGTCCGCCTGACATTTGCCTGGCGCTAGGAGAGACGAGATGACAATCGCAGCGTCACGCATCGAGGAGAAGCTCTACCAGAATCGCTACCTGGTCGATTCGGGGCGTCCGCATATCAAAGTGCGACGACACCAGAAGCCCAGCGCCAACCTGCTCGCGTTGACCCGCGTCTGCCCGGCCCAATGCTATGAATTGACCGACGAGGGCCAAGTGGAGATCACCGCCGACGGTTGCATGGAGTGCGGCACCTGTCGGATACTGTGCGAGGCCAGTGGTGAGATCGAGTGGAATTATCCGCGGGGCGGCTTCGGTGTCCTTTTCAAGTTCGGATGACCCATGCACGCCCGCGCCATTGCCAGAGCCGATACCTGGACGCGATAGCAGCATGACAATTTGCAATTGAACAGGGGCTCGTGAATACTAGGATATCGCGAGTCGAAAGAAAGGCGCTTTGGGAGGGGCACCTTACAACCCCTGAGGTGTTTCCATGGGTCAAGTAATGCGGGATCGGGAGCACAAGGTAGGGCTTCGCGACGCACGGGCACCTATCAAAGCCATGCACGAGCCGAACATCCCGATCAGGGGAATCTACGAGATATCCGAGATCCTGACCGCTCCCACGCGGCTGGAGATCACGCTTGCCAATGTCGTCAACGCACTCTCCTCGTTTGTGCAAATGCGTCATGGAGCAATGGTCCTCCTGGACGCGGAAGGAGAGCTGGAGATTGCCGCAACCGCCGGCAACAACCACGAACGTCAATCAGAGTGGCGCAGCGTCATACCGCAGGCCGTGGTAGACCGGATCGTCGCTACGGGGACGCCGCTCGTCGTACACGATGTCAGCAGGTCCGAACTGTTTCAGGCTGATCTTCCAACGGCTTCGAGTCGCGCCACCATGGCGGTTACCTTTATCGGAGTGCCAATAGAGGCCGAGGATGAAATCCTCGGTACACTGTCGATCGACCGTGTCCGGGACGGCGCCGCCAGCGTGCGTTGCGACGAAGACGTACGCTTCCTGACGATGGTCGCCAACCTTGTCGGCCGCACCATCCGCCTCCATCGCAGCCTGAGCACAGATGGTCAGCGGCTTGTCGAGGAGCAACGGAGACCGGAGAAATCGGTCGACGAGAAAGAGACCCGCCCTGCCCGGCATTCGCATGTCAAAATCGACGGGATCATCGGGGAAAGTCCCGCACTCAAGCAGGTGCTTGAAACCGTCGCGGTCGTGGCAAGGACCAATTCTACCGTGCTGTTGCGGGGTGAAAGCGGCACCGGCAAGGAATTTTTTGCGCAGGCCATCCATAAGCTTTCGGCTCGCAGCAAGAAGGCTTTCGTCAAATTGAACTGCGCCGCACTGCCTGAAAGCGTTCTGGAATCGGAGTTGTTCGGGCATGAAAAGGGCGCCTTCACCGGGGCTGTCGCGCAGCGCGCAGGCCGTTTCGAATTAGCGAATGGCGGAACCCTGTTGCTCGACGAAATCGGCGAGATTTCGCCTGCCTTCCAGGCAAAGCTGTTGCGCGTCTTGCAGGAAGGCGAGTTGGAGCGCGTCGGCGGTACCAGGACGCTAACGGTCGACGTCCGGCTCATATGCGCCACCAACAAGGACCTCGAGACGGCTGTCGTGAACGGAGAGTTCAGGGCCGATCTTTACTACCGCATCAATGTGGTGCCAATCATGCTGCCACCGCTCAGAGAGCGACCTGGCGATATTCCACGCCTTGCGAAGGCCTTCCTCGATCGATTCAATAGCGAGAACCATTGCGAGCTCGCCTTCGCGCCGCCGGCGCTTGACCTGATCTCGCAATGCTACTTCCCTGGCAACGTCCGTGAGCTGGAAAACTGCGTTCGAAGGACGGCCACTCTTGCGCGTTCAAGTACGATCGCCACTTCGGATTTTGCCTGCCAGAATAGCCAATGCCTGTCTTCCCTCCTCTGGAAAGGAGCCGACCGTGCAAACGACGGCTATGCCAGCGATGAGTTCGGCCGCAACAGGATGCCGGTTGAAATGCCGCTGGGAGCTAGGCGCTTCGGCGCCCCCGAGGGCGCAGCGGTGCCCGTCAACGGCCGCGGTCCGAACGATCCTGTCTCAGGTGCACCAGGCATGCGTGTGACCGATTACGACCGGCTGATCGACGCGATGCAGAAGGCCGGCTGGGTTCAGGCCAAGGCTGGGCGTATCCTCGGCCTCACGCCACGGCAAGTCGGCTATGCCCTGCGTCGGCATGGTATCGAGGTGAAGAAGTTCTAGAAGCCTGCGACGTCGAACGGTCAGGCCTCCTCGCGCCGTGTGCGAGTGGTGCCTTTGAGACGCCACTCGACGCGACGCATGTTGAAGCGCGGGAGCTACGTCATCGGTTTCTCTTTCCCGGGGCTGCCCAGGCCCGCATCCGCACTCAGATGTCGGCGGATCCAAGGAAGAAAAGAATGTCCAACATGATGAAGGCGCTGGTGAAGGCCAAGGCTGAGCCGGGCATCTGGATGGAAGAGGTGCCGGTGCCGGAGATCGGCCCCAACGACGTGCTGATCAAGGTCAGGAAGACCGCGATCTGCGGCACCGACGTCCACATTTATAACTGGGACCAGTGGGCGCAGAAGACGGTGCCGGTGCCGATGGTGACTGGTCATGAATTCGTCGGCACCGTCGCCGATTTCGGCGCGGCGGTCACCGAGTACAAGGYCGGCCAGCGCGTCTCGGGCGAAGGGCATATCGTCTGCGGTCACTGCCGCAACTGCCGCGCCGGACGAGGGCATCTATGCCGCAATACATTGGGTGTCGGCGTCAATCGGCCCGGCGCCTTCGGCGAGTACATGGTGATCCCGCAGCACAACGTCGTGCCGATCCCCGATGACGTGCCGGACGAGATCGCGGCAATCTTCGATCCACTGGGCAATGCGGTGCACACCGCACTGTCCTTCGACCTGGTCGGTGAAGACGTGCTGGTCACCGGCGCCGGTCCGATCGGCATCATGGGCGCGCTGGTGGCGCAGTGCGTCGGCGCGCGAAAAGTCGTCATCACCGATATCAATCCGGTCCGGCTGGAACTGGCGCGCAAGCTCGGCGTGCAGCATGTCGTCGACGCCTCGAAGGAAAAGCTGCGCGACGTCATGCCTTCGATCGGCATGAGCGAAGGGTTCGATGTCGGGCTGGAGATGTCGGGCGCCGCACCCGCCTTCCGCGACATGATCGACACCATGAACAATGGCGGCAAGATCGCCATTTTGGGCATCGCGCCCACCGGCTTCGAGATCGACTGGAACAAGGTCATCTTCAAGATGCTGCATCTGAAAGGCATCTATGGCCGCGAGATGTTCGAGACCTGGTACAAGATGATCGCGCTCGTTCAGGGGCCGCTGGACGTGTCGGGGCTGATCACGCACCGCATTGGGATCGACGATTTTCAGGTAGGGTTCGATGCGATGCGGAGCGGCAGCTCGGGCAAGGTGGTGATGGATTGGTAGGCGTTATGCCCCCGTCAAGCCTTGGTACTGCCAGCGCCACGCCGTCAGACGTTCGTTTGGGATTGAATACTGTCGGATAGTGATGCTCGTTTAGCGTTCGACGAAGGGTCCAACCCCGCCTTCCTGATAAACTCGCACTCCGCACCGGAGATCAAATGGACGCAGAGGATTAACGTCATCGTTGTCAATGGTCAGCGCCTCGGCAATATGCTTGTCGGCGCTTCGCTCGAAGCAGCGCGGCGGTGATACAGGTGGTGCACAGGAACCCCTCGTGGACAGCTTCAATCCGAGTAAGTTGAGCCCTGTCGATAGCGCCCGGGCCCATCTGCTCTTGTTCAGTCACAAAAATCCCCCTTGGCCAGGTTGTTGATCGATCCTGCAGGCTCAGGGCAGCCGATCGTCCCGGAGAACTCGCTGCAGCTCCCGATCGGCATCGCGCTGGCGATCCGCCTCTAGATAGGCCTTAGAGAAGGCCTCCAATGGCCAACCATGTTTTATGCAGCTTTTATGCTGGCAGTCCAATCGGCCGCGCACTATCCGCTTTGGAAGACCGCGCCCAATCTCGGCGACCATAAGCCGGCGCTCGGCCAGTATCGCTGGAACCCGGTGCCGCTGTGGAGCGAGCCGGCCTGTTCAAGTCGCAAGCCCGACAAAAATGTGACGTAACGAACAGGCGGAATCGTGCATGAAAGCCGACATATTGAACTGAAAACCGCGTTTTTGAGCTGGCACAACTTTTGCGGTTTGAACTGCGACGTCCACTCAGGAACGGAGCCGTTCATGTCTCTACCGACGATTTCGCTTGAGAGTTTGGTCAGCACTAAATCCTTCGACCAGTTGCTGGCCACCGCGAAATCCGCCGGTTGCGCATCTTCATCCTGCGGCTCGTCCGCAAAGCCGGACGAGATGGACTCCGCTGTCTGGGAGAAGATCAAGGACCATCCATGCTATTCCGAAGAGGCGCACCATTATTTCGCGCGCATGCATGTGGCGGTCGCGCCAGCCTGCAACATCCAGTGCAACTACTGCAATCGCAAATATGACTGTGCCAATGAGAGCCGACCCGGGGTCGTCTCGGAAAAGCTGACTCCAGACCAGGCGCGACGCAAGGTGATCGCGGTGGCCAACGAAGTGCCCCAGTTCTCGGTGCTCGGGATCGCCGGGCCGGGCGACGCCTGTTACGACTGGAAGAAGACAAAGGCAACTTTCGAACGCGTCGCCACGGAAGTCCGCGACATCAAGCTGTGCATCTCCACCAACGGTCTCGCGTTGCCGGATCATGTTGCGGAGCTTGCTGACATGAATGTCGATCATGTGACAATCACCATCAACATGGTCGACCCCGAAATCGGCGCAAAGATCTATCCTTGGATCTTTTACAACCATCGCCGCCACACCGGCATCGACGCTGCCAGGATCCTGCACGAGCGGCAGATGTTGGGCCTGGAGATGCTGACCGCGCGCGGCATCCTCACCAAGATCAATTCGGTGATGATCCCCGGCGTCAACGGCGAACACCTGATCGAGGTCAATAAATGGGTAAAGGAGCGCGGCGCGTTCCTGCACAATGTCATGCCACTGATTTCCGACCCAGCGCACGGTACGCATTTCGGCCTGACCGGGCAGCGCGGCCCAACTGCGTTGGAACTGAAGACGCTTCAGGATCGCCTTGAAGGTGGCGTCAAGCTGATGCGCCATTGCCGGCAGTGCCGGGCCGACGCTGTCGGCCTGCTTGGCGAGGATCGTGGCCAGGAGTTCACGATCGACCAGATTTCGGACGACATCACCTACGACGCCAGCAAACGCAACGCCTATCGGGAGGTGGTCGCGCGCGAGCGCGGCGATCACGTGGCAGCCAAAAGCCAAGCGGTCGAGACGGTCAAGGCAACGGGTTCGGGCAAATCGCTCCACATCGCTGTGGCGACCAAGGGCGGCGGCCGGATCAACGAACATTTCGGCCATTCGAAGGAATTCCAGGTTTATGAGGTCTCTCACAGGGGGATCAGCTTCATCGGGCATCGCAAGGTCGAGCAGTATTGCCTCGGCGGCCGAGGCGCGGACGCCACCCTCGAAGGCGTCATAGCTGCGCTCAAAGGCATCGATATCGTGCTGTGCGCCAAGATCGGAGATTGCCCCAAGGATCAGCTCGCGGAAGCTGGAATCCGGGCAATGGATGTTTATGGCTACGACTACATCGAGACCGCTATCAGCGCGCTTTACGCCGCCGAGTTTGGGAGCGAACCACTGGCGGCGACGGCTTGAGCGTCTCGTCCCAACCGAATCAGGAGTTGAGAAATGGCCTTCAAGATCATCGCCTCGCAATGCACGCAATGCGGTGCCTGCGAGTTCGAATGTCCATCGAGCGCGATCAAATTCAAGGGCGAGATCTATGTGATCGATCCGAAGAAGTGCACCGAGTGCAAGGAGGCCTTCGACACCCAGCAATGCGCCTCGGTATGCCCGGTGCCGGGGACCTGCATTCCCGCCTAACCCACTCGGGTTAGCGGAACGGTCGGGGTCGCTTCCGGACCACGCCATGACCTCCTTTATTAACGAACTGAAGCCGCAAGGAAGGAAGAAAGGGGATGGGCCTCGGACGCGAACAGGAGGTCGAGATCCGCAAGCCTCCGCGATTTATGCCGGGCGAGCGGGTCCGTGCCACACGCCACATAAAGAATGACGGCACCTATCCCGGTAGGGAGATAGGCGCAAACCTCGTGCGGAAGGGCGATGAAGGCTATGTGCGCGACATCGGCACCTTTCTCCAGCAGTTCTACATCTATGCGGTCGAATGGTTCGATCGCGGCACCGTCGTTGGCATGCGCGCCCACGAACTGATCAGCCTCGACAAATCCGGGGATCTTTGTGCCGAAATCACTTGTGGTCACTAGAAAGGGAACAGGCCGATGAAGGTTATGATCCGCAAGACCGACGCCGGCCTATCGGCGTATGTGCCCAAGAAGGATCTCGAAGAGCCGATCATCGGCGTCGAGAATGAAGAGCTATGGGGAGGGTCTATAACGCTCAGGAACGGCTGGCGGCTCGTTCTGCCCGACCTTCCGCGAGATACACCTTTGCCGATCACCGTCGAGGCAAGAAAGATCTCCGACGAGGATTGATGCCGCAGGTCGGCAACCTGAGAGCGTCAACGGGAACCGAGCATGAATAAGATCCTCGCCTTGGGCCATCTCATGATCAATCGGGACAGTCATGCCGCCAAGCAGCTTAAACTGCTGAAGAAGGCTCTCTGCGCCGATGAGATCATCCCGTATCTGGGTCCCGACCTGCTTCGGCTTAGGTACGAGGAACCACCGGTACCGCACACGCCGCAAGCCGTTGCCGCAGCATTCAACGCGCGGGCGCCCGCTCCTTCCAAGATTCGAACCAATATGTGGTCGGTCGCCCAATTCATCRAGCAGCGCCGGCATCGGCGGACGCTCCAAGCCTGGATGGCTGAGATATTCGCAGGCCCGGTGGCGCCGACCGTTTTCCATGCCTGGCTCGCGACACTTCCCCTCTCGCTGATCGTCGATAGCTGGTACGATGGCGCCATGCGCGCGGCCTTCATAGACACCGGCCGCACTGATGTCGTCGAAATTCAAGGCGTCACGCGGGCGCACGCAGTTGGCGACGTTTGGACGAAAACGTACGATTTGTCTGGAACGGAACTCCAACCAGAATCGGCGGCAACGACAGTCCTCTATACCCCGCACGGCAGCATCAAGCCGGCGGCAAACTTCCTTATCGCAGATTCGGATTACGTCGAAGCGCTAACCGAAATCGATATCCAGACTCCGATCCCGCGCGCCGTGAAGGAACGGCGCACCAAGCGCGGCTTCTTCTTCTTCGGCTGCCGGTTCGACGACCAAATGCTGCGCACCTACGCCAGACAGGTCATCAAGCGCTCAAGCGGCCCGCACTTCGCGGCTATTGAGTCGGCAACGCTGACCAAAAACGAACGCCGCTTCCTTGCAGCAAACGCAATCACGGTCATAGACATGCCGGCAGCCGAAGCCGCGGCTCAACTGGTTGGGACAGGCGTCTAGCAGATGACAACCAGCTTTGCATGTCCTGGGCATTTGACGTGGGAATCGTGCGCCTCAAGGCCCTCCAAACCGCCCAATATCACTGGAATGCACCCCCGAACAGTAAGGCTATCGGCGGCGTGACGAAGCCCGGGAATTCGCTCGCCAATGGAGAAGCGGCCGGTCCGGTCCAGGGCTTGAGCACGATCGCCCGCATTACCCGGATGAATTTGCGGCACTCCTGGCAGGTCACCGTGGCTATTGGTTCGACACTCGTTGCGGCATCGCTCCAATTGCTCATCCCCGAGCTCCTCGGCCAGGCCATAGACCAGACCCAGACAGCCATCGGCGGGGGTGTCAGCGGAGCGGCAGCGCAAGAGGGGCTGCGGACCTCGGCGCTGCTGCTGCTTGCCATTTGCGTGCTGCGCGGCCTCTTCACGCTGGCTCAAAACTATTTTGCCGAGGCGGTCGGACATCACGTCGCGTATGAACTGCGGGTCGCTTTTTATGAGAAGATCCAGCGGCTCAGCTTTTCTTTTCACGACCAGGCGCATTCAGCCGATCTGATCACGATCGGCATGCTCGATCTGGAAGGCGTGCGTGTGTACTTCTCTGCCGCTCTGGTTCGCGCCGTGCTGCTCGTCATGTTGATCGGGGTCGGCGCCCACATGCTGATCTCCATCAACCTGGTTCTTGGTCTCCTCGCGCTGAGCTTTGTGCCCTTCGTCGGATGGCGCTCATCAATCACACAGATCAAGCTGCGCGCCACCTGGCTTGACCTGCAGGAGAGGCTTTGCGACCTCAGCCGTGTAATGGAAGAAAATCTCACCGGCGTCCGGGTTGTCCGCGCGTTTTCAGCGCAGGCCTACGAGATGCTGAAGTTCGACCGCGCATCGAAGAGTGCGCTTGGCCTCATGCACGAACGGGCCGAGATTTACGTGCGCAATATTTCCGCGATGAATTTCTCGTTCTTTTTCGCCATGGGGTTGGTTCTGTGGATCGGCGGCAACAAAGTCATCGCAGGCGAAATCAGCGTCGGAAAACTTGCCACGTTCCTTACCTTCATGACGGTCCTCCAGATGCCGGTTCGCCAGATAGGCTTGATTGTCGATGGCTTTGCCCGAGCCTCGACATGTGGTTCGCGCCTGTTCGGGTTACTTGACCTGGATATCCCGCTCAAGGACGCAGCAGACGCCAAACCGCTCGAAATCAGCGAGGGCACCTTGCGGTTCGACGATGTTTCATTCGCCTACCCGGACGAAGAGAACCGCCCAATTCTGAAGAATATCAGTTTTGAAGCCCGCAAGAGCGAAACCATTGCAATTGTAGGCCCGCCCGGCGCGGGCAAGTCGACGATTGCTCATCTGATCCCTCGTTTTTACGACGTCGCCAGCGGCGTCATCACGCTTGACGGTCAGGATATCCGCGAGGTCACCCTGGCGACGCTTCGCAGAGCCGTCGCGGTCGTGCAGCAGGATGCATTCATTTTCACCACGACGATCGAAAACAACATCGCCTATGGTGATCCCTGGGCCAACGCGCAGCGGATCGAGCGCGCGAGCGAGTCGGCTCAGCTTCACGATTATATTCTCCGGTTGCCAGCTGGTTACAAAACGGTGGTGCGTGAGCGCGGCATATCCCTGTCGGGCGGCCAGCGTCAGCGCCTGGCGATCGCTCGCACGATGATGCTGCGCCCGTCGGTCATCATATTCGACGACTCGACTGCCGCGATCGATGCCGCCACAGAAAAGCGCATTCGCTCCGCGATGCGGCACTTTGCCAAGGACCGCGTGACCATCATCATCGGCCACCGGCTGAGTTCGGTCATGCACGCCGACACAATCCTGTTTATCGAGAACGGCGAAATTATCGAGCGTGGCACTCATGGGGACCTTCTGGCGAAGGGCGGACGCTACAAGGCCCTCTACGATCTCCAAGCGCGCGCTTCTGATGACATTTTCCCCAACCAAGAGGGGGTGAGCTGATGCTCCAGGGTAGCGAAGTCGAGACGGAGCGCGACGATACCCGCGACGACCGGCGTCCGCCCCATGCGGCCGTCGGTTCCCATCGCATCGAAGAGGAGATGTTCGGGCAGGCGTTTGACAAGAATATTGTCCGACGCATTTGGGCGTTCGTGCGGCCCTACCGCACCAACTTGATAGTCTCGGTTGCCGCGATGTTGATCCTCACCGGCACGCAGCTTCTCGTCCCGCTGATCATCCGCTTTGCTATCGACCACGGCATGCAGCCGGGAAGCGGCGATCGTTCGACCCTGCTCGGAGCCGCCTGCGCCTTCCTTTTCACCATTTCGGTCAATTTCGGCGCCAGCTGCACGCAAGAGATCATGGTCTACAAAATGGCGGAGAAAGTTCTGTTCGATATTCGGCGCGCCACGTTCGGCCATCTGCAAGACGTGGCGCTTTCCTTTATGGACAAGACGGAGGTGGGACGGCTGATGTCGCGTCTGCAGGGCGACGTCAATTCCATGCAGGAATTCCTCGAAACCTCGGTGTTTTGTCTGGGCGACATCATTCTTGTCTTTGGCATCGTCTTCGTCATGCTGTGGCTCGATGTTCGCTTGGGGATCCTTACGTTTTCGCTGGTGCCTGTTCTCCTCATTGTGCGCATCTTCTGGCTGCCGCGCGCCCGCGGCGCCTTCATGGCTGCCAACGAGGCCAATTCGGTTTCCAACGGCGCGCTGGCCGAGGCCATTCATGGCGTAAGGGCAGTGCAGTCCCTGGACCGCCAGCAGGTCAATCTAACGCTCTATGACGACAAAGCCCGCGCCAATCTCAAGACAAACCTGGCCGTCGCCAAATACGGCCAGATCATGGTGCCGATCGTCGATAGCCTGACGGGCGTCGCCATGGCTGTCGTCATCGTTATCGGCGGCTCAATGGTGATGAGCGATCGCATCGATGTGGGTGTGATGGTCGCGTTCCTCTTCTACATCCAGCGCTTCTTCGATCCGATCCGCTCCCTCACCTTGCAATATTCGATCATGCAAAGGGCGATGGCGTCGGGAAAGCGACTGACCGACGTTCTTGACGTCAAGATTGAGGTCCAGGACAAACCGAATGCCACGGTGCTTTCGCCCGAGATGGACGGCTCGATCGAGTTCAAGAACGTTACTTTCGGATATGATCCCAAGCATCCGGTATTGAAGAACGTGTCGTTTCGGGTCAATCCCGGCGAAACCGTCGCCCTGGTGGGGCCGACCGGTTCAGGTAAATCCAGTGCGATGGCCCTGGTCCACCGCTTTTATGATGTTCAGGAGGGCCAGGTGCTGGTCGGCGGGTATGATGTGCGCGATCTCACCCAGAAATCACTTGGCGGTCAGATCGCCATGGTGCTCCAGGAGCCGTTCCTTTTTACCGGCACGGTTTTCGAGAACATCCGCTACCACAGGGCTGAAGCCACGCGGGAAGAGGTTATCGAGGCCGCTATGGCGGTCGGTGCGCACAGCTTCATTGTGCGCCTTCCTGGTGGATACGATGCCGATCTGTGTGAAGGCGGCGGCAATCTCTCGCTGGGCCAGCGCCAGCTTATCAGCTTTGCCCGTGCGCTTGTCGCAAACACCAAGATTCTGGTACTCGACGAAGCAACCGCCAATATCGATAGCTATACGGAAATGCTGATTCAGGAGGCTATGGTCAGGCTCCTCGAAGGCCGCACTGGCCTCGTCATCGCCCATCGCCTTGCCACAGTCCGAGGCGCTGACCGCCTTATTGTTCTTCAGAATGGCAAAGTCGCCGAATCCGGAAAGCACGACCAGTTGATCGAAATGGGGGGTCTCTATTCCAAACTCTACAGGCTCAACCACGCCTCGTTCGACGACACGCCCGATGAGCAACTCGACACCTGCGAAGCAGCGGACTACAGATCTGAGGCGCGAAGTTCTGAGGAGCCAGCGCATTGGTGCAAGCGCTTTGCCGAACGGTGATACCCGACGCATTGCCGGCCTTGCACAAGCAGATCGAGCGCCTGTGCGATGTCGAGATCGCCCACCACACATGACGGGCGTTTGATTTTCACGAAAAAAGGCTCGCGATAGATCCCGTGACTTTTGTCCAAGCCTCGCGGCGTCTCAGAAAAGCGCGCGTCATGGACTTGCTGAAGCCCGACGAGGATCGCTTATCCATTGGTGTAGCATAGATCGCCGAAATTTGACCGGGCGTTAGCTTCATGGACGAAGACGAGAAACGCTGCGCGCTTGGCGCATAGCTGGCCCAAGATCTGCTCCATCGTTTTGAGCAAACGGGGCTTCCGGCGCCGCCTTATCTTGAGCCAAGTTATTGGTTTGCGGTTTCGCTCAAGTCCTGTCGAAATGGGGCCGGAGCGGCATATCGTCATGTACGCTCACGGTTTGCCGTTCGATCTTGTGGTGAATTCTGGGCGGGCAGTCGCCACAGTGCAGGGCTTCAAGGCGCGCAACGATTTCGGCGTCATCTTGGGTCTGCCTGTTGTTGTGGCGAACATATTCGACCCAAGTTGGCACATGATAACATTCGGTCCACAGTTCGGGCTTTTCCAGGTCACGCAGCAGCGCCCATTGCCTGGCGCCATCTCGCAGTCGGGCTTTTCGCCATGATGCCATCACATTGAGAAATTCTGGAACGTCTTTCTGGTGAATACGATAATCGACCATTATCATGATCGGACCGCTTCGTGGTCGAAGGTCAAGCTGCAGTGTTGGTTCGCAGAAGGTGTTGGTCGGATCCAGTTTGAGCGTTTCAAGATCCGGAAGACGCAAAATAACGCCGAGCAGTCCGCCAAATACAAGAACCAGGCTTGCGACGAGCAAGGCTCCCGAGACGCCTTGCAGATCCGCTAACTGGCCCCAGAGCCAACTGCCCGCTGCCATGCCGCCATATGCGGCCGTCTGATAGAGAGAGAGGGCTCGTCCCACCACCCAGCGAGGCGCCGAAAGCTGAACGGTGACGTTAAACAGCGAGAATGACTGGATCCATGCCGCACCGGCTGGCATGACGAGGAGGCAGCTCAGCCAAACGTGCTCGCTCCACGACAGAAGCAAGCAGCTGATCGCCAGTGTAAAGAACGCACCGCGAACAACCCATTCGTTGGAGAGAACTTCGCGGGCTCGTCCGATGAGGAGCGCGCCACAGATCGCTCCCAGACCGAAAAAGCCAAGCATGACTCCGTAGGTGACCGCAGTGCCCTTAACCTGTTCGCGAACAACCAACGGCAGGAGAGCCAGAATGACGACTGCGGTGAGTCCGAAAATGAAACTCCGGCACATCAGTTTGAGAAGGTTTGGCGACATAAGCACATAGCGGAATCCTGCCGCCATCGCGCTTCCGAAAGCCTCCCGCGGCAGCGCTCGTCGCGCCGGCACAGTTTTCCAGCCCAAGAGGGCGGCGATCAGCGCGACATAGCAAAATACATTGAAGAGAAACGCGAAGGCTGCCCCGGCGGTCGCCACGATTATGCCGCCAATCGCCGGTCCGATGCTGCGCATGAGGTTGTAGCTCATGCCGTTGAGCGCAACTGCGCTTGGGAGGTCTTCGCGAGGCAGGATATCTCCCATCGAGGCTTGCCACGACGGATCGTGCAATGCCCAACCACAGCCGATCAGGAAGGTGAGACCCAGAAGTGTCCAGGGTGTGATTTCCCCGGCGTAGGTCAAGAGCGCCAGGGACGCTGATACGCAAACCATCAGCAGTTGCGCCATTAGCATGATCCGGCGACGGTCAAAGTTATCGGCGAGCGCTCCGGCTGCGAGCGAGAAGATCATGTAGGGCAAGGTGGTCGATGCTTGTACAAGCGCCACCATTCCATGGGAGCTGGCAATACTCGTCATCAGCCACGCAGCCGCCACACCTTCAACTAGCGTCCCAAGATTCGAAACAAGGGCCGCCGACCACAGAGAACGGAATGTCTTGTGCTGGAAGGGTACGAGTGGAGATGTTCTCTTCGCCATTATTGGAAAGCTTCGGAATCGGCCGCGAGGCTGGATCTCTTCAGCTCACTCAACCACGGCCTCGCGGCTCAAGCCAAGCTGCCACAGTGAGCGCGCCTGCTAACCCAGGCAGATGATTGTGGGCAGACGCTAAACAATTTCAAGAAGAGTTCCCGAGTTCCCCGACGGCAAGATGCGACATTTGATCCCATACTGCACCGCCCTGCAGCTTCGGACGCTCCCGCGTTTCCGAGCCGAATGCCCTGGCGCGGAGGCCTGCGCTCGGCCCGCTTGCGAACACTGGCGCGACCGGTGTCACTTGCTCGTCGAGGGACTTTTGCGATAAAGCTCGCGCGAACTAGGAAGCGCCAGGAATTCCGACCGGCGACTTCATTCTTCTATTCGTTTCTCATCAGGAAGGAACTATGAGGCGGCAAACGCGACCATTCACCGTGGAAGTCAAACAGAAGCGCCGTTATCAAAAAACCGCCCGTTCCATTTGGGGCGATTTCGACATCGCCGCGGCGATGGGCAAAACTTCAGAGGAATTCCAGAAAATTCAGCCGTCAAATCGTCAGCTTGTTGACTCTACTGTCGTGGCCATTGATGCTGAACCTTTGCACAAACCGCAAATGGAGAATTTCATGGCAAATCGCTTGGAAACCGAAACAGCAGTAACTCCTACCGAAAAGGCAGCCGACGCGGAGACGTCAAAATCGAGGGCGAGAACACCGCAGTCGAGAAAGCCAAAGGCTGAGCCGAACGCACCTGGCCGCAAGAACGGCGCCAAGCCGACATTCGCAAGCACTGAAGCACCGCCATCGGCACTGACGGGCCGCAAGGTTTACTCCGCAAAGGAGCGCGCCCTGAAGCTCGCTCAGATCGGGACGTCGATCGGCGATGGAACCACTATCAAGAGCGCGGTGAAGCAGGCCGGCATCTCGGAACAGACATATTATCTTTGGAAGAAAGCGGCGAAGCCTGCAACGGACAGCGACGAGCTGAAGGATCTCGTCGCGCTCGAGGAAGAAAACAAGCGGCTGAAGAGCCTGCTTGCGGATCGTCTGCGCAAGGAAAATGCGGAACTGAAGAAAAGGCTTGGGCTGGATTAATCCAGCCCTGAGCTTGCGGCTTCCTATATCGGCGCGCTGCCAGGCGATGTCGTGCTGTCTTTCGCTTCGTTGCGGTGAAAGACCGGTTTGGGCGACCGGGTTCGCCGTTCATCGGCGGCCGCCAGAACGATCGAAATTTGTCGACGCGGCCAATTCTGCGGCATAGACCGGTGATCGATCCAGTTCCTCCCGAGGATGAATTGCCGCCTTTTCCTCTTGAAGCATCATCGGGCTGACAACACATTCTGCAATGGTCGGCGGGTTGTCGATGAGGTCCGCCTCGCAAGTGGCCGTTCAGCAGGGTTGGGAGGAAACGAAATGAAGGCGCAGGTCTTCGGCAGTCCTATTTTCGTGAAGCGTGCCGCCTATGTCGTTCAAGAGATTGCGAACCTCGAGGACGCCATCGATTTTCTCGATGAATGGCCCGAAGATCGCAGGGACTTGATCCACGAGACCGCCCTTAAAGCATGTTGTGACGCTTATGATGGGAACAAGCCCTTAAGCGTAGCCCGCGCTGCCTTTTACGGCTTTGCGAAGCGGGCCGCCATATTGGAAGATCCAACCTCGGCGATGCAGTGGATTGCCGCATGCAAGACGAGCAGTGGCAAAAGGTCTGTGTGAACAGCGACGTTGAGCGGGGGGCTGGCAGCGTGGGCAATGTGGTCCCGTAAAGTATCGCGTCCCAGAAACCAGTTCTAATCATCGTCCGGAAACGGCGTCCGACCTAGGCAGGCATAGCGGCCACGCGCTGCAAGGCTATGGTTTGTCAGCGGACTAGTTGCTGGTAGACGCCGCGGGCGACTCCTTCGAGCCGCCCCGCGCCACGGGTTCATGGTCAGCCAAATCGGGTCATGATTTCAGAATGGATCGTCACTGCAGTGTACAGAGACGCTTCCAATGGCAGATCCCCAAACGCGAGCTGGCAAAGAAGATAGTTGGCCCCAGCAACTTCCAACTGACCAAGAAGAGCGTCCCGCACAAAAGCTGCCGTTCCCGCTATGCACAGTTCACTTTCAATCGCTGCTTCGAAGGTCAGCGGCAGGTTTGGTGGAGTCGGAATGCCATTGAGGTCGTAAAGAAACTTGACGCTCTTGAGCCATGTTTCATAAGCAGGTGCCGCGATCGAATAGGCATGTGTGTCAGAACGCCCAATCACGATCATGCGCACCAATCCTAGCAATGGCGACGGATTACCTTTGTCAGTGGTTTCCTCCCGCTTGGCGCGGAAGGCGTCGGTAACTTTGCGGACGGAGGAGCTATGTCCCACGCACGCGAGGTTTGCGCCGTTCGCGGCGGCCCAACCTGCCGACTCGGGTCGATTGGTGGCGACCCATGTCGGAGGACGCGGGCGCTGACGGGGTCTCAGCGTCAAGGGAACGCTATTCAGCTCAAAGTGACGGCCTCGATAGGATAACTTCCCGCCTTTCATGGCGGCGATTACGATTTCGCTGGCTTCCAAATAACGGCCCGGCACTGCGTCCGCGCCAATCCCAAAATAACCTAATTCGGCCGCGAGTGAGCCTCGCCCTACGCCGAGCTCCACCCTGCCACCACTCAATTGGTCGAGCATACAGATCTCTTCGAACGCCCGAAGCGGATGGTAAAGGGTAAGGAGCATCACCAGCGGACCCATACGCAGTTGGCGGGTGCGCTGTGCGACGCTCGATAAGAAGAGATTTGGCGACGCACCTCTCCCATGGGGGGTGCAGTGGTGCTCTGCAAGATGATATGCATAAAAGCCGAGGTGATCGCAGGCCTCCGCCAGCTTGAGGCGATCGGCGTATTGTAGGACGATGTCGCGACCGTCCTCATCCAAGTGATCGAAGATTCCGAAGGTCGGCTTCCAAGGCAAGACGTTGTTCACTCTATTGTCTCCGGCGTTTTGACGCAGAATGTCCTTGCTTCGGACCGGGCTCGAAGCGATCAGAGCAACGACATATTTCTGCGAAGCAACCGCTTTCCGCGGGATATAAAAATGTTTTTACAGGCGACTGAATTCTAGTTACTGCTTCGGTCTTCCCAGAATTTCGGAAGCCTCAGACAACAGTATGTCCATTTGTTCTCTTGTGCCTATGCTTACTCTTATATGTTTTTTCAAAAATGACTCTGGAAACGCGGCGACTAGTACTTTCCGCCGCTTCAACGCTTTTTGCCACCACCTACCGTCTTGTCCTGCCGGCACGCGGGCCAGCAAGAAATTTGCATGCGAAGGCGTTACGGAAAATCCCAGTTGCGAGAGCGCGACGGATACGCGCTCCCGTTCCTGCTTGATGTGTCTGTGGTTCTCTTCATAGGCGTCGCGATGCGCAAGGATGCTGACGCCAACCGCATGGCCGATCACGTTCATGTTGAAAACATTTTGGATGTTGCGCAACCGTCCAATGATTTCGGGATGACCAAATCCAAAGCCGATACGGATACCGGCGGCGGCGTAGCTTTTTGAAAATGTCCGCAGGAGCAGAATATTGGGATAATGATCGATAAGGCGCAGGCCATTATCCGGAGCGAAGTCGACATAGGCCTCATCCAGAACAATCAGGCGATCCGACTGCGCCGCGAGGCGTTCGATATCGGCCACCGAAACGAATGTTCCAGTTGGATTGTTCGGGTTAGCTAGAAGAATGAACTTGGCGCCTTCTGCGGGACCAGAGAGCAATTCTTCTACCGGCAGGACATCAGATTGACCGCATCCGAATTCAAGAATTTGAGCCCCCTGCAACATGGCGAGTTTGCGGTTGAACGAAAAGCCTGGCGATAGCATCGCCACGCTGTCGCCAGGGGCGAGGAAGGCTCTGTAGATGAGTCCCAGCAGTTCGGATGATCCGTTTCCGGCAATCACTTGATCCTTGGTGAGGTCGTAGGCATCAGCCGCCGCTTCTCTCAAGCCGATGTTGTCGTGTTCTGGATATAGATACTGCTGCTCGAGGGCGGCAATTGCACTTTGCATTACGACTTCCGGCATCGGAAATGGATTCTCGGTCGTATGCAACCGGACGCAGCTATCGTCCAATGAACGGCGATCGGAGGGCAAAGGCTTTAGTTCCCCTGGCACCTGCGAAAACGACGAAAGCACGCTTTTTAGTTTTGTTCCCGACATATCCTCTCCAGTTGACATGAGGGCTTAATCATCCGCCCTCAACTTTCTAGTGTTTTGCTCCCGCCAATTTCGCTACCTCCAATTTATAAGTTGAAATGTCACATTTTATCTGAGGTAATTCAAAACCAGATTACCTCGTATAAGCAAAATTCTTTTTAGCAAAATTGTGCTATCGACTTCATCTTGATCCGCGCGATTGTTTTAAAGGTGCACGATGATACCGTCTGTTTCTAAGGCCATGCTTCGCTTACGCATGCCTCGCCATTTGTTCATCGACAAATTGGAGGCTGGTTGCGAACCGGCGTTTAACTGCGCCAGATTGCTTTTCGACGACGGCTAATGCGGCGCCACAGTATTTCTACCGCTCGCGCCAATAGCCGGCCAGGACCTCCCGATCATCGTACTGGATCTCCGGGGTCGACTCGTTTGAATCTCTATGATCGACACGGTGCCGGTGAAGGGTGTTCCACGCAAAAAACTCGGCGCACATTGATGAACGTTGTTTGCTCAAGCGCGATTGGTCTGCCGTCAGCGCGTTTGTTTTCATCAATCCGTGAGTCCTCGCTTGGTGTCTGCGGCTCGCCCGTGCTGTGGTGGTGAGCGATCCGGCGACGAGACGAGTCGCAACGAGGCGGCCTCACTTGGCGGCTGCGGGACGGGTGGCTGGCCGGCCAATGTCTCGGCAAGATGATGCCCTGCAAACGCGGCTTCCAACTGCGCCTGATCCAATTCGCCTTCCCAACGGGCGACTACGAGCGTTGCCACGGCATTGCCGATGATGTTCGTAAGGGCCCGGCACTCGGACATGAAGCGGTCGATGCCGAGGATCAATGCCATGCCAGCCACCGGAACGGACGACACCGCAGAAAGAGTAGCGGCCAGTGTGACGAATCCGGCGCCGGTAACCCCCGCCGCCCCCTTAGAGGAAAGCATAGCAACGAGCAGCAATAGGATCTGATCGCCGATCGAGAGATCCGTATTCGTCGCCTGGGCGATAAAGAGGGCCGCGAGCGTCATATAGATGTTGGTGCCGTCCAGATTGAAGGAATATCCCGTCGGAATGACCAGACCCACGACTGAACGCTTGGCGCCAGCCTTCTCCATCTTCTCCATGAGAGTGGGCAGCGCGGCCTCCGAGGAGGACGTTCCAAGAACCAATAGGAGCTCTTCCTTGATGTACCGGATGAGAGAAACGATCGAGAAGCCATTGAAACGGCAGACTGCGCCGAGAACGACAAACACAAAGAGAAAGGCCGTGAGGTAGAACGTCCCGACAAGCATCGCGAGATTGACGACGGAGCCGATGCCGTACTTGCCGATTGTGAATGCCATGGCGCCGAACGCGCCGATCGGGGCAGCCTTCATCAGGATCCCAACGAGTGCAAAGATCGGCACGGTGAGAGCCTGGAGCAAGGAAGTGATCGGCTTGCCCATCTCTCCAACCATCGCGAGCGCAATGCCAAACAGGACCGAGAAGAAAAGGACCTGAAGGATGTCGCCATCTGCAAAGGCCGCCACAATCGTGGTCGGAATGATGTTCATCAGAAAGCCCGTCACGGACTGCTCGTGGGCCTTTGCGGCATAGGGATTGACGGCTTGGATATCGAGCGAGGCCGGATCAATGTTGAGGCCGGCGCCTGGTTGAACGACATTGGACACGATGAGGCCGACGATCAGTGCCAGCGTCGAGAAGGTGAGGAAATAGACCATCGCCTTGCTGGCTACCCGGCCGACCTTTTGAAGGCTGTGCATCTCCGCGATGCCGGTCGCGACGGTCAGAAAGATCACCGGTGCGATGATCATCTTGACGAGCTTGATGAAGGCGTCACCAAGCGGCTTCATGTTTTCGCCGATTTCGGGGTTGAAATGGCCGAGCACGACGCCCAGGCCGATGGCGGCAATCACCTGTACATAAAGCCGTGCATAGAAAGGCTTGCGAGGCGCGACATTTGCGTTGGGGCCTTTTGGGGTCAACATAAATCTCTCTCCCAGACCGGATCTCGGCACTGCCTCTCCTCCCCGGGTTATTCCCGGCCGCTGCGCTCCGGTCGAACGCTGCTGCGCTGTTCGTCGCAAGACATATGCCAAACGGATAGGCCGAGCGGATCGCGCAATTTCGGATGTTTTCAGGGAGGTTGAGCCCCATCCACATGTGTGAATTTCCGCACTGGGCGGTTCCATTTGGCGAAATCCAGCACTAAGGTGGCGAACGCGGTAGTAAACGACGGCATCAGCGAGGGTGGCTTGCATAAGGCCCCGTTCAACTTCCCTGGCAGACTGGGCACCGGCAGATTTCTCTGGCTTGCGGTTTTGTTTGCACTTCTTGGTGCCGGGCTCGGCTTTTTTGTTCTTGCAGCCGGCCGTATTGCCGGCACCAAAGCTGCGTCAGACCTACGCGATCGTGCTCTTGCCGCGCGCCCACTTGCAGCCGACACTTTGAAAGGAGATGTCGAGAAGCAGCGATTGATTCCGCGCGTCTTGGCTCGTGACGGTGCGGTCCAGGAGATACTTCGCAGTCCGGGCACTGGTGGGGAAGCTGCCCTGGATGAAAAGCTTCGAGCCATCGCGCACGAGGCCGCCTCTTCGGTCATCTACGTCATCAACAGTGAGGGGACGGCGGTTGCTGCGAGCAATGCCGGCGAGCCCACCAGTTTTGTCGGCCGCGATTACCGTTTCCGTCATTACTTCGTTGAAGCCATGGCGACCGGCATGGCCACGCAATACGCACTTGGTACCGTTAGCAAGCGCCCAGGCCTCTTCTTGTCGAGCCGGATCGATGGACCGGAGGGGCCACTCGGCGTCGTCGTCGTGAAGGTCGAGCTCGACCGTGTGGAGTCGAGCTGGCGCAAGAGCGGGTTCGTGGTCTTCACGAGCGACGAGCGGGGCGTCGTCCTTTCAACGAGCGTGCCTCAATGGCGTTTTGGCGCTCTCTCCCCGCTTTCCAAAAAAGAGGCAAAAATCGCGCGCGATCATCTGCAGCTGCCTGGCGCGGCGTTCGAGCCAGTTCCGCTTTCGCACCGCGGCGGCAACCTGGTCACCGCAAGTACCGTCGACAAGGAAGCCGGCTTTGTCACGGTTTCGCAGGATCTCGGCAAAGTGGTCCCAGGTTGGCGGCTGTCACTGCTCATTCCTGCCGATGCAGAGATTTCCGCAGCGATGATGACAGCCCGCGCGACAGCACTGCTTGCCCTCGTGCTCGTGGCATTTGCGGTTGCCGTTATTGTTCGACGGCGCCGGGCGATCCGACAACGACAGCAGGCGCTTGCGCACATGAACGCGGAACTGGAACATCGCGTCAACTTGCGTACGGCAGAGCTCCGCCGCTCGAACGAAGCGCTCGCAGCTCAGATCGCCGAGCGCGAGAATGCCGAGGCAAGGGTGCGCCGGTTATGTGAAGAACTCTCTCAGGCAAATCGCCTGTCAATTCTTGGACAGATCGCAGCCGGAGTTGCTCACGAGATTAACCAGCCGGTCACAGCAATTCGCACTTATGCCGAAAATGCATCGCGTCTTCTGCGGGGCGACAGGCCGCAAGAAACCGCCAGGAATTTGAAATCGATCATCGCTATAACGGGACGTATCGGGGCGATCACCGAAACGCTGCGATCGTTCTCTCGCCGCGCAACCGGTTCCGTGGGGCCAATATCTGCGGAGGACGCGATCGACGGGGCGCTTTCGTTGCTTTCGGGCCGAATCCGCGAATCTGGAGTGACTATCGAACGGCAACGGACAGATCCGTCTCCGACGGTGGTGGCAAGTTGCGTTCGGCTGGAGCAAATCCTGGTCAATCTCTTGCAGAATTCGCTCGATGCCCTGAAGGGCCTGCCGGAGCCGCGGATCGAGATAGCACTTGCTCAGAACAAGGAAACAGTCACCATTTCGGTTCGAGACAACGGTGCCGGCCTCGCCCCTGAAATTCGCAAGAGCCTCTTCATGCCGTTTACCACAAGCAAGGAAAAGGGGCTCGGCCTGGGCCTGCTTATTTCAGAGGAAATCGCCCGCGAGCTCGGCGGCTCGTTGCGACTCGATGCCAGCGACGAGAGGGGGACTTCCTTCACCATCGAATTGAGGCGTGCCGAATGAGTGGCGAAAAAGGGCCTGTCATCTTCGTTGACGATGACGATGATCTGCTGCCCGCTGCAGGGCAGATGCTGGAACTTGCCGGCTTTAGCCCCATCGTCGTCAATTCCGCCGAGGCCGCACTCGCCAGAATCGACGAGAACTTCAATGGTCCCGTCGTCAGCGACATCCGCATGCCCAGAATGAACGGGCTTCAGCTCTTTGACCGGGTGAAAGCAATCGATCCGGACATCCCTTTTGTCCTCATCACTGGGCACGGCGACGTCGAACTCGCCGTTGCCGCCATCAAGGACGGCGCTTACGATTTCATCTCCAAGCCATATGACACCGAACGGCTTTTGGTGACGCTGAATCGCGCTTCCGAAAACCGGCACCTGGTCCTGGAAAACAGGCGCCTCAGGGATGCGGTCGTCCGATCCGCGGGCGATATGCCTCTCCTAGGGAACGCGCCGAGTATGACATGGCTGCGAGAAACGATTCGACAGATCGCCGATACGGATGTTGACGTCCTTGTGGAGGGTGAAACCGGCACGGGTAAGGAGGTGGTCGCGGATTTGCTTCACCGCTGGAGCAGACGAAGCACCAAGCCATTCGTGGCTTTGAACTGCGGGGCGCTGCCCGAAAGTGTCATCGAAAGCGAACTTTTCGGCCACGAAGCAGGCGCTTTTACCGGTGCGCACAGGCGCAGGATCGGTCGCCTCGAATACGCGAATGGCGGCACGCTATTCCTCGACGAAATTGAGTCGATGCCGCCTGCACTCCAGATAAAACTGCTAAGGGTACTCGAAACCCGCCAGGTCACGCCACTCGGAACCAACGAAACCCGCAGCATCAATGTTCGTGTCGTAGCTGCGACAAAGGTTGATCTGAGCGATCCGGCCGCCCGCGGTGACTTCAGGGAAGATCTATATTTCCGTCTGAACGTCGTGACGGTCAATATTCCGCCTCTTCGCGAGCGGCGTGAGGACATCCCGATCCTCTTTGCGCATTTCCTGGAACGAGCGTGCAAACGCTTCGGCAAGCCAGAGTGGGAGATAACCGCGGCCGCGCGTAATCATCTGATGGGCCATGATTGGCCCGGCAATGTCCGCGAACTCGCGCATTTCGCGGATCGGGTTGCATTGGGACTTGAAGGGGCGCGGAATTCGCTCACTGGAAAAAGAGGCGATGAATTAAGTCTCTCTCTTTCCGAAAAGGTTAGTCTTTATGAGGCGGCCGTTATCCGCAACGCATTGCGGGAATGCGATGGCGACGTGAGGAGGACGACCGAGTTTCTGCAGGTGCCCCGCAAAACCTTCTACGACAAGCTGAAACGCTATGGAATAATTCCGGGCGTGTATCGAAGCAGCCGCGATTGTTCGAAATCTTCTTGAACTCGCCCGTCGCCGAAAGGCTGCTATGGTATGTGGGCGCCGGGAAAGTTAAGCTGCTTGCGCCCAACAAAACACTTGCCGGTGCGGATACGTCAGGGGCGCGCTTTGACGGATCGTCTCGTGAGAGGGGGGCGCCTGATGATCGGGCAGTTTGGGGGGCAATCCCTTTTGGCTCCGAGACCTGAAAGACCTCGTGCTGCATATCTGTTCTTTCGGTCGATGGGTGATCAGCAGTTGCGTCCAACTGCCAACGAGCATGCACCGTAATCGCCGAATCCGGCCAAGAAGGAGTCTACTGCGACATCGCCGGCATCAACGCAGACTGACACATTCTGTCAAATTCCGTGACCCGTCCTCTATGTTCCCCATGACTTCCTGTTAGACTCGAATCATGACCAAGCGCCCCACAATTGCAGATCTCGCCCGCGAAGCCGGGGTTAGCGTAGCGACCGTCGATCGGGTTTTGAACGGCCGTCGACTGGTGAGGGAACAGACCGCACGACGGGTCTGCGAGGCGGCCCGCGCCATCGGCTACAACGCAGCTGGTCTGATGCAGCAGCGCGCGCAGCGGATTTTGCCGGAGTACCGATTAGGCTTTATTCTCAGAATGCCGGCCGAGCATTTCTATCAGGATTTCGCGCGAGAGATCAAAGCTGCTGTCAGCGCGGCACAGTCCTTCCGGGGCGTTCCAGTCGTCGAATTCGCGCCGTCGCATAGGCCTGGCGACCTGGTCGAGCTGCTCGAGGACATGGGTGAACGCTGCCACGCGATCGCGATGATGGCACCGGATCATCCAACCGTCACGGCAGCTGTCGAAGAACTCAAATCGAACGGAACCCCGGTTTTTTCGCTGCTTTCCGATTTTGCCGCCGGCGTGCGCGAGGGCTATCTGGGCCTCAACAACCGCAAGGTTGGACGGACGGCCGCCTGGATGTTTTCCAAGGTTGCAAAAAGGCCGGGCAAGGTGGCGGTCTTGGTCGTCAGCCATCGTTTTCAGGGTCCCGAATTGCGAGAAACCGGCTTTCGGTCATACTTTCGTGAGAAAGCACCGAWGTTCGAGGTGCTGGACACGCGCGTGAACGTCGATACGCGGCAAACCACGTACGAGGCCACTCGCGATATCATACAACGCGAATCCGAACTTGTCGGCTTGTATGTCGCCGGCGGCGGCACGGAGGGCGCCATCGCTGCACTCCGGGAAGAGGGCGATGGTCGGGATCTCCTGGCAATCGTCAACGAGATCACGCCAGAGTCGCGAGCAGCGCTCGCGGACGACATCATTACGATGGCGGTTGCCACGCCCCTGCGCCTGCTTTGCCAGGAGTTGGTGACGCTGATGGCCAGGGCAATCGAGACAGGCACTGCAGAGACGCCATGGCAGACGTTCTTGCCGTTTGAGATTTATCTGCCGGAAAACATTTGAGGCGAGATTCGCTTTCTTTGAGCGGTTCGCTCACGACAGAGCATAACAAATTCCACCATGTCTCATCACCGGAAAAGGTTCATCAGACTCTGCTCCCGTGTTCTTCTCGTACCCGTCTCGACGATGGCCCCTGCGAGATGAAACTGGAGAGCAACTGCGCTACCACACGCCATCATCAGGCTGATGTGAGGAGCTGACCCACAAAGCCCACGACCATAATGATTGTCTGGAAATCAGAAAGACGATCCCCAATCCGCGGTTCGGCGGGTGGGTGGTCGACTGCATACAACAATAGATGATTGAATGTGCAACAGCCAAGGCAATCACTTCTGCCATGGTGAGAGAAAAAGTTGCCCTTCAATCGTGATGCAGCTACCCCTCGATCCACGGTGTGGATGATTTCCATCGAAACAATTGATTTTTCGAATTTTCTGAATTGGGGCAAATCTCGATCTGACTGGTTTCAAAGCACGTCGAGCACACGTATGCAAATGGCGCTCGTTGGCATGGAAGTGACGTCCAGACTTGGGAATTCGGTGACGCGAGGGAATCAACCGATAGGATGAAATCACGGTTGTCTTCGTCACTGCCGTGGCACTCTCATTTTAGCAAAAGTCACCTCTATATCAGGTAGTCCATGCCGCGATATTTGCGAACCGATATTCAGGCCTTGCGAGGCTTGGCCGTTCTTCTGGTTGTTCTTTATCACGCCCGTCTTGGGCCGGGTGCCGCAGGTTATCTTGGCGTTGACGTTTTTTTCGTCATTTCGGGGTTCCTGATCACCGGCCTCGTCAGGACGCATGTTGAGCAATCACGGTTCAGTTTTTGGGATTTCTACTACCGGCGTGCCAAACGCCTGTTGCCGGCGGCCTATTTCGTCATCGCGCTCACGACGATCGCTGCGCCTTTCTTCCTGTCGGAGGTGGAGCTGAAAGGGTTCCAAAACCAGGTTCTCGGGGCCCTCACATTCACTGCCAATATCGTTCTCTGGTTTCAATCCGACTACTTCGGTGGCGCCGCCGAAACGAAGCCCCTCCTGCATTTCTGGTCACTCGCTATCGAGGAGCAGTTTTATTTGCTCCTCCCTGCCTTCTTGGCCTTGGCTCCGAGAAGATGGTGGCTGACCGGTGTAGGCGTGCTCCTCGTTGCCAGCTTCTCGCTATGTCTTTATTTAGCCTCCCGCGATCCATCCGCCGCATTTTTTCTTTTGCCGGCCCGATTTTGGGAAATGGCCCTGGGTTCATTCGGTGCCTTGCTTCCCATCAGCCCCAACGTGGCTGCCAAGCTTTCGAAGCTGCGCCTACCGGCGCTCACATTGCTTCTCTTTATTGCCGTTGTCCCCATTGGTTCCCCTCATCCGGCCGCGGGTGCGGCTGTGGTTTGTCTCGCAACGCTGGTTCTCCTGCTTGCACCCAGTAAAGATAATGTGGCGGTTCGAGGCATGGCGAGGATAGGAGACGTCTCGTACTCGCTCTATCTGATCCATTGGCCGGTGCTCGGCTTTGTCCGGGCCGCTTGGCTCGCAGATACACCTGCCCTTGCGATCTATGCGGCAGTTGCTTTCTCATTTGTCGCGAGCTGGGTTCTTCACCGTTTCGTGGAGGAGCCGTTCCGGCGCGGCTATGCGACGTCCCGTTTACGGCTGTCTTCGGGTCTCCTCGCTGTATCGGTTCTGCTCGGCTTGTCGCCCTCGCTCGCCATTGCGGCGACCCAAAGCAACATTGACTTTGCCTATATCCGACGGATCAACGAGGGTTTGGGACCGGCGTGCGATTTCAGGCCCGGATCGCCTCCTCAGGAAATCCCTCGCAACTGCGAAACGACCGACAAGCCCGAGTTGCTGGTCTGGGGTGATTCATTTGCCATGGCGGTGGTTCCGGGCTTGGCCAAGACAATCGGAGAAACGGGACTGGCTCAGCTCACGATGAGCGCGTGCCTGCCTGCTGTCGGAATAGCCGGTTTCTCAAAGCCGTCGACAGCGTCCCCCTATTCCCGCGCCTTCGGCGAGAGCTGTATTCGCTTCAATGACAGCGTTTTGCGTATCTTGAAAGCTCGGCCCGAAATAAAGACCGTTGTCATTTCAAGCCCGTTTGGCGTCGCGGCGCCGGATCAATTCATGCTGCTTAAGAGGACCAAAGGTACTTTCACCGAGGTCAATCTTTCCATTGAAGAGGCCGTTGATGGCATCAAGGCTCTCGTCGAAGCCGTTCGCGCCCTGGGCAAGCGAGTGGTCGTTCTTGCTCCTCCACCGGTTGGGAACATCGACATCGGTGATTGTCTTGAGAGGAAGGCACGTGGAATTGTTATTGTCGGGCGTTACAGCGACTGTAAAATATACGTCGCACAATACCGCAGAAGTCAGTCCAGCACTCTTGAGCTCTTGAATCAAGTGGCCTTGAAGGCTGGCGTAGAGGTCATTTCTTATCACGACTTTCTGTGCGACGGCACAGCATGCAAGACGGAGATCGATGGCAAATTTCTTTACCGGGACAGCGGTCACCTTTCCTATGATGGATCAGAGATAATCGCTCGCCGGACAAGACTTGCCGAGAGGCTGGTTGCGGCTGCGCGTTAGAGCTGATGAGATGGTTTGATGCAGCCAGATTCGTCTCATGGTTCGAAAGCTGGAGGGTGAAGCTTGGTTAGCTTGGGCCCAATTTCGGGACCCGATCAACTCGCTGGATCGTGCGTCCTCGCAATGGCCTTTTTTTCAATTGGAAGAGCATCAATTCGCGTTAGGAAGGGAAAGCAATATGGACCGTCGTCACCTGATCAAAGGGTTCGCTGCACAGGGCGTTTGCCTCATCTGCGCTGCGGCCGCGCGGGCGGATGGGGCCCATTGGGGATACACTGGTCAGGTGGGGCCCGAGCACTGGGCCGATCTGGACAGGAAGAATTTCGTCTGTTCGGCGGGTACGCAGCAGTCACCTATTGATATTACCGACGCCGTCAAGGCCGACATGCCGCGTATCTCAGTAGATTGGCACAAGGGCCCCTGCAAGTTGGTGAATAACGGGCATACCATTCAAATCAATACGCCGGGAGGCAGCACGCTCACCCGCGGGGATCGTACTTTCGAATTGATCCAATTCCATTTTCATACGCCAAGCGAGCATCGCATAGCTGGCAAGAGTTTCCCGATGGAAGCGCATTTCGTTCACAAGGACACAAAGAGCGACAGCTTTGGCGTCCTGGGAGTCTTTCTGAGACCAGGCGCGACAAATGCCAGCTTTGCAAGCCTGGCAGCAGTTTTTCCTGCGCGGCCAGGCGCGTCAATGGCCGCCGATATCGATCCCAGCGGGCTTCTCCCGGCCTCGCTCAGCTACTGGACCTATGAGGGATCATTGACGACGCCGCCCTGCACCGAGAGCGTTGAATGGATGTTGGCAAAAGAACCGGTAGAGGTCGACGCTGCGGATATTGCTCGATTTGTCTCGCTCTATCCCCACAACGCACGGCCTATCCGTTCACCTAATCGGCGCTTCATCCTAGACATCAATTGAGGCCTTGGAATGCGGCAATAAGGAACGTTGACCGGCAGAGGAGGCGGCCGCAGAACGCGAAAGGGGACCGCCTTTGTTGCCCATCCGACGAAGATGAAAGTGACCGGACCATCGCGGCCGATATAATCGCAATGCAGGCCGGCTTGCTAACGCGCCAGCGATGTGTAATCGGCACCGAGCACATTTCGTCCAGAAAAATTTTCGGACCGCAGACTTCCGGCTCCGGGCATGATCGCCTGCCCATAGGGCGAGGCTCTATTGGTTAAGGCACCGCCACGTCCGCGATGGGAGCCCCGGGCTAATATAAACCGGGTCGGCATGGACCCACTGCTACAGGTCCCCACCACCGATCCCAGATGCGGCAGCGCCCAGTCTCAGCGCCGTTGGCTTTTCGGTGGAGGCCCTCTTCGGGATCGGCCGTTGAGGCGCGCGTATCGTCCGACCGCATTTAGCCTCGAAGTTCGATCGCTGTTGCGCCCCACCGGGATAATGCGTGGTCGCAGGCGCGTTCCGCGCGGCAGCATCGGCATCGTGTCGTACCGCATCTCGCGGCGGCCTGTCTGAGCCCCTCCCCGTCTCTCAACTCCTTATGGTAGTTGTGACTCACCGAAGCCAGGCATAGCCGCCTCAAAGGCGGCGCCCGACATGTTCTGTCGGGTTTGTCGAGTTCACGATAGGGGCCTCTTTAGCCGATCTCTAGCTCTTCTCCAGGCTAATCGACTGAAAAGAAACCACAAAACTCCTTCTACGGCTCGATCGGTCAAACTGGCATGAATCTTGACCATCTCTTTTGTCAGGCGGGCAGCAGGCTGACTGTCGTGGTTCATGGCACGGGCAGCCAAGATGGAGGGTTGGAGCAAAGCGATACTTAGGGCTTGCGCACGCGTGCTCTTAGCACGGCAAGATATGCGTGCACGGAACGTCCGAATAGCCCTGCAATACAACATCGCTCTGGGCGACACAGCGCACAACTTCATGGATTCAGAATGAACCGCCACACTATTTCAACCGCCAGTACTCGCATTCTGTGGTATAGGCGTATGTTCATCGCTGAAAGATGCCTGATTTCCTTCGCGATGGGCATCTTTGCGCTGCTTCCAGTTTACCTGTTGTCGATTGGGCGAGACGAGATCTTCTTTGGCTCGATCTCGGCAGCAGGCATGGCGACCGCTATCCTAATAGTCTTGATCAGTCCTTCGCTCACCCGGCACTTTAGCGTGCGAAGGCTTGCACCTATCGGCGGCCTTCTCTATGCAGCGGGGTGCGCGACCATCCTCCTAAACGAGTTTTCGGGGGTGCGCGCGACCCTCCCCTACTTCCTGAGCTACATGCTGCAATCGGGTGGATGGGCGCTGCACTTCACCGTGGGCTCGATCTGCATTGCCGCCCTCTCAAGCGATGCAGACCGGTCATCGAGTTTCATGGCCTACTCTGCATTCTCAACCTTAGGGGTAACCTGCGGACCTCTGCTAAGCAGCCTGCTTGCCCGGTTCACCGGCTTGGGCACGCTGGACATGTTCATTCTGGCAATGCTTGCGGCGACGGCAGCTTCCGCATTGTCATCGTGGGCAGCGCAGCGTGCGGCGAACATCCGCGACGCCGATATTCCCAACCACGCCTCGCTTGCACGGGAGCTTTTCACTCTTCTCTTCAGCAATTCCGCAATGTTTTTTGTACTCGTACTGCTGTCGGCAAGCATTTACACCACGTTGATAAACCTCCAAGCTCCATTTGCGAACAATTCCGGTCTTCGGTATGAAATATTTTTTGGCTCTTGGGCGATAGCCGTAGTCGGCTCCAGGTTTGCAATTGGTCCGCGCGTGAGCCGCGGTGCGGCCGATCGGATCTTGCCGCTACTCCTGGGCGGGATGGTTATTTCGCTTCTCGGTTTCCACTACTCTCCGGGCCATCCTGTTATTTATGCGGTGGGATCGCTGGCGACCGGCATAACCTACGGGCTATCGTATCCCCTGATGCAGGCAGAAGCTGTCCGCGTGACTGCGCCGCAGTCCCGAACCTTGGTGCAGATCATCTTCAGTCTTTCCTATTTCCTTGGCTTGTATTTCTTCCCTTTCGCTGCCGGCATCGTCTCGGTTCACCTGGGGTACAATACACTGACGTTGTTAATTGCCGGCTTGGCCCTGCTGCAAACGGCTATTGCTCTTCTCGGCTATCGCACGACCCGGCGCAAGCCGGCTTCGACCGTGGCCGGCAACAAAGGCTAAACTACGATGTGCGGGACGTCCCACGTCGTCATCGGAGCCGGGCCAGTCGGCCGGGCGGTGGCCCTCCAACTTGCGGGCCAGCCGGACACGTTGGTTGTTCTGATTGACAGGAGCCATTCTGTGCTTGCTGCGGCGCAAGGGCTTCTGGGCGACCTCAAAAACGTCCGCTTCGAGGTGTCATTAGGTCCATGCGCTCTCTCAATTCAGGCACGATCGCTGATCATGGCGACGTCTTGGAATGACTGCCGAAATCTGGTCGGCAAACTCGCGCAACAAATGCACGAGGCAGGTCTACACACCCCTATTATTTGCGTCGGCAGGCCAGACCCCGAGGATCCTGACATCGCCCGGATGCCGCCTAACGGTCCGCCGGTAGTCTTGGGAGCGGGTCTCGAACCAGGATTGGTTGAATCGTTAATCTCACTGGCAGCAGCTGAACTAGACGGCTTAGAGAGCATCGTAACTCATTGCGGAGGGATTCCCAAAATTCCAGAACCTCCACTGAACTATGCTCTCGCCTTTGGACGTCGGCTGCCCATAGAGCAGAGGCCCGCGTTGGCTCGAGTCAATGGGCGAGCCGTAACACGAAGTCGATTTGAAAGCGTGTCTTCGCTGTTCGTGGAGGGTGTCGGACTTCTTGAGGCATACGATGACGCAATGGTTCCGTCGACTGCCGCAAGCACTCATCTCAGCATTCCGACCCTCCGACAATTGACTGTGCGATGGCCGGGCTTTGCGGATGGCGTTCGGATGTTGCATCGCCTCGGGCTGCTGTCCGACGAGGAGATTGAGATCGGGAGCACCCGCCTGCGGGTCAAGCACGTCACGGAAGCGCTTTTAACTCGCCGGAGCCCAAAGGAACATGGCGACCAGGTCATCCTTGATGTGGCCATTGAGGATCGCCATCGCAAACCTGGCCGCTGGACGTGCATCCTTCGCTCCGCACTTCAGGAACGAGGCTTCTCAAGCATGGCTATCGCGACCGCGGTTCCAGTGGCCGCAGCCGTGGAATGCGTCACGCGCAAACAGTTGCGGGGCGCCATACACCCCGGTGAAGCCACTCTCGCCGAAGTCGCCTCGATGGCCCTCGGAAAAATGAGGGGAAGCCGGATGGCTGTCTTAGCCGAGCGCGCAACTGGGCTGTTGGAAACAACCATGATTTTTGGAGCCGGTCATGCAAAAGCGGAAAACACTGCTCGTGGGCAGCGGACCAGCAAACCTTGCACTGCTGACGTGCCTGAAAGAATGGGGTTCCTCGGTTCTGGATTCGCTGGAAGTCCTTGAGCGCCGCGGCAGCGCAGAATGGCACCCAGGCATTGCTTTCGAGGATTCAAGGCTCCAAGTCTCCTTGTTCAAGGACCTGGCGTTCATGAGGAATCCGGCAAGCCCATTCACTTTTTTATCGTTCTTGCACGACAGAGAGCTTCTCTACCACTTTATTCATACGAACGAACTATATCCTTCAAGGAAGCTGTTCTCCGACTATCTGGTCTGGGTAAGCGGGTTTTTTACGAATGAGATTTGTTTCGGCAAGGAGGCGGTGGAAGTCAGGTTCGGCGAGAAGCCATCGGGAACCCCAACGCTTGTGGTCACTGTCCGGGATGTGTCGAGCGGGGACGTTTCGGAAACCGAAGCTGACGACTTGGTCGTAAGCCTTGGGCATGAACCATACCTTCCCGAAGAACTGGCCGTGGATCCCGGCCGCGTGGTGCATTCAAACTTCTTCCTGTCCCCTGCGAACGAGGGAAAGATCAACGCGAACGCTCGCGTTGCAGTCGTCGGGTCCGGGCAAAGCGCCGGCGAGATAGTCAGATTCCTGCTTCAGGATCGGGAAGTATCGGAAGTTATCGTCGTTGGCCGGCGCCACCTCTTTGAACAGACGGATGACAACCCGTTTGTAAATGACTTCTACACCTATCCACACTCGCTAAAGCTCGCGAAGCTGCCACCCGAAGATCGCAATAGGTTTCTTACCGACACGAGGAACACGAACTTCTCCACCGTCACCAAAGACGTCCTAAAAAGCATCTACGATCTTCGCTTCGAAGACCAAGTGTGTGGACGCGATCGGCTCAGACTGTTTCCGTATACGGAAATCACGGCGGCGGAGCGTGTTGAGGATAGCTTTCGTCTTCACCTTCGCGGAATCGGAAGCAGCCAAGACCTGACAACGCTTGAAATCGACCTTCTGGTTTGCGCGACGGGCTTTTCGAACCGTCGCCATTTATCCTTCCTCCAAACGCTGCAACCAGTCATCGAAGACGCCGCTCTCGTTATCGACGAGTCGTTTGAAGTGGATCTCGGTCAGACGGCATTGCGCCGCTCCGGTCCGCGACCTCGCGTTTTCCTCATGAACCACTCTTTTGGCCTTCGGGGCCCAACGGAGCACACGCTCGGCGGTCTGGCCGAGCGCGCAGCGGTCGTGGCGAAGGCGTTGCAGAATGGCGCGTGCTTTCAACCCCCTGCGGACCGCCCAGATATGTTGCCAGCTGAATGCCCCCCGAAAATCGAGAGTGGAACGAAATGATCTATCCAAAAATAATAGATCTCAAAAATGACGCACGTGCGGTCGCTGTCTCGATTGATGGCGGCATCGTCAGGCATGATCCCTTCCCAGAAGGGGGTAACGTTTCGGTACGGCTGTTGAAGTTCAGTTCGGGCGCAACCACTTGCCGTCACAACCACGGGGAAGTCGAATTTTGGACAGTGATCTCTGGCGGCGTTCGAATTCACCTGGATGAAGAGGCCTTCCTGCTGCTTGGCGGAGAGAGCATTAGGGTCGACCCGCTGCGCAGGCATAGAATTGAGGCGTTGGACAGCGGTGCAGTCATGCAGACGATGTGGTGGCACAGCCGCGCAGCGTTCGAAGAGGCGATTTCCACGAAGGAAGCGACGGCAAAAGACAGACCGTTGTTGCTGGTTCCCGCCATGCTTACCCCGAATGGGCACATGCACATAGGTCATGCCTCAGGACCGTTCCTCCACGCGGATGTGTTGCGCCGAATTGCTGAGACCGGCGACCGAGAGGTCTTCGTGCTGCAGGGCACGCACGGTCATCTTGAGCACATTGCAATTGCGGCCGACGCTGCAGGACTGGAATACTACCAGCTCGCGGAGAAAAATAGAGCTTCTTTCCAGGAGGCTCTGGATCGGCTCAACGCAGTCCCGGATATCTTCCTTAAGACAGAGCCAGACCGCCGCGGCAAGGCGGTCGTTCTCGAGGTCTTCAAGCGACTTTGTAGCAAGGGCCTGATCGCTGAAAGAGAGCATTTGGTCCCATATGACGTGGAAAGCGGGCGGTTCAGGGTTGACGCCTTTGTCCACGGCAAATGTCCCTATTGCGGCGGCTATGCTTCCGGCCATGAATGCGAGGATTGCGGCGCGCTGGTCCTCGATGCCGAACTTCAGGATCCGGTTGATCTCGAGGGGCGTTCCCTGGAACGTCGCCCGCTGAAGCGCCTTTTCCTGAACCTCGCTCCAATGCATGACGCCCTCGAATCCTTCGCCTCGCGGTCCTTCCTGCCCATTTACGCCAAGCACTATATCGAATCCTGGCTGAGGCGGGGGCTTCCGGAAGTCTGCATCTCTAATCCAACCCGAGAGGGAATCCGGCTTCCAATCCCAGGATTTGAGTGTCAGCGGTTCAACATCACCATCGAACACGTGCCTCGGCACTTGCTTGCCTTAGAAATGATAAGGGAAAAGAGCGGATGCCCTGCCTTGTGGTACCAAATTCCGCGGGACGAGATGCCGGAGCTGAACATTCTTTTCGGCGCGGACAACGCCTTCGGACGTTTGTTGGTCATTCCCGGCGTACTTTCGGCGCTTGATCTGCACGAGATGCTCCCTCGACGGATTTTCGTAAATCAGATGCTCACTCTCGATGGGAAGAAGTTCTCAACATCACGAAATCACGCAATCTGGGTGAACGATATCATTGCAAAAGGATCCGGCGAGCCGCTTCGCTTCTACTTGTGTCGCAGGCGCCCGGACGGTTGTGTTGAGGACTTCTCCCTGAGTTCTTACGAAAGCTGGAAACGGAATTTCTGGGACGAACGGCTGTTAAGATCGACCGCGAAGGCTAACCAGGTCATCGAGCGGGTCGCAACCGACGAGCTCCCTTGTCCTGGCCAGTGGTCAGCCACCGACATTGCGTTCCTGGCGGAGTGCAGACGCTTCAACGCGGAAGTGCGAGCGCGTTTCGAAGCGGATTACCCGGACGTGCGTCAGCTGACGCGTGCAATCGAGGCGTTCGTCGATGCAATCGGCCGCTATTCATGTTCAGTGCTGCACGTTCCAGCTGCAGCGAAGGAAAACGAGGCGCTTAACCGGACCGCGGCCCGCGCAGTGACCTTCGCACTTGTCGGACTCTGTGTCGCGGCCTACCCAATCATACCTGATTTCGCCGTCAGCATCGCAGGCAGTCTTGGGCTGGGGGTTCCCAAGCTCAGCTGGTTAGACCGCGACTGGATGGCCGAGCCAGTGCGTATGCCTGAAAGCACTGGCGCCAGAGGCGGTGAATAGCCGGCAAAATGATTTCGGACTTACATGGAGCCGCACATCGAAGAGCGGGCGCCGGGGAAGGCGCGCCAGGAAACGTCGGCGATACGTCTGACGTGGACGCCGATGCCGGTCCGGTCATAGCTCCATCCGTTCCCCAGCATAGGTGGCCTTCGGTGTTCGCGCGAGTTTCTTATCTGTCGATAAAACTGTCAGTCGATCGCCACTGTCCTTCCCCTCTCGCCGACGTCAAAGAATCTCGCGTAAGGCCCGTGCGAGAAGTGGCGGCGCAACTCATGAAAATTCTCGATCGTTTGCTCTAGCGGTCGCTTTTCCTGGCGCTGAAGCGTCGCCGTACTGGAAAATCGCAGCGCCGGAACGCCTAGGAAGTCCCAAATCGCTGCCAAGCATGTGGCAGGTTCGCGCAGAAGGCGCTCGTACTCGATTTCAAGCATATTGCTCTTCGTGAAGGATCGCGCGACCCGAGCGTGAAAATCGTCGGCAGCCTTGAAGTATGCCTCGCAGTCGGCGGTCGATAATCTAACTTGCGGCGGCGGAGCATCATTGTCCGACCTGAACTTCAGCCATTGACGCGTTTGTCTCGCCTGTGCCAGTGACCGCAGCGATTCCAAGGTATTTTCGCGGACCACCAGGATGACTCTGAGGCCCGGCCAGCGTGTCAGCTCTGCAAAAAAACCCGGGCGATCATGAAATTGAGGTTCGTTGACCTTGCAGCCCACATGCGTCGCCTTCTTGTCGCTCTGCGCGGGACAGCACGAGTAGGCAAGCTCAAGCAGCTCTCGATCGCTGCGAAGCAGACGATGCTTATCAGGCCAAGTCGTGGCATATGGATTGAGCAGTTCACCGTTGCTCAACACACTCGGATGCGCATTCAGCAATTCTTCCAGGTAATGCGTGCCAGTTCTTGGCATCGCCAGGATTACGAATGGCGCAGGCGGCGGTATGTGGCTATCAGTCATTGCGTGTGTTCCTAACCAGCATTAGTCGCGGCAGTTCGGGTGGCGCTTCGGACGAGATGCCTGATTGCTACCTTCGAGACTGCCTCGCTCAAGGATGTTTCGCAACCGGTCGCACTAGCTCGAACTCAAGCAAACCGTACAATCGGAGGGATAGCACCACGGTCTGCGCTGGGGGCGAGTGCCCAAGCCTCGGCACCGACGCAGCAGCGTCAGCGCATCAGGCGCCGACGCAACAGCGCCGCCGACAAGAAGAACGGCAAAACCGCGTAGATGCAAAGTGTCGTAACATGCAGGCCGAGGCTTTCAGCCGGGCGGCTAAGCATGACTGACCGGATCAGGTCGACCGAGTGAGCCAGAGGCAAGAGGGACGATACCTGCTGAAATGCGCCTGGCATTTGGCCGACCGGAAAGACGGCCCCGGACAGGAACAGCATAGGCGTGAGAACAAGCGTCTGGTAAAATACGAGAAAGTCGTAGTTGGGCGCAAGCGCCGCGACGATCATGGCTAGACTTGCGAAAGCAAGCCCGGTTAGGGCGATGACGGGCAGCGCGTAGAGAAGGGATGGCCACGAGGCATAGCCGAGCGTGGCGGCAACTAGCGTAATCGCCGTACCGGCCAGAAGAGACTTGGTGCCGGCCCAGGCTAGTTCACCAAGTACGATATCACCGAGCGTGAGCTGAGTGCACAGCATCGCTTCCCAGGTGCGTTCGCCTCCCATGCGAGCAAAGGTCGAGTAGATCGTTTCGTAGGTCGCCGAGGTCATCGCGCTTACCGCGGCCATGCCAGCCGCCAGAAAAGCTACGTACGAAGTGCCTTCAACACGACCTATCATTATCCCGAGGCCAAAGCCGAGAGCGAACAACGAAATCATGGGCTCAGCGAGGTTCCCGAGAACCGCCGCAAGGGCAATTTTCTTCCAAGCCAAATAGTTGYGGCGCCACACTGCAACCCAATTCCAGGCGTTGGCCGGCATAACGGCCATATAACCTTCGGTCATTGTTCAGTCCTTCATCTCGCGCCCGGTCAGCCGCAAGAAGACATCCTCGAGATTCGGCGGACGCTGCAAAAGGCGCAGACCAGCAACCCCACGCAGCTGCGTGAGCACCTGCTCGGGATCGGGCGCATAGCAAAAGAGAGTTTCGCCGCTCAGCTCGATGCGTTGCGCATACGGCTTGACCAGCGATCTCAGTTCATGTGGATTGCCGCCATAGACTTCGACCACTTGGCAGCCGATCTGCTCGTCGATCAACGCGTGTGGTCGCCCTTCGGCGATCTTGCGCCCCTGCTCGAGCACACACAGCCGGTCGCACAACCGCTCGGCCTCCTCCATGAAGTGAGTGGTCAAAAGTATCGTTTTGCCCCGCGCCAACAAGGAACGCAGGCGTTCCCAGATCAGGTGGCGCGCCTGTGGATCGAGGCCAGTGGTCGGCTCGTCCATTACCAAGAGTTGCGGATCATTGATCAACGCTCGGGCTAGCGTCAGGCGTCGCTTCATGCCGCCAGACAGTTCGGCGACGCGCGCATCCGCCTTGTTCTCGAGGCGGGCGAACTCGAGCAGCGATGGGCTGACCGCTTCTACCTCGCGTTTGCTCATGCCAAAGTATCGCCCGAACACCAGCAAGTTTTCACGTACCGTGAACCTATGATCAAGGTTGTCGAACTGCGGGACCACGCCGATGCGTCCGCGTGCCAAACGGGCACGTGCCGGCACTGGCACGCCAAACACCGTGATCTCGCCTGCGTCAGGCGTTGCCATACCGAGGAGCAGCCGTGTAATCGTGCTTTTGCCCGCGCCGTTCGGCCCCAACAGCCCCAAGCACTCTCCCGGTGCAACGGTGAATGACATGCCGTCGACAACGACCCTTTTGCCATATGATTTCGTCACGCCGACAAAGTCGATTGCCACCATGGTCGCGCACTCAAACCAGCGTAATGGCGCCGTCGACCGGCGATAGTTCAGTTTCGCTAATTTTGCTGTGTTCAATTCGTCCCCGGCGGCAGGCTGCGGGGGCACCCGGAAAGGACCCGCGTCCATGGTGGTTGGCACTCCTATTGCAAAGCAACGGAATGCCCGTGAGTTTTTCATATTCGATGAGTAGCTCGGCCACTGTGTGCTCAGAGGCTTTGGAAATGGTCTGCAGTCGCGCGGAACCGTCGAGATGCACGACAGCGGGGACTTTGTCGCGCCATTCCGCCCGTATCTGATGGTCGAACAACATGTAAGGATCCGGCGTTCCGGGACAAAATATTTCCGGCGCGCGGTCCTCAAGATATCGTCGGTTGCTGTCCCGCTTCTCCTGTTCAATGCAAAAGACGAGTTGTCCGTCCTCGACAAGGGCGACGGGCCGGTCATGCGTCAGCTTGATACCACCAATGCGCATAATGCTTCCTCGTCTAACGCAGGCAATTCGACAGATCGGGAGGCCGAACCGGACTCCGAAAACGGGCGAGCAAGCAGTCTTGGTTGGGGGTGTCACCCTGGCACTGCAGGTGGTCGACAGCGATCAACGTCTCGTTCAGCATTGCCATGACAGTCTCGGCACCAGCGGCGTGACCCCAGCGCCGGCAAGTGGCATCACTCGCCGATCCGAATACCAGGTGCCCCCCTGGCGCAAGCATCCGTGCAAGGTTGCCGATGGCAGCGCGCATCTCGGCTACGCCGTTTAGGTAATAGAGAACCTCCGCCACGACGATCAGATCGAACGGTTCGTCAGTCGAGAACTGTTGAACATCGGAGACTACCCAGGTGATGTGCGGTAGGTCCTTCATCCGTCTGCGCGTTCGATCAATCGCGCGCGGCACGACATCGATTACTGTAAGCCGTTGGCAATGGGGCGCTAGCCTTTCCGTGAACGCGCCTCCCGCACACCCGACTTCAAGTGCATTTGTGATGGATCCATGCAAAAGCGACAGCCGCAGCATTTGCGTGTGACGCTCCCGCTCGAACGGATTGGCATCGAGCAGCCACGGATCGTCTGCGGCCAATTCCCGATCCAACAATCGATGATTATTGTCCAGCATTCAAAATTCTTCCACCTCGATAGCGTCACTCGTCGGAAGTCACCAGCACCGAACGGTGCACCGCATCTCCCGACAATTTTGTAGTGCTTGATTCTGTAGTCAGGTTTTGGACGGCAGCCTGTTTCCCATCCTTAACTGCCACGGTGGCAGCGAAGCTGCGCGACAGCCAATCGCTGTTGCTCAGCGTACACAACGCGTAGGCTTTCAGAGGGAGCAAGAGAAAGACGTTGATGACTGTGTGGACAGAGAAGCCTATAAATCGAAGTTGGCGAGCACGAAGCGCCACCACGCTGCAGCGAACGATGCTCATGAATACAATCATCAGGATTGTCCACCATGGCACGGTGCCCGTCTGTACGAACCGCGCGAGGCCTGTTAGCACCGATAGGGCGAGTAATAGCGGCCCGAGATTCTGTCCCACCACGTCCAATGTTAGAAAGCGGTTGAGGCCCGGTAGCAGATTCAGTGCAAGCCAGGTGTCCCGGAAAGTGCTGCGTGCCCACCGGAGTTGTTGGCGCAGATAAGCCCCCAGACTATCTGGAACGACTGTTGCCGCGATGGCGTCCGGGACGTACTCAGTTCGAAGGCCTGCTTTCAGCATTAGGATCGTAAGATGGCGGTCTTCACCGAAGTCGCTTGGCTTTCCCCGAAATGTTTGGGTCTCGTACTGATCCAGCAGCAAAAGGAGTGCGGATCGACGGTACATGGCACACGGACCGCAGCAGCACATTACGGCGCCGAAGCGAGCCTGCGCTGCGCGTTCCTCGTTGCAAGCCAGCCAGTACTCCATGTCGATCAACCGGGTCAGCCAGGTGTCGCCCCGGTTGCTGGCTGTCAATTGACCCATGGCTGCGCCGATCCCTGGATCCTGCATCTTCAGCGCAAGCTTTGTGACGACATCGGACGCTAGCATCGTGTCCGAGTCGACGTTGAGCACCAAATCTCCAGATGATCGGCGTATCGCTGCGATCTGTGCCTTGCGCTTTCCGGCATTTCTGGGGAGCAGAATGAAGATGAAGTTCGGGTGGCCCGAGAAGCTCTGGTGAACGGGACGAACGGCGTCCCGATTCCCAGAACCGTCATCAACAACATAGACTCGCAGTTTTCCGGCGTAGTCCTGGTTTGCAACCGACGTGAGGCACTCGAAGAGTGTGCGCGGGTCCTCGTTGTAGCAAGGAATGATGACGTCCACGCTCGGCCAAAGATGCGGACTGGCTAAGTTGTCCGAGAACGATGAAACGTTTGCCGGCCGGGCATAAGCGGCCTGCATGCTCTTATATGTGGTCGAGAGCAGCGCATAACATGAGATGGTGACAGTGCTGACTGTGCCAAGAAGGTCCATGAGGTCTTCGGTTCGTTTAGTGTTGTTGGGAAAGCGAGCGCATTGCAAAGCCGCGGTCGTGCAAAGCTGGAATTATGCGCGAGAGGGCCAGGATGGTTTGGCTTCGCAACCCGGCGTCACTGCCCGGCTTCATCTCGCTAGGAGGGCAGCCGTCGTGCAAGAGCACGATTGCGCCAGGCCGGACGGAGGCCAGCACTGCATCGACGATTGCATCGACACCGGGACTGAACCAGTCTCGCGGATCCGCCGACCAGTGAACAGCCGACAGCCCAATGCTGGCCGCAGAGGCGATCACTTGTTCGGTCCAGATGCCATAAGGAGCGCGCATGTACCGCACCGAGGCTCGAGGGCAGGCCGCTTTGATGGCTCTGTTCGCATCGAAGATCTCACGCTGCACTACGCCGGGTTCGCACTCGGACAGATCAGGGTGAGTCATCGTATGGTTAGCTACCTCGTGCCCTTCCGTGATCATTCGTTGGATTAGTGCCGGCTGGTCTGCCGCGTACGCGCCAATGACGAAGAAAGTCGCCGACACACGGTGTTGCGCCAGCACGTCGAGCACCTTCGGTGTGCAAGACGGATGAGGGCCGTCATCAAACGTCAAATAAACGCTAGGTTGCCCGGCACCGTTTGCGCACTCGCTGTACACTTTGGACAAAGAGTCGAGGTGGCTCAAAGCTCTGCTCCGTTCCGATCAATCATCTCGCCGGCGGGCCAATCGGAGATCGGACGTCCAACTGGCACGACAACGACGAGTGCGTCGTCTATGCGCGTGGGCGGTTTGTCGAGAAGCGCGAAGTGAAGGGTGGAGCGCACGCGAATGCCCGACTTGACGACCAGCAGACCGCCTCGTCCCAATCTTGCGACGTGTTTATGCAACGCTGGCCGAACCGTGCCAAAGCCGAAGGGAACCCCGAGTTCCCGCAACACGGGAAGCAGAACGCGGAATGAACTGCTGAGTCCGAGCCCCTCGAGATCCCGACGAATCCCGTACAATCCGAGTTCAGCCACTAGCAGATCAGCCCCATCGATTCTGATGAATCGGCGCAGCAAGCCTATGTGTGCCGCAATACCGCTCGAGTCATACGCGATCGCACGGAACTCAGGTCTAGCTCCGGCCCAACTTCGGCTGCCTTCGAACGGCTTGGCATTAAAGGCGCCGGTCGGTCCGTAGGTCCTTCGAAAGAATTCGGCGAGCTCGACATGGTCGGAAAGCTCCAACTCGTTTTCCCAGCACAGCTTCCACCGCACCTGAGAGCGCATACAAAGACTCCTTTTCTGATACTTCCCGAGGGCACGCATCACGCGTTCGAGGCCGCGTGATCTGGTGCGAGTTCAGACGCGGCCGTCGGTGATCGCGACACTAGCCAATTGAACTGGCAGAACCTCGTACGACGGAGTTCCAGCGCTGATGGGCTCCCTCAAACTTGCCGTCCTTCCTGAGCCATACCCTTCATTTCGAGCTTCTAATGCAGCACCGCCGTCGATCGGTAAAATCGATTGTTTGGATCGCTAATATTCGTTCGGTGGATGTCAGGGCTATGCCTTCCAAGGGTCCTGGCCGCTCATGATCGCTGGCCGAAGTTGGTGCTGTGCGCCGTCAGGTTCCCCGCAGCCAATAGGACTGCGCGCGAAGAGCAGATTTGATCGAGACCGCGTTGAACCGGCGGTGGAAATCGACACGCTCAGCCCCGCACCGAGGGCATAGCCACGATGCCGATGGTGCGTTGTGCTCGCGAATCCATGCCTTGCCCGCTGAAAATGCGACAGGCGGCTTCGAGTGCCGGGGCCCGCAGGAGCGCCCGTTGTGGTCCGAGGTTTACTGGACCCCAGGGGGATATGAATCCACAGCGCGGATGGGATTTATCCAATCAATCAATTTGACTGATCTGATTGAAAACTGCATTCATGGTCAGACTTCAACGCAAATTGAGCGAGGTACAAACGGGGGCCGGGAAAAACGGCTCAGAACGAGTTCTTGTCCAATCACCTCAACAACTAACATGCACCACGTGGCTTTGCCGTTTCACTAAGTTTGGCGCCGTCGACCCGCTGGTGACCGAATTATAGTCGCACCTCAGCAGGTGCGTTTGGAACAAGCTGGCGCCTCAATTCGACGTCGGGTCAACCCTTCAAAACGCGCTGCCCGATTTGCCCCAAAGCGCACGGAAAACGCAGCTGTCGCTGACACACCGGTTGAATGTTCAACGTCCGATTGGCCGGCCGGAGCGACAATCGACCGGAACGGACCAGAGCCAATGAAACATTCCGACTGGTTGTGGGATGTGCGCAGTGAGTGCGACGCCTGCATCGGCCACCGCAGTATATATTTGACTTTTGACGACGGTCCTCACCCGCTTTGTACACCGCAGATCTTGAATCTGCTCGCCGAACATCGGGTCCCGGCCACGTTCTTCGTCATTGGCACCTATGCCTTGGGCCAGCCGGAGCTAATTCAAAGAATGGTCGCGGAAGGGCACGAGGTAGGCAACCACACGATGACTCATCCGGACCTGTCTAGATGCGGGTTCGACGAAGTGCAGCGTGAAATATTTGACGCTAATGCGGCTATTATGATGGCTTGCCCGCAAGCATCAGTTCGGCACTTGCGCGCGCCATACGGGAGCTGGACCGAAGAGGTCTTTGCCGCGTCCGCCATCGCTGAACTGGCAGCTATCAAATGGTCGGTTGATCCGCGCGACTGGTCTTGCCCCGGGGTGGACACGATCGTCGATGCGGTGCTGGAATCGGCGAAGCCCGGCGCAATCGTCCGCTTGCACGACGGGTTTCCTCCCGACGAGTTGGTAGCCGTATCTGGTGCAGGTCTGCGCGATCAGACCGTCACGGCGGTATCCCGTCTAATCCCAGCTCTACTTGAGCGCGGATTCCAAATCCGCTCGCTTCCTCATTTTGATTGAAACGCACCGCCGGCCAACTCCGCGCTTTGGCCGCTGCTATCTACGAGGGCACTCGTGCCGGTTGTCCGCGCAGCGATAATTTTCGTCAATTACCTTAGTCGGGGTTCGCGCCGCCTACTGGCGGTGTGCCCATTGCCGTTGACTAGCGCCCAATGGTGGCTGACCCTGTCGGAACCAGGCGCCTTCTGTGCGGGAGGGAGGTTTGTCGAGGCGCCATACGGAAAGGGGGAGCGCAGGCGAGTGCCCGCGAGAACGGTCGCCGGAAACTGGCGAGTGAACCTCGCAACGCGTGCAAAACCCCACCGAAATTAACGATCGCTGCCGCCACGACACCAGATACTTCACCTCTTCAGCCCGTCTGAGCCCAAGCAGGTCGCCTCGGCGGTGCGTAGTCTGTCAACGACGACCAATCGCGGCTCCAAAGAGGCCATGGCGCACAACATGGCGTCGTTCGTCATTTTCGCCCTCAAAATCTGGTCGAGAACCCGCCCCGAATCCATCAAGCGCCGACGAAAAGTCACCGGATGCCGCAGGACTCTTGCAGCACATCTCCGGAGCTAATGAGCTTCCCCGGCTGCTTCACTTTGCCTCCCCGATTTGATTTGCATATAAAGGCACTTTTCACATATGGCGTCTCGTGACATTGGTGAAATCTATTGCTTGGATGACATGCATCCATGCGCCAGATTGGAATTGGAATGCGGTTTAAGGGCCTTGATCTGAATCTCCTCGTCGCGCTCGACGCTTTGATGGCCGAGCGTAACCTCACAGCGGCTGCTCGCAGTATCCACCTTAGCCAACCAGCCATGAGCGCGGCTGTCGCCCGGCTGCGCGGCTATTTTGGTGATGAGCTTTTTACAATGAGAGGCCGTGAACTCATCCCGACACCCCGAGCCGAGGCCCTCGCCTCGCCGGTCCGCGAGGCGCTGCTGCATGTACAGCTCTCGATTATTTCCTGGGAGGAATTTAACCCGCAGAAATCCGATCGCTGTTTTAGGGTCATGCTTTCCGATTACATGACGATCATTTTCTTTCAGAGGGTCATTGACCGTGTTGCACGAGAAGCCCCTTTCGTCAGCTTCGAACTCCTGCCTCTCGTTGACGATCTGGAAGAACTTTTCCGGCGCGGCGACGCCGATTTTGTGATACTGCCTGAATTGTTTCTGTTAAACGGGCACCCAAAAGCGAGGCTTTTCGACGATACACTCGCCTGTGTGGGCTGTCGGACAAACAAGGAACTGTCGGGAAAGTTCACGTTCGAGAAATATATGTCGATGGGGCACGTAATGGCCAGATTTGGGCGTTCGCAAAAGCCGTCCATTGATGAGTGGTTTTTGATCGAGCATGGCCTCAAGAGGCGGGCCGAGGTGGTCGTGCAAGGATTCAGCATGATCCCTTTGATGCTACCGGGCACCAGTCGCATTGGGACGATGCCCTTGAGGCTGGTTGAGCATTTCGCAAAAACGCTACCGCTGCGCGTCGTCGAACTTCCGCTCTCGTTGCCGGTGTTCACTCTGGCGTTGCAGTGGCCTGCGCTTCAGAATGGCGATCCGGCAAGCATCTGGATGCGGAAGATTTTGTTGGAGGAGGCGTCTCGACTGGCGACATAGCCGAAGGCTGCGGTATGATTTGCACAACTTTCGATCTGCTCAGCGTTTCGGCGGTGTGCTTTGTCGCGAGTGGCCGCCTGTCATCTCCGCCAGGAGGCGCAACTGGACACTTGCCGGTTCCCTGCCCGGCGCGGGCCGCAGATCAATACGAGCCAGCCGTTTCGCTGGGGTAAGAGCCTTCCCGCTAAGTGGAGCCATCCCTGCGCCGTTGGTGCCTGTCGGGCCAGCGACGGAGCAGTATCGGGGACCGTCGGCTCGCCTGCCGGCGCGGCATGGCCGGAATCGAGAGCAAGCTGGTCGGTCACTGCGCATTCGGGTGGATCACGACGTCGACAAGGCTACGCTGACCGGTGAAAAGGCGGCTCAAGCGAGAGCGGAATCTGACTGCGTGTACCCTGATCGACTAGCGATACTATTTCCGGCGTCCTGAAATTCCAGCACTCACTGTACAGGAAAACGGATTTGTGAACGACGCCCTTCGAAATGCGTATTCCGGTGATGCTGGACGGCTATTCCAACCTGACGCCGGTCGCAAACAAATCGTTCGGAGTCCGCCTCGGGCCCCTATGCGCCCCCCCATCCATTTCTTGAATGCTTCTTATCCAAAATATCAATTTCCCTAATAGCGCCGAATTTTGCATCACAACAATGCTGATCTCTTTCGCGTCACCGAGATTCATGTCARCCGCCAGACGGGAGCTTAAAAGGCATGACTGACCAGCTTACGAATGAAATCCTGGCGGAGATCCTCGAGCACGCTGAACTGGATGCGAATCCGATCACTCTTGAGACAAAGCTGACTGATTTGGGCATCCATTCGCTGGAAATGGCGGACATCCTGTTTGATCTTGGGAAGAAACACGGGATCCAGATCGAATCGGACACCACTGACGCCTGGAGCAATTTGCAGAATGTGGGCAGCGTGGTCGAGGCCGTCCGTGCGCTTGATGAGCACTGACGATGAACAAGCGCGTTGTTATCACCGGCATAGGCGGGATTTGTGGGCTCGGCAGCTGTGCTGCCGATATTTGGGCCGCCATGTGCGAGGGCCGTTCAGCAATCGGCGTGTTGAGCAGTCCCTCCCTGCACGACATCACCGCGCGCACGGGATGCGCGATCCGCAATCTTCCTCAGCATGAGATCGACCGTAAGCAAATTCTTTCGATGGATCGGTTCAGCGTGCTTGCTGTGCTTGCCGCTCGCGAAGCAGTCCAGCAAGCAGGGCTGACCGCGTCTGACACAAACCGTTATCGCCTTGGTGCGACGGTCGGCGTGGGCGTCTGCGGATGGGAGGCGATTGAGCAAGATTACCGGGCTATGCTGCTCCACGGCAGAAAGAGGACCGGGGCCTTCACCGCGCCCAAGGTCATGCCGGGCGCTGCTGCTGGACATGTCAGCATGGATCTTGGACTGCGCGGTCCCGTCTACGGCGTCACTTCGGCTTGTTCCTCCTCTAACCATGCCATTGCCTCCGCCGTCGACCAGATCAGGTGTGGCCGCGCTGATGTGATGGTGGCAGGTGGCGCCGATGCGCCATTGATTTGGGGAGTAGTGAAATCGTGGGAGGCTATGCGAGTGCTATCGCCTGACACTTGCCGGCCTTTTTCCGCGAATAGGCAGGGCGCTGTTCTCGGCGAAGGCGCAGGCATGATAGTCTTGGAAAGTTACGACCATGCCCGAGCCAGAGGCGCTGAAATATTGGCGGAATTGGCCGGTGCGGGCCTTTCGGCCGACGCTTTCGACATCGCCGCACAGACCATCGAGGGTCCCGAGGCTGCGATCCGCGCTTGTCTAGCCGATGCGGGTCTGGTCCCGGAGGACGTCGATTACCTGAACGCTCACGGCACCGGCACCAGGCCAAATGATCAGATCGAGACCGCAGCAATCAAACGAGCGTTTGGCGACCACGCCTATCGAATGTCGGTATCCTCGACCAAATCAATGCATGCCCACTGCCTCGGGGCCTCGGGTGCACTAGAGCTGATCGCCTGCGTGATGGCAATTCGGCATGGCATCGTACCGCCTACCGCCAACTATGAGCAACCAGATCCAGATTGCGATCTAGACGTTACCCCCAATGTGGCGCGTGAGCGGAAAGTCAAAGTGACGCTTTCCAATAGTTTTGCGTTCGCGGGCACCAATGCGGTGCTGGCCATCAAGGCGGCGTGATTGTTTCGCTCCATGACGATATTGGTTGGGGGCAGTCGTGAAGTGGGTCGTCGTCCCTGCCCTGATCGTGGAGCAAAACTCGCGGCAGCGATCAAGAAATAGCCCTGGCGAGCAGATCCGGGAGAAGTGCTTCGCGCCTCCTGGATTGCGAATGGGCTTATTAGCTCAGGCAGCTCGGTCGGGTGTCCGTATGGATGCCCGGCCGATTTCTTGCGCGGCATCGATAAACGAGCGTAGCCATTTTGCTGCGGTTCTCGCGCGCCTCACAAATTTGCCGGTCGTCGGCGTGCTGTAGAACGCCGGGGTGGTCATGGGTGGAATCAATGTGGATTCGATGCCAAACTTCGTCCGGTAAGCGCGGGCGGTGAAATTGGAGTTGGCAATGTAGAGCGCGGATCGCAATTCGCGCAGATCTCCGGCCAACTCGCGGAATTCGACGTTCCGCAGATGGACGACCAATGTTACGTCAAGAGCCTAGTTCTTTGCCGATTGGCACGGGGTTGTGACACGGGACTGCGACATCTTGCAACCGTTTGACCGCTAAGCCCACTGCCTCCCAAGGAAACCATGCCCGCACCACCGGATAGCCCCGGAAACGTGTCGATCACAGCGCGTTGGCGGAGCGGCTTCATCTTGGCGCGCGCTCAGCGATCGCGCGGGCTTCGGCCGGATCGAATCCACAGCGTGTGTCGCGATGTCGATCCAGCACGTCGACGGCGGCGATATTTCGCATCGAGGAAAGGACCTTGCTGATTGCGACTGCGAGCCGATATTGCGTTCCGCGTTCGCGCGCGGCCAGGATCTGGATCATCTGGGCGCCCATCATGCGCTACATGAGGAGAAGGCAAAGCAACTGCACAACTCGCCGTGAGCTTTTCCGCTCGCCCCACAAGGGTTCCTGCTTGTGCTCGGCCGGATCTATGGCGCTGGAGCAACGATGCTTTGCCTCCCGGCATCCTGCCGGGGTGGGGAGCCGAAGAGCCGCTTGTACTCGCGGCTGAACTGCGAGACGCTTTCGTAGCCGACCGCGTAGGCCACCGTCGCGGCTTCCGTGCGCGTCGTTATCAGGCGTCGACGTGCGTCATGCAGGCGGATTTGCTTCTGGTACTGCAGCGGGCTCAATCCAGTAATGGCCTTGAAGCGGCGATGGAAAACCGACACGCTCATGCCGGCTACGGTCGCCATGGCCTCTATGCTCAGATGCTGCGCGTAGTGCTCGCGAATCCATGCCATTGCCCGTCGGATATGCGACAGGCGGCTGCCGGTGCCGGCCAGCTGTCGGAGCAGCGCCCCCTGTGGTCCCATGAGGAGGCGGAACATGAGCTCGTGCTCCCTGTGACGCGCCATGACCGCAATTTCGCTTGGTCGGTCCAGAAGTTCCGCAAAGCGTCGCCAGGCCTCGATGAGTGCCGGCCCTGCCGGGCTATATCCGAACCCTTTGTCCATCGGCGGTTCCGGCATGCCGCCCATCTCCAGAAGCAGCGTCGAGATCACCTCCGGATCGATATAGAGGTTAAGGGCAACATAAGGCTGGTCGGATGAAGCCTCGCTAATCTGCCCCATGGCAGCCAGTTCGGCCGCCACCACCATGCAGTAGCCGGCGCCGTACTCCAGCACCTGGTCGCCGATGAAGACCTGCTTGGACCCTTGCAGCACGAAGCAGACCACCGGGTCGTAGACCAACCAGCCGGGCTCCGAGGGCCGGTCGAAGGTGCTTACGCTGACCCGCGGCATTTTCGACTGCGGCCTGCCGGCATGGCGCAGGGCAATGGCTTTGAGTTGGGCGAGATCTGTCATGAGACCATCTGCTCGGGTTCACCTGGAAACGTCAAGCGATCGGCAGGATTAGGCAATGGACCGGCAGGATCGGGCATCGCTCGGTCGCGTGTGAGAAGCGACACTGGGACATAGCAGGAAAGGACATTCACGATGCAGCAGCGCAAGCTTGGCCGCCACGGCCTCATAGTCGGTGCCATTGGTTACGGTGCCATGGGCACCGCCATCGGCTACGGCCCCAGCGACGACAAGGAATCGATCGCGGCCATCCGGCGCGCTCATGAACTGGGCGTCACCCACTTCGACACTGCCCGCATGTATGGCTGGGGTGAAGGCGAGAAGCTGCTCGGCATTGCCCTGCGGCCGATCCGCAACCAGGTGACGATCGCCACCAAGTTCGGCCTGACCGAAAGCTATGCTCCCGACTCTCGGCCGGAGACCATCCGCCAGGTCGTGGACTCTAGCCTCAGGAATCTGGGCGTCGAGACCATCGATCTGCTTTACCAGCACATCCCCGACCCCAATATCCCGATCGAAGACGTCGTGGGCGTGATGCAGGAGTTCGTCCAGGCGGGCAAGGTGAGGTATCTCGGCCTCTCCAACTCGGACGAGGACACCATCCGTCGTGCCAGCGCTGTCGCGCCCATCTCGGTGCAGCAATACCAGTACTCCATCTTCGCCAGGGATGTGGAGCCGCTGCTGCCGGTCCTTGAAGAATTGGGCATTGGCCTGGTTGCATATTCACCGCTGGCGCGTGGGTTCCTCACCGGCCAGGTAAGATCGCGCGATCACTACGCCGCCGACGACTTCCGGCAGAATCTCGGATGGTGGGCGCCAGGGAATTTCGGCAAGAACATGGAGATCGCGGAGGAGCTCACCTCACTCGCTACGGCCAAAGGCATCAGCCTCTCTCAGCTTGCCTTGGCCTGGCTGCTAGCGCGAAAGGACTACATCGTCCCGATCCCAGGGGCTCGCAACCCGCAACGTGTGGCGGAGAACATTTCGGCTGCCGAACTCATACTGACGGATACTGATCTCAAGCGGATTGACGAGATCGCGCCGAGCGGGGGCGTCGGCGGACGCATCTGGGAGGATCAAGGGTAAGCTTAGCCATCCGACAGAAGGGGCCCGGACAACCCGATTTGGCCCAAAGCGCACGCATACGCTGCTGTCACCGATTGAAATGTTCAATGGCTGATTGGCCCGCCAGCGTGACGGTTAGGGAAGTTGCGCGGGCCGCAGATCATACGAATCAGCTGTCTCGCTGGCGTAGAGCTTTCCCGCTGAGAGGTGCCAGCCGTGCTGCCGTTGGTGCCTGTAAGGCCAGCGTCGGAGCAGATTGGGAAACGCCTGCCGGCACGGCACGGCATGGCATGAATCGAGATCGCGCTGGTTGGCCGCAGTTGCATCCGGGTCGACCCCTTGAAGCACTGCGACTCGTTTCCAGTCAGCCTGCGGGGCAGCGGGGCGTAGAGCCAATCCAGCTTCGAGGGTGTGATGTGGCGCGCTACCCAAGACATCCAAGGAGTGAATGCATGATATCCAATCAATCGATTTTACAAATTCGAGCAGCGACACAAGAGTGCTATGAAACCAATCGCGAGGAGCATATGCGGTGGCAAAGCCTATCGAAGCTAGGCCCGCAGCCAATACCCCGTACGGCAGTAGCGGTGACGAATTAATCTTAGATTTGTCCAAGGTAATGYTCGGATCGACAACCGTGCTGGCTCAAACTCCATCTCGGCCGGCCGGGGCGTCGACCGAGCCTTCGGCGGGGCGGATAACGACAAAGTCTTCGGCGTAGAGGGCTTAATTATCTTTTCGGCAATAAACCTCGCATGGAGGATGACGACTGAGCGCTGTTAACAGTGTGGCAGACATCGAGGCGTTGCATCTGACTGGGTCCTACTTCACTTTCGTCTCCTCCAAGACGCCAGGACTAAGCATTCCCGCGCTGAGCATCCGCCGTATGTCAGGAGTTAGTGCCGTGACGTAGGCCGGTTCTACGTGCCTATAAAATGGCAGATCCGAGCCCCGACGGTGCTAATGAACGAAGGCCTTTCTTAGGGGTCTCTTCTTGAAAATCTCAGCGAGCAAAGAGCAGTCGCCCTCGAGGCCTTTCGCCCTAACGGCCACCATTTGGGCAATTTTCTCAATCAGTGGCGTGATCAACTTGCTTGCGCTGACTTCGCCACTGTTCATGCTGCAGGTGTATGACCGCGTTCTGGCGAGCGGCAGCGTACCGACGTTGCTGGGTCTCGTCGTGCTTACTGCGGGACTTTATGCATTCCAATCCCTGCTCGACATTCTGCGCGCACGCGTACTGCTGCGAATCGGCGAGCGTTTCGACGGGGAGTTTTCCGGACGCGTTCATGAGGCAATTGTTCGCTTGCCCCTCTTAACAAACAAACCGGGCGATGGCCTGCAGCCGCTTCGCGACCTCGACAACGTTCGCGGGTTTCTAGCCGGAAACGGCCCCGCGGCGTTCTTCGATCTGCCATGGATGCCGCTTTATCTCAGCATTTGCTTCCTTTTTCACTTCTGGATCGGTATGACGGCGCTTGTCGGGGCGGTCCTCCTGGTTTCCCTAACGGCTCTAACTAACGCATGCTCCCGGCGGGCCACACGTGATGCAGTCAACCACAACATGGTCCGCAACGGCCTACTGGAAGCAGCGCGCCGCAATGCCGAGGTCATAGAGGCTCTGGGCCTTGGAAGCCGGATCGCTGCCCGATGGCATAAGGTGAATGCCAAATATCTTGCTGCCAATCGTAAGGCCGGAGATGTGGCAGCTGGGCTCGGCGGGATTTCAAAGTCGCTACGCATGATGCTGCAATCGGCGATCCTCGCCGTTGCCGCCTACCTCGTCATCGCACGTGAAGCTACCGCTGGGGTGATGATTGCCAGCTCCATTATGATGGGCCGGGCCTTGGCTCCAGTCGATTTGGCGATTTCAAGCTGGAAAACTCTGCTTCTGGCGCACCAGAGTTGGGCACGGTTGAAGGACCTCATGGCCAAGATGCCTCATACCGCTTCGGTCATGCCATTGCCCGCTCCTCAACGCGAACTGCGCGTCGAAGGCGTGATGATCGTCCCACCCGGCGAGAAGAAGCCCACCGTAGCAGGCGTTGCGTTTGCGGTTCGAGCGGGAAGCGCACTCGGGGTTATCGGCCCATCGGGTTCTGGCAAGTCAACTCTCGCGCGCGCCATCATCGGCGCCTGGGGGCCCTCCTCCGGAAAAGTTTGCATCGACGGCGCGAGCCTCGATCAATGGAACCGAGAAGCATTGGGCCGCCATCTCGGTTATTTGCCTCAGGGCGTTGAATTGTTTGACGGAACCATCGGCGAAAACATCTGTCGTTTTGATGACAATCCTGATTCTGAGGCTATCGTGGCTGCGGCAAAGGCAGCGGGTGCACACGAACTGATCCTCAGATTTGAACATGGCTATGAAACTCAGATCGGTGAAGCTGGCTCGGCACTTTCCGCCGGGCAGCGTCAGCGTATCGGTCTTGCCCGAGCTCTTTATCGCGATCCCTTCCTAGTCGTGTTTGATGAACCCAATGCCAATCTTGATGCGGAAGGCGAGATCGCCGTGGTCGAGGCGATCAATTCCGTTCGTGTGCGCAACGGCATTGCCGTTGTCGTCGCACATCGCCCCAGCGCCATCGCCGCCGTCGATTGCATATTGTTGCTCGAAGGTGGGCGCCAAAGAGCCTTCGGTCCGCGCGATGAAGTGCTTTCCACTGTCTTGCAGAGAAGAGCAGCGACGCCGCCACGAAGTGAATCCAAGGATGTGTCTGCGACCGATGTCGGGAAGGCATCTGCTCGGGGGATTGCGTCTGCATCCAGGGGCGCTGTGTCCACATAAAGACCTAGGCTGCCCCGATTCGAGGATTGCGATGTCTGAAATTGACACGAAAGCCGACGCTTCCCGTTCTATTCGCCGAAACTTACTGACAGCACTTTTTTTGAGCATCACCGTTCTCGGAGGAGCGGGAGCCTGGGCTTCAGTGACGAATCTGTCTGGTGCGGTCGTCGCGTCCGGACACTTTGTCGTCGATTCATACATAAAAAAAGTGCAGCACCCGACCGGTGGGGTGGTGAAAGAAATCCTCGTGCGTGAGGGCAATAGAGTCAAGACAGGCGACGTTGTCATGCGACTTGATGCCACTCAGCCACGCGCCAATCTAGCGATCATCATTAAGCGACTCGATGAGTTGGCATCCCGGCTAGCACGGCTCGAAGCCGAGCGTGACGATCTGGCAGAGATCGTCTTGCCGGAATGGCTGCTCAAGCGTCGAGATATTTCGTCGGCGGCCTCCGCAATACTCGGTGAGCGGAAGTTATTCGAATTTCGCAGGCAATCCCGCGAAGGAGAAAAGTCGCAGCTGGCCGAGCGGATCGCGCAATATAAGCATGAGATCGAGGGCCTCAAAGCGCAGCAGATTGCATTTGAGAAAGGTATCGACATTCTCGGACATGAAATTGCTGTTTTGAGTAGGCTGCGCGAACAAGGCATTGTCTCGGACCAACGCATAAATAGCCTCAAGTCGCAGGCTGCCACCTTAAGCGGTCAACGCGGTGAAATGATCGCGAACCAGGCACAGACGGCGGGCCGTATTGCCGAAACTCGTCTGCAAATCCTGCAGATTGATCAAGATCTCAAGACGGAAGCCGGCAAGGAACTCATACAAGTCCAGGCCCAAGTGGAGGAATTCCTAGAACGCAAGGTAGCTGCTGAGGATGAGCTTCGGCGAACCGATATCGTCGCGCCGCACTCAGGGATCATCCAACAGCTTGCTGCCCATACGGTTGGTGGTGTGATCAGACCCGCCGATCCGATCATGCTGATTGTGCCTGATGGCGACGATCTTCTTCTAGAAGTACAGATCTCTCCGAAAGACATCGACCAGATACGCCTTGGTCAACGAGCCGTGTTGCGGATGTCGGCCTTCAACTTGAGAACCACACCGGAGTTGAACGGATATGTAAGCTGGATAGCGGCCGATCTGACGACGAATGAAAAAAACGGCACTTCTTACTATCTGGTGCGCCTGTCAGTTCCGCGTTTTGAACTGACGAAGATCAAGGATCTGACATTGATCCCAGGCATGCCGGCCGAAGCGATGATCCAGGCGGGCCAGCGGACAGCGCTTTCCTATTTTCTCAAGCCCCTGTCTGATCAGATCAATCACGCATTCCGCGAAGAATAGAGTTCTGCTTTTGAGGAGGTGAAGTAGGCTGGGCACTCGCTCGGTGCAAGCTTGCGATCACTTGACCTGCCACTGAGTTGTCATCCAGTGGCGATTAGAGCCTCGACCGTTTCTGTTACGTCATGTGGCGTGGGTTGAGCAACCGGCTAAGACGCGGAGCACCAAATAGCGCAGCGTCGGAGCCGGTTGCGGTGATGGCTACATCCGAAGCAACAAATGCTTCGCTATACTCTCGCATGGCTCGCCATCCATACGTGCGGTGCGGGGCGGCCACCGATCTTCGCCTCGGAACACGACGTCTAGCACTGATCTGCTTTGATGGTAGCCACTGAGACTCAACGCCTCGCGTCAGATCGCTCTCTGCTTCTGAAGGAAGCCATTAGCTCGGCTCGAGCCTGATCGGAGGCTTGGCTGATGGGCAGCGCGACTCCTGTACCAGCCCTATGACCGAGCCGGTGTTGGAGTGCCTGCCGATCGATGACGAGGTT